>CABPDL010000018.1:0-38004 GCA_902406375.1 uncultured Collinsella sp.
GGCATAACCATTTTGGATCGGCGGGCAGCGGCTCGGGGTCGGGCGGCAGCGGCGCGGGCTCCGGCTCGGGCTCCGGTGCGGGCGCCATCGCCTGCTCGTAGGTCGCCGCGAGCGCGGCGGCCTTGGCGACCTCCTCTCGATGAGCGGCGACCGCAGCCGCCACCTCGCCCGAGTCCGCCGGCAGGGTCCTCGCCCACCACGCGACGGCCCACGCCTTCTCGGACTCGTCCGCGTAGTCGAGGCCGTTGACGAACTTGAACTGGTGCAGCAGCTCGCCCACGCGGCGCTCGATGATGTTCTTGGCCTTGACCTCGCCGAAGCTCGCGTTGAGCCACTTGTCGTCGGCGATGCGCTCGTATGGCACCAGCGGCCCCATCTCGCCCGCGAGGTCGCAGTAGTGGCCCTTGAGCGCGGTGAGGCGGCGGGCCCTGCACTCGCCGTCGTATCGGTCGATCTCGGCCTTGTACTCATCGGAGAGCGCGTCGATGGGCGCCGTGATCTCGCCGATGGTCTTGTCGAACGTCTTTAGCAGGTCGTTGTACTTCTTCTTCGCGGCCTTGCGCTGCGCCTCGATGGGCTCCTTCACGTCGTTGACCGCCGCGCGGTACTTCTTCGCCGCCTTGAAGTCCTCGTCCTTCTCGATGCGCTTGACGTCCATGTAGTCCGCCAGCTTCTCGTCCACGTTCTTCTTAAGCTTTGCCAGCTTGTCCTCGAGCGTGTCGTCGATGGCGAGCGACGCAACCAGCGTGTCGAAGTCCTCCTCGAGCGGCACGGCCTCGACTGCCAAAACCTCGTCTGCCATTAGAAACCTCCCAGCAGGTCGTCGTCGGTCGCGTACTCGGCGGGCGCGGGCTCATAGACGGGCACGGGCTCCGGCTCGGGTGCGGCGGGCTCGGGCTGCGCCTTGCGGGCCGCGATCTCCTCCTCCATCCACGAGGCCGCGCGGCGCGCCTGCATGAGCGTCATGTCGTGCATGGAGCCCGACGTGCAGCCCACGGCGGCGCAGATGGCAGCCATGGCCCCGGCGCTGTCGAGCCCTGTCGCCGCCATGAACGGCTTGAACAGGTCACGCACGGGCTGCAGGTCCGCAACGGGCTCGACGCTCTCGGCCTCGACGGCCTGAGTGCCGGCGTGCATGTCCCGCTCGACCTTCTGGTCCATCTCCTCGCCCGTGTACATCCCGCCGAACTCGTCGGGGTAGGCAAGGCGCCACGCGCCGGCCTTGGCGCACTTCTCGATCATGACGCCCGGCATCTTCGCCCAGTTGCTCTTGCCGGTGCTGTAGTCGGTGAGCGCCAGCTCCACGTAGGCCGGCTCCTTGCCGTCCTTGAACTGCACCTCGGCCCAGCCGCCGAGCAGCTGCTCGCCCACCTGCTTGTAGACGGCGCTGCCGCGCTTCTTGACGATCTGCCCTTCGCGCATCACCACGACGCCGCTCTTGATGCCGCCGTAGCTCTCCTGACGGTTGGCGCGGCGGTTGAACACCTGATAGCTCGTGATGATACTCGCCGGGGCGCTGCCGTACTTGACCAGGTACACCTCCTTGGTGAACGGGTTCAGGTGCTGGCGGTTGCAAAGCTCCACGCACAGCGCCAGCTCGCTTTCGGTCGCGTTCGGGCACAGGCGCTCGCGGATGTCCTGCGAGGTGAACTTGACGGGCATGCCCGCATCGTCCTTGAACTCGATGATCCCGTTACTCATTGATGGTCACCTTTCCGTCCTTGACCTCAACTTTCTCGACGTCCACGCGGCCCGCAAAGTCGGCGATAAGCCCGCGCAGACCGTCCTCCTTGTAGATTCGCTCCGTGCGCGCGACCATCGCGACGAGTTTCTTCGCAATTCGCAGCTCCTTGTCGGCGCCGAAGTACTTGTTCATGACGCACAGCTCCTCGATCTTCTCGTGGCACAGCAGACCGTAGGCGACGCCGCGCAGGCAGGCGGGCTTCACGCCCAGCGCCTTGATCTCGTCTCCGTCGCGATCGGCGATGGCGACGAGGGCGGTGGCGAACTCCTCCAAGGCGTCGGGCTTGTTGCCGCCGCCGTGTACGTTTACGTGCATGTACTCCATTACTTAATCTCCGTTTCTCTTCTTCTCCCTGGTGCCTGCGAACCAGCCGCGGTAGACCTGTATGTCCATGTGCGGCTCGATGCCGCGCATTCGGGGCCACTTGACGACATGGAGCTCGACCACCTGGTTGTCGTCACCCCAGACAGCCCCGTTCATCCCGTCCAGCACCAGCTTGGCTATGTTGTCCGCGTCCGGCTTGAACGTGTAAGGCTCCGACGTGATGCTCTTCGGCCTCGACTCCGGCAGCGGGCCGTACGCGTCGATGCGTACCGCGACGGGGACCCTGAACGGGAACAGCATTCCCTTGAGACCCGGGTACGCCTCCCGCATGGCCTTGAGCGCCGCGTCGCGGATGGCGGCCTCGTTGCGGATGGTCTCGGTGGGCGTGTACATCCGCGCGTGGCGTCGGTCGAGCCTGTGGCGAAGCTTGCCGGCCACGAACGGGACGGTGAACGCGAAGTTCCTTCCGATCACAGCATCGACCCCATTCCAAGCACGACGCGGATGCCGTCTGCCGCGAGCAGCATCGCCCGCAGGACGTACGGCATGAGCGCGTACACCGCGAACAGGAGCGCGATGTACCCAGCGCACCTAAGCAGCCTCGATGCCATGCGTTCCCTCCTCGATCCACTCGTCGACCCACTCCGGGCGCACCATGCGCCCCACCTTGCGCCCCTCGGGCAACTGCGAGCGCAGGCGGCCCGCCTTGCACTCGATGCGCAGCGTGTCGTAGGGCACCCCCGTCACCCTCGACGCCTCGCGCAGCGTGTACATCAGCTTGTGCCTGATGCCAAGCTCGTCGGCCATCTGCTGGAACGTTTTGGCTCTGCTAGAATCCATGAGTGACCTCCTTTCAGGTCAGGGAGCCGTCCCCGCTTTCCACACTGGGCGGCTCCTTTTTTGTCTTTCCGGGGCCTCGCCCCCGGCACGGCACCGGTAGGGAACGTCCCCGCGGATGGTTATGGAGAGCCGCGGGGCAACGGTGCCGCCCCGGGAGCGGGGCCTGCGGGATGCCTGAGCGGCAATACCCGCGTGTCCGCGTTATGAGCGCGGTAGGCTTCGGGCCATGATTAGGAGACAGCCGACATACCGACCGAGGCACGCGAAGCCGGAGGCGCCCTTCAGGCGCGCCCTCCGGTCGGCGCTAGCGCTTTTTGTGCGCTCCTCCCTCATCGGGACGCTCAGCTGGGCCGCGGGCTTCATCCCCGGCATCCCGGGACTCTTTGCGCAGATAGCGCTTCAGCTCCTTGACTCGCTCATCGATCAGATGCAGCTTGAGGATGATCGCGAAGCACCACGAGGCTAGGCACCAGAACCCCCAGTCCCCCATCACTGCTCGCCGCCCAGGTAGACTTCCTCCAGGCCGGGCATGTAGACGAGCGAGTTGCCCAGCGTGAAGTAGACTTGCCCGTACAGGGCGAACGTCACGGGCGAGGCGATGTAGTACTCGGTCCCGTCGAACTCGCCCAGCTTCTCGGTGCCCTTCTCCAAAATCTTGATGTGCTGCTCGTTGGTGAAGCCGAACGTCTGCGAGATACGGAATGCGGCACTCTTGTCGGTCTCGACGTAGGAGCCGTCGACAAGCTCGAAGTCGTAACGAACCCTCTTCATCGCTACTCACGCCCCTTCTGCAGCTGATACATGACCCACTCGCCCGCGCCGAGGCCGACCATCACCGGCTGGATGCCGGGGTCGATGGCGTCGGCAGTGTTCATCACCACCGTGCGCTGGACGTAGGCCATGACCGCCTCGCCGCGCAGCAGGCCGTCCAGACGACCGCGGGCGTCGAGGAACGACTCGAAGGCCTCGTGGTGCCAGCCGCCACCGGCGTCGCACCAGCAGACGATGGCCTCGATGCCCGAGAAGCCCTGCGGGCACTCGATCTCGAAGGACTTCCCGCGCGCCTCGTACCTGATGTTCTCGCGGCGCATCTTCACGTCTCCCATGTCGCCCTCCCTAGAGCTCGAAGTCTGAAAAGTCGCGGGCCTCGGCGGGCTCGGCCTCGACCGTGATGGCCTCGGGGATGTTCCAGCCGCCCAGCTCGATGTCGATGTAGTTCTCGTTCATGGTTCTCTCCGTTTCGTTTGGTCAAATCTAATTTGACTTCTCAGCTAAAAAAATAGTCGGGTCAACTCCGAAGTGTTCCCCGAGCGCCTTTGCTCTGGCAGGGTTCATACGGTGCTCCTGGTCGTTCTCGAGAGCGTCGTATGCCGGTAAAGAGATTCCAAGAGCTGCGGCGATGTTCTTCTTTTGGAAACGCTCGACGCCTGCCTCTCGGTACTCCTGCAAGCTTTGCATGTGCTCCTCCTTTCGTTGACTAAAGGTTAAACCTTATTTGACCGCGGGTCAACTTAAAATTATCTATAAATCAATTTTTCTTTAATTAGAATTAAATTACGTTTAACCGAAGGAGGGTCCATGAGTTTCGCAAACCGAGTAAGAGCCCTGCGTGAGGCGCGTAATTGGAACCAGGAGGACGTCGGAAACAGGCTCAACCCGAAGGTCACCAAGGCCGCCGTTGCATCGTGGGAGTCGGGCAAATCTCAACCGAGAATGTACCGGCTTGAGCAACTCGCCGACCTCTTCGATACCACCGTCGCCGACCTCATGGGAGAGGACGCCACCGAGACCGCCATCAGCGGCACGTCGCGCATGGTCCCCCTGCTGGGCTTCGCCCACATGGGCGAGCCGTGCGACGAGGGGAGCCTCGCCGACGAGGTCGAGGTCCCCGCCTCCATCGCCGACGCGCACCCGCGCGCCTTCATGGTCCACGCCCAGGGAGGCTGCATGGACAACCGTTTCCCCCACGACGCCCTGCTGCTGGTCGACCCCGACATGGAGCCGGTCAACGGCCAGCCCGTGCTCGCCGAGACGTCCGACTACGGCGCCGTGGTGCGCAACTACACCCGGGGCCGCTCGACCGTGATGCTCACGGCGGACAGCCACAGCGGCGAGTACGACGACATCCTCGCCGGGCCGGGCGACGAGCCCGTGGTCTGCAAGGGCCGCGTGGTCTGGTACATGGGCGAGCGGGACGAGAGGGGCTAGAGGAGTACCGATTTCAAAGGCGTCGAATTCGATGCCTTTAGAGGAGCGCCAGCAGCGCCATACCTATGGCCCGCCCGATGAGGCATCCGATGGCCCAGCACACGATCAGGACGACGAAATGCAGAAGGAAGGGGTAGTCGTCGTGCATATCTTCTCCAAGCGCGATATAGAGCCGGACTATTCCGGCTACGTCGACGAGTATCGTTTCATCCCGTTAACGCCATCGCTCGAGGAGACGCTCGCGGAGATGGTCAGCAAAAGGACGTTCTCACGGAAGGACGAGGCGCTGGAGCTGGAGGAGCTGGGATACATCCGCGACCTCGTGTTCCACACGTCCACCGCCTACACGTTCCGCATTGCCGCGAAGGGCCGGTGCTACGCCGCCGAGGCGGAGGCCTACAGGGAAAGACGCGACCGCTGGGCCGCGGCGAGGGCCGAGGAGGAGCGGCGGCGTGGCAGGTCGGTATTCATGAGGGAGGCCGCGATAGCACTGCTGTCCGCGGCTGCGGGCTCGGCGGCGATGTGGCTCGCCACGGGCTGAAATACGGAAAAGCCGCCCCGTTCAGGCTCAAATCGACCGCAAGGGGCGAGATTCCATGCGTCTACATCTAGGGAGGTGATGCCCATGAAAGCGAAAAATCTCGGGACCCCAGGCTGATACCGAGGTCCCGAGACTAAGGAGACGGCCCCTGCACTTTGGAACGTGAGACGGGGCCAGAGTCAGAACCGGGCGAAACGGAGAATAAGCCCGCGATCTGAACGGATCTGATTATATGACAAAGAAGCAGCGCCGCCGCGTCTGGGGCTCCGTGACCGAGATGAGGCGCGGCAAGAAGTACGTCCTGCGCTGGATGCAGAACACGCCGCAGGGCCGCAGGCGCAAGACCAAGACCGTGTACGGCACCTACCGCGAGGCGTGCGCGGAGCTCGACCGCATCCACGTCGAGCACGCCGATGACGCGCCCGTGCCCACCATAGCCAAGGCCTACGAGACGTGGCTCGTCCCCAAGATGGCCGCACAGGTCGAGGCGGGGACGCTCGCCCCCAACACCCGCGACCTCGTGCTGCGGTCGTGGAGAAACTACGTCGGACCCCGCTGGGGCGCAATGCCCGTCGACCAGCTGCGCGCCGTCGAGCTGCAGGACTGGCTGCTGACACTGCCCGCCGCCACAGCAGATACCGCCCTGCTCACCCTGCGCAAGGTCTACGCCTGCGTCTCGACCTTCATCCGCCTGCCGCTCGACCCGTTCGCCGCCAGCGTCAGGTACACCATGCCCACCCGCAAGACCCGCGAGCGCTCAAAGCGCGTCTACACCCTCGACGAGGCCCTGGGCGTCCTCGACGAGCTGCGCGGCAACCCCCTGGAGCCCGCGTTCATCCTCGCGTGCTTCGGCTCCTGCCGCTCGGGCGAGTCGCTGGGCGTCCGCACCGAGGAGGTGCTGCGCTGGGAGCGTAGCGGCACCGTCCTCGCCTCTGCCGACATCTGCCGCCAGATGCAGCAGTCCGGCACCGAGCCGGTGGGCGCCCTCAAGACCGCCAAGTCCGCCCGCACCGTCGTGATCTTGCCGCAGGCCGCCGACCGCCTCGTCGAGATAGCGGCCGCCCGCGCCGCCGAGGGCCGCGAGTGGCTGAGCGACCGGGGCGACGGGCTGCCCATGAACCGCAGCATTTGCAACGACCGCTGGCGGAAACTCTGCGCCGCCCGCGGCATCGAGCACATCCCGTGGTCGAACCTGCGCAACTCGTGGCGTACGATAGCGGAGGTCGAGCTTCGCCTGCCGTGGGACCTTATAGAGATGCTGATGGGCCACGCCCTCCCCGGCGTGTCGGGCAGGCACTACATCCGCCCCACCGCCGAGCAGGTCGTCCGCGCCGCCTTCGACGCGCTTGGGATAAGTTAGGATATTCCACCGCAAAGCCGCAGGTAGATGGCACGCCGTTAGTTGTGGCAGTACTAAATAGCCAGTAACCTGCCAAAAAGAGACAGGCTACCTTGCACCAAAAACCGTCGCAACATTCGATGAAAATCGTGCAAACGCGAAAAATCATCGGATGTTGCGACGGTTTGATTTTAGATAGCGGTCGAGCAAAGGGCCGGGGCGTCTAGTCGTCGGCGAGTTGAATTCCCAACAAACCCGAGAGTGCCAGCGCCTGCTCGGCATTGACCGTCAGGCCACGCAGCTCATGGTAATCGCCCGAAACAACGGGCGCTGCAAATGTACAGCGCGACACATCAACGCCGGAAAGCGACGTCTTGAACACATCAACACGCGTCAGGTCACAGCCATCCAGGCGTATCTGACCCAGCTTGGCACCCTGAAACGCAGCCTCTCTCAGACGTGTATCGCATGCTGTCATAGGGCCAATGCGTCCCTCCGAAAGGTTCGCATAGCTCAAATCGCACGATCCAAACGACACGCTCGACAGGCGCGCCTTGAGCAAGTTGAGTCCCGGTGCCGAGCAGTCAACGAAGTCGCAGCGGCTGAGCCAGCAGCCTTCCATGTTGCAGCGGATAAAGCGGCAACCGCGAAACACCACGTCGCGAAACGTCGAGCCGCTCCAGTCAACGCTATCGAACTCGCAAGATCGGAACACAACGCCATCGAAGGTCGCGCCGTTCGCCACGTCGTAGGCAAGATCCAAATCCTCAAAAGCGGTATTGGAGACGAGCTCATCGCCCTCGGCAAAGAGGTCGATGAGCTCGTCCATGCCCATATGGCAGCCAATCCGTTCGTTTACCCGGGCAAAACCACCACAAAGGTGCCTGTCCCCTTTGCGGTGGCTTGGGGCCGTGCTACTCACCGAGCATCTCTTTGAGCTTGGCTGCCACGGCGTGACCCAGGCTCTCGTGGCTTTCGGGCATCATATGCAGATAGTCGATATCGCCCGGCTCGGCAAACTCGGCGGCATTCAAAAAGTCGCAGCCAAACTGCTCGGCCACGTGCGCATAGTACTCGCCAAAATGCTCAGATGCCTCAACGGAATGCTCGTCAAAGTCGGTCATATACACATCGGCGATCTGCGGCTTGATCTTGATAGGAGCCATCAGCAGGATGCGCGGGCAAGGCGCAGCGTCGGTCCACGGAAACGCGCGGACGGCGCGAATCAGCGCCATGGCGCCACGGGCGATATCGGAAGCTGTCACGTTAAAGACCGTCTTACAGTCGTTGGTGCCCAGCATGATCACAATGGCGTCCAGCGGCTTATGGGCCTCGAGCAGCATCGGAAGCGCGCGAATACCGTTGAGGTTAGTGTCCAGATGGCACATGTCGTCGCGTACCGTCGTGCGGCCGTTGAGGCCTTCTTCAATTACATGCCAGCCCTCGCCTAAGTCACGTTGGACCACGCCACACCAGCGCACATCCTGCGCATAGCGCACCGCGGTACCGTCGCGCATGCCCGCCGGATCGTAACCATAGGTGTTGCTGTCACCAAAGCATAGAACGTTTTTCATCGTAAGCTCCCCACTCAATAAAAAGCCGACAGGAGCAGCCTCTCCCGTCGGCTCGGTATATCGCATCACGAGCACCGTTTACAGGTACTTGCGCCAGTCGTCGTCATCCTCGTCATCCTCGGCAGCGGTCTGAGCCTGCTCGGCGGCACGGGCGGCTGCGGCGCGGGCGGCAACCTGAGCATAGGACTCCTCGTTTTGCTCGGGGAAGTTTGCCAGCACGTGCTCGAATTTGGCGAAGTCCTCGTCCCAGCGCGTAGAGGGCACGGCAAAGAAGACCTGCTTGACCTTAAAGTCGCCCGACGCGAGCTCCTTACGGAAGAGCTCGGCCACGGCCTCTGCGTCAAAGCCGTTGTTCTCGCAGCCCCAAGCACCCAGTACGAGCTTCTCGCGGCCAAGCTCATCGCAGATAGCAAGCACAAAGCGAATGCGGTCGCGCAGGGCGTCAAGCAAGGCATCGTCGCTCACGCGGTACTCCTGGCGAGCACGCTTGGCGTTGGGTGCAGCGGCGACGATCACGTCGGCATAGGCGTGCACATGCTTGCGCTCGAAGCGCACCGCGGGCACCACCAGCGCACGGTTGCGGTACAGCTCACAGTTGATGTTGCGGCGACGGTTCTCACCGTACCATTTACGCTGCTTATCGAGGACGTTGTACAGATACGAATCGGCGCACAGCGTGGCCTCCTGGCCCAGATAACCCTGAATATATCCACCGCCCGGATTGGTAAACGAGGCAAAGGCGAGCACGGCCATGTCGCAGAACTGCGCATAGCCGCGACCGTTATCGAGGATTGCCTGCGTGGCGGAGGCATCAAGCACAGTGACCTCGGGCAGGACCGGAGCGGGCTCCTCAGCAGGCGCGGACTCAGCTTCGGCGATTTCCTCGGCAGGCTCCTCGACGGGCTCGGGCGCCGCCTCGGTCTCGGGCGCCGCCTCGACCTCGGCAGTCTCCGCGTTCTCGACGTCCTCGGCGACCTGCTCTTCGGGGGCCACAGCAGTCTGAACCTTGGCCTTCATCGCCGCGACAAAGCCGGCAGGCATACCATCGAACTCGCACACGCCGGCAAGCGAACGCCCGATGTCCTTGGCGCAGGCCTCGGACACAGCCGCCACATGGCGCTCGGCGGCCTTGGCACGCGCCTCGCGCTTGGGATTGGGCTGACCCGCTCGGTTGGATCTGCGGTTACGGTTCCTGTTGTCGACGTCTGCCATAAGTGGTCACCTTTCCTGTCGCTGCCGCTGTCGGCTTTTCCCATCCATGATACCCCGCCGCGCACAAAAAAGACGGCCCCGAAGGACCGCCTTTCGTATCGTTTTACCATGTCCGGCAGAAAGCGTCGCAATGCCGCGCGCTAGTCGCGACGACCGAGGATGTTCAGGATGCGCAGGAACACGTTGATAATGTCCACGAACAGGTTGGACGCCATGAGCACCGCATTGGGAAGCGTAGGCGGCACCGTCGTGGCAACATAGGTGTCGTAGCCAATAAAGCCGGCGAACACCACGATCACGATCAGGTCGGTGATGGTCTGCGAGACGCCCATGAACATCAGCACGATTTCAACCAGGATAGTGGCGAGCAGAATGCCAAAACCGATGCCATATACGCGCTGGAAAAACTTGGGGAACGTCACGCCCAAGGCGCCAAAGACAAAGGTGATGGCGGCCGTGGCGATAAAGGCGGTGTTGATGGTGGGCAGGTCGTAGTTGGCAAGGCCAAACGACGCGGTCAGGCCAAAGGTACTCGCAAAGATTACGTAGCCCACAAGGGACAGGCCCACGGACTGCTTGCCCGCAGCAGCCGACATCATGACCATGCCGACGATGGTCAAAATAAACGAGCCAAAGACCAGCGGCAAGGCGGCGCCGCTCATCATCATGCGCGCAAACGACACGGTGCTCGTAAAGTAGGCGCCGGCGCCCATGGCGCAAAAGCCCAAGAAGATCAGGGCAGACATGGCGAGATTGTACGCGCGCGGCGACATCTCCTTGGCGCGGCTTGCGCCGGTCTCGACGGGGCCGTTCTGATAGCCCTGGATATCGTTCATATACTTCGTCCTTTCAAAAAGCGCCACAAATAACGGCGCCGTAGGCGACAATATCCCTGCCATTGTACCCGAATGCCGCGCGCTCTTACCTGCGGCGCTCGCCCTCAAGCGTACGGTCAAACGCCCATACCCACCAACGCATCACATGCGCCTGCAAGCCATCCGCCCGTTCACGCGTTTGGTCCTCCAGATACAACTCGGTCGCATGTCCGCCAAAACGTACCTTATAGGTTGCCGTACGAATGCCGTGAACCATCAGGCCGAACCCGGTGGTCGAGATAATTTCGTCGATCGTAAAACAACGGCCGTCGACCCAGCAGACGGTGACCGGCACGACTTGTCCGCCCGCAAGGATGCGGGCCACGACGTCCACATACTGCTTGTGCACGCGCCGAGTTTTGCCATCTGTCTGTCGATATTCCATGCCCCCTATTATCGAACGCATGTTTGTATGTTGTAAAGCGAACAGGCTGTGGTTTTGGCGTGTCGGACCGCATGCGCACGTCCGCACGACGCGTTAGCAAAAAGAACACCCGCGGTCAACAGGGCTGATATTCAATATTAGTGCCAAAAAATTCACTTCACCCATCAGAACTCGGTAAAGAAACCCGCAGGAGGTGATACGATTTATCATGTTTTTGTAACGTGCCTGCAAACTTCGAGAAAGCCCATATATGGACGTAACGTTCTCAACCTTCCTCGGCCAACTTGTGTCGAACCCAGTCCTTGCCGTCACCGTGATCCTCGCGCTCGGCGCCATCTTCGTCAATGGATGGACCGACGCACCCAACGCCATCGCGACCTGCGTCACCACACGTTGCATGCCCGCCCGCGCCGCCATTCTCATGAGTGCCGCATTCAACTTCTTGGGCGTGCTCATCATGACGCACTTTAACGCGAGCGTCGCCAACACCATCTCACATATCGTCGACTTTGGCGGAAACAGCACCATGGCGCTCGCGTGCCTCTGCGCGGCGCTGTTCTCCATCGTCGTCTACGGCGCCACAGCGTCACGTTTTGGCATCCCCACCTCGCAAAGCCACAGCCTTATCGCCGGCCTGACCGGTGCCGCCATCGCCCTCGGCGGTGCGAGCAGCGTCAACGTCCACGAGTGGATGAAGGTCATCTACGGCCTGGCGCTCTCCATCGGCCTGGGCTTTGTCATGGGCTGGGTCCTGTGCAAGCTCGTCTCGATTCTGTTTGCCGCCGCCAACAGGCGACGCGCCAACGTCTTCTTTAAATACGCTCAGATCGCAAGTGCTGCGGCCATGAGCTTTATGCACGGCGCGCAGGATGGACAGAAGTTCATCGGCGTGCTCTTTTTAGGCGTGGCCTTTGCCAGCGGCCAGACGAGCGTCGGCGATGCCGGCATCCCCATCTGGATTATGCTGCTGTGCTCGGCAACCATGGGCATCGGCACCAGTGTGGGCGGCGAGCGCATCATCAAGTCCGTCGGCCAGAGCATGGTCAAGCTCGAGAAATATCAGGGCTTCTCCGCCGACCTCGCGGGCGCCGCGAATCTGCTGCTTGCCACCCTTACCGGTATTCCTGTGTCCTCCACCCACATCAAGACCTGCGCCATCATGGGCGTCGGCGCCGTCAAGCGCCTTTCAGCCATCAACTTTGGCGTGGTCAAGGACATGATGTTCACCTGGTTCTTCACCTTCCCCGCCTGTGGACTCATCAGCTTTGTCATGGCCAAGCTGTTCATGATGTTCATCTAGTCAAACCGAGCGTCCATCCGGACCGTAATACCTCGCCCACCCGTCTTCGCCTCGAAAGGACCCACTCATGGCAAAGAAACCCGATTCGTTCTACTTTGACAACTACGTCGCCTGCGCCGACCTTGCCGTCCAGGCCGCCGAGCTGCTTACCAAGATTTTTGAGAACTTTGACCCCGCGCAGATCCACGATATGCTCGATAAGATGCATGCGATTGAGCATGCGGCAGACAAGAAGCACCATGAGCTCGAAGACGCCCTGCTCACGGCCTTTATCACCCCGCTTGAGCGCGAGGACCTGGATCTGATGAGCTGCTCGCTCGACACCGTGCTCGACCGTATCGAGGGCGTCGTGCAGCGCGTCTACTTCACCAACATCCAGAGCATCCATCCCGACGCCATCGTCATCGCCCACAAGGTGACCGACGCCTGCCGCGCCATGAAGGACCTTATGGTCGAGCTGCCTAACTACCGCAAGTCCAAAACGCTGCGCGAGCTCGTCATCCAGATCAACACCATCGAGTCCGAGGCCGACGAGCTCTATATCAACGCCATGCGTAACCTGCACGTTAACGGCAAGGACCCGCTCGAGGTCATCGCTTGGCGTGACGTGTACGCCTTCCTGGAGTACTGCGCCGACTGCTGCGAGAATGTGGCCGATGTCGTGGATTCGATTGTCATGAAGAACAGTTAATTGGGGGTACATGTCCCACCGGTCGCGGGCCCGGCCACTAATAACCTTTTTCACTCCGGCTGCAAGCAGAGTCGTTCAAAAGGTTATTAGTGGCCGGGCCCGCTCCCTTATGCACCACCATTGGGAACTTTGGCTGATAGATTTAGCGCGACGGGGGTTTGGCTGAAGGGACCTTTGGTATCCGTTCGGACACTTTGGCCCTTGATGAGCGTTTGGCTGATTGCTGCTTTGGGTACTCTTTGGGTTACTTTTGGTTTGTTTGATTTTTAATTTTAGGAGGGCTTGTATGTCTTATTTGGATCTGGCTCGTGGTCGGTATTCTTGTCGTTCTTTTGAGGACCGTTCTGTTGAGCAGGCTGTGGTGGATGCTATTGTTGAGGCTGGGCGTATTGCTCCTTCTGCTTGTAATAATCATCCAGCCCGTGTGATGGTGCTGGATACGCCTGAGCTGTTGGAGAAGGCTGCTGCTTGTCAGCCTCGGTTTGCTCGTGATGGGTCTATCTTTGGAGCTCCGCTTGTCTTCCTTATTTGCAGCGTTACCGATGATGCTTGGGTGCGCCCGTATGACCAGATGAATTCCAGTGAAATCGATACGTCCATCGTGTGCGACCAGATGATGATGGAGGCCACCGAGCAGGGCCTGGGAACGTGCTGGGTATGCCATTTTAAGCCTGAGGTGGCACAGGAGCAGTTCAATCTGCCCAAGGGCGTCTATCCCTATCACATGCTCGTCTGTGGCTATCCCGCCGACCACATCGCAGACCCCGAGCATCGCGAGGCCCGCACCATTCCCCTCTCCGACTTCCTCCTCAAGTAGATTTTTGGGACATGCCTTAAAACCTACCCTTGACCGCTCACCCGTTCGCCGAGTTCTGCGCCACTATGTGCAGGGCTCGGTTTTTTATGTTACGCACCCCGGCACAGTCATAAAAAAGGACCCGCAAGCTGCGGGTCCTTTCTAGGCACTAAATTGTAGGCCGAATGTTAGTCCAGGTCGTCGGCAGCAAAGTTGTCGATCGGGGCAAAGGGATCGGCCACGGGGACAACCGGGTCAGCGACGGGCAGCGGCTCGGCGGGAACAGTCACCGCAGGAGAAGCGGCAGAACCGACCGGCGTGGAGGCCATGAGGTCGGCCGGGAAGGAGTTCTGGGCATCGTCCATGAAGTGCTGGATGAGCTTGAGATACTCGGCCTTGAACTCCTCACGGGAAGCCTTGAGACGATCGATTTCCTCGAGCTCGGCCTGCTTTTCGGTCAGAGCCTGGCGGATAACCTCGCGGGCCTTGGCGTCAGCCTCGTTGCGGATACGCTCAGCGTTCTCGTTGGCATCGTTGACGATGGTCTCAGCGGTCTGCTGGGCAGCGATCAGGGCAGCGGAAATCTGGCGCTCCTGAGCGGAGAAGTCAGGGGCGGGAGCAGCCACGGGGGCGGCGGGAACGGCCTGGGCGGTGGCATCCTGAGCCTGGGCAAGCTGAGCCTGTGCATCGGCAAGCTGCTGCTCGGTAGCAGTCAGACGACCCTTAAGGTCGACGATCTTAGCGAGCATAGCGTCAACCTCGGAGGACAGCGTCTCCAAGAAGACGTCGACCTCGGCAGGATCGTAGCCACGCTTGGCCTCAGAGAAAGTCTGAGCCTGGATGTCTGCAGGGGTAATAGCCATAACAAGTCTCCTTTTTCATCGCCTCGGCGCTACACGCCCGACGTAAGTTACAAAGTCAGTTCTATACGAGTATACCTATAAGAAGCTGCAGAACCAGCCTCTGCACCAACTGCAACGCAATAATCGCAACGACCGGCGAAAAATCGATACCGCCCATCGGCGGAATGAAACGACGGAACAGGTTGAGCCACGGACCGCACACGCTATCGAGCACCGCAGCAATATCCTGAAGTAAACCACCCTGCTTCATGGGAATCCACGTCATAAAGCAGTAGACGACAATGAGCGTGGAATAGAAGTTGAACAGCGTGTTGACCAGCTGGACGATAGTGTAGATGTTGATGGGAATCTCCTCGTCTTGTCTTTACTTAAGGTAGCCGTCGGCACGAAGCTTCTTGAGATCGGAATCTTTGACCTCGCAACCGGCGGGCAGCACCATGAACACGCGGTCGCCTACCTCCTTGACCGTGGCGCCCAGACCGCAGGCAAAGCCGTAAGAGAAGTCCAAGACGCGCTTGGCAACTTCGGTGCGTACGCCCACAAAAATCAGTGCGACAGGCTGCTTGGTGCGAACGCGGCGCACCACGGTCTCCACGTCGTCATAGCTCTCGGGGCGCAGGACATAGGCCGGCAGTTGCGGCGTGGCGTTGATGATATTGCTCGCATAGGCCGAGGCATCGCTCGGTGCAGGCGCGGGTGCAGCGGCGGCACGGGCGCGGGTGTTCTCGGCGTAGCTCGACGGCGTGTCATAGGCACCAGGACGATAACCGCTCGCAACACTGTCCTGCGAGCGCGAAGGCGGGTTATACGTCGTGGCATGGCGGGAGTCATCGCCGACCAGCTGACCGGAGCGCGTATACACGGCAACCGACTCAGCTTCACCGCGGCGCGTCTGACCAAGCAGGCCGTTGCTCGGCTCGTCTTGGGTGTAGAAGCCCTCGCCCGAAGCACCGCCGTAGCCGTTGCCCTGATAACTATCGTCATAGCCGTCATCGTAGCCGTAGTCGTCGTCCTGGCCATAACCCTGGTCGTAACCCTGCTGGCCGCCCAGGTGCATCTTATTTTTAATCTCGTCAAGGAAGCCCATGGTTGTGTCCTCTCGCGGTTTAGTGCAGGCGCTCCGATAATCAGTGCGCACTTCAGAGCCTTATTTTACTGCAAACTCCGGGCTAAATACTACCCTGCCCAGGCGAACAAGCGTTGAGCCCTCCTCAAGGGCAGGCTCAAAGTCCTCGCTCATGCCGCAGGAAAGCTCGGGCAGGCTCAGATCGGAGTGCGTAGCCTCAAGCTCATCTCTCAGCTCACGCAGCCCGGCAAAGGTGCGGCGCGCCACATCTTTATTCCCCCGCGGCGCCATAGTCATAAGGCCCTGCACACAAATTCCCTCAAGCTCCGCAAGCTCGCCGGCGAAGGCACGAATCTCGTCGGGCGAAAAGCCGCCCTTGGACTCCTCGCCGCTCACATTGACCTCGATCAGCACGCGCTGGGGGCCGGAGAGCTCGCCCGCCTCAATCTTGCGGACCGCACGGGTCGAGATAGCCTGCGCCAAATGCAGCGAGCTTACCGAATGAATCAGCTCGGCCGAGCCCAGAACCGCATTGATCTTGTTGGTCTGCAGGTTGCCGATCATATCGAAGCGCACCTCGGGTAGCTCCGGATGCTCTGTGAGGCCCGCAAGCTTGCGAACGAGCTCCTGCGGGCGGTTCTCGGCAAAATGGCGATACCCCGCCTGGATGGCGGCAACGGTCTCATCGACGCCAACGGTCTTGGAGACGGCAATCAGGCGCGCGGCATCGTGAGGACGGCCCGCGCGATCGAGTGCCGCATAAAAACGCTCCAGAATCTGCTCACGGCGAGCGCGCATCAAGTCCAAATAGTTATCCATTGCCAATCGCCTCCGCTGACAGCCATACAAGTAGTCCCATGCTAACGCAAGAGCGCGGCCTCGCATGTGCAAGGCCGCGCTCACATAGGTATTTACAATCTTTCGACGAACGGGGCTACCCTACTCCTCGTCGTCCTCGGTATCATCCTCGTCCTCAAGATGATCCAACAGGTAGCGAAGACCTTCGCTCAGCTCGTTAGCGGGCACCTTGGCAACAAAGCGCGCATCGACGGCAGGCCTCATTATAACGCCCTCGCCCGAAGGCACGCGCATGCTCTCGAGCTCGTCCTCGTCCGTGCGGGCGATATCGCCGGCAGTCATACGCTGGCCGGTCAAAAGGAAGGTCAGACGACAGGCTGCATCGATGGAAATCGAAGCGATACGATCGAGGTAGCGCGAAACCATGATGGCACGGCGCAGATCGTCATAGTTACTGTCGTCGTCCATAAAATCTCCCGTGTCCATGCGGTTGAAGGTACGGAAGAACTTCTCGTACGCCGCATGCACCGGCTCGTCCTCGACGGCCAGGTTGCAGATGATGGACATATCATTGGTGACGAGCGCAGAAAGCGAAGAGCCCAGCACCTGGTAGACGGCCTCAGCCTCGGCCTCAACCGTGCCGACAAGCTCCTTGGGCAGCGAGATGTCGGCCTTGATCATATGACGCGTGGCACGGCAGATCTGACGGACCTTATCGGTCATGCGCTGCAGGTTAAAGTCGACGTAGATGATCGTCTGAAGCAGGCGGAAGTCGGAGGCGACCGGTGACTGCGTGGCGATCAGGTTGTAGCAGACGGCCTCCAAGTTGGCGCAGCGCGCGTCAATCGAAAGCGTGCGCTTCTTGGTCTTGGTGGCGAGCTTGCGATCGTCGGTCGCGTAGGCCTTCACGGCGTCGTGAAGTGCCAGGTCTACAGCCTCGTAGATGCTCAGCATCTCGTGACGGGCCTCGATGAGCTGACGGGAAAACAGTTTGCGCATGGTTCACTCCAATCAGTTGGGTGCGGTCATGCCGCCCGCACAGTGAATACGCACCGGACCAGGTCCGATCGGCTTGGGACTAGTCGCACCGATCAGCCAAAGCGGCCGGTGATATAGTCTTCCGTCCGCGAATCCACCGGGCTGGTGAAGATCGCGTCGGTTTGACCATACTCGATGAGCGTGGCGGGCTCGCCGGCAACTTCCTGCAAGAAAAATGCGGTGTAGTCGCTGATACGAGCCGCCTGCTGCATAGAATGCGTGACGATGATGATCGTCATCTCGGGCGCCAGCTCGGCCATCAGATCCTCGACCTTAGAGACGGACGTGGGGTCGATGGCGGAGCAGGGCTCGTCCATCAGTAGGACATCGGGCTGCACCGCAAGCACACGCGCGATGCACAGACGCTGCTGCTGACCGCCCGAGAGCGCCAAACCGTCCTTGTTGAGCTGATTGGATACCTCTTTCCAGAGGTTGGCGCGCTTGAGCGATTCTTCCACGATGTCATCGAGGTCGCTTTTGCTAGTCACGCCCTGCAGACGAGGGCCAAAAGCGACATTCTCGTAGATGGATTTGGGAAACGGATTGGGCTGCTGAAAAATCATGCCCACGCGGCGGCGAAGGTCAACCGGGTCGACGCCCTCGGCATAGATATCGTTGCCGTCGAGCGTCATGGTGCCCTCGACGCGAGTGCCCTCGATCAGGTCATTCATGCGGTTGATGCAGCGCAAAAACGTCGATTTGCCGCAGCCCGAAGGACCGATAAACGAGGTGATGGCGTTTTTGGCGATGTTGAGGTCGAGCCCCGTCAGCGCATGAAAGTCACCGTACCAAAAGTTGAAATCCTTGGCCGTGATGGCCGCTTGCTCCGGCGTGGGAGCGGACTGATAGACGGACATGGGACTCCTTAACTAGCGGCGCTTGCGCGACAGGAAGCGCGCAAACAGGTTGAAGGCCAAAATAATCACCATCAGCAAAAGCGCGGTGCCGTAGGCTGCGTTCATGTTGATGCCGTCATTGGCGAGCAGATAAAGGTGAACGGTCATGGGACGGCCGGAATCGAGCGGCGAAATAGGCAGGTTGATGGCCTGACCCATGGTGTAGAGCACCACGGCGGTCTCGCCGATGGCGCGGCCGATGGCAAGGACAATGCCGGTGGCGATGCGGCCGAAGGCAGAAGGAAGCACGATCTTGGAGACGACCTGCCACTTGGTGGCGCCCAGGCCGTACGCGCCCCAACGGATATAGCGAGGCACGGCGCGAATGGCTTCCTCGGTGGTGCGCATGACGATAGGCAGCATCAGAAGTGCCAGCGCCAGCGCGGCAGAGACCATCGAAAGACCCAAGCCCATGGCCTCGACAAACAAGGCGTAGCCAAACAGGCCCATAACGATGGAGGGCACCGAGGCCAAAGCGTCAGCAGCGTAGCGAATGAGCTCGACGACCTTGCCCTGCTTGGCGTACTCGGCCAGATAGACGGCTGCCAGCACAGCGATCGGCGTGCAGATAAGCATGGCGAGCGCCGTCACATAGACGGTCGAGACGATCGTCGGCCAAATGCCACCCTCGGCGTTGACGCCCTGGGGCCAACCGAAGATAAAGTCGAGCGAGATATGCGGCAGGCCGTTAATGACCACGTAGGCGATGATGGCGACCAGCACCAGCGTGGTGATGTAGGCAGCCGCGCGGAATGCGCCGAGCATGATCTTGTTGGAGAGGTCCTTATTGATACGCCCCTTCTTGCCGTGGGAAAGGGCACGCTTGATGCGCTCGCGCGACGAGGTCGTATCGACCGTTGTGTCAACGGAATCGGACATAGCCTACCCCCTCTTCTTCTTGGAAATCAGACGGACGATGCCCACCAGCGCAGCGGAGATGATAAACAGGACCACGCCCATGCCGAACAGCGCCGAGCGGTGCAGACCCGAGGAATAGCTCATGTCGAGCGCGATCTGGCTCGTGAGCGTCGAGATGGGGCTCGAGATGCTATCCGGAATGACCGGAGCGTTACCCACGACCATAAGCACGGCCATGGTCTCGCCGATAGCGCGACCCATGCCCAGCACGATGGCGTCCACGATACCCAGCTTGGCCGCGGGCAGCACGACCTTATAGATGGTCTGCCATTTGGTGGCACCCATGGCATAGGATGCCTCGCGGATGCCCATGGGGATGGAGTTAAGGGCATCGATGGTGAGTGTCGTGATCGTGGGGACGATCATGATGGCAAGCACGAACCACGCCGTCAGGGCACCAAACCCAAGGCCACCGGTCAGCTGCGCAATAAACGGGCGGATGATGATCATGCCGAAGAAGCCGTAGATGATGGAGGGAATACCCGCCAGCAGGTCGACGGCAGGGCTGATGAGCTTGCGCACGCGCTTGCTGGCAATCTCGACCAGATACACGGCCGTGCCCACACCCAACGGTACGCCCATGGCAAGGGCACCGACGGTCACCAGACCTGAGCCGGCCAGCAGCGACATGATGCCGTAATGCCCCTCGGAAGGAGCCCATGTAAAGCTAAAGAAGTCCGCCAGGCCTATATCGGTAAAGACGGGCAGCGCCGAGTACGTGGTAAAGACAAAAATCAGGATGACGGTGACGACCGCCAAGAACGCGCAGGCAAAGAAGATCCACTGCAGTGCCTTCTCCTTAAGATAGGTGCCGCGCGACACCAACGCCAACTCACGCTTTTTGGGCGCCTGGGTCTCCTGTTCAATCTGGGGGGTTTCCCGTGCTTCCACGCTACTCACTCCCCTTTCCGTCGTTGGTGACGGGAATAAAGCCCGCCTCGCGAATCTGCTTGTCCATCTTTTCGGACGTCACGTAGTCGATGTAATCCTGCGCTTGCTGCGAAGGCGTTCCCTTCACAAAGAAATAGAGGTCGCGGGAGATGGGATAACCGCCACTCGCGACTGTCTTCTCGGACGCCTCGACGTGATTAACCGAGACGGCCTTGACCGAAGTCTTGGCGTTGAGGCTCTCGACAAAACCCAGCGAGATGTAGCCAATAGCACCGCGAGAGCGAGACACGACATCGCGTACCTGGCCCGTACCCGAAAGAACAGCCGAGCGGCGATCGAACGGCGCGCCGTCCATCACGATGGTGCGGAAAGCCTCACGCGTACCGGAAGCCTCATCGCGGTTAATAACCTGAATCTTCAAGTCCTCGCCACCGACCTCTTTCCAGTTGGTGATCTTGCCCGCATAGATATCGCGGAGCTGTTCAGTCGAGAGGTTATCGACCGGGTTGTCGTCGTTCACGATGACCGCGATGCCGTCGTGTGCGATAACGATAGGCGTCAGGCCCAGGTCTTGCTCATCGGCGTTGAGGCCACGAGAGGAGCTGGCGATATCGGCGGTGCCGGCGCTAACGGCTTCGATGCCAGCAGATGAGCCCAGGCCAGAAACCAGCACGTCGGTGCCGGTCTCCTCCTTAAAGCCCTCGGCCGCGATCTCGGCAATGGGAAGGCAGGTGGTCGAGCCGGCCACGGTGATAGAAGACGTAGAAGAGCCCGAGGAGCAGGCACACAGCGTGAGCGTGAGCACCGCGGCGCTCAGGACCGATACAATCTTTCTCATAGCATCACGCCGATCGCAGCATGGCGCCCACAGGTGCCGTCCTCGTTACGATAGGAATAAAAGCGGTCGTTCTGACGCACAGTCGAAAGCTGGGTATCCACGATATTATCCGCGTCCACACCGGCATCTACCAGCGCCTCACAAATGGCAGCGGAAAGATCGAGCATGCGAGAGATGCTCGCATCGATGCAAGAGAACTCGACGGCAAAGCGATCCATGAGTTCCTGGGATACCTCATATTCGTCAGCCAAGATATGGGGGCCGATATAGGCGGAAACGTCGCTCGCATCGCAGCCGGCAGCATCGCAAAGCGCCTGGCACGCCTTGGCAGAAATACGTGCAATCGTGCCCTTCCAACCGGAGTGCACCACGGCAAATCCGCCAGGGGCCACCAGCACCACGGGAACGCAGTCGGCAAAGCAGAGCAGCACGGGCACGTCATGGGCCGTACAGACGATGGCATCGCAGCCCTCGGCAATCTGCTCGCGAACAGCCTCAAGATCGTCGGCACCGTTCGAAGTCACCGTAACGATATGGTCACCATGTACCTGATTGGGCACGAGCAGATTATGCTCGCACTCAGTGGCGCCCATAGCTTCGAGCGCTCGACGACGATTTTCTTGAACAGCAAAGGGGTCATCGCCTACATGCGAGCCCAGGTTGAGCGAGGAGTACGCATCTTCAGAAACGCCACCGGTGCGCTCGGTAAAGGCAAAGCGGACATCGGATGTCGCGCCCTCCACCAACGTAACTCCATCATGGTCGACACGCGAAACGTTGTCCGCACGTGCTGCCATACTAAAGCCTCCTAATAACACAAGTACCGCGGCGTCGCCGCGCAGTCCGCGTTTATACGGCTGTCATACTTCCTTAAAAGGATACCCGCAGCGGTAGGGACCAAACGTAAAGGGAACGTAAGGAGATTGGAGGCTTTCGTTTACAAACGAGAAACAAAACGGGGTGCACCCAAATGGACACACCCCGTGCAGGTCGTTGAGAAAAACGAACTAGAAGCTACCGCGCTTCAGGAAGTCGGGAAGCTCGAACTGGTCGTTGCCAAAGTTGGGCAGCTCGGTACCACCGACGTTGCGGGTCGGAGCGGCCTGAGCCGGGCTGGCAGCCGGGGCGGTGCGCTGCGGCTCAGCGGAGGCAGCGGCCTTGCTCTGAGACTGCTGAGCAGCAAAGAGCTCATCCTGACGGTTGACGTTGGAGTCGGAGAAGCCCGTAGCGATGACGGTGATACGCACCTGATCGCCCAGGGACTCGTCGACAACGGTACCGAAGATGATGTTGGCCTCGGGGTCGACGGCGTTGGCGACAACGTCGGCGGCGTCGCTGATCTCCTGGATGCCCAGGTCCTTGGAACCGGCGATGGAGAGCAGCACGCGCGTGGCACCATCGATGGAGCTCTCGAGCAGCGGGCTGGAGATGGCCTGCTGGGCAGCGTCGACGGCACGAGTATCCCCAGAAGAGGTACCGATACCCATCATGGCGGTACCGGCCTGCTTCATGATGGTCTTAACATCGGCGAAGTCCAGGTTGATGATACCGGGGACGGTGATGAGGTCGGTGATGCCCTGGGTGCCCTGGGAAAGGACGCCATCGGCAATCGCGAAGGCCTCGAGCATGGTGGTCTTCTTCTCGGCGATGTCGAGCAGCTTATCGTTAGGAATGACGATCATGGTGTCGACGCAATCGGAGAGGGTCTTGATGCCCTCCTCGGCGCTCTTCTTACGCTTGCGGCCCTCGAAGGTGAAGGGCTTGGTCACGACGGCGACGGTCAGTGCGCCGACCTCGTTCATCGCGATATCGGCAACGATGGGAGCAGCGCCGGTACCGGTGCCGCCGCCCTCGCCGCAGGTGATAAACACCATGTCGGCGCCAGCGAGCGCCTCGGCGATGTCGTCGCGGGACTCATCGGCAGCCTTGCGGCCAACCTCGGGATTGGCGCCGGCGCCCAGGCCGCGGGTAAGGTCGGTGCCGATGTGCACCTTGATATCGGCATCAGAGATCGCGAGTGCCTGAGCATCGGTGTTGATGGCAACAAACTCGACGCCGCGGATGCCCTCTTCGATCATTCGATTGACCGCGTTGGTACCGCCGCCGCCGACGCCGACCACCTTAATGACGGCAAGGTAGTTGTTGATCTCTGTCTCGTGCATGTCGGTCCTCCGAACAAAGGTTATAGCCATAGCATGGGTCGACCCCTGCGCACATTAACCTTCAGGTTGAAAGTAAATGCAAAGGTAAACCGTATTATGTTTGCACATTATGAACGTATCAGTCAAATAATTGACCGTGAAAACCAAACAAACCAGATAAACGGCGTGGTATGGCCCCTCAACAAAGCATCAACCAGCGCTACGAGGTCGGAGCATTCCTAAATGTGTAGTTGCCCGGAGAGCGCACATTGATATACGTTACGCCCTCTACCTGCGAAAGCAACTTGGTGACTACGCGTTCCTTCTTGGCGATATCGTCCGAATCGCCCAGCGACACCTCAATGCCGTTATTGAGGTTTGCCGAGATGGCTTCGACCGAAGGCGTGGAAATATCCTTGACTTGTCCCAAGAACTCGCTCGAAAAACCACGCACATAATCCAGGCCGGCCTTAACGGCTTTGGAGTTCACCGCCTGGCCGGAAACCGGAGCGACATCCGCCGAGACATCAGTCAACAACACCGCGCCATAATGCTTGGCGAGCGCCAGCGCGGCATCGATTCCGGTCAAGGTATTTGAGCCCTGCCCTGTCGTGATGACGTTGCCCTTGTCGTCCACTTCGACCGACGTCGACAGCGGGGCGATCCAGGTGTCATCGTCTCCGATAGCCCAGGCAAGGTCGTCGGAGCTGATATACGCAATGGCGATAACTTTACGCTCCGTCGGCGTGATGATAAGCGTATGGGGAAACTGGCGCTGGACATCCACGCCCGAAACCCACGGGTTCTGCTTGAGATCCTCGGTAATCTGGTCGGGTCCGACGTTAAAAAGCGACGTTCCCTCGGGCAAGTCGATCAGCTGGATAGCATCGTGCTTCGTCACATGCTCGCTGCCTTGAATCTGAATATCAGTGGCAGTAAACAGTCCAGAGTTGATCACCACGATGGCAACGACGACGAGCACGGCCAAGACGGCCAGAACGCCGCCCACGATTTTGCCTTTGCCTGTAACGACAGAAGCGGCATCTGATGTTTTATTTGCCATCGCTCCAAGTGAAGATAACGGGTTGAAACCTTTTTTACTCGAAGGCTTCTTGGCGGTAGCCGGCACCGATGTCAGCGAGCGCGGTTTCGATGCGCCCAGCGTGAGACCTGGACGCGCCGCTTTAGTTCCCGTCGAGGGCTTGGGAGCTGCCATGGGACGGGCAGGCTTGGCGCCCATAACAGGCTTTGACGTCACCGAGGGACGCGAGGACTTTTTTGCGGCCGGACGATTACCGAGCTGCGAGCCGACGACCGGACGACTGGTCTGTCGAGCATGCCCGACAGACTTAGAGTGCGCGACGGTATTGCGTTGAGGTTTGGCAGGCGCGCCGGAACGCCCTCCGGCGCGGCGGAAGGTGGGTTTCGATGCTCTAGAAGCCGAGGAATTTAACTTCCGGTCTGAGCTCGATGCCATACGCCTCCCTCACCTTTCCGTGCACATGTCTGATAACCGCGGCAACGTCATCGGCCGAGGCAGTTCCGTTATTAACGATAAAATTAGCGTGAACGGGCGAAACTTCCGCGCCGCCAATCGAAAAACCCTTTAATCCACAATCCTCGATAAGCTTGCCCACACTCGCATCGGGCGGGTTGCGAAAGACAGACCCGCAGGATGCGCGACCCATGGGCTGCGTACGCTTGCGCCTTGTAAGGTACCGCTCCATGCGCTCGCGAATGTCGGCCTTGGGCGCCGGTTTAAGCTTGAGCACGCACTCGAGGATGATCTCATTGCGGGGAAGGCTACATTCGCGGTAGCCCCAAGAGATCTCGGACCCCGCATAATGCTTGATACCGGATGCCGGGTCAAACGTTACGACATCCTCAACCAGCGAGCCAATCCACTCGGTCCGCGTGCCGGCATTCATAGATACCGCACCGCCGACCGAACCAGGAATGCCAACGGCAAACTCAAGGCCCGAGAGGCTACGCGACAGGGCATCGTTGACCAGGCGCGCAAACATCACGCCCGCACCGACCGTCAGCGTACAACCGTCATCGGCAACAACCGTGCGCTGAAACTCACGTCCGAGCGAAATGACGGCACCGCGATAACCGCCATCGGCAACCAGCAGATTGGAGCCCTTGCCGATGATGACCCACGGCACCTGCTCGCGATCGAGCACCGCCACGGCGCGGCGGAGGGCATGATAGCTATGGCACGTCACAAAGAGGTCGGCCTTGCCGCCGATACGATAGCTCGTATGACGCGCAAGGCGCTCGTCCTCGATCACATCCGTGTCGATCATGCCCGAGAGCGCCATGACGGCGTTAAACAGACCCATTAGACTTAAGCGTCTTTCTTGGCAGTCAGATACTCAATGAACTCGGGACCGACGGTCGTAACGTCGCCGGCACCCATGGTGAGCAGCAGGTCGCCCTCGCCCACCATCTGCTCGAGCTCCTGATTGAGCTCAAGACGGCTGGAGCAGTACACGACCTCCTTGCCAGGATGCTTGGCGCGCACGGTATCGGCGAGCATCTTAGAGGTGACACCCGGAATGGGCATCTCGCCAGCCGAGAACACATCAATCAGCAGCAGTTTATCGGCATTGGCAAATGCATCGGCAAAGTCGTCGCACAGGGCCTGCAGGCGCGAATAGCGGTGCGGCTGGAACACGACGTCGACGTGCTTGTAACCCAGCGACGAAGCGGCAGCAAGCGTCGCCTTGATCTCGGTGGGGTGATGGCCGTAATCATCGACCACGGTGATGCCATCGATATCGCCCACGTGGGTAAAGCGACGGCGGACGCCCTCAAAGCTCGAGAGCGCCTTGGCGGCGGCGTCGATGTCAAGGCCCAGGACATGGGCGACGGTGAGCACCGCCGTGGCGTTGAGCATGTTGTGGCGACCGGGATTGCTCTTGATCTCCACAGCGCGCTCAGCGCCGTCCTCAAAGCGAACGATAAAGTCACTCTGGATGCCCTTGACATCCGGGTGCATGCAGACGATGTCGTTGCTCTCGGCAAAGCCGTAGGAAAGCACGTGACGGCCCGTCGACTTGGCGAGCTCGACCAGATGCGGGTCCTCACCGCAGACGATGACGGTGCCGTCCTCGCCCACCAGGCTCATGAATTTGGCGAAAGTTGCCTCGATCTCCTCGATACCCGAGTAGTGATCGAGGTGGTCGGCCTCGACGTTGGTCACAATGACCACGTTGGGGTTCAGGAACAGGAAGGAGCTGTCGGACTCGTCGGCCTCGGCGACAAAGTAGTCTCCCGAGCCGTTCTTGCCGTTCGTGTCATAGCCCTCGACGATGCCGCCGATCAAGAAGCTCGGATCCAGACCCATGCGGTCGAGCATGGTGGCGCACATCGAAGACGTGGTGGTCTTGCCATGCGTGCCGGCAACAGCGACGGTAGTGTAGCCGTGGCCCAAAGCAGAGAGCATCTTGGCACGGGGCCACACGGGAATGCCCAGCTCGCGAGCGCGCACGAGCTCAGGGTTGGACTCCGGAATAGCGGTGGAGACAACAACCACGTCGGGCTTGACCTCGTCGATCGTGGCTGCCTCATGGCCCACATGCACCTTCACACCAGCGCGTGTAAGCTGGCGGATATAACGTGATGTCTTAAGGTCGGAGCCGGTAACGGCATAACCGCGCTCGTGCAGAACGAGGGCGATGCCGCTCATGCCGGCGCCGCCGATACCGATAAAGTGGGCGCTCTTAAACTCGGGCGCGGAGGTTGCAGTCTGGGAATCAGCCATGTGCTCGTGTACTCCTTGCGTAAACACTGCCTGTAACCCGTTAACTGTACCGCACCTACCGCATCAGCGCGAGGGCGACCGACGATATCCCGTCTAACTAACGCAAACCCTCTACCGCATCGGCCAGAAGAGCGGCGGCCCTATCCTGAGCCAGACCACGCGCCGCCTGACGCATGACGTCGCGCTCTGCCGCGTCATCGACCAGGTGCAGCAGCTCATCGGCAAAGGCAGAACCGTCGATATCGGCATCGGCACAGAGCACGCCGGCCCCGGCGTCGACCAGATAACGGGCATTGGTGGTTTGGTGGTCGGCCGTCGCATGCGGATACGGCACGAGTATCGAGGGCACGGCGAGCGCAGCGATCTCGGCCACGCTCGATGCACCCGAACGCGAGAGCACCAAATCGGCAGCAGCCAGCATATCGCCCATGTTGTCGATGTAAGGCTGGACGCGGTAACGCTTCGCCTCCTCGGGCGTCAGCGCCAAAGCGCGCTCGGTCTCCTCAAAGCCGTCGGCACCCGTCGAATGCAACACATAGAGGTTCTTGCGCGAAAGCAGCTCGTTTTTGAGCGAAACCGCGCGCTCGTTGAGGTGCTGGGCGCCAAGTGAACCGCCAAAGACGAGCAGCAGCGTAGCGTCCTTGGGAACGCCAAGTGCCTTGCGGCCGCGAGCGCGATCGCCCTCGATCACCGAGCGACGTACGGGGTTGCCGGTCATGAGCACGTGGTCAGGGTCACCTTCGCGCTCAAAGACCGAACGCGCTGCCGGCACCGAGATGCACACGCGGGCGGCGTGGGAGTTCATCATCTTGTTGGCCAGGCCCGGAACAGAGTTCTGCTCATGCAGCAGATACGGAACGCCTGCGCCCTTGCACCACCCCAGCAGCGGAACCTCGACATAGGCACCAAAACCGATGGCGGCATCGGGCTTGCCGACCTTTGAGAAATGACTGGTGAGCGCACGCTTGGCCTTGTTGACACGCCACAGGGAGGTCAGCGCCGTCCAAGGACGGGAGCGGTCGAAGCCCGTGACCGTAATGGGCACAAAATCAAACCCAGCCTCGGGGACCAGACGACCCTCGAGCTTGCGTGACTGGCCCACGAACACAACGTGGTGGCCACGATCACGCAGCTCTTCGGCCAAGGCGAGCGCGGGGTTGATGTGTCCCGCCGTGCCGCCGGCTGCAATAGCAACGGTCATCTTATCGGTCATGGTAGTCCCTTCGTACACGCGGTCCCTGGTCGTCGGTGCGTAGACGCGCCGACGGGTCCGAGTTCAAATCGATTCGATTATATCCGCCGCCCGCGCTGCGAGGGCTGGGGCGCTGAGGACGACCTTGCGGAGCCGTCCGCGGACGTGGACGAGCTGCCGGCTCGGATGTAGAACCATCCAGAACGGTAAAGCCGCTACGCGAAGGTCGTTCACCGCGCACATGGGCTACGCCGGCGGTACTCTCATCCATAACGGCAAAGCTCTCGCGGCGACGGTCGTACTCATCGCGACGGGCGCTCTCGTACGAAACGCGCAGGATCAGACCGGCAAGCATAAGCGACACAATAATCGATGAACCGCCGTAGCTAATAAACGGCAACGGTTTGCCCGTCATGGGAAACACGTTGAGGATGCCCAGCGCGTTAATCAAAAACTGCACCGCGAGAATGACCGCGGAGCCAGACGCCATAAGCGCGCCCCGACGATCGGTCGCCTGCTCGGCAATGCGAAACGCCGAGTAGATCAGCATCGCAAACACCAAGAAGAACAGCACGGTTCCGACAAAGCCGACTTCCTCGCCAATGATGGCCAGGATGTAGTCATTGTGCGCCTCGGGCAGATACGAGTACTTCATGGTTGAGTTGCCGATGCCACGGCCGAACAGACCGCCCGAGGCAAAGGCCATGATGGCAAGCGTGGCCTGATAGCCGTCACCATACTCGTCAGCCCAAGGGTTCAAGGCAACCTGAATACGCACCATACGGTACGGCTCTGCGACAAGTGCAATCACGATCACGAGAATGCCGAAGATTAGCACGCCGATGATAAATCTCGGGTCGAGACCCGCAAACAACGCCATGCACATGAGGGTCAACAGGATGATCAGGACAGTACCGAAATCGGGCTGGATAAAGATCAGAAAGAGCGAAATACCCAGGTAGATGCCCATCTTGCGAAGGAATTCGTTGATGTTGCCACCGGGCGAAAAGAAGCGATCAAGCATGATGGCCGAATACGCAATGGCAAATGGCTTTAAAAACTCGGAAGGCTGGAACTGAATACCGGCGATGTTGAGCCAGCGCGTGGCGCCACGGCTGCCGCTGCCCACCAAGAACACCAGAAACAGTAGCCCTATCATGCCTATGAGGAAAATCCTGAGCACATCCTCCCCAAACCAGCTGTCCGGCAAAACGCGCACGATGGCAATCAGCGCCAGAACACCGACCACGGCAAACGCAGCCTGTCGACCCAGAAAAAACGTCGCTGAGCCATTCTCGTGCAGCGCCTCGACCGAAGACGCCGAGTACACCATCAGCAGGCCAAAACACACCAAGATAAACAGACAGGCCATGAATATCAGACGGGGGCGCATGATGCGGGCGGGAACGCCGGCAATATAGCGTTCGCTAAACGACCGCCCGCCGCGACCGGAACGCGGTGTGCTACGCCGCGAGGAAGCACGGTCCGAGTCGGGCCTCCTCATACCTTGTCGGGGGCTCTCCTCTCTCACCGGCAACCCCTATTCCATTTGCGATTTCGCTGCAGCGGCAAGCTGGGCCACATAGTCCTTAAACACGCGGCCGCGCTCCTCATAGCCCGAGAACTCATCGAACGAAGAGCAGGCAGGAGAAAGTAAGATCACGTCGCCACGGCTCGACAGCGAACGGGCAACGTCCACGGCATCGCGTAGGTCATCCGCCTGGGCGATATCCACATCGCCATCGACATCGGCCTCGTCCATAGCGGCGGTGAAGCGCTCGCGCGCATCGCCAAAGCAGACGACCGAGCGCACGTTATCCATAACAACGCGCGCGAAGTCCGTGAGCGGCGTGCCCTTATCGTGGCCGCCGAGCAGCAAGATCACGTCGTCATCGGGAAATGCCGTCAGTGCCTTCTCGACCGCGTCGGTGTTGGTCGCCTTGGAATCGTTGACGTAGCGCACTCCGTCAATCTCGCCGCACGGCTCCACGCGGTGCTCGAGCGGCTGGAACGAGGCCAGACCGCGGCAAATGCCCTCGGGATTGGCACCGACGGCCAGGACAGCCGTGGCAGCGCACAGGGCATTGATAACATTGTGATGGCCCGAGATCTTGAGCTCGGATGTAGCGATGAGCGGGGTCTCGACGCCCTTCAGGCGCACGATCATCTTGCCATCGCGCACAAAGGCGACATCCTCACCCTCTGGCTCGTCAAAGGCGACCTTGCAGATGCGACGACCCGGCGTGTAGATGTACTCATCGAACTCGTGAATGCCGGCGTCTTCGACGTCGACGACCACCAGATCGTCATCGACCATATTGTCAAACAGTTTGATCTTGGCAAGCGCATAGTTCTTATGGCTCTTATGCCAGCCCAAGTGGTCGGGAGTGATGTTGAGCAGCACCGCCACGCGAGGGTGGAGCTCGGTGGTCGTAGCAATCTGATAGCTCGAGAGCTCAGCCACAAACCACTCGTTGTGGGCTCGGCCGTCAATCTCGTTGATAGGCGGCTCGCCGATGTTGCCGACAGCTACACTGGCCTCACCGGAAGCCTTGAGCAGATAATCGGTCAGCGACGTGGTGGTCGTCTTGCCGTTGGTGCCCGTGATGGCAATCCAGTTATCGGGCGACAGGCGATAGGCAAACTCGGGCTCACCCATAATCTGGGCGGCATGCTCGCGCCCGGCCTTAAAGAAGCCCGAGAACTCCGAGATGCCCGGGCACGTCACGCATACGTCATAGGCGCCCTCGACCTGTTCGGTCCCATAGACAAACGACGCACCGGCAGCCTCGAGCGCACGCGTGGCGTCATTGGGCTCAGAGGTGCCGCCGCCATACACGGTAACGGCGCTTACGCGCTCTGGATGTGCCAGCGCCCAGCGGGCGACATCGAGACCGGATTTGCCCTGACCCAAAACGAGCAGGCTAAAGACATCAGCAAGAGGCATGAAAGACCACTATCCCAACTGGAAGAACAGAGCAAGGCCAACGGCACCAAATGCCGCAGCGATAATCCAAAAACGGATGACGACCTTGGTCTCGGCCCAACCCTTCTTTTCGAAATGATGATGGATGGGCGCCATAAGGAAGACGCGCTTGTGCGTAAAGTGGAAGTAGACAACCTGAATCATGACCGACAGGGTCTCAACGATAAACAGGCCACCGATGATGAGGGAGACGACCTCGGTGTTAGTCATGATGGACGTACAGGCAAACGCGGCGCCCAGAGCAAGCGAGCCGGTATCACCCATAAAGATGCTCGCCGGATAGCAGTTGAACCACAGAAAGCCCAGGCAGGCACCGGCACACGCGGTGCAGAAGATGGACAGGTTCACGTCTCCGTGCAAAAACGCCATGGCAGCCATGGCGAGCATGGCGATCATGGAGGTGCCGCCAGCAAGACCGTCAAGGCCATCGGTCAGGTTCACGGCATTAGAAAGACCGGCAATCATCAGCCAGCAAAAGACAATATAGAGCCACGGGAACGAATAGCCGCAGATGGTAGTCGAAAGCACGCCAAGGTCAATCGTCAACCCACCGGGAAAACGAATCTCGGGGGCGACGCCGCACCAATTGACAGCGAGCACGGTAAAAGTGACGCAGATGATGGTCAGACCGATCATCTTGGCGTGAGGCGTCAGACCGAGCGAGCGACCATGCGTGACGGAGGTCAGGTCGTCGATGAGACCCAGAACGCCGGTGGCCAGCGTGGCAAGCAGCACGAGCACGAGCTCGGTGGTGAGCTTGCCCATCAGCAGGCAGGTCAGCGAGATCGCGACAAGGATGATGACGCCGCCCATGGTGGGCGTACCCTGTTTAATCAAATGACGCTTGGGGCCGTCGGCTCGGACCTGTTGGCCGATACCCTCGACCTTCAGCAGCTTGATCCACCACGGCATAAGCAGCAACCCAATGGCAGCAGCGATGCCAAGTCCCAAAAAGGCCTGATACGTAGGATACGAGGGATTGCCGAACATGGGCTAGCACACACCTTCCACAAAGCGGTCGAGCTCAACGAAACGGGAACCCTTGACCAGTACAACATCATGATTTTCAAGCGCGCCGCCCATGCGGTCGAGCACCTGCTGATAATCGGAGAACACCTGGATGCGGTCCTCATCCATACCCATCATACGTGCGGCATCGGCCATGAGCTGAGCCAGCTCGCCGCCGACGCACGCGAGCATGTCGAGCTTCTTGGCGGCGGCATAGGCGCCCACGAGCTCATGCATGCGGGGAGCCTCGTCGCCCATCTCGCCCATCTCGCCCAAGATCGCCATGCGCGAACCGTCACAGATAAGCGAGCACAGCAAATCGAGGCCGGCAGCCATAGACTCGGCACTGGCGTTGTAGGAGTCGTCGATGATGCGTGCTCCGCTCTTGGCGCGCTTGATCTCCTGACGGTGGCCGGTGATCGTAAGGCCCCTAAAGGCAGCATCGATCTGCTCGGGCGTCACGCCCAGACGATAGGCGACCGCGGCGGCCTTGACGGCATTGGGCACGGACTGCACACCGGGAATGGCCAGCATGGTATCGACCGTGTCGCCCTGACCAAAGTCGAGCGTAAAGACCGGATGGCCCTCGTCGTCGACGCGAATGTCGCGTGCGCGGACCTCGTCGTCGTCCGAGACACCGGCCAGCATCACGTCAATACCCGCAGGCTGGGCGAACGTATCGCGAATGAACGGCGTAAAGTCGTCCTCGCCGCCCAAAACCAGCAACGGCGAGAAGTCGCCGGCGGCGCACATGCCCTGGACAATCTCGGACTTGGCGCGGGCGATGTTCTCGCGGCTGCCCAGGATACCGATGTGGGAGGTTCCAATCTTGCTCACAATGGCAAGATTGGGGTTGGCAGACTGGGACAGGCGCTCAATCTCATGAAAATGGTTCATGCCCATCTCGAGCACCAGAACCTCGGTATCGGCCGGAGCGGAAAGCACCGTGAGCGGCATGCCGATCAGGTTGTTGAAATTGCCCTTCGTGGCCCAGACGCGATAACGCTTGGCGAGCACGGCGGCGAGCACGTCCTTGGTCGTCGTCTTGCCAATCGAACCGGTAATGCCGACGACCAGGCAGCCAAGCTCCAAGCGATAAACATGCGCCAGGCGCAGCAAGAACTCCTCGGGGTCGTCGGTCAGCAAGATGGCGCATCCCTTGTCCTGCGCCAGCGAAACCAGCTCGGCATCGGGCTCGCGCGTCATCACGACGGCACCGGCACCCGACTCGATGGCACGGGAGGCAAAATCATTGCCGTCGACCTTTTCGCCGGGGAAGGCAACAAAGATCGTCCCCTCCTCGACCTGACGCGAGTCGATAACGCACCCGCGGCATACCCGATCGACTTCTTCCGTCACGGTTCGGGCCCCCGTTGAGGCCGCGAGGTTGTTGACGGCGATCTCTATCATTGCAGCTCCCCTGTAAACCTAATAATGCTATCGGCGTATTGTATCCCAGTGCCATGCGCGCGTGGTGCAGGGCATGTGAACACCCTTCAGATCAAACGGCAGACCACGCTCAAGATTGTAACCCCCTACTTCGTGCGCGGGATACCCAGCACGTCGAGTGCGTTGGCCATAATGGACTGGAATGGCACCGCGGCGGCATCCGAGCCGCTCGGCGTTCCATCGAGTGTGATATAGCACAGCACCTTGGGCGATTGCGCCGGCGCAAAGCCCATAAAGGACGACATGTAGTTCTCCTTGAGGTAACCGCCGTTCTCGTCAGCTCGCTCGGCCGTACCGGTCTTGCCCGCCACGTCATAGCCATCGACCGCACCGCCAACACCCGTGCCTTCGGACACGACCGTCTGCATGCACGATGTCACCTGGGCGGCAGCGTCGTCCGATATCGCACGCTCACCTTCGCCCCAGTCCTTCTCATCGCCCTTGCTGGACTTATAGAAGTGCGGAGTCATCATCACGCCGCCGTTCGCGATGCCGCCCACGGCACGTGCGACCTCAATCGGCGAGACGGACAGCGCCTGGCCAAAGCTCATCGAGCCCAGCGTGGCGCCGTCGTACTGGTCGCGCTCCTTGACGATACCCAGACTCTCACCCGGAAAATCGACACCGGAGCTATGACCGATGCCCCACTTGTCCACATAGGTGGCAAAATCATCGGCACCGATCTTGCGTCCCACCAGGACAAAGCCCACATTGGACGAACGGCGCATCATCTCACGCACGTCCATGGTCATGGTGTAGTCGCGCTTATCGGCGTCGGTAACGGTGTCGTCGCCGACCTTAATGCTCGCCGGCACCTCAAACGACGTGCTCGAACGCACGGCACCCAAGTCGAAGCCGGCACCGGCCACAAGTGTCTTAAAGACCGAGCCGGGCTCGTAGGCATCGGTAACTAGGCGCAAGTTCATGTCCTCGGTCTTGGCGTTTTCCAGATCGGTCTGGTCATATGTCGGATACGAGCATGCCGCCAGAATCTCGCCCGTCGTGGGATCAGTGACCAGGGCCGAGCCATTCTTGGCCTTGGTCTTTTCGACTGCCTCGGCCAGGGCGTCCTCGGCAGCACGCTGGATATTGACATCGAGTGTCGTCACGATGTCCACGCCGTCCACCGCGGCAACCTTTTTATAGGCGCCGCCCGCGATATAGCTACCGTCCCTCGCCCGCTCGCGCACCAGCGAACCGTTCGTTCCGGTCAAAAGCTTGTTGTACTGCTTCTCAAGGCCCGTCAGACCGTCGTTGTCCACGTTTACCACGCCAAGCACCTGCGATGCCAGGTTGCCATAAGGATATACGCGCTTCATGGCCTGCTCAAAGAGCACGCCGGGCAGATTCTTCTTCTCCAGCGCCGCAGCATCGTCCTCGTCCACCTGGCGTTTGATATACACCCAGGTGCCATCGGACATAACGAGATCACGACAGGTTTTCTTATCGATGCCCGTAGCTTTGACCAGTGCCGAGACCGTCTTGTCAACGTCCTCGATAAGCTGAGGATTCACGGCGATGTTGCGGCATTCGACCGACGACGTCAGCACGTTGCCGTTACGGTCGTAGATGGTACCGCGCTTGGCATACAGCGTCTGCGCAAGCAAGCGACGTGCATCGGCACGGTCGCGTAACTTATCGGCTTCCACGATTTGATAGTCGGCAAGGCGAAGGACGCCCAAACCCAAGCCAAACCCGATGAAACCCATGACGGCTTTGCGACGGGGCAGCGGCGTGCCCGTGAGCCATTCGGTCGACGAGCTCTTGCGCGGTCTGGTGTTATGCATTTGAGGACCACTCGAGCTACGGAGACGCGACGCGGGGTCGTTGTCATAGGACGGCCTCGCGTTGTAAGATGGCCGACCCGTTCCTTGATAACCAGAACGTCCCCGCGATGAGGGACGTCCAGAACCGCGACCCCCGTCGGAACCGCGGCGATAGTCATTTGTCATACTCAGCTACCGTCTTGTTACTGAGCGGTCGCGGTCGAGCTAGCGCCCGCGGCTGCATCCTGCGAAAAATCAAGTGTAACGCTCTCGCTGGGCTCCACCATGCCATAAGCGCCCGCAAGGTCGCGAATGCGCGTGTCGGCACCATAGACCGAATGCATGACCTCCAGGTCGGAGCTCTCATCGGTCGCTTTTTCGAGCGTGTTGGTAAGCTCGGCGTTGCTGTTGAGCACCTGGGCCGTAACGCCGGCGAGCGCCACGCGGGCGACGCCGATCGTCATGAAGATGGCCGCAATGATGCAAAACGTTTTAAGAACGCTCATGAAAACCGGGCTTACCGCCTGGTTTGCCTGACGGCCCGCGCCCGTGTAGACATCAAAGCGCGGTGTGCGCTGCTCACGGGGAGCAACGGGGGCCTGCGGCGTCTCACGATAGGCGGGCATGGCGTTCATATCATAGGCGAGTGCTGCGCTTGAAGTGTTGTAGCCCATGATATGCCGCCTCCCATCCCGAGTACGTTGGTAGTGTGTTTAAGCTTCGTTTATGGTGCGAGCGGGAGGTCCAATATCGCGCGGTCGTGCCTACAGACGCTGCGCCACGCGGATTTTGGCTGATCTCGCCCGAGGGTTGCGCTCAACCTCATCAGGCTGGGCAACCAAGGGTTTGCGGGTGATGACCTTGAGTATCGGCACGTTGCCGCACACGCACACCGGAATCTCCGGCGGACACGTGCACCCCTGGCTCATCTCCTTAAAGTGGTTCTTTACGATACGATCCTCGAGCGAGTGATACGAGATGACGCAGATACGTCCGCCCGGGTTGAGCCACCTGGTGGCGGCATCAAGCCCTCGTTCGAGCACATCGAGCTCGTGATTGACCTCGATGCGAATGGCCTGGAAACTTTTCTTGGCCGGGTGTCCGCCATGCCGACGAGCGGCAGCCGGGATACCCGCCTTGATGATCTCGACAAATTGGCCGGTGGTTTCGATCGGTTCTTGCTCGCGGCGGCGCACGATCTCGCGCGCGATCTGCGAGGCGAACTTCTCTTCGCCGTAGACGCGTAGAATCCGGGCGAGGTCGTGTTCGTTATAGGTGTTGATGACCTCAGCTGCGTTTAAGGTGTTATTACCCGGATCCATCCGCATGTCCAATGGGGCGTCCTCGTTATACGAAAAGCCCCTGCCAGGGATATCGAGTTGCGGTGACGAAACGCCCAAATCGAACAGGAAGCCATCGACCCCGGGCACCTCGGCCGAGCAAAGCAGCTCGTCCAAGTCGCCGAAGTTGCCCTTCAGCAGCTGGTGCGGAACGCCGGGAACCTCGCGGTCCAGACGGGCGCCAGCGGCCTCGAGGGCCATGTCGTCCTGATCGACGCCGAGCAAAAGACCCGTCTCCCCCACCTGCGCGGCCATCTTTACCGAATGGCCGGCACCGCCAAGGGTGCAATCGCAGACAACGGAGCCGCTCTTTAGCCGCAGCGACTCAAGCACTTCGCCGAGCATGACAGGTTCATGCCGATATTCTTGTGTCAAGATCCCACGCTCCATCCGTTACCCGTGCCTTGCCCTTACGAGAAGAAGAGGTCCAGCAGGGCCTCATCGTCATCGTCCTCATCGGCCGCGGCGCGATCCCAAACCTCAAGGTGGTCGTAGTTGCCCACAACCGTGACCTCGCGGTCGAGGTTCGCCTGCTTGCGGAGAGACTCGGAAAGACCGATACGACCGGCGCTGTCCACGTCCATCGACGTGGTGCGCTTGTTGATCGCCCTCATGAGCTTCTGGTCATTAATGTCACGCGGGTTAAAACCCTCGTGGCCCTCACGACCCGCGAAGAGTCCTTCGACCCACTTATCGAAGGCCTCGGCAGAGAACACGTACAGAGCATCGACATCCAGGGCTTTGAACACGCGAACGTGCTCTCCAAGCTCCTCGCGAAGGGGTGCAGGCAGGGACAGACGACCTTTTGCATCGAGATTGCGCTCGTATGCACCAGTCATTCCCATGTGCGCCCTCCCCTCGGTTACTCAGATGGCACGTACGCGGGGAACCACCCCGCCTGTCGACGTCATTAATAATATGGGGAACCGCCCCATTTTTCAACACCTTTCCCCACCCCTTCCCCCACCCCGCCCCACCAATCCACCCACCATATATTGCAAAACACCCCCAATCATATGTTCGAAAACACAATATGTTGTGTTTACAGCAACGGCGGGATGCCACCTGTGGCACCCCGCCTTTCAACCTCAACCTTCAAGTTGACCTTGAGGCGATTTTTGCGTCCCTTTACATGCCGTTCACATCGCCCCCAAACTCCCCCACCCAAGGCACATGCGGCCCACCACCGCGACGACAAGTGGCAAAAATGGGACGG
>CABPDL010000019.1:0-36864 GCA_902406375.1 uncultured Collinsella sp.
ATCTGCCCATGGTGGATACGCCGTACAGCCGCGCCCGTCACCGCGGGTAGGGTAGAGCGCGGATGGCATTTCTGACGGGCTGTTCGCGCTCACCATCAACTGCATATGCTGTGCCTTTGGCCCCGGCTCCATCGCGAGCCGGGGCCTTTTGTTTGGAGCGGAAACTGTGTCCCGGAATAGGCGCTCAGAATGGGATGCGCTTTCCCCTTGGAGCCCTCGGCGGAGATTGCATCCCAGAATCCGCGCCTGGAATGGGACACACGATTGTCCGTGCCCGCATCCCACCATATTCGGGATGCGGGTTTCTGCGCTTTTGTGCATCAGACAAGCAGCTGCTTTTGGCGGCTCTCCCGGGCTGCGCATCGCTTGTGATGTCGATGCGACCGACCAGAGAGTCGGCGCATTGGTCAATCGCATTACAAAAGACAGGTTTATTGAGATTGGTGAACTGACGGGCATGGCCCATACCATTGTGGTTGCCTAGATTGAAAGCTGAGATGGAAAGTGCTTTCGGACAGGAGGGCAATATCAAGCCCCACGTTCCCTGTGGGAAGTGGGGCTTTCAAGGGCTGCTAGTTAATAGTTATTAGAGGTAGCCGTTCAGCCAATCGGGCATATTGGGATCGTCAATGCTCCACGAATCTTCTTCATGCTCGCTTTCTTCCCAGTTGCTTTCGTCCCCATCGAAGAACTTGCGCCTATTACACTTGTATTTGACAACCGTGTCGCCCTCACGGCGGTATTCATTCCAGTAGTAGTTTTGCTTTCCGTATCCGTTCCATTCTTGAGTTCTGTATATGACCATGGTGTCTCCTTTTCGTTTGCGTACGCGGGGCGCACGGTGTATCAGATTTGACTACTGGGCTATGACTTGCGCAATGTGAGTTTTTTTGGCGTTAATGCTCGCAAGTTCGTCGGAAGTAAAAACAAACGGGACAACCGCTTCATCCCATTCGATATTTGAGAAGGTATAACCGGCGCGCGTTACTTTGACTGTTTCTTTCCCAAAGAGTTTGCCGACTTCTGTGAGCTTGTAACCCCAGGGCTCTTTTGTCATCATTCCGCTGGAGACGAGACGCTTGTTAACTGCCTGATTCGAAAGAAGCAAGTCATGTCCGAGTCCCGTTGCAGTCTTCTTGACTCCGGTAAGGTTGACCACTGGCAAGGAGGCCTTTTCTGCTGCCTTAGCAATCGTGGCAACACCTTTGTCTGCGCCGTTGCAAATAGTTTTGAATTTAGGCGTATGGCCCGTTTTCGCGGCAATCGTAATGCTAACGATTGAACTGATTGCCACAAATACACCGATGCCAATCTGGACTTTGTGCTGCTCGAGCCACACGAGGCCTTTGTTCTTTGCGGGCAGATCAGTGTTTTCCGACTCCAATTTCTGTACACCTCATTTCTTGATTGATTTTGCAAGTTGATATGCAAGAGAGCCCAATGCCGGAATCAATGCCGATGAAGCGGGGATTAGGGCGGCGGTGAGAGCGGTTGCTCCAACTATGGCGCTCTGCTTAGTAGCTGCCTCTTGTTGTGTCCCCTTCTCATCCCCTTCTTTAAGGGCATTTTGCATCTTCTCTAGTTTGGGTGCTACTGGTTGGTCAACGAATAGCTGAATTATTTTTGCCAGATCCTCGTTTCCGCTGACGGCGATTTCGTTGTTGAATACCGCCCTGATGGCGAGATAGTGCATCTTCGTCATCTGCGTTTTACCCGTCTCAAGGCTGCTGACGGTTTGCTTTGTTATGCCTAGTTCGTTCGCAAGCCGTTCGCCACTCCAGCCCGCCGCCTTGCGAATGGTTGACAGGTGAGCTTGGAGCCTGCTGACTAGTTCATCATCCGTTGAAGTCATTTCTGCCTCACATATAGTAAAGAATCCTTATTACTGTCAGATATTATATACCCAGTCAGAAATTTAGCAATTACTAAGTGAGTCTTAGTTTATTCGGCTGGCTCCTGAATCTCCTCAGTTTTAAACTGAATTGAAAACGATACCGACGCCGGCGTCTTGTTCTCATGTTTTAAAGGTATGGGCAGGTATTGTTCGACAGACGATGGCCTCGATGCCGATTTCATGCATCCCCTCAGGGGTCATCCGTCCAGGAACCTGTTTTCCATCGTTGCGTGGTCAGCGAGACGTGCAAGGAGCACATCGACCGTATGGGCGGCTGTTATTTCTGCACAGTTGAGAGGGCATCTTGGAAGACGTGTCCATGGCGATTTTGGGAGACGCTAACCGCTTGGATTATAGTGGACGGTCGGTCTTAGAGGCCTATGGGTGGGAGATGTTGTTTCACTTGCCAACGACCGGCCGGGGTCTGGCTTAACCGACGTGGAACGTGATTGCACCATCTGGTAGCAAGTCGAGTTGCAGATGAGTACACCCGATCGTGTGGAATAAGGCTTCAGGAGCGCTCCGCCTGTTTACACCCCCGCAATCCCGCGCGCGGCACTCAGCAGCTCATACTCCCTCTGGCTCCACTGGTGCAGCTTGGCAGCCTCGACGGCATCACGACACAAGTCCAAAAACACCTCGGCGCCCTCGCAGAAGCACTCACGGGCAAAGTCACCCGAGCCGCTTGCGACGCACGAGCCGTCGGCAAAGAGCTTCCAGCTGGACGACTCGCGCGAGTCGTCTCCGAGCAGCTTGATCTGTAGCACGTGCGGGTCGCCGGCAACGCAGAGCTCTTCCTCGAGCACCTGCACGGTAAAGCGCATCTGGTGGGAGAGGCTGCTCTTGACCATGGCCGAGGCATAGCCGTTCGGCTTGTCCAGAAGATGCATTCGTTTTGGCTTGGCTACCAGGTTGTGGAAGTTGCGCTCACTGCGCACGGAGAAATTGTCCATACGGACTCCTTTCATCGATGTTGGCAGGGCCACCGTGCCTCTTGGCCGGTTGGCGTCGGGATCGTGGAGCCAACTCTCTACCCCGACTCTGGATAAAACGCGCCCGCTCCTTGCTGGCACGATGGAGTCTATCAGCGCGCGCGGACACAAATCAAGCGCCGCCTGCGAAATGATGTGCAGACGGCGCTTGATTTCGCCGGCTGCTGTTAGGCTTAAATCCGAAAAAGTGTCGAAATATCCCGTGTAAAAGTACGGAAAAGTGTCGTAATACACACTTCAAAATCTCGAAAAAGTGTCGAAATGAGCATCTAGCAACCACGGAAAAGTGTATCCTAGTGCTAAAACAGCACGTAATAAGGGGTGCGCTTATGCTACAGAGAAAAGCGAAAGCACAGTTTGAATCTTGGCTTGCCTCGTCGCCTAACAAGGCTCTTTTGGTCAAGGGCGCCCGACAGGTAGGAAAGTCATATTTGGTCAACGTCTTTGCAAATGAATCGTTCGAAAATGTCGTGACGTTCGACCTTATCGCCGACGCGTCCGTGCGCGATTCGTTTTTGGCGGCGAAAAGTGCGGACGATCTGCTTATGCGTATGTCTATTGCTGCAACGCAGCCGATGGTTGCGAACAAGACCGTTGTGGTTATCGACGAGGTGCAGCGATGCCCCAACGTGGTGACGTTTATCAAATATCTGGTCCAGCGCGGCGACTTTCGATACATCCTTACCGGATCGCTCCTTGGCGTTGAGCTCGAGGGCATCGATTCCCTGCCGGTGGGGTATGTCGAGCAGGTCCAGATGTACCCGCTCGACTTTGAGGAGTTTTGCTGGGCAAATGGCGTTGGTGCCAGCGTGTTTGACATGCTCAGGGGCTGTCTAAAGAATGAGGGGGAGCTTCCCGGCTATCTGTATGACCGCTTGCTCGATCTGTTCCATCAGTATGTGGTGGTGGGAGGCATGCCCGACGCGGTCAATTCCTTCTTGGCGACGCGCAATGTCGACGAGGTTCGAAACATCCACCGCGATCTTCACGCCCTGTATCGCGATGACATCGCAAAGTACGCTCCGCCCGAGCTGCGCTTGGTTATTCGCGATATCTATGATCTGATTCCCAGCGAGGCCGGTTCCAAAAACAAGCGATTCAAACTGTCATCGATTAACGGTGTCAAACGTTTTTCGCAGGTGACAGATCATTTCCTCTGGCTATCGGAGGCGGGTGTCGCGCTTCCTGTGTATAACGTAACGGCGCCCGTGGCACCCCTTTTATTGGGGGAGCAACGAAATCTGTTTAAGCTGTTTTACTTGGACACCGGAATGCTTATGTCGTCGTATTCCAAAAGGGTCGCCCAAGGCGTTTTTGATGGGGAGGCAGAAGGCCCCTTTGGCATGAATATGGGGGCGGCATTCGAGGGCTTCGTTGCCCAAGAGCTCAAAGCCCACGGATTTAGATTGCGCTACTTTACGTCCAAAAAGGTCGGTGAGCTCGATTTTGTGGAAGAGACGTTCGATGGGGAAGTGCTCGCCATCGAGGTCAAATCGGGCAAGAGTTTTAAGTCCCACGCGGCGCTCGATAACGCACTGGCAACGAAGGGCTACGGAATCGATCGCGCCCTGGTACTTGCGGAATGTAATCTTCACCGCGATGGTGACGTGCTGTATCTGCCCATCTTTATGGCAGGGCTTTTGGAGCCGTAACGTGCCGCCGACTCTTCCGACCCTCCCTTAGCCCTCGCTACTCGTCGTCCCCGTCGTTGGGGTCGCCCTTGAGGGTGTTGATGTCCAGATACTCGTTATCGTCCTCTTTTTGCTGGGTCTCCGACTCCGCTTGGGTGGGGCCGGAGAACAGCCGGAATCCCTCAAACGCAATGACACCGAGCAGGGCAATGACAATGGCGATAAAGGCAACCTTGACTGCCTGCGGAAATTCCGAGAAACGCAGCGCCTTTTCCTCGGCGTAATAATCGGCGAAGCGTTCTTCGCCTGTGCTTTTGGTATACACCGGCGCGGACGCGGCCTCCGGGTCATATTCCGGTGCAGGCGTGGCAGCGTACGGATCGTTGAGATAATCGCTCGATGCGGTGCCATAATCCTCGGTCTCGATGCGACCGTTGCCAGCATAGCCATCGGAATAATCGGAAAATGCCGTACCGCTCTCATAGTCCGCGGCACTCGTGTTGGCGGCAAAAAGCGGGTTAACTGGAACGTCGAGCGCCGGCATGCCGGTAGAGGTCTCATCCAGATCGGTTGCAGCCCAGGAATCGTAGGCAACCTGATGGGCAACGGGCTCATCGAGCCTTGTGACCGGAGGCTTGCGTGCCGCAGGAACAGGCAACTGCTGGGCGCTGTACATAACGGTGCTGTCGGCCGATTTGCCCTGCGTCGCTGCAGCGAGAAATGCCGCCGTTTCGGACGGGTCGCTTGCGGGGCGGGGAGTGGGTGTGGGCGCAGACGCGGGCGTCGAAACAGGCGACTGCGCAGGAGCCGGCGCAGATGCGGGCTTAGGCGCAAGTGCGGGATTGGGGCTTGACGGGCGAGCCCCACCGCCCATGAGTTCGTCGGCGGTCCACGGGCGATCATCCATCACGTCGTCAAGGCTCAGCGAAAACAGGTCGTCTTCACCCTCATCGAACATGCGGTGCACATGTCCACCAATTGCCGGAATCAATCCGCGACCGGTGCATGATGCCTTGCTCAACGCCATTCTGTTCCACCCTTTCGAAATACTAATGACATCGATTATATGGAACTTTCCAAGCGGCTCGGTCTTGGATTCATGCTTTCCAGAACTCGCGCCCAAAAGGGGAGGGGCAATCCAGGCGAGTGCCTACTTGTCGCCTGTTGCCGCCTTGGCCTCATTGAGGTAGCTATAGAAGCTGTACTTGGAGATGCCAAAGAACTCGCAGGCGCGCTCGCTCGACTTGGAAATGAGGAAGGCGCCGCGACGGTCGAGGTAGCCAATGGCACGAATGCGCTCGTCTTTGGTCATGAGTGCCGCGGGCTTGCCCACAAACTGTTCGCACTCGTGCAGCAGGTCCTCGAGCAGGTCGCCGATGTTCTTGGTAATGGGCTCGGGCTCGGTGTAGCCCGTGCCGCCGGTGCCGGTAAAGGCGTCGAGCGAACGCTCAAAAGCCTTCATAAGCGTAATGTCAAAGTTGATGCCCAAAATGCCGACGGGCTTGCCCTCATCGTTGCGGATAAAGATGGTCGAGGACTTGAGCAGCTTGCCATCGGCGGTTTTGGTGAGGTACGGCTCGCGGTCGTGCACGTCGGCGGTGCCCTCGTGCATGGATTCAAGCACAATATGGCTGGGGCCGTCACCCAGTTTGCGCCCGCTGACGTGGCCGTTTTCGATCACTACGATGGAGCGGTCCACGTCCTCGGTCTCCAGGTCGTGGACGACGACTTCGCAGTTGGGGCCAAATTGGAGCGCCAGGCCGTGTGCAAGGCGCTTGTAAAACTCAATCTGTGCGGGGGTCATGGGTGCCTTCCTAAAAATTAGTTTGGGCACACTTTGCCATAAACCACACTTGACCGCAAACAAATCCATCAACAAGGCAATTCATGACCGTTCGGCGCCGAAAAAGTACCGATTACGGCAACAAACAATTTGTTAGGTTTACCAATCAAAAAGTGTGATAGAACAGTGCTAACAAACTTTTTGTTTGGCATCCACATAAAAGTTCAGTCGCATGAATGGGAATGGGCTGAAACGCGTATGCGGGGGCCGGCAAGAGAGAACTTAAGGAGTTCACCGTATGGCCGATAAGATCCAGTGGGCGGGCAACACGATGCCCAAGAGCGATGACAAGCACTTGGGAATCATGAGCCTCGACCACGTGAAGAAGGCCCGCGCCTTCCACCAGTCGTTCCCCCAGTACATCGTCACTCCGCTTGCCCGTCTGGATGGCCAGGCCGCGCGCCTGGGCCTGTCCAACCTGTGCGTTAAGGACGAGAGCTATCGCTTTGGCCTCAACGCTTTTAAGGTCCTGGGCGGTTCGTTTGCCATGGCCAACTACATTGCCGACGAGACAGGCAAGGACGTTGCCGAGTGCACCTTCGATTACCTGACCTCCGATCAGCTTGCCAAGGACTTTGGCCAGGCCACCTTCTTTACCGCCACCGACGGCAACCATGGCCGCGGCGTGGCATGGGCTGCCAACAAGCTGGGCCAGAAGGCCGTCGTGCACATGCCCAAGGGTTCCACCAAGCCCCGCTTTGATAACATCGCCGCCGAGGGCGCCACGGTGACCATCGAAGAGGTCAACTACGACGAGTGCGTGCGCATGGCCGCTGCCGAGGCCGATGCCTGCGAGCGCGGCGTCATCGTTCAGGATACCGCCTGGGAGGGCTACGAGAAGATCCCGTCCTGGATCATGGAGGGCTACGGCACCATGGCTTCCGAGGCTGCCGAGCAGCTGCGCGAGATGGCCATCAACCGCCCGACGCACGTCTTTGTCCAGGCTGGCGTGGGCTCGCTCGCCGGCGCCGTGGTGGGCTACTTCACCAACCTGTATCCCGATAACCCGCCCACCTTCGTCGTGGTCGAGTGCGCGCCTGCCGCCTGCCTGTACAAGGGCGCTGCCGCCGGCGACGGCGATCCGCGCATCGTGGACGGCGACATGCCCTCCATCATGGCCGGCCTGTGCTGCGGCGAGCCCAACATCTTGGGCTGGGATATCCTGCGCAACCACACCACCGCCTTCGTATCCTGCCCCGACTGGGTCACCGCTCGCGGCATGCGCACCCTGGGCGCTCCCGAGAAGGGCGACCCGCGCGTCATCTCCGGCGAGTCCGGCGCAGTGACCACCGGCCTAGTCGAGACCCTCATGCTCGACCCCGAGTACGCCGAGCTCAAGGAGCTCATCGGCCTGGACAAGACGAGCTCCGTGCTCTGCTTCTCCACCGAGGGCGACACCGATCCGGATCAGTACCGTCGCATCGTCTGGGAGGGCGAGTATCCGACCTGCTAGCAGACTGACCTGTCCGGAGGCAGCCGGAGGACTTTACTCCCTGCTCGGACAGTCCTGCTCGCACGGAGAGCACATTAAGTGCTCTCCGGCTCGTGCGGAACTCGCGACGGAGCAAAGTCCTCCGTCCGCCTCCTATGGTTACTTGCTTGTGGGGTGCTCGACCTCACGCTGCTTGGCACAAGTGATCTATCTGAAATATCTACCTGTAGGTAAACCCTTGTAGAAAGGTTGACTGTTATGACTAAAGAACTCGATTTTGATGCCATTAAGGCTGCTGCGGAGTCTCATCGTGCTGATATGACTCGCTTCCTGCGCGCCATGATCTCTCACCCCTCTGAGTCCTGCGAGGAGGGTGAGGTTGTCGCCTGCATCAAGGCCGAGATGGAGAGCCTCGGCTATGACGAGGTCAAGGTCGATGGCTTGGGTAACGTCATGGGCTTTATGGGCGAGGGCGACAAGATCATCGCCATCGACTCTCACATCGACACCGTCGGCATCGGCAACATCGAGAACTGGGATGCCGATCCCTATGAGGGCTACGAGACCGACGAGATCATCTACGGCCGCGGCGGCTCCGACCAGGAGGGTGGCATGGCTTCTGCTACCTATGCTGCCAAGATGATGAAGGACATGGGCCTCATCCCCGAGGGCTACAAGATCATGGTCGTCGGCACCGTCCAGGAAGAGGACTGCGACGGCATGTGCTGGCAGTACATCTACAACAAGGACGGCATTAAGCCCGAGTTCGTCATTTCCACCGAGCCCACCGACGGCGGCATCTATCGCGGTCACCGCGGCCGCATGGAGATCCGCGTCGACGTTCACGGCACCTCCTGCCACGGCTCCGCTCCCGACCGCGGCGACAACGCCATCTACAAGATGGCCGACATCATCGCCGACGTCCGCGCTCTCAACAACAACGGCTGCGACGAGTCGACCGACATCAAAGGCCTCGTCAAGATGCTCGACCCCAAGTACAACCCCGAGCACTTCGAGGACGCCCGCTTCCTGGGCCGCGGCACCTGCACCGTCAGCCAGATCTTCTACACCAGCCCCAGCCGCTGCGCTGTCGCTGACTCTTGTGCCATCTCCATCGACCGTCGCATGACCGCCGGCGAGACCTGGGAGTCCTGCCTGGACGAGATCCGCAACCTGCCGGCCGCCAAGAAGTACGGCGACGACGTGAAGGTCTCCATGTACATGTACGACCGTCCGTCCTGGACCGGCGAGGTCTACGAGACCGAGGCTTACTTCCCCACGTGGATCAACAAGGAGACCGCTCCGCACGTCAAGGCCCTCGTCGACGCCCACAAGGCCATGTTCGGTGACGAGCGCATCGGCTGCGAGCCCAGCATGGACAAGCGCACCGGTCGTCCGCTGTGCGACAAGTGGACCTTCTCCACGAACTGCGTTTCCATCCAGGGCCGCTATGGCATCCCCTGCGTCGGCTTTGGCCCGGGTGCCGAGTCTCAGGCTCACGCTCCCAACGAGGTCACCTACAAGGACGACCTGGTCACCGCTGCCGCCATGTATGTGGCTGCCCTGAACCTCTACGATCCGAGCCAGGCCGATGGCGACGCCACCGTGTTCCGCGCCGGTCTGACCAACAACAAGATCGACTAGTCCCATTCCTTGATCTTGTTGAGCCGGGGGCCGCTCGTGTCCCCGGCACCCCCTGTTGACTTGGGGCCCGCGGTCGTTATCTCCCATGCTTCCTCAACGGTAGCGGGTCCTCGTCATAGTGCTCGGCATGTTCTAGCCACACGCGCATGCCGGAGCACATCTACTCATTGCGATCGTTTCACCTTTAGAAAGGATATTTACATGGACGCCAAGTTTACCGAGCTCGTCGAGCAGCTGAACGGCCTCGATTTTAAGGGCATGTACGGCAGCGACTTCCTGCACACCTGGGATAAGACCACCGATGAGCTCAAGGCGCTCTACATCGTCGCCGACGCCCTGCGCGAGCTGCGCGAGAACAACGTCTCGTCCAAGATCTTCGACTCGGGCCTGGCCGTCTCCCTGTTCCGCGACAACTCCACCCGTACGCGCTTCTCCTTCTCTAAGGCTGCCAACCTGCTCGGCCTTGAGCTGCAGGACCTGGACGAGAAGAAGTCCCAGATCGCTCACGGCGAGACCGTTCGCGAGACCGCTACCATGATCTCCTTCATGGCCGACGTCATCGGCATCCGCGACGACATGTACATCGGCAAGGGCGACGCCTACATGGCCGAGGTCTCCGAGTCCGTGCAGCAGGCCTACGAGGACGGCGTTCTGGATCACCGTCCCACGCTCATCTCCCTGCAGTCCGACTCCGATCACCCCACGCAGTCCTCTGCCGACATGCTCTACCTCATCAACGAGTTTGGCGGCCTCGAGAACCTCAAGGGCAAGAAGGTCGCCGTTACCTGGGCCTATTCGCCCTCTTACGGCAAGCCGCTGTCCTGCCCGCAGTCGCTGATCAGCCTGCTGCCCCGTTTTGGCATGGACGTCACCCTGGCCCACCCCGAGGGCTACGACCTCATGCCCGAGGTCGTCGAGCGTGCCAAGGGTTATGCCGCCGAGTCCGGCACCACCTTTAAGCAGGTCAACACCATGGCTGAGGCCTTCGAGGGCGCCGACATCGTGATCCCCAAGAGCTGGGCTCCGTTTGCCGCCATGGAGAAGCGTACCAACCTGTACGCCGAGGGCGACGACGCCGGCATCGCTGCGCTCGAGAAGGAGCTGCTCGCTCAGAACGCTACGCATCAGGATTGGTGCTCCACGACCGAGCTCATGGAGAAGACCGCCAACGGCCAGGACACCATCTTTATGCATCCGCTGCCCGCCGATATCTCCGGTGTCTCCTGCGAGCACGGCGAGGTCAACGCCGACGTCTTCGACATGCACCGTGTGGGCATGTACAAGGAGGCCAGCTACAAGCCGTATGCCATCGCAGCCATGATGTTCCTGCAGAAGGTTGCCGATCCCGCCGCTACCCTCAAGGCCCTCGACGAGCGCAACACCGCCCGTTGGTTCCAGGCCTAAAGCTGGGCTGAGAAATGGCTAAGCGTATTGTTGTCGCCCTGGGTGGAAACGCCCTCGGCGCCAACCTTCCCGAGCAGATGGAGGCCGTCAAGACGACTTCCAAGGCTATCGTCGACCTGATCGAGGAGGGCAACGAGGTTGTCGTCGTGCATGGCAACGGTCCCCAGGTGGGTATGATCGCCAACGCGATGGCCGAGCTCACGCGCTCTAACCCTCAGAAGTACGTTCCCTGCCCGCTGTCCGTTTGCGGCGCCATGAGCCAGGGCTACATTGGCTATGACCTGCAAAATGCGCTGCGCGAGGAAATGCTCGACCGCAATATCGACAAGGGTGTCGCCACCGTGCTCACCCAGGTCGAGGTTGCGGCAGACGACCCGGCCTTTGCCGACCCGGTCAAGCCGATCGGTCCGTGGATGAGCGAGGCCGAGGCCAAGGAGCTGGAGGCCGACCGCGGCTACCAGTTCATCCACGACGAGAAGCAGGGCTTCCGTCGCGTGGTGGCTTCGCCCAAGCCCGTGAACATCGTCGAGCTCGACACCATCAAGTCGCTCGTCGAGTCCAACCACGTGGTGATCTCCTGCGGCGGTGGCGGCATTCCCGTCACCAAGGCCCAGGGCAACCACCTTAAGGGCGCTGCCGCCGTCATCGATAAGGACTTTGCGGCCGAGAAGCTCGCCGAGCAGCTCGATGCCGATGCCCTGATTATCCTGACGGCCGTGGAGAAGGTTGCCATTGGCTTTGGCACCGACCACGAGCAGTGGCTCGACACGCTGACCGCGGCTGACGTAAAGCGTCTGTCCGAGGCCAACGAGTTCGGTCGCGGCTCCATGCTGCCCAAGGTCCAGGCCGCCTCGACGTTTGCCGAGAGCAAGCCGGGCCGCACGGCGCTCATCACGCTGCTCGAGAAGGCGCGTGACGGTCTTGCCGGCAAGACCGGTACCACGTTTACCGGCGACGCTGAGTAGGCATATCTGCACCATTGAGGAGGGTGCCCTGCGTCGCGGGGTGCCCTCCTTTGTGCTATGGGGAGCCAAGAGGCGTTCGCTGGAAAACGAGTGCGTGCCTGTTCCGACGGAGTGTGAGCTTGCTATGGTGGGTATAGCAACTATGGTGTCCAAGGCGGCCAGGGGAGGTTTGCGGAGATGAAACTCGGTTGCGTCATTATGGCTTCGGGCGAGGGCAAGCGGTTTGGCTCTAACAAGATGCTCGCCGATATCTATGGCGAGCCGCTGATTGCCCGGACCATCGATTCGGTCCCCGGGGGCTTTGATGTTGTGGTTTCGACGCGTTGGCCCGAGGTCGCCCATATTTGCGAGGACAAGCATTGCCCGTGCGTGCTGCACGATGGCGAGCTGCGCAGCGAAAGCGTCCGTGCGGGCCTTTCGTGGGGAGTCGAACGCAACTGGAAAGGTTGCCTCTTTTTGCCGGGCGACCAGCCACTTGTGAGTTCGGATTCTTTTGAGGCGCTCGCCGGTGCTTTTAAGGCCAACGGCGGCGTCGCGCCCGTGCGTCTTGCCCTAAACGGCGAGCCGGCCTCTCCGGTGCTGTTCCCCGCGAGCTTCTTTCCCAACCTTATGGGGCTTAAAGGAAAGGACGGCGGATCGTCGCTGCTGCGCGGCCGTGCCGATGTCCAGCTGGTCGAGGCACGTGCCTACGAGCTGTGGGATGTCGACACCGCCAAGGGCCAGCGCCGCGTCTCGGAGCATATCGCGGCCTGCTCGTATTTTGATCGCGTGGCCAACTGTATTAATCAATAAGGAGCAACATGATCATTATCAAAAATGGCGCGCTCGTGACGCCCCAGGGGCTTCGTCGCGCCGACCTTGCCATGGAGGGCGACAAGATTGCGCGAATTGCCGCGACGATTGAGCCGACCGAGGGCGATACCGTCGAGGATGCCGCGGGCTGCTGGGTGTTTCCCGGCTTTATCGACGGCCACACGCACATGCAGTGCTGGACCGGCATGGATTGGACGGCCGATAGCTTTGAGACCGGTACGCGTGCGGCTGCCTGCGGCGGTACGACGACCATCGTGGACTACGCGACGGCCGATCGCGGCGTGACCATGCCCGATGCCTTGGCCGAGTGGCATCGCCGCGCCGACGGAACCTGCACGTCCAACTACGCCTTTCATATGGCGCTCGCCGAGTGGAATGAGCGCAACCGTGCCGACCTTTCGGCCATGCGCGAAGCGGGCGTATCGTCGTTTAAGACCTACTTTGCCTACGATCACCTGCGCTTGAACGATGCCGAGACACTCGAGGTGCTGGAGGAACTCAAGCGCCTGGGCGGTATCCTGTGCGTGCATTGCGAGAACGGTACGCTGGTGAATGAGCTGCAGAAGCGCGTGTTTGAGCAGGGGATTCATGGACCCGAGGGCCATGCACTCAGCCGTCCGGATGTGTGCGAGGCCGAGGCCGTGAGCCGTCTGCTATATTTGGCGCACCTGGCCGGCGACGCACCGGTCAACGTGGTGCACCTTTCGACCAAGCTGGGGCTTGAGGCTATCCGTGCCGCCAAGGCGCGCGGGCAGAAGAATATCTATGTCGAGACCTGCCCTCAGTATCTGATGCTCGACGACACCTGCTATCTGGAGCAGGGCGAGGATGGCTTTGCGGGTGCCAAGTACGTGATGAGTCCGCCGCTGCGCCATGCCGGCGACCGTGCGGCTCTGCGCGAGGCGCTTGTGGCCGGCGAGATCGATACTATTGCGACCGATCATTGCAGCTTTAACCTGCACGGGCAAAAGGACCGCGAGCGCGACGACTTCCGCGCGATTCCCAACGGCGGGCCCGGCGTGGAGCATCGCCCCGTCGCGATCGCTACGAGCTTTGAGGGACAGCTGGGCCCCGAGGATCTATGCCGCCTGATGAGCGAGAACCCGGCGCGCGTCTTTGGCATGTATCCGCGCAAGGGATGTCTTGCCGAGGGCTCCGATGCCGACGTGTGCGTGTGGGATCCGTGCGCGCGCTGGACCATTAGCGCGGCTACGCAGCATCAGGCCGTGGACTACACGCCGCTCGAGGGCTTTGAGGCGCATGGCCGCGCCAAGGCTGTTTACGTCAACGGCGTGCTGGCAGCGCGCGACGGCGAGCCCACTGGACCCCAGCCCGGCCGCTACGTCCCCCGCTAGCGGGAAGGGCGTCCTCCGCAGTTGCGGTGAAATACGGACTGTTTGGCCGCCAAATAGGCCGTTTGGGAACTATTTCACCGCAAATTATTTATTTGAGGCTGGTGGCGACGATGGGGCGGTCGAGAGCTGTCTCGAAGCGGTCGGCCATCGTGGGGTCGCTGAGCGTGTCGACTTGGTTGAGCATGACGCGTGCGGTGCAGAGTCCCAGCGCCTGCATCTCGGCATTGAGCACCTGGGCGACGCGCTCGGGCGTGGCGATGTCGGTGAGCTCACAGCCGCAGCGCTCGCAAAAGAGCTCGGGGCGGTGGACAACCTCGGCGACGGGCTTGTCCAGCCCCGAGGCGCCGACGACCCAGACAACGTTTGCCGTGGCGGTGGGAATTACCGGCTCCCAGGCGGCATGCGCCTTGAGCGGGAGTCGCTTGCTGCCATCTGCTTCGCCCAACACATAGTCAAAGCGCTGTGCCAGCTCGTTGGGCGGCTCGGCGGGGGCGGAGAGTTTGCCTGTCTCCGGGTCCAAAACACCCGCCTGGCAGATACTTCCGCGGCTCATGCCCGCGCACGCCTCGCAGGTGCAACCGGGGACATGTGCAGCGCCCGGCTTCCAAGGCGCGGCGTCCAGACGACGGCTCGATCCGTCCCATGGCACGCCGGCGACGGGAAACATGTGTGTGGTGGTACAGAGGAGCACGCGGCCGCCAGCGCGCATAAGCTCAAGGCCCAGCGTCTTCAGCAAGGTCGACTTGCCGCCACTGCCGATAATTGCGGTTATGCCCGGCTCGATCTTGAGCGCGGAGGCAAGATTTCCGCTCGTCGTTTCCATCTGTTCACCGCCGTATAATACTGTGATAATAAATAATCATCAGAGTAGCGGTCGAACCGCTTTTGCTCTGTTCAAACCGTAGCACAGGGAGGTGCCCCGGGAATGCTCGTTTATGTTCGCGGCGCTGGCGATATCGCCACGGGCGTCGCCGCTCGCTTGGTTCGCGCCGGCGTGTCGGTCGTTATGGCCGATATCGCGGTTCCCACGTGCATCCGCCGCACAATCAGTTTTTGCGAGGCCATTCGCCTGGGCGAGGTCGAGGTCGAGGGCATTCGCGCTCGCTTGGCACAGACGCCGGCTGAGGCGCTTGCGATTGCCGAGGCTGGAGACGTCGCCGTCGTGGTAGACCCTCAGGCGCAGATGCTCGGCGAACTTAAGCCCGCGGCCGTGGTGGACGCGATCTTGGCCAAGCGCAATCTGGGCACCACGCGCGACATGGCTCCTGCCGTCATCGCGGTGGGGCCGGGCTTTACCGCGCCGATCGACTGCGATGCCGTGGTCGAGACCATGCGCGGGCATTTTTTGGGCCGCGTCATTACCCAGGGCTCGCCCCAGCCCAATACGGGTGTGCCGGGTATCATCGCCGGATATGGCAAAGAGCGTGTTATCCACAGCCCTGCTGCCGGCGTGTTTCGGTCTGACCATGCGATCGGCGACATCGTGAGCGCAGGCGAGTGTGTTGGATACGCGGGCGATACGCCCACGTGCGCGCAGATCGATGGCTGCCTGCGCGGGCTTTTGGCGAACGGCGTGCAGGTGACTGAGGGCTTTAAATGCGCCGATGTCGATCCGCGCGGCGATGCCAGCTATATCAACTACATTTCGGACAAGGCGACGTCGGTCGGCGGCGGCGTGCTCGAGGCACTCGCTATGCTCACCGATATCTTTAGAGGATAGAAGGCGGCAATGGAAAAGCTCGATGTTGTGAATGCGGCGCTTGTCGCCCTGCGTGCTGGCGAGACGTGCGAGCTCGTGGTCGTGGCCGGCACGGCAGGGTCGTCACCGCGTGGCGTGGGCGCCTGGATGGCCGTCTTTGCCGACGGTAGCCAGGCGGGCACTATCGGCGGCGGCAAGATTGAGCTCTTTGCGCTGGACGAGGCGCGCGAGCTGCTGGCCGGGGGTAAATCGCGTCTGGTCCGCTACACCATGGGCGGCGAGAACTCCGATACTGGCATGATCTGCGGCGGAGCCATCTGCCTGTGCTATCTGCACCTGGACGCGACTCAGGCACCGTTGTTCCAGGAAATTGCCGATGTACTGGCGTATCGACGCATCGGCGACTTCGTCATCGACTTTGAGCCGTTTATCGCGAGCGCGCTCGAGGGCGATGTGGCCGAGTACCATGGCGAGGAATCGCGCCGCGCCATTGCGGGCTGCCCCGGGCTTTCGCTGGTGGAGGAGGGGAGTAAGGTCACCTACACCAACGCGGCCTCCGAGATTCCCGTGGCGCACGTCGAGACGCTCTGCCCCGAGGGCCTGACTTATATCTTTGGCTGCGGCCACGTGGGCGCTGCGACGGCGCGGGTGCTCACGGCGGCGGGTTTTGCCGTCGTGGCCTGCGACGACCGCCCCGGCACGCTGACCCCCGAATGGGTGCCCGGTGTCTACGACCGTCGTCTGGTCGACTACAAGAACCTGAGCGAGCAGTGCCCCATCGGCCCGCGCGACCTGGTGGTCGTTGCCACAGCAGGCCATAAGTCCGATATCGACGTGGTGATTCAGGCCATGCGCGCCAAACCCGCCTATCTGGGCTGCTTGGGCTCGCGCCGTAAGACGGCCTTTGTGCGTGCCCGCCTGGAGCAGGAGGGCTTTACGCAGGAGCAAATCGGCGAGCTGCACCTGCCGATCGGAGTCGCCATCGAGGCCGAGGACCCCGAGGAGATCGCTATCTCCATCGCCGCCGAGATGATCCACCTGCGCCGCACCAAACTCGTCCCCCGCAGGCGCTAATCGCATCCCACATGAGCTGCCCCAGCCCTCTGCCGCATGCGGGTCAAAATGCTACCTGTGTCATATGCCCTATAATGTCCGACCGTTGAGCGGCATGGGGCCGCTGCTTAAGGTATGGGAGGCGCAAATGGCAGAGTCGGCAGCAGGGGATGCCCTGTTCGAGCGTACGGGAAAAGTTTCGTTTGTGCAGGTATTACCCCATGCGCTGCAGCATGTGCTGGCGGCATTCGCTGGTATCGTCACGCCCGCCATCATTATCGCGTCGGTCTGTGGCTTTACCCCTCAAGAGGAAGCCGCCGTCATCCAGGCGTCGCTCGTCCTCTCGGCGCTCGACATTTTCCTTCAACAGTTCCCCATAAAAGGTGTCGTCGGTTCGGGCCTGCCCATCGTGATGGGCGCGAGCTTCACCTTCGTGCCGGCGCTCAAGGCGGTCGGTCTTGAGCTCGGCTTTGAGGCCGTGCTGGGCGCCCAGGTAATCGGCGGCGCGCTCGTCGTGTTCTTCGGCCTGCTGTTTAGGCGTGTGAGCTTTCTGTTCCCGGCCCCGGTGCTTGGCACCGTCATCTTTGTCATTGGCCTGTCGTTATGCCCAGTGGCAGTTGCCTCCATGGCGGGCGGGGAGGGCGCTGCCGATTTTGGCAGTGTCACCAACTGGGCCGTCGCGCTCGTGACGTTTGTCGTCACCTTTATGGCCGGTAACTACGGCAAGGGCGCGCTTAGGCTGGGCAGCATCCTGGCCGGTATCTGCGCGGGCTTTGTTTTGGCTGCAGTGTTGGGCATGGTCGATTTCTCGGCCATCGCGACCGCCAGCTGGTTTGCTCCGCCTGCCCTGGGCGCCCATCGCCTGGTGTTCGACCCGGCCGCGTGCGCCGTCGTGGGCGTTGTCGCCATTGTCAACGCCGTGCAGGTCATGGGCGAGTTTGCCGCTGTCTCGTCCGCTGCGCTCGATACCCCTGCGACCGATAGCCAGATTTCGGGCGGTCTGATCGCCAACGGCCTGGTCGGTATGCTGTCGGGCTTTTTGGGCGGCGTCCCCACGGCAACCTTTGGCCAGAATGTGGGCATTATCGCCGAGAACAAGGTCGTCAACCGTATGGTCTTTACGCTTGCCGCCGCCATCTTGCTCATCGCGGGCCTGCTGCCCAAGTGCGCGGCAGTGCTCACGTCCATTCCGCAGCCGGTAATCGGCGGCGCCACGATCGGCGTGTTCGCGACCATCGGCATGAACGGCGTTGTCATGTTTGCCCGCCACGGCCTGTCTCAGCGCGATACCACGCTCATGGGTCTCTCTATCGCCTTTGGCACGGGTATTGAGCGCACGGCCGGCGCGCTTGCCGGCGCTGGATTCCCCGCATGGGTCGGCACCGTCTTTGGCGGATCCTCCATTGCCGTCGCCGCACTCGTTGCTGTGATCCTCAACCTGGTCCTCCCACGCCAAAAATAACGCCCCATATATGAGTTGCGGTGAAATACGGATTGTTTAAGCCTGTTAGGCCGCCCAACAGTCCTTATTTCACCGCAACTGCTTGTTGGGACCCATTTGTGCGGGGGAGTTGTGGAGTTGTGCAGACAGACGAGGTTTTTCTGGAAATACGCTCCCGATGCGCGTATAGTACCGATTGTTTTGTCGGCTCCTGCTGCGTCGAGTCCAAACCGCAAAATGCCATGAGCGGCGCGGATGCAGCCAGGAGGCACGAGGACAACCCATCGTGGCCACGCCCCGTGCTTAAAACCCCAAGAAGGAGTGAACAATGGCAGAAGAGAAGTATGTGCCGCGTCTGAAGACCAAGTACAACAACGAGGTCAAGCAGCAGCTTCAGGACAAGTTCCAGTACGAGAACGTCATGATGATCCCCAAGTTTGAGAAGATCGTCGTAAACATGGGTGTCGGCGAGGCCGCTACCGATTCCAAGGCCATCGACGGTGCCGTGCGCGACCTGCGCGCCATCACCGGCCAGCAGCCGATGATCACCCGTGCCCGCAAGTCCATCGCTACCTTCCGCCTGCGCGCTGGTATGCCGATCGGCTGCAAGGTTACCCTGCGTGGCGACCGTATGTGGGAGTTCTTCGATCGTCTGACCTCTGTCGCAATCCCCCGTATCCGCGACTTCCGCGGCATCTCCGCCAAGAGCTTCGACGGCCGTGGCAACTTCTCCATGGGCGTCACCGAGCAGCTCATCTTCCCCGAGATCGACTTCGACTCCGTCGATCACCAGCGTGGTATGGACATCACTTTCGTGACCACCGCCAACACCGATGAGGAGGCCAAGGCCCTTCTGGACGCCTTCGGTTTCCCGTTCAAGAAATAGGTTCACCTGCCCTATGAGCGCCGTTCCCAGAAGGGGGCGGCGCTTGGGGCGAACAATACTCTATGTGAGGAGGATATAAGTGGCTAAGACATCGATGATCGTCAAGTGCAATCGCAAGCAGAAGTTCTCTACTCGTGAGTACACGCGCTGCCAGCGCTGCGGCCGTCCGCACTCTGTGTACCGCAAGTTCGGCCTGTGCCGTGTCTGCTTCCGCGAGCTTGCACTCAAGGGCGAGCTTCCCGGCGTTAAGAAGGCCAGCTGGTAAGTCACTACCAGCGTTTCAAGCATCAGTTTGGAACAGGGAAAACGCGCTAAAAAGGCTTTGCCGTTAAGGGCGGCGAAGAACCAAGAGCACGTGTTCATCAAGAACGAAGGAGAATCTGTATGAACCTTACAGACCCGATCGCAGATATGCTTACGCGCATCCGTAACGCTAACTCTGTGAACAAGGCCACGGTCTCCATGCCGAGCAGCAAGAAGCTCGTCGAGATCGCTCGTGTTCTGCACGAGGAGGGCTACATCGAGGGCTACGATGTCGAGGACACCGTTCCCCAGAAGACTCTGCACATCACGCTTAAGTATGGTCCCAAGAAGGCTAAGGTCATCAACGGCATCCGCCGCATTTCCAAGCCGGGCCTGCGTAAGTACACCGGCGTTGCCGACATGCCCCGCGTCCGCGGTGGCCTTGGTACCGCCATTATTTCCACCAGCCATGGCGTCATGACCGACCGCGATGCTCGCAAGCACAACGTCGGCGGCGAGATCATCGCTTACGTCTGGTAATTCGCTCGGTAGGTAGAAGGAAAGGAGATCACCGTGTCTCGTATCGGTAATAAGCCTGTCCAGATTCCCGCCGGAGTCGAAGTGGCAGTCAACGGCAACAACGTTGTCGTCAAGGGCCCCAAGGGCCAGCTCGAGCTCGATATCTATGAGAAGCTCGCTATCAACGTCGAGGACAACGTCCTCACCGTTTCCCGTCCCGACGACGAGCGTGAGACCCGTGCCCGCCACGGCCTCACCCGCGCCCTCATCCACAACATGGTTGTTGGCGTTTCCGAGGGCTTCGAGAAGAAGCTCGAGCTCGCCGGCGTCGGTTACCGCGTGCAGCAGAAGGGCAAGAACCTCGAGTTCTCCCTGGGCTTCTCGCACCCCGTGATCGTCGAGGCTCCCGAGGGCATCACCTTCGAGGTTCCCGACAACACCCACGTGAACGTCAAGGGTATCAACAAGCAGCAGGTCGGTCAGATCGCCGCTGAGATCCGCGGCCATCGTCCTCCCGAGCCTTACAAGGGCAAGGGTATCCACTACGTTGGCGAGCACATCCGCCGCAAGCTGGGTAAGGCCGCCAAGTAGTCGTAACCGACTCACTCGCATAAGACCAGCACCCCGTCAGGTGCTGGCAAGATCAACCTTTTTAGGAGTTTACGTATGAACAAGCATAAGGCGAAGCTGGAAGGCCTCAAGCGTCGTCAGCGTCGTGTTCGCGGCAAGGTCTCGGGTACCTCCGAGCGTCCGCGTCTTCGCGTGACCCGTACTAACGCCAACATCTATGCCCAGATCATCGACGACAGCAAGGGCTCCAGCCTGACGCTCGTCTCTGCCTCGACCCTCGAGGCCGAGTTCAAGGGCACCCACACCTCGAACAAGGAGGCTGCGGAGAAGGTCGGTCAGCTCGTTGGCAAGCGTGCCATCGAGGCCGGCATCACCAAGGTCGCCTTCGATCGCGGTGGCCGTATCTACCATGGCCGCGTCAAGGCCCTCGCCGACGGTGCTCGTGCCGCCGGTCTCGAGTTCTAGGAGGTATGTAGCACATGGCTCGTAATCAGAAGCAGCAGCGCGAGGCCTCCGAGTTCGAGGAGCGCGTCGTTTACATCAACCGCGTGTCGAAGACCGTCAAGGGTGGTCGTCGCATGAGCCTCGTCGCTCTCGTCGTCGTTGGCGACGGCAAGGGCAACGTCGGCGTTGGCATGGGCAAGTCCGCTGAGGTGCCCCTGGCCATCTCCAAGGCGTCTCTCGATGCCAAGAAGAACATGTTCCACGTGCCGGTGACCGAGCAGGGCACCATCCCGCACGAGGTTCTCGGCCACTTTGGTGCCGGCCGCATCATCATCAAGCCCGCTGTCGAGGGTACCGGCGTTATCGCCGGCGGCGCTGTGCGTCCCCTCTTCGAGCTTGCTGGCATCAAGAACGTCCTGTCCAAGTCCCTCGGTACCGACAACGGCCTCAACATCATCAAGGCTGCCGTCGAGGGCCTCAAGGAGCTCTCCAGCCCTGAGGACGTCGCGGCTCGCCGTGGCCTGACGGTCTCCGAGATGTTCGTCGGTAAGGAGAACTAAGCATGGCTGACACCATCAAGATCAAGCAGGTCCGCAGCACCAACGGTTGCAAGCAGGACCAGGTCCGTACTGTCCGTGCCCTCGGTCTCCACAGGATCCGCGAGGTTCGCGAGATTGCTGACAACGAGTCCGTCCGCGGCATGATCTTCAAGGTCAAGCACCTTGTCGAGATTGTAGAGGAGTAGCAAATGCAGCTTCACGATCTTACTCCCGCGCCCGGTTCCACCAAGAACCGCAAGCGCGTCGGCCGTGGCAATTCTTCGGGTCACGGCACCACTTCTGGCCGCGGCCAGAAGGGCCAGGGTTCCCGCTCTGGTGGCACCAAGGGTGCCGGCTTCGAGGGTGGCCAGACTCCGCTGGCTATGCGCCTGCCCAAGCTTCCGGGCTTCCGCAACCCCCGTCGTATCGAGTACACCGCTGTTAACGTTGAGCGTCTCGAGCGTAAGTTCGAGGACGGCGCTGTAATCGACGGTGCCGCTCTTAAGGCCGCTCGCATCACCAAGAGCGAGTTCGAGCCCGTCAAGGTGCTCGGCAATGGTGAGCTCACCAAGAAGTTCACGGTCAAGGTCGACAAGGTCAGCGCTTCTGCGCAGGCCAAGATCGAGGCCGCTGGCGGAAAGGTCGAGCTGCCGTGCTAAATGGTCTTAAGAATGCTTTCCGCATCAAAGAATTGCGCGAAAAGATTCTTTTTACCATAGCTATGCTCGTCGTGTACCGCATTGGTGCGCACGTTCCTGTGCCCGGCATTCCCTTCCAGGGGATGCTGGGCCTTTTCTCGACCGATAACAATTCGGTCGCCGCAGGTGCTATGGCCCTCCTGAATCTTTTCTCTGGCGGCGCGTTGAGCTATGTGTCGGTGTTTTCGCTGGGCATCATGCCTTACATCACCAGCTCGATCATCCTCCAGATGCTCCAGGCCGTTGTGCCTTCCCTGCATGAGCTTGCCCGCGAGGGCGAGGTCGGTCAGACCAAGATTACGCAGTATTCGCGTTACCTCACCCTGGCTCTGGCAATCCTCAACTCCGTGGGTTACCTCTTCCTCTTTAAGAGCTTCGGCATCAGCTTTAACGGCGCCGGCGCTCCCGAGATCATCTTCGACCTCATGGTCGTCGGCACGCTCACCGCGGGCGCCATGCTGATCATGTGGATTGGTGAGCTCATCACCCAGCGCGGTATCGGCAATGGCATGTCGCTGATCATCTTTGCGAACATCATGGCCGGTCTGCCGCAGGCTATCTTCTCCAGCACCGAGGGCAATGCCGGTGGCATCATCACCATGGTGATCATCTGCGCCATCATCCTGCTGGTTATCCCGCTGATTGTTTTCCTTGAGCGCGGCCAGCGCCGCATTCCGGTCTCCTACGCTAAGCGCGTCGTGGGCCGTCGCATGATGGGTGGTCAGACCACCTACCTGCCCATCAAGGTTAACACCGCGGGTGTCGTGCCGATCATCTTCGCCTCGGCGCTGCTGTACTTCCCGGCTCAGATTGCCGTGTTCTTCCCCGGCATCGGCTGGATTCAGGCAGTTGCCTCTGCGCTTTCGACCGGTTGGCTCAACTGGGTGCTTAACGTTGTCCTCATCGTGTTCTTCGCGTACTTCTACACCTCTATGGTGTTCAACCCCGATGACACGGCCGACAACCTTAAGAAGCAGGGCGGCTTTATTCCGGGCGTGCGTCCGGGTAGGGCTACCGCGGCCTACATCAAGAACGCGCTCAACAAGATTACGCTTCCCAGCGCTGTCTTTTTGGCGCTCATCGCCATCGTGCCTTCGATCATCTTCTCCTTCACGGGTAACCATCTGATCCAGGCATTTGGCGGCACGTCCATCCTCATCATGGTCGGCGTCGTGCTCGACACGGTCGATAAGCTCGAAGGCCAGATCAAGATGTATGATTACGATGGATTCTTTAAATAGGCTAGAGGAGGATTGCTCATGAACCTCGTATTGCTCGGAGCTCCGGGTGCCGGTAAGGGCACCGTCGCACAGGAGCTCGTCGCCGAGTTTGGCGTCGCTCACATTTCCACGGGCGACCTGCTGCGTGCTGCCGTCAAGGGCGGCACCGAGCTTGGTATTCAGGCTAAGAAGTACATGGACGCTGGCGAGCTCGTTCCCGACCAGCTCGTGATCGACCTTGTCAAGGAGCGCCTTGCCGCCGATGACGCCCAGCAGGGCTTCATCCTCGACGGCTTCCCGCGCAACACCGCCCAGGCTGTGACGCTCGATTCCGAGCTCTCCGCCATGGGTCGCGAGATCGACTGCGCCCTTCTGGTCGACGTGGCCCCCGAGGTCATCATCGCTCGTCTGTCTTCGCGTCGCACTTGCCGCGCCTGCGGTTACACCGGCACCGCTGCCGATGCTACCTGCCCCAAGTGCGCCGGCGAGATGTATCAGCGCGACGACGACAAGCCCGAGACCATCAAGAACCGTCTCGACGTCTACGAGAAGTCCACGAGCCCGCTCGTCGACTACTATCGTGGCCAGGGTCTGCTCAAGTCGGTCAACGGTGACCAGGCTCGCGAGACCGTGTACGGGGATGTCAAAGAGGCTCTCGGTCTATGATCAAGATTAAGTCTGCAACGCAAATCGAGCAGATGAAGAAGGCAGGAGCGCTATCTAAGATGGCGCTCCGCCACGTTGGAGCCATGGTGCGCCCTGGTGTTTCGACCTTTGAGCTCGATCAGCTCGCGGAGCAGATTATCCGTATGCATGGCGGCACCCCGGCCTTTAAGGGTTACGGCGGGTTCCCCGGTACCATTTGCGCATCGATTAACGATGCCGTGGTCCACGGTATTCCCAACCCCGACATGATCCTGCGCGATGGCGATATCATCTCCATCGATACGGGAGCCGTTGTCGACGGTTGGGTTGGCGATAACGCTTGGACGTTTTTTGTCGGCACACCCACGCCCGAGGCCAAGGCCCTGTGCGAGGTCACGCGCGATTGCCTTAAGGCTGCCATCGAGCAGGCTGTTCCCGGTAACCATATCGGGGATGTTGGTTACGCCGTTCAGTCCCTCGCCGAGTCTCACGGTTACGGCGTGCTTCGTGACTATGTGGGCCATGGCATTGGCCGCGTGATGCACGAGGACCCCAACGTTCCTAACTATGGAAAGAAGGGGAGGGGCGTTCGCCTCCAGGCCGGCATGGTCATTGCCATCGAGCCGATGGTTACGATGGGTTCCAACCATGTGAGCACGGGCTCCGACGGTTGGATTGTTACGACCAACGACCACCTGCCCGCCGCACACTACGAGAACACCGTCGCCATTACCAATGACGGTCCGGTGATTATCACCACGGATGCCCAAGGTGCTTGGTGTTCGCTCCAAGGCGGAGAAATGTAACAAGTTCCACTTAGTTGTGGAGCCATTACGAAGTTATTACGATGCGTGCATACGTGTTGTAGAATACTCAATCGCTGTCGTTTTCTAGAGAAAGATGATTGCTTGTGAAGAAGGAAGACGCAATTGAGCTCGAGGGTACGGTAAAGGAACCGCTGCCCAATGCCATGTTTAAGGTCGAGCTCGAGAACGGTCATTCGGTTCTGTGCAACATTTCTGGCAAGATCCGAATGAATTACATCCGTATTCTCCCCGGTGACAGGGTTGTCGTGGAGCTTTCCCCGTACGACCTGACCCGCGGCCGCATCACCTATCGCTACAAATAGCGGCACGCATACGCGCACTCCATTTCCGACTGCAGGCTTAGCTCAACCTACGGTCGGATTGTGTGTGAAGACCAGCCATAGTTTTAAACGCCTGCGGCTGGGCGAGTAGATAGTAGGGAAGTAGTTTGAGCGCTACCGAAAGGAAGAACGATGAAGGTACGTCCTTCGGTCAAGAAGATGTGCGATAAGTGCAAAATCATTAGGCGCCATGGCAAGGTCCTCGTCATTTGCGAGAACCCCCGTCATAAGCAGCGTCAGGGTTAAGAGAGGAGACTACGTTGGCCCGTATTAATGGTGTCGACCTCCCGCGTGAGAAGCGCGTTGAGATCGGTCTGACCTACATTTACGGCATCGGCCGCACCACTGCGACGAAGATCTGCGTCGAGTGCAACGTTAACGTGGATACGCGCGTTAAGGACCTCACCGAGGATGAGGTTAACGCCATCCGTGATTATATCGATAAGAACCAGATCATGGTTGAGGGCGACCTCCGCCGTGAGCGCAACCAGAACGTCAAGCGCCTTATGGACATCGGCTGCAACCGCGGCCTTCGTCACCGCAAGGGCCTCCCGGTCCGCGGCCAGCGCACCCACACTAACGCTCGTACCCGCAAGGGCCCGAAGCGTCAGATCGGTGCTAAGAAGAAGAAATAAGGAGCGCTAGATAGATGGCTACTGCTAAGAAGAACGTTCGCGCTGCCCGTCTGAAGCGCGCGGACCGTAAGAACATTTCCGTGGGCCAGGCTCACATTCGTTCTACGTTCAACAACACGATCGTTTCGATCACCGATCCCCAGGGCAACGTCATTTCCTGGAAGTCGGCTGGCCAGGTGGGCTTCAAGGGCTCCCGTAAGTCCACGCCGTTCGCTGCCCAGATGGCTGCCGAGGCTGCTGCCAAGCAGGCCATGGAGCACGGTATGAAGAAGGTTTCCGTCTTCGTCAAGGGCCCCGGCTCCGGTCGTGAGACCGCCATTCGCTCCCTCCAGGCTGCTGGCCTCGAGGTCTCGAGCATCCAGGACAAGACCCCCATTCCGCACAACGGCTGCCGCCCCAAGAAGCGTCGCCGCGTGTAACTGAAAGGATCGTATCAATATGGCAATCGACAGGACTCCTGTTCTTAAGCGCTGCCGTCAGCTCGGGATCGATCCCGCTGAGCTCGGTTACAGCAGCAAGAAGGAATCTATCCGTCAGCCCAAGCGCCGTCGCAAGGAATCTGAGTACGGCATGCAGCTGCGCGAGAAGCAGAAGGTCAAGTTCATCTATGGCGTTCTGGAGAAGCAGTTCCACGGCTACTTCAACAAGGCCCGCAAGATGAACGGCGTCACCGGTGAGAACCTCATGATCATCCTTGAGTCTCGCCTCGACAACGTCGTCTTCCGTCTTGGCTTCGCCCGCACCCGCAAAGAGGCTCGTCAGTCCGTCCGTCACGGTCACTTCACCGTGAACGGCAAGCGCGTGGACATCCCGTCCTACCGCGTCAAGGCCGGCGACGTCGTCGCTGTCGGCGAGAAGTTCCGTGACCTCCTCCCCATCAAGGAGGCTCTGATTTCCTCCGAGCGCTTTGAGGTCCCTGGCTGGCTCGAGGTCGATATCGAGAAGCTGTCTGGTAACGTGCTCGCTCTGCCGACGCGTGAGCAGATCAGCGGTGATATCAACGAGCAGCTCATCGTCGAGCTCTACTCTAAGTAGTCCATCCGGGCTGCTGAGGCTGGAGGTAATACATGTCAGAATTCATTAGGCCTCAGGTTCAGGTCGAAGAGATCAACGAGACGTCTGCTCGTGTTTCCGTCGAGCCGCTCGAGCGTGGCTACGGCGATACGCTGGGTAACTCCCTTCGTCGCGTTCTTCTGTCCTCGCTCGAGGGTGCCGCCGTCGAGGCTATTCAGATCGATGGTGCGCAGCACGAGTTCATGACCATCCCTAACATGGTCGAGGATGTCACCGACATCGTCCTGAATGTCAAGGGTCTTGTCTTCAGGGCTCTCGGCACGACCGACGAGGCGACCGCCACCATCTCGGTTGACGGCCCCTGCGAGGTCACCGGTGCGGACTTCTTTATTCCGTCCGAGTTTGAGCTGGTCAACCCCGAGCAGCACATCGCTACGCTCACCGAGGGTGGCCATCTCACCATGAGCATGCGCATCGGCTATGGCCGCGGCTATGTTTCTGGCGAGGCCAACAAGCGCGACAACGATCCCATCGGTGTGATCCATGTCGACTCGCTGTACTCGCCGGTTTCCCGTTGCGCCAAGCTCGTTGAGGCTTGCCGTGTCGGTCAGCATACCGACTACGACCGCCTTGTCCTCGAGATCGAGACCAACGGCTCCATCGCCCCGCGCGACGCCGTGGTCCAGGCTGCCAATATCATCAACCAGCATATGGCCGCCTTTATGAACCTTGCCGAGACCCCCGAGGTCGAGGAGGAGGCTTCGATCTTCGCTCCCGAGGTCACCAACGACAACGCCGAGCTGGACAAGCAGATCGAGGATCTGGACCTTTCCGTCCGTTCCTACAACTGCCTTAAGCGCGCCAGCATTCACTCGGTCCGTCAGCTCGTTGAGTTCTCGGAGAACGATCTGCTCAACATCCGTAATTTCGGTGTTAAGTCGATCGAGGAAGTGAAGGACAAGCTTGAGTCCATGGGCCTGAGCCTGAAGGCTTAATGCTTCGCATATTTGAGGAGAAACTAGACCATGCGTCACAACGTTAAGAAGGGCCTGAAGCTCGGCACCGATGCGAGCCACACCAAGGCCATGAAGAAGAGCCTTGCTAAGGCCCTCTTCGAGAACGACCGCATCAAGACCACCGAGACCCGCGCTAAGGCGCTGCGTTCGGTCGTCGATCCGATCATCACTTGGGCCAAGAAGGGCGACCTGCACTCTCGTCGTCTGGCTATCGCCAAGCTCGGCGATAAGCAGCTCGTTGCCGAGATCTTCGACAAGGCTGCTCAGGGCATGTGGCAGGACCGCAACGGCGGTTACACCCGCATCATGAAGCTCGGTAACCGTAAGGGCGACAACGCTCCCATCGTTATCATGGAGCTCGTCACCGAGCCTTGCACGCCTAAGGCCAAGAAGGCTGCTCCGGCCCCCAAGAAGGCCGCTGCTCCCAAGAAGGTCGAGGCTGTCGAGGAGACCGCTGCCGAGGAGGCTCCTGCTGAGGAGACCGCTGAGTAGACATTCCGTCTGCATAGGCTATATTCGAGGGGTACGTTCGCGTACCCCTCTTTTTTTGTCGCGATACCGTTGCTTGTTTGTTGGGAGCGCCCATGACTGCGCCGTCTGATTTCAATTCGATTTCCGAGCTTGACGCCACGCTCGTATTTCGCGTGGCCTATGATGGCTCGTCGTATAGCGGATTTGCCGAGCAGCCGGGACAGACGACGGTTGCGGGTGAGCTACGTCGAGCCATCGAGACGCTGCTTCGCCGCCCGATCGATCTGACGTGTGCGGGGCGTACCGATGCCGGCGTGCATGCCGTGGCTCAGTACATCAGCGTGCCCGTTACGGACGCTGAGCTCGCGTGTACGCGCCGTAGGTGGCTGAGGGCTATGGATGCCCTCCTGCCCAAAGATATCGCCATAAACGAGGTCTACAAGGCCCGTAGGGGCTTTTCTGCCCGCTTTGACGCGCGGTCCCGTACGTATACGTACCGTATTGCCGATCGCGATGCGCGCCCCGTGCTCTCGCGCGGTGCGGTGTGGTGGCATCGCTATCCCCTCGACGTAGATGCGATGGCGGCCGCCTGCCCTGCGCTTTTGGGCGAGCAGGACTTTAAGAGCTTTTGCAAGGTTGCCTCTGCTGTGGGCAAGCCCACGCACCGCTGCGTGATGCGTGCGGAGTTTGGCCACGAGGTCGCTTTTGGCGAGGATATCCTGACCTTCACTATCGAGGGCAATGCGTTTTTGCACTCGATGGTGCGTACCATTGTAGGAACGCTCGTGGAGATTGGCATGCATCGTCGCGATCCCCAGTGGATGCGCGAGGTTATTGACGCCCGTGACCGAACCGCTGCGGGTCCCACGGCGCCTGCCTGCGGCCTTACGTTTATGGGTGTGGATTACGGCCCCGACGAGCTTGTCGTTCTCGACTAGGGGAGTGCTCGGCGCGTCTGTGCCTTGCACATACTATGTGTGAGCTGCGCGTGTGCAACATCTGTTCTTGGCGTGCAACATGTTAGGCGGCTCGTTGCTTTTATAGCTCGGGTGTACCATGAACGACAGTTTGATTTGGTGCTATCGAGAGGATGGAAAACTTGGTTCGACGTGGTTCGCATCCGCGACTTTCGGTGATCCTTGTGGTAGAAGGTTCGCCCAGCTATGCGATGCGTGCGCTCGAGAGTATCCAGAACCAAGACCTCTACGATTTGCAGATTGTCGTTGTCTGCCGCGATGCTGCGCCCGGTGTGCGCCATTCGCTTCAAGTTGCTGCCGACAGGGACATCCATATTGATTTGATTGACGTCGAGGACGCGAAGCGCGGCGCTTGTCTTCGTGCCGGTTTTGATGCCTCGCGCGGCTCTCAAATCATCGCCATGAACGCCGATGAGTGGTTTGCTCCGCAGGCCCTTTCCAAGATGGTCGATATCGCGTGCGATACTGCGGCAGACATTGTGCTCCCCTCGGTGTCGCTCGATCGATACGATGCGCATCGCGAGCGTCATTCGCGCGTCTTGGATGCTGCCTCTATTGCCATAGAAGACGAGTCTTCTATGGTGACTGGGCTGCCCCAGTTGATTTTGGGCGGCCTAGTCGCTCAGACCTCTGGCGTGATGTATAGCCGTCCGCTGTTTGAGGCATGCCTGTCGCGCGGCAAGGCGTACCGTACGGTTGAGTTTATGGCTTATGCGCTCTCGCAGGCACGATTCGTGTCCGGCTGCGGCGACGCTTGTTTCCACGCGGCGGCACCTAAGCTTACAGATGCCTTTGATCCCACCATGTATGCCAGGATATCCGATGACACTCGAGCGCTCGACGAGCTTGCGGACTCACTCTCGGAAGCAGATAGCGGTGGTCGGCTCAAGCTGGCAAGCCAAAAGTTCTACTTTGCCGGACTGGTCGCCTGCATCGAGAATTTGTGTCTGAGCCCGCATGGGGTGTCGTCAATCGAGCGTTCCGCCCGCATGCGTGATATGCTCGAGGCGCCTCGAACCCGTCAGATGGTCGCCGCGCTCAAGGATAACCATCGGGGACTCGGTCTGTTGTTTGGGCCGATCGCCAGCGCCAAGCCCGCGCGCTGCGTGATGTGTACGCATCTGGCAGCTTTTCTTAACCGGACGGGCGCAAAAACCGCCTAAACGGCTCATTACGAAACAAACTTGCATAGAATTGTTTCGAAATGCGTTCTTATACACAAAAGCCTTCAAATAGCGTTAAACTATTCAATCACTGATTGATTGTCTCCGCCATCTTTTGGAGAGAGGGTTTGTATGGCTAAAAAACGCAATGGGCGCCAGGATGCCATTAGAGATATTGTGCGCAATAAGGATGTCCGCACGCAGCGCGTGCTGGTCGATGAGCTCCGTGCTATGGGCTTTGATTGCACGCAGGCGACTGTCTCTCGCGATATTGCCGATATGGGGCTGCGTAAGCTCCCTGAGGGCATCTATGTTCTGGCAGAGGACCTGCACCTGCAGCGTATGGTTTCCGAGCTCGTAACGGGCGTTCTGCGTACTGATAATCTGGTTATGATCAAGGCTCAGCCTGGCACGGCTTCCGGCATCGCCGCCGCCGTTGATGCGGCAGAGTTACCCGATGTGCTTGGCTCGCTTGCCGGCAACGATACGATTTTGGTTATTGCCCAGACGGCCGAGGACGGCGAGCGTCTCGAGGCGCTGATCAATAAGTTGAGCAATTCTCGCAAGTAGGTGTGCGGGTCGTGCGCTCGGCATTGTGTGCGCTGACATAGTGGCTTGTAAGGGGCATCGACGTTGGTCGGTACCCCTTTTTGTTTGCCGGTATAAAGACCGCCCACCAGGTCGCTTCAAACTAAAAGGCCCCGAGCAGTTCAATAAGCTGCTCGGGGCCTTGTTGGCTTTAGTCGCGTACTTCTTAGCCGACCGTATCGTCAGGCGTGGGCGAGGGGTCGGGAGTGGGCGTAGGCGTAGGCGTAGGCGTAGGCGTGCCGCCATCGCCGCCGGTCGAACCACCAGTGGAGCCACCCGTCGAGCCACCGGTCGTACCGGTGCCGCCGGTGGTGTCGCCGCCCGTGGTCTCGGTGGTCGTGGTCGTCGTGGTAGTCGTTGTGGTGGTTTCCTCTTCCTCTTCGTCCTTGTCCTTGTCGTCGTTCTCCGACTTCTTGGTGTTGTTGGTGCCGTAGAACTTCCAGACGCTGTTGTTCTTGTAGGTGGGCGCCGTTCCGGTCGCAAACTCCTCGCGCTCGGTACCGGTCAGAACGGTGTTCATAAACCGCTTAAAGACAGGCAGGTTGGTGCTGTCGCCCAGCAGGTCCGTGCCGTACTTTTGGATGGGGATCTCGCCCGCGGAATAGCCGGTCCACAGGGCGCACGCCAGCTGCGGGGTATAGCCGCAGAACCACAGGTTGGTGGTGTTGTCGGTGGTGCCCGTCTTGCCGGCATAGGGCTGGTTGACACTCAGAGCGCCGGCAGCACCCGTACCGCTGCCCTTCATGACGCCGGACAGAACATCGGTGACCGCGGCGGCCTCGCCCTCGGTAAGCACCTGTGAGGGATTGTCGGTGTGCTGGTACAGCACCGAACCGGTACGAGAGTCAATCTCGGTGATGGCGATCGGCTGGCGATAGTAGCCGCCGTTGGCAAACGTCGCGTAGGCGGCGGCCATCTCGAGCGGCGAGATCGAGCCGGTGCCGAGGGTCATGACGGGAACGTCCTCGATGTTGTCCTTGGCGGGGTCGATGCCGAGCTTTTTGACGAGCGAGATGATCTTGCTGTTACCGACGGCTTCCGCCACCTGGATGTAGCCGGTGTTGGAGGAGTATGCCGTCGCCTGCTTAAGCGTGATGTCGCCATAGCTCTGGTTGGCGTAATTTTGGACCTCGGTCGTGGTGCCCTTGGCCTTGAGCGGCGAGTTGCAGTTGAGGGTGACGTTGGGGTTCATGCCGTTTTGGATGGCAGTTGCCAGCGTAAAGGCCTTAAAGGTGGAGCCGACGGGACGCTTGGCCGTGGCATGGTTTACGTGGTTCTCGTCGGCGTTGTAGTCGTAGCCGCCCACCATGCACTTGATGTAGCCGGTCTTGGGGTCGACGACGACCATGCCCATGTCCAGGCCGTCAAGCGAGAGCGTGTCGAGCTGCTCGCGGACGGCATTCTCTGCCACCTGCTGCATCGTGGGGTCGATGGTGGTCTTGACGGTCAGGCCGCCCTTAAAGAGCACGTCGGTCGAGAACTCCTGCTCCAGCAGCTGCTTGACGTAGGAGACAAAGTAGGGCTGCGAGTATACGTCGACGCCGCTGCCCGAGATTTCGGTCACATTGAGGGTGATGGGTTCGGCCTGTGCGGCATCGTGCTCCTCCTGGGTGATGTGGCCCAGGCGCAACATGTTGTCGAGGACCTTGTTGCGACGGGACAGCGCCAGGTCGGGGTTGACCGTGGGGTCGTACTGCGAGGGCGAGTTGGGAAGGCCGATCAACAGCGCGGCCTCGCTCAGGGTGAGGTCGGCGGCGCTCTTGGACAGATAGGTCTCGGCTGCGGCCTCGATGCCGTAGGCGCCGTGGCCGTAATAGATGGTGTTGAGGTACATCATGAGGATCTCGTCTTTGGAGTACATGTCCTCCATCTTGATAGCGATGTAGGCCTCGCGCACCTTACGCTCAATGGTCGAGTCGAATTGCTCCTCCTGCAGGATGGTGTTGCGCACAAGCTGCTGGGTGATCGTCGAGGCGCCTTCGTGCCCGCCGCCGAGGGTTGCCACCGCAGCACGCGCGATACCCCACAGGTCGATACCGCCGTGCTCGTAGAAGCGCTCGTCCTCGACGTCAACGGTGCCCTGCAGCACGTAGGGGGAGACCTCGTCCTTGGTGATGGACTTGCGGTTTTGCGTGTAGAAGCTCGCGATCTTGTTGCCGTTGCAGTCGACGATCTCGGTGGGCTCGCTCACCAGATACGCGTTGGCGTCGGTGTAGTCGGGCAGATCGGACAGCCAGCGGTTGACGTTACCGAGCATGCCGATGCCAAACGCCACGCCCGCAATCAGCAGAAAGCCCAAAAACGAGAGCAGGATTATGGGCAGGGCGTGCGTCTTTGAACGGCTGTGTCCCTGTCGTTGGCGAGGACCCATATATTGACCTCCAGGTATGTCGTGCCAGACGGTGGATGTGCCGTCGGGGCAGGATGGACATAAGTTATTACACGATAAACCAAACGGGGCGCGCGAGGCCTCGTGTATGCTGGAAGACGGCATTTTTCAGAGTGAATGCATACCTTGGTAAGGAGTTTGTCGATGGCGATTCGGACGATGGGGCCGAGCGGACAATACGAGACTGGATTGGATGCTGCCGGTGCGGCGCTGCCCGAGCTGCTGGCGCCGGCGGGCGGGCTCGACCAGATGCTTGCGGCCATCGCCGCGGGCGCCGATGCCATCTATGCGGGGTTGGGCGGCTTTAACGCCCGTGTGAGCGCCCATGGCTTTACGGATAACGAGTTTGCGCGCGGCTGCGCCGTGGCGCATGCCCATGGCGTGCGTGTGTACGTAACGCTCAACGTGTTCGTGTTTGACGATGAGTTGTCCGACGCGGTGGCGTTGGGAGCTCATGCACTGGAGCTGGGCGCCGATGCTCTGATTGTCGCCGATGCCGGGTTGGCCTGCGCGCTGCGCGCGGCGATTCCCGGGGTCGAGATTCACCTGTCCACGCAGGCGGGCGCTCATAGCGAGGGTGCCGTGCGGCTTGCCGCCGATGAGCTGGGGGTCGAGCGCGTGACGACGGCACGCGAGCTGACGGTCGACGAGATTGCGGCGCTATGTGCCACGGGCGTGCCCATCGAGGTATTCTGCCACGGTGCGATTTGCATCGGCTATTCGGGGGCGTGCGAGTTCTCGGCCCTGCGGCGTGGACGATCGGCGATGCGCGGCGACTGCACGCAGCCGTGCCGTCTGGCGTACGACCTAGTGGACGAGGCGGGGCAGAGCGTTGTCGCCGTTGAGGGGGATCGTCTGCTGTGTCCGCATGACTATCTGGGTATTGCGCATCTGCCCGAGCTTGTAGATGCTGGCGTTGCGTCGCTCAAGATCGAGGGACGCATGAAGAACCCCGATTACGTATTCAACGTGGTGCGGGTTTGGCGCCGGGCGCTCGATATGCTGCGCGACGGCGCGTGGGACCCCGGTGCCGTGGAAGAGCTTGAGCGCGAGCTGGGAAGGTCGTTTAACCGTGGGTTTACCGATGCGTACCTGCGAGGGCGTTCGGGTGCCGAGCTGATGAGCTTTGAGCGTGCAATTAACCAGGGCGTGCGCGTGGGGCGCTTGGTCGCTGTGGGCCACGAAGAGGTGACCGTTGAGCTCGATGCCGCCGTGGCGGCGGGTGACACGCTCGAGATTCGGTTCTATCCGGGTGTCGACGCGCGTCCCGATGTGCCCAAGCGCTGGCCGCAGGTGCCCTGCCCGGTGGATGCCGCAGCGGGGAAGCGCGTCGTCGTGCATTGCAAGCGTAAGGTGGACGCGGGCTGCGAGGTATACCTGATTCGTAGCGCCGGCGTGTTGGATCAGACGGCGGCGGTGTTGGAGCGCATGCGGGCCGAGGCGGATGCGATTGCGCCCGTTGCGCGTGCCGTTGAGGTGCTGCCCTTTGAGGACGTTGCGGTGGATAGCGGTGCGTCGCCGGAGTTGGTGGAGTGCGCGGTTCCCGCTCGCATGGTTTTTGCTTGGCAGCTGATGGATACCGACCCGCGCAGAGAACTCGATTTGTCCGACACCGTTGTGGTGCTTGACGAGGTGTGCCGCACGGGTGACGCTGACCGGACCCGCTCGCTGATGCAGCGTGCCGGGCGCGTCGTCTGCCGCAACCTGGGACAGGTGGTGATTGCTCGCGAGCTGGGCGTGACGTTTGACGTGGCGGCGCCGGTGTTCTGCGCGAATCGGGCCACGCTTACCTGGCTGCGCGGACTCGGTGCGGGGCGGGTGTACTTGCCGGCCGAGTTGCTCGGCAATGATGCGGAGCGTATTGCCGAGCTTGCCGCTTGTCCCGGTGTCTTGGGGCCTGTCGATGCCGACCGTCCCGAGCTCATGGTGTGCGAGCACTGCTTGCTGACTGCCGAGGGCGCCTGCGCCACGGATGCAACGGGGCAGATCCGTTGCCGTGACTGCTCGCGCCGTCAGCAAACACGATATTTGGTCGAGCGCGACGGCATGCGCCTGCCGGTCGCCGTTGATGCGTGCGGCAGGACGAGGATTTTCCTGTCGTAGGTGTTCGGCCGCGCCGTTTTGGTTATCATAAGAGAGTTTATGAACTTCCAGCACCGCCGTATCCGGTGAGGGTGCTATGGCAAAAGGAGGATACCCAATGCTGTCTGTTGACGAGCAAATGCGTATCATCACCTCGGGCGCCGCGAAGATCGTCCCCGAGGCCGACCTTCGCAAGAAGCTTGAGAAGGGCGAGCCCCTCAACATCAAGCTCGGCGTCGACCCCACCAGCCCCGACCTGCACCTGGGCCACGCCGTGCCCCTGCGCAAGATGCGCCAGTTCCAGGACCTGGGCCATAACGTCACCCTTATCATTGGCAACGGTACCGCGCTGATCGGCGACCCCTCGGGCAAGAATTCCACCCGTCCGCAGCTTTCGCAGGAGCAGATCGAGGCCAACGCCGAGACCTACGTGAGCCAGGCCATGAAGATCCTGGACCCCGAGAAGACCACCATCGTGCACAACGGCGACTGGATCCTTTCGATGGACCTGGCCGGTCTTTTGCAGGTGTGCTCCAAGTTCACCGTCGCCCGCATCCTCGAGCGCGACGACTTTACCAAGCGCTACCAGTCCCAGACGCCGATTGCCCTGCACGAGTTTCTGTACCCCGTGATGCAGGCCTTCGACTCCGTGCAGATCAAGGCCGACGTCGAGATGGGCGGCACCGACCAGCTCTTTAACCTGCTCGCCGGCCGTGAGCTCATGGAGAAGATGGGCATGGAACCGCAGATCGCGCTCACCATGCCGCTGCTCGAGGGCACCGACGGCGTCCGTAAGATGTCCAAGTCCTACGGTAACTACATCGGCCTGACCGATGCTCCCAAGGATATGTTCGGCAAGACCATGTCCATCCCCGACGAGATGATTGGCAAGTACTATCGTCTGGCCAGTTCGCTCACCCCGGCCGAGGTCGACAAGATCGATGCCGCCCTGGCCGATGGCTCCGCCGACCCCTACGAGCTCAAGCGCGCTCTAGGCCGCGACCTGTGCGACACCTACCACGGTGCTGGCGCCGGCGACGAGGCTCAGGCCGAGTTCGACCGTGTGTTCAAGGAGGGCCAGCTTGCCGACTTCCCCGAGAAGCACGTTGAGCTGACCGTCAACGACGAGGGCCAGATTTACCTCGCTGGCCTGCTCAAGGACCTGGGCCTTTCGGCCAGCGCCGGTCAGGCCCGCCGCGACATCGACGGCGGCGGCGTCAAGATCAACGGCAAGGCTGTGGCTCCCAAGAGCTACAACATCGATCCGAGCGCCCTCAAGCTGGGCGACACCCTCTCCGTGGGCAAGCGCAAGGGCTTTAAGTTGGTCTAACGAGCGAGTTGACCTCACAAGTGCAATAAGGCCGCAGCCGGGAATCCCGACTGCGGCCTTTTTGGTTTTTCAAGACTTTAGTCTGCTGGCCGCGCAGCGCCCAGCTTTAAACCACCCGCTAC
>CABPDL010000020.1:0-36856 GCA_902406375.1 uncultured Collinsella sp.
TGGCTCGGCTTTGCCGAGCCCTTATATGGGGAGGCCGGAGCTAAAGCTCCGGCCTCGCTCAATTTCCTATTAGATTAAGTGAGCGATCAAGGAATCTCACTCCCCTCTGCCGCGTTAACGCAGGGCCCGCCCTGGTGTTGCTTTTCAGAACATTCCGCAGGACGGAGGAAGCCCCGCAGCGCGCAGCGGGGCTTCCGATATGTCCGAGGACGTTCTGAAAAGTAACACCAGGCGGGCCCGGACGAGAACAACCGACTACAGGTCGATGTGCGATTCCTTGATCGGGAACGGCTCGGCGAAGTGGCACGCGCAGCAGTGGCCCGGAGCGACTTCCTTAAACTCAGGAAGCCTCTCGGAGCAGATGCCCTGCGCGATCGGGCAGCGCGTGTGGAAACGGCAACCGGTCGGCGGATCCAGCGGCGACGGCGGATCGCCAGCGAGAATGATGCGCTTGCGGGTCTTCTGGATATCCGGATCGGGCACCGGCACGGCAGACAGCAGCGACTGCGTGTACGGGTGGTGCGGCTCACTGTAGAGCGTCTTCCAGTCCGAAACCTCGACCATCTTGCCCAGATACATAACGGCAACGCGATCAGAAATGTGCTGCACGACAGAGAGGTCGTGAGCAATGAAGAGATAAGCCGTACCGAACTTGTCCTGGAGCTCCTTAAGAAGGTTCAGAACCTGGGCCTGAATGGATACGTCAAGCGCAGAGACGGGCTCATCGCAGATAATCAGCTTGGGCTTGAGCGCAAAGGCGCGGGCAATGCCGACACGCTGGCGCTGGCCGCCCGAGAACTCGTGCGGATAGCGGTTGATGTGCTCGGGGTTCAGACCGACGACGTCCAGCAGCTCGCGGACGCGCTCGATACGCTCTTCCTTTGTACCCACGCCATGAATGGTCATGGGCTCAGAAACAATTTCGCCGATGGTCATACGAGGGTTGAGCGAAGCATAGGGGTCCTGGAAGATGAACTGCATCTCGCGACGCATATCCTTGATCTCGTGCTTGCTCATCTCGGCAACGTCTTTGCCCTGGAAGAACACTTTGCCTGCCGTCGGCTTGGTCAGGCGCATGATGGTGCGGCCCGTCGTGGACTTACCGCAACCAGACTCACCAACCAGACCAAAGGTCTCACCAGGATAAATCTCAAACGAGATGTCGTTTACAGCAGAGACGACGCGCTTGGAAAAACGCTTGGCGAACATGCCGGACTCTGCGGGGAACTCCTTAGAAAGGTGCTCGACCTTCAGCAGCGGAGTGCGCTCGTTATTGTCTGCCATTTACGCCTCGCCTCCCTTCTTGGAATCCTTGCGCGTGCGGGACGTCTCAGGCGCGTTCTTGAGGAACTCGGGGTCACCGGAATAATGGCACGCAGAATAGTGACCGGACTCGGTGACAACGCGCTCGGGGCGCTGCTTGCGGCACTTGTCCGTCGCATAGGGGCAACGAGGAGAGAATACGCAGCCCTCAGGCAAGTTCATGAGCGAAGGCGGGTTGCCGTGAATCGGCGTCAGCGGCTTCTTCTCCTCGATGGCCTGCTCCGGGATGGAGCGGATAAGACCCCAGGTGTAGGGATGGCGGCTCTCGTAGAAGATTTCCTCAGCAGTACCGAACTCGACGGGACGGCCGGCGTACATAACCATGATCTTATCGGCCATATCGGCGACGACGCCCAAGTCATGGGTAATCATGATAATGGCGTTGCCGTTCTTCTGCTGCATCTCCTGCATGAGCTCGATAATCTGAGCCTGGATGGTAACGTCCAGAGCAGTCGTGGGCTCATCGGCAATCAGGATATCGGGATCGCAGGCAAGCGCCATGGCAATCATGACGCGCTGACGCATGCCACCAGAGAACTGGTGCGGATACTCGTTGACGCGCTTCTCGGGCTCGGGAATGCCAACGAGGTCCAAAAGCTCGGTGGCGCGCTTGAGCGCCTCCTGCTTGGAGTAGCCACGGTGCAGACGAAGTCCCTCGCCCACCTGCTTGCCGATCTTATAGACCGGGTTCAGGGAGGTCATAGGATCCTGGAAGATCATCGCGATATCGTTGCCGCGAATATGCTGCATTTCTTCCTCGGTCATCTCGAGGATCGAACGACCGCGGTAGCGAATGTCACCGCCCTCAATCTTTCCCGGAGGCATCGAGATGAGGCCCATGATGGTCATGGCGGTCACGGACTTACCAGAGCCGGACTCACCGACGACACCCAGGGTCTCACCGCGATCGAGCGTGTAGGACACGCCATCGACAGCGCGAACGACGCCATCCTCGGTGTGGAAATACATCTTAAGGTCATCGACCTCGAGCAGATGCTGGCCCTCGGGAACCGGCTGGTCCTTCAGGTCCACATAGTTCTTGTTCTTCTTCATCCTTATGCGTCCTTCATCTTGACGTCGAGGGCGTCGCGCAGACCGTCACCCAGCAGGGTGAAGGCGAGCACCGTCGAGAGAATTGCCAGACCGGGCATGATCATCATCCAGGGAGCGGTCAGTAGATACTGCTGACCGTCCTGAATCATGGAGCCCCACGAAGGCGTAGGCGGAATAACGCCCATGCCAAGGAAGGACAGAGCGGACTCGGTCAGAATGGCGCCACCAATGTTCATAGTCGCGTAGACCACGATGGACGCGACGGAGTTCGGGAAGATGTGACGCACGACGATACGAGCATCGGATGCACCCATCGCGCGCGCAGCGTCAACATAGTCGTTTTCCTTGACCGTCAGGATTGCAGATCGGAAGACGCGCGCAATCGAAGGCCAGCCGAGAACACCGATGGCGATAAAGACGTTCTGAAGACCACGGCCGATAACGGCGATCATGGCGACGACGAACAGCACGTACGGGAACGCTAGGAAGATGTCCGCGCAGCGCATGATGATCGTATCCCAGATTCCGCCGTAGAAACCGGCCAGAGCACCCATGACCAAACCGATCACCGTGGAGATGGCGGTGGCCATAATGCCGACGGACAGCGAAACGCGCGCGCCGTAGATAACGCGGACGAGAATGTCGCGGCCAAGGGCGTCGGTGCCAAACGGGTGCTCGGCACACGGAGCCAGCAGCGACGTCTCGGCCATGGTCGTCGAGTCGGAAGCCGTCGGCGAACCGAGCCAGGGCTTAGCCCACAGATCGGCGGTCAGGGCAACCAAAACGACGATGATAATCCAGCAGACACCGATAACGGCGAGCTTGTTCTTACGAAGACGCTTAAAAGCGTCGCCCCACAGCGTGCGGGACTTGGCGGGAGCAGATGCGGCCTTGATGGCGGTAGCCTGCTCCTGAGACTGAGAATCAGTTTCCTGCATGAGACGTACCTCCCTTAGGCCTTATCCGACGGACCGCCAAGGCGGATACGCGGGTCGAGGAATGCATAGCTAATGTCGACGAGCAGGTTGATCACCATGACGACGACAACGATGAGCGTAACGCCGCCCATAACGATGGGCCAGTCACGCATGCTAATAGCGCGATAGACCTCATAGCCGATACCGGGCCAGTTAAAGACCGTCTCGGTCAGGATGGCACCCGAAAGCATGCCGCCAAAGTCGACACCGATATAGGTAACGACGGGGATGAGTGCATTCTTAAGCGCATGCTTGATGATGATCGCGCGACTGGAGAGACCCTTGGCCTTTGCCGTACGGATGTAATCCTGGTTCATGACGTCGAGTAGCTGCGAGCGCATGATGCGGGCAGCATAAGCGGTCGAAACCGAAGCCAGCGTAATGGTCGGAAGCACATAGTGCATCCAATCCTGATACTGAGAGCTGGAACCGCCGGCACCCGAAATCGGCATGGAGAATGCGCCGCCGGTGGCATCCTTGAGGATGACGCCAAAGAACAGCTGCAGCAACATACCAAGCCAGAAGGCCGGGACGGCAACGAGGATCGACGTGGTGAGCGTAACCAAAATATCCCAGAAGGAATAACGCTTTACCGCCGAAATGATACCCGCACCGATACCCATGATTGCCTCGAGCACGATGGCGCACGCGGCAAGCTTGACCGTATACGGATACTTTTGGGCAAAGATTTCCGTAACCGGCAGCTTGCGCTGGTACGAATTACCCAGATCGCCATGAAGCAGACCGTTCATGTAATACAGATAACGGTCTACAAGCGACGTCTGAACGGGATCGCCGTTCTCGTCAAGGATCGCGTTGCCGTCCTCGTCCGTCTGGACCAGGTGATAGCGTACGCGAAGCTGAAGCTCTACCTCGGGGGACAGAGCCTTGTCTCCACCGATCAGCTTGATCGGATCTCCCGGCACGATATTCTGGAGGGCGAACAGAATCAGCGTAACGCCCAAAAACACCGGGATGAACTGAAGCACACGTTTAACGATGTACTTACCCATACCACTCCCCTATCTAGGGATTAACCTAAATGGGATGCCGATCGCCAGACCGGCATCCCAAAATTACCATCAGCCAGTTTACCCCAGGTTAGGGAGAACTGTATGTTTCCCATGAGGTCTACGTAAATACTTGACCCTCACGGAAGCTGCAAACTCTTAGGCGAGCTCAGCGGTACCCAGCTCGGCGTGCTTCTGCGGATCGACATAGAGATGCTTGATGCGATCGGAGCCGGCGATGGTGTGCGTGTAGAACATCACCGGGATGACCGGGCAGTCGGCAGCGACCATTGCGTCGGCCTCCTGCATCTTAGCGACGCGCTCTTCGTCGTCAACCGTGGTACGAGCCTCGTCGACCTTGGCGTCGAACTCGGGGTTGTTGTAACCAGAGCGGTTGTCGCCACCGAGGGAGTCGGAGTGGAACAGCGGATACAGGAAGTTGTCCATGATCGGGTAGTCGGCAATCCAGCCCAGACGACCGAACTGATAGTTGAAGTTCTGGTACTGCTCGAGCAGCGCAGACCACTCAGGGGTATCGGAGACGGCGGTAACGCCGACCTTGGCGAGGTCGCCGATGATGGACTCCATGATCTCCTTGTGGCCACCGTCCTGGTTGTAGGAAAGGGTCACGCTAATGCCACGGTCGCCGTTGGCACCGGCAGGAGCAACCTTGTCGAGGTACTCGTTAGCCTTGTCGACGTCGTAGGCGCAGAACTCCCATGCGCCCTCCTTGTAGCCATCGATGCCCGGAGGAACAATGCCGTCGGCGGGGGTACGGGTGCCCTTGAAGATGGTCTTGCAGATGGCCTCGCGGTTAATGGCCAGGGAGATACCCCTGCGCAGGTCGGCGTTGTTGAACGGCTCGGCCGTGGTGTTGCAGGTCAGGTAGTAGGTGGAAGGCTCGGCGCCGAGCAGCATGCGCTCGCCGTCGCCCATGGTGTAGCCGTCCTTGGACACGCCGCGATCCTTCTTGGCAGCGTCGATCTGAGCAACGGGAACATCGCAGATATCGAGGTTACCGGCCTGGAACTCCTTGTAGGCGGTCTCCACGTCCTTGATGACCTGGAAGTGGATGCCATCGATCTTGGCCGTGTCGCCATAGTAATCGTCGAACTTCTTGAGGTTGATCTCCTGACCATCCTCCCACTTGCCGTCCATCATGAACGGGCCGTTACCGATCGGGGCAAGGTAGAAGCTCTTAACATCGGACTCGGCGCACTCGGGAACCGGGGACAGAGCCGGGTGAGAGGCGACGAAGGGGAAGTCGGCGTAAGCGGAAGACAGCTTAACGACGAGGGTCTCATCGTCGGGGCAAGTAACACCGCTGAGCTCGGTAGCGTTACCGGCAAGTAGATCGTCATAGCCCTCGACCATGGAAAGGTGATAGGAGACCTCGGAAGGACCGTACTCGGTAGCGATGGCCGACTTGGTGTTGACCAGACGCTCCCAAGCGAGCTTGAAGGACTTGGAGGTAACGTCGTCACCGTTGTGGAACTTGGCCTTCTTGATCTTGAAGGTGAACTCGGTGGCGTCGTCGTTGGCCTCGAAGGACTCGCAAGCCAGCGGGACGATCTTGCCCTTCTCGGCGTCGTAAGAGGTCAGAGCATCGAACAGCTGGTACTCGACCTGAGTGCCCTGATCCTCCTGGACGTTGTAGGGGTCGATGCAGACCGGGTTGTTGATGTAGAAGTTCAGCGTCGAACCGGACTCAGAACCGGAAGCGTCGCCGCCCTTCTTGCCGCATGCGGCAAGAAAAGCCATGGAGCTCGCAGCAAGGGTACCGCCGACAAAGGCGCGACGACCCATAACGGGCTGGTGGAACATAGAATCAGCCATGCCATCCTCCTTATGAGATAGGACAAAGAAATGTTCAGTCGGACATATGTCGAGACAATCCGATCCGAACCATCAAAACGCCGCCCGCTGCTATGGCTGGTTATGCACAACAGACCAACGTTTTGCAATACAGTAGCGCATTTTATGCACGATTTGGGGCTAATTCCGGTTAACGGTCGAGAATTTCTTTAGTTGGGCGAAGTATGTGGGGATATTTTGACTCTGTTACAAGTCTGTAAACAAAAAGGGCCCCGCGCATGCGGGACCCTTTACAAACGTATAGGCGACGACGCTTAGTAGCCGACGATGCCCTGCGGGAAGAAGAACATGCACAGGACGACACACACGGCAAAAACGACGGCCATAATTACCGTCAGGCGATCGAGGTTCTGTTCCATGACGCCCGTGGCAGAGCTGGAGTTATACAGCGAGCTAGCGATCATATCCGAAACGCCGGTGCCCTTACCGGAATGCATCAGGACGAGAATCGTCAGCGCCACGGCAGAGACAGCCCAAACGACAAACAGAAGAATCTGGAACGGACCCATAGATAAGCTCCTTAATAGAACAATTCAAACTCCAGTACTGTACCACAACCCCCAACACTCCCCCACCTGCCATTTAGGGACGGGGTAGAAATGGCAGAAATACCAAAAAAAGGGGGTCGTCCGGTTGTGGACAACCCCCCCCTTACTAGAAAACGATATTTGTTTTCCTATTAGGCCTCGGTGGCGAGCACGCGACCCGTCATCTCGGCGGAAGGCTCAATACCAGCCATGGTGAGCATGGTCGGAGCGATATCGGAAAGACGGCCGTCCTCGATACCGGTGAGCTTAGCCTTCTCATCAACGATGATGAACGGCACGCGGTTGGTGGTGTGAGCCGTAAACGGATGCTTGGAACCGTCGGAAGCAACGTCAAACATGTGATCGGCGTTGCCGTGGTCGGCGGTAATCAGCGCAAAGCCGCCCTTGGCGAGAATCGCCGGGACAACCTTGGACAGAGCATCGTCAACAGCCTCGACGGCCTTAACGGCGGCGTCGAAGACACCGGTGTGACCAACCATGTCGCAGTTCGCGAAGTTCACGATGTAGAAATCAGCGCGATCCTCGTTGATGGCGGCGACGAGCTTCTCGGTAACCTCGGGAGCGCTCATCTCGGGCTGCAGATCGTAGGTAGCGACCTTGGGGGAAGCGACGAGCACGCGCTCCTCGCCCTCCTTGGGCTCCTCGATGCCGCCGTTGAGGAAGAACGTCACGTGGGCGTACTTCTCGGTCTCGGCGGTGTGCAGCTGCTTGAGGCCATTGGCGGCGATAACGTCGGCCAGGACGTTCTCGGGGAACGTCTTGGGGAAGGCGACCTCGACGTCAAACGTCGGATCGTACTCGGTCATCGTCACAAAGTGCGAAAGCTTGATCTGCTCGCGCTCAAAGCCGTCGAACTCCTTGTCCGTGAACACGCGGGTCATCTGACGAGCGCGGTCGGGACGGAAGTTGAAGAAGATGGCCGCGTCGCCCTCGTGGATGCCCTCGTTGTGGGCAGCGAAGGGCTCGACGAACTCATCGCCGCGCGGATCCTTCTCGTAGTAGGCCTTGATACCGGCCACGGGGTCGGTATCGGCATCGGACGCGTTGACCATGACATCGTAGGCACGCTGGATGCGCTCCCAACGGTTATCGCGGTCCATGGCCCAATATCGGCCCGAGACGGTGGCAACGCGAGCGTCGCAACCGGTCTCCTCGGAGATCTTAGCCAGGAAGGCGCAGAACTCACTCATGTAGCCGGCACCGGACTGCGGGTCGACGTCGCGGCCATCCATAAAGGCGTGGACGCGAACGGTCTTGACGCCATGCTGGGCAGCCATCTTGACCAGGGCCTCGACGTGGTTCATGTGAGAATGAACGCCGCCAGGGCTCATAAGGCCCATGAGGTGGAGAGTCTTGCCTTCGGCCTTGACATCGTCCATAGCCTTGACGAAGACCTCGTTCTTGGCGATGGAGCCGTCCTTGATGGCATTGTTGATGCGCGAAAGCTCCTGGAACACGATGCGGCCGGCACCGATGTTGAGGTGACCCACCTCGGAGTTACCCATCTGACCGTCGGGAAGGCCCACGTCCTCGCCCGAAGCGCCGAGCGTGGTGTGAGGGTACTTCTCGTACAGGCTATCAAGGAAGGGCGTCTTGGCAGCGGCGACGGCGTTCTCGCCATCGGCCGGAGCCAGGCCACAGCCGTCCATGATGATCAGGAGTGCAGGAAGATGACGCTGTGCCATATGTCCTACTCGCCTGCCTTGACGACCATAGAGGCGAAGTCGGCAGCCTTGAGGGAAGCGCCGCCCACGAGGGCGCCGTCAACGTCAGGCTTGGCGACGAGCTCGGCGATGTTGCCGGGCTTAGCGGAACCGCCGTAGAGAACGCGGATGCCGTTAGCGAGCTCCTCGCCGAACATCTCCTTGAGGGTCTCACGGATAGCGCCGCAGACCTCCTGAGCGTCCTCGGCGGTAGCGGTCTTGCCGGTGCCGATAGCCCAGATGGGCTCGTAGGCGACGACGACCTGCTTGGGGCAGGTGATCTCAAGACCAGCAAGGCCAGCCTTGACCTGGTTCACGACGTGCTCGACATAGGTGCCAGCCTCGCGGACCTCGAGGGACTCGCCGCAGCAGAAGACGGGAACAAGACCGGCGGCAACGAGAGCCTTGGCCTTCTTGTTCTGATCCTCGTCGGTCTCGTGGAAGTAGTCGCGACGCTCGGAGTGACCGATGATGCAGTAGGTGCAGCCAGCGGACTTGAGCATGTCGCAAGAGGACTCACCGGTGAAGGCACCCTTGGCCTCACAGTACACGTTCTGTGCACCGAGGGCGATGGGGGCAGCCTGAATGCGGTCATGAACCGTGGTGATGTCAATGGTCGGAGGGCAGACGAGCACCTCGACGCCAGCCGGAACCTCGGGCAGAGCCTGAGCCAGCTCGTCGGCGAGCCTGGCGGCCTCGGCGACGTCGTTGTTCATCTTCCAGTTACCAGCGATAAGAAGGGTGCGATTAGGCATCGAGAAGCGCCTCCACTCCGGGCAGGGCCTTACCCTCGACGAGCTCCATGGAAGCGCCACCACCGGTGGAGATCCAGCTCATCTTGTCGGCCAGGTTGAACTTGTTGACGGCTGCGACAGAGTCGCCACCGCCGATGATCGAGGTGCAGTCGGCCTCGGCGACAGCCTCGGCGATAGCCTGGGTGCCGTGAGCGAAGTTGTCGAACTCGAAGACGCCCATGGGGCCGTTCCAGAACACGGTCTTGGCGCCCTTGACGGCCTCGGCGTAGAGCTCCTCGGTCTTGGGGCCGATGTCCATGCCCTCACGATCGTCGGGGATAGCGTCGGAAGCGACAACCTCGGGGACAGCGTCCTCGCCAAAGTGATCGGCAACACGGTTGTCGATGGGGAGCAGGATCTTGACGCCCTTCTCCTCGGCCTTCTTGAGCATCTCGCCGGCGCGCTCGACCCAGTCCTCTTCCTTGAGGGACTGACCGACGGTCAGGCCCTGAGCCAGGAAGAAGGTGTAGGCCATACCGCCACCGATGATCAGGGTGTCAGCGGAGTCGATGAGGTGATCGAGAACGCCGATCTTGGAGGAAACCTTGGAACCGCCGACGATAGCGACGAAGGGGCGCTCGGGCTCGGCGAAGATGCCGGTCAGCGTGTCGACCTCCTTCTCAAGCAGGAAGCCGGCGACGGCAGGCAGGTAAGCGGCGGGGCCCACAACGGAACCCTGGGCGCGGTGAGCGGTGCCGAAGGCATCGAGAACGAAGACGTCACCATAGGAAGCGAGCTTCTTGGCGATCTCGGGGTCGTTCTTCTTCTCACGCTTATCGAAGCGGACGTTCTCGAGAACGAGGACCTTGCCCGGCTCGACGGCAGCGACAGCCTCGGCAGCCTTCTCGCCGTAGGTGTCGGCGACAAAGGCAACGTCGAGACCGGAGAGCTCGGCGAGCTTCTTGGCGACGGGCTCGAGGGACAACTCGGGCTGGAAGCCGGTGCCATCGGGACGGCCGAGGTGGCTCATGAGGATGACGCGAGCGTTGTGCTCAACGAGATAGTTGATGGTGGGCAGGGCAGCCTTGATACGGGTGGTGTCGCCAACGACGCCATCCTTGATAGGCACGTTGAAGTCAACGCGGACGAGAACGCGCTTGCCGTCGACATCGATGTCGCGGACGGTCTTCTTGGTAAAGGCCATGTTTGCTTCTACCTTTCGTACGTGTCTGCCTCCCATTACGGCAGACGATTTCCTATAAAAAGGGCGCGACCCTAGGGTGTAAGCCCTATAAGGCCGCGCCCTTCTTTAGACGCTCAACGAGCTATTCGCTAAAAGCTAAATTAAGCAACGAACTTCTCGAAGTACTTGATGGTGCGGACCATCTGAGAGGTGTAAGAGTTCTCGTTGTCGTACCAAGAGGTGACCTGAACGAGGGTCTGGCCGTTGCCGAGGTCAGAGCACATGGTCTGAGTGGCGTCGAAGATGGAGCCATGGGTCTCGCCGATGATGTCGGTGGAGACGATGTCGTCCTCGTTGTAACCGAAGGTCTCGGAGATGGTGGCAGCGTAGGCCTTCATAGCGGCGTTAACCTCGTCGACGGTGACCTTCTTGTCAACGACAGCGTAGAGGTTGGTGATGGAGCCGGTCGGCGTCGGGACGCGCTGGGCGGCACCGATGAGCTTACCGTTGAGCTCGGGGAGAACCAGGCCGATAGCCTTGGCAGCACCGGTGGTGTTGGGGACGATGTTGACGGCGCAGGCGCGGCTACGACGCTTGTTGCCCTTGCGCTGCGGGCCGTCGAGCGGCATCTGGTCGCCGGTCCAGGCGTGAATGGTGGTCATGATGCCAGACACGATGGGAGCGAAGTCGTTCAGACCCTTGGCCATCGGGGCGAGGCAGTTGGTGGTGCAGGAAGCAGCGGAGATGATGTTGTCCTCAGCGGTCAGCGTCTCGTGGTTGACGTTGTACACGATGGTGGGCAGATCGCTGCCGGCCGGAGCGGAGATGACGACCTTCTTGGCGCCAGCGTTGATGTGGGCCTGAGCCTTAGCCTTGCTGGTGTAGAAGCCGGTGCACTCGAGAACGACGTCGACGTCGAGGTCGCCCCAAGGCAGGTTGTTGGCGTCGGCCTCCTTGTAGATCTTGATCTCCTTGCCGTCAACGGTGATGGAATCCTCGCCAGCAACGACCTCGTGATCGCGAGCGTAGTTGCCCTGCGTGGAGTCGTACTTCAGCAGGTAAGCGAGCATATCGGGAGAGGTGAGGTCGTTGATAGCGACGATCTCGGAGCCCTCATGACCGAACATCTGACGGAAAGCCAGACGACCGATGCGACCGAAGCCGTTAATAGCAACCTTTACTGCCATTGTGTCTCCTTTCGTAAGGCCCCCGCAAGCTACAGCGCCCGCCGTTGAGGCCCACAAACTAACCACTCGCCTAATATACCTTTTTTTTGACTTGAATTTCACGAGAATGCTCGAAATTGAAAATCAAATTTACGTTAAAACGTTTTAAAGAATAAAATAGCAGCTAAATCCGTATATAAGTCGATACTTTAAACTACCTGTTTGCTTCAATGAGCTTTTCAAGTCTCAAAACTCGATGGTAGAGGGCCGACTTCGACAAGGGAGGGTCAGCCATCTCCCCCAAATCGCGCAGTGACAGATCGGGATAGCGCTCGCGCAGGTCGCAAAAGACCGCCAAGGCGTCCGGAAGCGTGTCGCGCAAACCCCGCAGTTCGAGCTCATCGATCAGCGCAAGCTGATGCTGGGCGGCACCCGCGCTTCTGGTCTGATTGGCCAGCTCGGCATTCACGCGACGGTTTACGTCGTTCTTAACCAATTTGACCGCGCGCGCTTCCTCGATCTCGGCAACGCTGCGCTTGGCGCCGACCAGCTTTAGGAGCTGCTCGATCTCCTCGGCGCTCTTAATGTACACGGCATAGGATCCGCGCCGCGCGTTAACGCGCGCATGGACCCCAATCTGCTCCAATAGATCGCAAAGTCCCCGGGCATACTGCTCGCCCTGCACCGCGATCTCCAAATGAAAGTCGCCGCGGGGATCGGCCACGAAACCGCCGGCGATGAGCGCGCCGCGGATGTAGGCAAGCCTGCAGCAGGGACGGGCAACGATATGCCGGGGCACGCCGGCGACAAGTCCTCCCCTCCGGTCGAGGATACCCAGCAGCACCAGAGCCTTATCCAAATCGGGCTGATCGGGCAAGGTGATGAGATAATTTCGAACCTTATGCAATACAGATTTGCGGACGGTGAACTCCGTTTTGAGTTTAAGGATGCGATGCGTCAGCGTGATCATCGTGCGCGCGACGGCTCCCGTCTCAGTCGCAACCGTCAAACGATACCGCCCAGAGCCGGTAAGCGAGAGCGTACCACTCACGCGCGTGAGGGCGGCAAGCGTCGACAAGTCGCAGTATTCACATTCGGGTTCGCAGCGCGCAAGCTCGTCACGCACCTCGGCGGTAAACGACATGCAGGCCTATGCTTTCGTGTTGGCGCGCGACAAGTCGCGATGGGAAATGCTCACGTGATACTGGGCGCCTTCCAAATAACGTGCCGTGGCCTCGGCGATGGCAACGCTGCGGTGCTGACCGCCCGTGCAACCGATGGCAATAGAAAGCTGCGGCTTGCCCTCTGCGATATAACCGGGCATGACCGTATCGAGCAGCTGCGTCCAGGCCTTCCAGAACTCCTGCGTCTTGGGGTGGTCCAGAACAAAGTCGGAGACTTTCTTATCGAGACCGGTCATGGTGCGCATCTCGGGATCGTAGAACGGATTGGGCAGGAAGCGAACGTCAATCATAATGTCCGCCTCGACGGGCATACCGTGCTTAAAGCCAAACGAGAACACGTGAACGTCCATGAGCTGCTGGTCGGACAACTCGGAGAACGCCATGCGCAATTTGTTGCGCAGCGCAGAGGTGCGTAGGCGGCTCGTGTCGATAATCATATCGGCTCGATCGCGCACACCCTGCAGCTGCAGGCGCTCGCGCTGAATCGCATCGGCCGTAGTCTCCCCCGGCTTGGCAATGGGATGACGGCGGCGATTTTCGCTGTAGCGACGAATCAGTACCTCGTCAGAAGCCTCCAGGAACACGATGTCGCAGCTCATCTCGCGCTCTTCGAGCGCGGCGACCGCATCGAGCAGCTCATCGAACAAGCCCTGGCTACGCAAATCGCAGGTGACGGCGAGATGCCTGCCCACGCCCGTATTGATGCCGACGAGCTCGGCAAGCTGGGCGATCAGACGCGGAGGCAGGTTATCGATGCAAAAATAACCCATGTCCTCGAACACGTGCATGGCCTGCGTGCGGCCCGATCCGGACATTCCGGTGATGATGACGATATCGGGGATGCGCTCCGAGCGCTCCGCCGCATCCATGGCATCTCCCTTTTGCATGTGCTGCCTCCCGAAAACAAGCGCGGGATCCAGCAACCCGGATCCCGCGCGGTCAATTGCCTTTATTGAGTATACCGCCCCGAGCGGATACGAGGCCTGTCTTACGCCTCAAGCGCAGCCTTGAACCAACTTGTAATACTCGTGGGGTGCGTGATGGCGGTGCCGACGACAACGGCCCAGGCGCCAGCATCGATCGCGGCGCGAGCCTCCTCGGGCGTATGCACGCGACCCTCGCAAATGATGGGAAGGCCGGGGAATTCCTCGGTCGCCTGACGCAGGAGCGGCAGGTCGGGGCCATCGGCCATGGTGCAGTCGATGGCGGCGACACCGTGAGAGAGCGTGGTGGATACCAGGTCGAAGCCCATATCAACCGCACGGCGAATGTCCTCGATGGTGGCACAATCCGCCATCAGGAGCACACCCTCCTCGTGCAGCGGACGGAAGGTATCCTCGACCGTCTTGCCATCGGGGCGCGGACGATCGGTGGCGTCGATCGCCACGATATCGGCACCGGCAGCAACGCAGGCGCGGGCGTGACGCAGCGTCGGCGTGATGTAGACGCCCTCGTGTCCATCCTTCCACAGGCCGATAACAGGAACCTCACAGCGACCCTTAATGGCGGAAATGTCGGCAAGGCCCTGGCAGCGAATGGCGGCGGCGCCGCCGAGTTCGCAAGCGCGAGACATTTGAGCCATGGTCTCGGGCGTACGAAGCGGCTCGCCCATATACGCCTGAACGCTCACGACGAGCTTACCCTTCAGGGATTGAATCAAAGGATCGACGGTCATAAGGCTGCAACCTTTCTCAGAACAGCCTCCCGAGGCGCGTTGTCTCGGGAGGCTCCTACAGCAGATACGTTTACTTTAACGAGGCAAGAAGATGCTCGGCGGCACCGATGAGCGGAGCATCGCCCTCCAGAGACCCGATGAGAATCGGCGTGTCCTGGAGCGGATCGAGCGCCTGGCTGGCATAGCCCTCGTGCACCGAATCCTTCCACGTCTGCGAACGCCAATCGGGACCCTGATGAATTACGCCGCCCGAAAGCACGATGACCTCTGGATCCAGAATGTTGGCAAGCGAGCCCAAGCTGGCGCCCAGCGCAAAGCCGGCGTCATGGATGACCTCGGTCGCCTTTGCGTCGCCCGCGCGGCACAGGTCGTTCACATCGCGACCGACCGAAGGACGGCTGGGGTCGACGCGGCCAAAGCGCTCATCGTACATACGACCAATGGAAGTGCCCGAAGCAACAGACTCAAGATGGCCGGAACGCCCGCAGGCGCAGGGAATGCCGGCGGCAGCCGAGCACTCGATGTGGCCCATATGACCGGCAGCACCATGGAAGCCCTGCATCACGCGGCCGTTCTCGACATATGCGCCGCCGATGCCCGTACCGATTCCCAGGCACAAGACGGAGAACTTGCCCTTGCCGACGCCCCAGTGGGCCTCGCCCAGAGCATGAGCCTGCACGTCGCCCACAACGGCAACGGGAAGACCAAGGTCCTCGCGCAGACGCGGCCCCAACTGAACGCCAGACCAGCCGGGCATAATCTCGTTGGCATACGCGATGGCGCCCGTCTTGGGGTCGACGACGCCTGCGGCGCCAATGCCGACACCAAGAACCTCGACATCGGGGTTCGCTTCGATGGCGGCCTTAATAGACGCCTCGATGCGCTGGAAAACTGCCTCGCCGCCTTCTTGGGCCTCGGTGGGAACCTCGGCTTCAAAGACCGGATGGGGCACGCTGCCATCAGCCGGGTACTCCATGATGGCAGTCGCAATTTTAGTTCCGCCGATATCGACAGAGCAGACGTACTTGTTCTCCATGTCGCTCTCCTTCGGAGATAAAAACAACTACAGGAAATGCGCCGTCAGGCTAGCCGTCACAGCGCAGTAAAGGTTTTCCAGGTGTCTGAGATCGCCGAGAAACCGTGTGGCCATTGACCTAATGGGTCATGGCCACACGGTTGAACGGCGAGGTCGGGTGCCTGGGGAAGCTTTACAGGAGACCGTTGTCCTGGAGGACCTTCCTAATCGCCTCGACGTTCTCGCCGGTCATGGCCTTCACCGGGCGCGGCATGGTCGGGCTGTCGAAGATACCCATGAGGTTCATAGCGGTCTTGAAGGCGCCGACGCCACCGGCATAGCCCTGGACGCCCGAGGTGACGTCCCAGATGTGCGAAATCTCATTGAGGCGATCCTGCTCGGCCTTGACGGTAGCCCAGTCGCCGGCCTGAGCGGCCTTCCACTGGCGCACGTAGCCCTCGGGCTCAACGTTGGCAAGGCCCGGGACAGAGCCGTCGGCGCCACCGAGGTAAGCGCCGTCGACAACGACCTCGTGACCGGTGAGGATGCTCATCGGATGGCCATTCTTCTCGTTCTCCTGAACGAGGTAGCGGAACGAGATGTCATCACCCGAGGAATCCTTGACGCCAGCAAGGACGCCCTCGGCGCCGAGCTTGGCAAGGAGCTTCCAGGGGAGCTTGGTGTGAACGCACACGGGAATGTCATAGGCAAAGATGGGCAGATCGAGCTCCTCGTGCAGAATGCGGAAGTGCTCCTCGACCTCGGTCATGCCCTGCAGGGCATAGAACGGGCAGGTGGCGACGAGGGCATCGGCACCCAGCTCCTGAGCGACCTTACCGTGCTCAATCATGCGCTCGGTCTCGGTATCGATGATGCCGACCAGAACAGGCACGCGGTGATCGACGATGCGCACGGCCTCGGCGATAATCTGGCGACGGCGCTCGTCGGTGGAGAAGACGACCTCGCCCGAGGATCCCAGGAAGAACAGGCCATCGACGCCGGCATCGATCATGCGGTTGATGCTGCGCTCAAAGGAGACAACATCGAGCTGGTGATCTTCGGTATCGGGAACAACGACGGGAGGGATAACGCCGGTGAATTTCTGAGTTGCCACAAGAATCTCCTTAGTTGTCTGGCGGGCGGCCCTATGCCACCCACTCTTGTTGGCAGTGTCCAGGCCGTCTAGGCCAAAGAACACGGGTAGAACGTTTGGTTAAAAAAGTCGATGACTTCGTTTTCGAACGCATTGGTGCGCTCATGAGCGTATTTGGCATAGATGATATGCCTCCGGTCACACTCAAGACCGTTGAATACGGCAAACTGGCCCTTGGGATCGCTCACGGCATCCATGAGCGATGTGCCCATGAGCACCGATCCACGCACCCGAGACGACAACGCCTCGAGGCCACCGGGAATTGGATTGGCAACCGCCGTGCAGGCGAGGCCCCGCTCGTCCAGAGCAGAAACCGCCAGCGCGACTCCGCCGCCAAGGCCCTCGCCCCATGCAAAGATGCGGTCGGGGTCCACGCCATCAAGATTGCGCGCCACCTTCGCCATCGCGCAACCCCAACGGACGCGCTTGACAAAAGCAGGAGAGGCAATCCCCTGCTGCAGCTCGCTGGATCCAATCGCCTCATCGTCCAGCGCAAGCACGGCATATCCCATGGCGGCAAACCTCGTCATGTGATGCCATCCACGCACGGGTCGGTCGATGTCGTGAAACATCAGACAGAGCGGCACAAGCTCGGATGCCCGGGCGTGACCTAAGGGCTCAATCAAACGGCCGTGTACGACATACCCGCCGAGTTCAAAGGAAACCTCGGAGTAACGCGCGCACGGATTGACGAAATCAATCGCCGTAACAGTCAGGCCGCAAACCTCAAGGTCCGAAGCGGCTATCTCTAATTCGGAAACATCCGCAGAAGCATCACCGCGCCAATCCCGGAAATCAGCGAGCCTTGACGAGACCGTTCCGGGAATCCCCACAAGGTCGGAGACAATCAGCTCATTGACATTGCTCTCGCACTTAGACATGAGCCTCCCCTCCCTTGCAGAAAAACGGAATGATCAGATCGTCAAAATCCTGAATCTCCTCGTGGCCAAAGCCTTCAAAGAACTCATGACGCTTTTCACAGGTCAGGTTGTTATAGACCGCAAACTGCGTCGCTGGCGGACAGACGGTATCGGCTGTGCCGGTGCCAAACAGCACGGGGCATTTGACCATAGGGGCAAAGTTCTTGGAATCGAAGTACGCCAGCTTGGCATAGGCTTCGTCGATACGAGTCGAGTCCTCGTCAAACCAGCGAGACCAATAGCGCAGGCCCTCGTAGGCAATGTCGTCGGCATCCAAATCCCAGACCAGGCGGAAATCCGACAGGAAGGGATAGAGGATGGCGGCGCGATTGATAAGCTCGCTGTTAAGTGCACAGGTCGCAATGCCCAAACCGCCGCCCTGCGACGCGCCGTTCACAAACACACGGGCAAGATCGATGCCCTCGAGCTCGCGAACGATGCGGCACAGGATGCGAATATCTTGGTGCAAGCGGACATAGTAGAGGTTGGCCGGATCGCCGTCGATACCGGCGACGATATGGCCCGCGACCGTTGTGCCCTCAAATCCACCAATGTCCTCGGAGGGACCTCCTTGGCCGGGGCAGTCGAGGGCGATGAGTGCCATGCCCATGCCCGCAAACGACGCCTGCTCAAACCAGCTGCGGCTTGCACCCGGATACCCATGGAACTGAAGTACCAATGGCACGGGCTCGTCCGAGACGGGTTTAAGGTACTTGGCATGCAGGCGAGCGCCACACATGCCGGTATACCAGAGGTCGAAAAGCTGGCAGGTCACGGCATCGGTGACCGATGCCGTCTCGATCGCATAGTCAAGCCCGACGGCGTCGGCCTCGGCCATGCGGTCCTTCCAAAAGAGATCGAAATCTGATGGACGGGGCATGGCGCCCCGATACCCACCAAATTGCTGTTGTAGCTCCTGAGCACTTGGCATGGCTCGTGAACCCAACCTTTCGAAATCGCAACGGAGGTGCGCCCGGCAAGGGAACCGGGCGCACGGGAGGGAAAGCGAGGCTACTCGCCGAGCTTGGGATGCAGCAGCGACGGCGCAGCGCCGAGCAGCATCTTGGTGTAGGGGTCCTGAGGGTGCTGGAAGACCTGCTTGGCCTCGCCCTGCTCGACGATCTTGCCGCCATTCATGACGATGATGTCGTCGGAAATATAGCGGACCGTCTGGATGTCATGGCTAATGAACACCATGGCCAGGCCGAGTTCCTTCTTAAGGTCGGTCAGCAGGTTCAGAATCTGCGCGCGGACCGAAACGTCCAGAGCCGAGGTGGGCTCGTCGGCGATGATGGCATCGGGGTTCAGCGACAGGGCACGGGCAATTGCGACGCGCTGGCGCTGGCCGCCCGAAAGCTGGCCGGGAAGAACCTCGGCGGCAGAACTGGGCAGACCGGTGAGCTCCAAGAGTTCCTTGACGCGCTTCTCCTGCTCGGCCTCGGTGCCCAGATTGTGGACGCGCATGGGATCGAGCAGCTGCTCGCGAACGACCATGCGGGGGTTGAGTGCCGTCGCGGGGTTCTGGAACACGACCGAGATGACGCGGCCCATGTGACGACGGTCCTCGGCGGTACGCTTGGTGACGTCCTTGCCCTTAAAGTAGACCTTGCCGCTCGTGGGGGCCTGAAGGCCGCACATGACGTTAGCCGTGGTGGACTTTCCGCAACCGGACTCGCCGACGATGCCGATGGTCTGTCCGGGCATGAGCTTAATCGTTACACCCTGGACGGCATGAACCAGGTTGGGGTGCAGAATCGAGCCGGTACGGGTCCTAAAGGTGACGTGGACGTCATCAAGGAAGATGATCGGCTCGACGCCGTTGACTGCGGTCTCGCTCATCTACATCACCTCCGCGTGAGGGGTCAAACCATTTGCCTTGAGCACCTCGTCGGGGAGCTCGGAATAGAAGTGCTCGGTGCCGGGCACGCGCTTGAAGACCGGACGGGTGTCCAGGCCAATGCGCGGATGGCTCGAGCGGGGCGCGAAGCGATCGCCCTTGGGGAAATCGCGCGGGCTCGGAACGGCGCCGGGCACCTGGTGCAGGCGGCCCGAACCGCTCTCGATGGACAGGACGGAGCCCAGAAGGCCGCGGGTGTACTCGTGAATCGGGTTGGTGAGCAGCTCCTTGGTGGGCGCCTGCTCGATAACCTGGCCGGCGTACATAACCGTAATGTTGTGGGCGACCTCGGCGACCAGCGCCAGGTCGTGTGAAACGAAGATCATGGCAAAGCCGAGCTTGGCCTGAAGGTCGTTGAGCAGCTTGATGACCTGCTTCTGGACGGTAACGTCCAGAGCGGTCGTGGGCTCGTCGCAGATGACCAGCTTGGGGTCGCGGGTAAGGGCCATAGCGATCAGAACGCGCTGACGCTGACCACCGGAAAGCTCATGCGGATAGCTCTCGAGCGTACGCTTGGGGTCGAGGCCCACGAGCTCCAGGAGCTCCTCGGCGCTACGGGTGCCGCCACGCTTGGTGAGCTGCTTCATCTGGGCAGAGATGAGCATGGAGGGATTGAGCGAGGACAGGGCGTCCTGATAGACCATAGCGATATCGGTACCGCGCAGGCCGAACCACTCCTTCTTACTCATCTTGAGCAGGTCGCGGCCCTCCCAGAGGACCTCGCCGGAAAGGTGCTCATCGTCGTCGGTCAGGCCCATGATGGCCAGCGTGGTGATGGACTTACCGCAACCGGACTCGCCCACCAGGCCCATGGTCTGACCAGGACGGACGTCAAAGTTGACATGGTCGACGACGTTGATATCACCGTGATGCTCAAACTGAATGCAGAAGTCACGGACCGAGAGAATCGGTTCGACAGACTCGTCGGGCACATGGCGATCGTCACGCTTGAGCTCGACATCGCGCAGGGCGCCAAGGCGAGCGGAGAGGGACTGGGCCTGCTCCTTGTAGGCGCGAACGGGGTCGGAGACCAGCAGGTCGGCCTCGCGGCGCTTGGAGGAATCGGTCGGATCCAGGGCGGCGGAGGGAGCAGCGGCCATGGCGTCGGTAATGCCCTCGGAGAGGATGTTGAGCGCCAGGCAGGTGATCATGATGGCCAGGCCCGGGAACAACGCCTGCCACCAACGGCCGGCGAGCACGCCGCCGCGGGCGTCGGCGAGGATGTTGCCCCAGGTAGCGGTGGGCTCCTGGATACCAGCGCCGATGAAGGTCAGCGAAGCCTCGAAGATGATGGCGTCGGCGACTAGGGTAACGGTGAAGACCATGATCGGGGCGATGCAGTTACGCAGAACATGCTTGATTAAAATCCACGGAGCCTTGGCGCCGGAAACGATGACCGCGCGGACATAGTCCTCGCCGTACTCGGACACGATGTTGGCGCGCACGATACGGGCAATCTGCGGAGTGTACATAAAGCCGATGGCGAAGATGATCGACGGCACGGAGTTGCCCAGGATGGAGACGAAGACGGCCGCGAGGGCGATGCCCGGGATGGACATGATGATGTCCAAGATACGCATGATCGTCTCGGAGACGGCCTTGCGCGAAACCGCTGCAAGGGCGCCCACGACCGAGCCGCAGACCAGAGCCATGGCAGTGGCGCCAAAGCCGATAATCAGCGAGTAACGACCACCGTAGAGCATACGCGACAGAATATCGCGACCCTTATCGTCGGTACCGAAGATAAATCCGTTGCCGGGAGCCTGGCGAGCCGTAAAGATCTCGACCGGGCTATAGGGGGCAAGAAGGGGCGCCAGAATCGCAGTCAGGGCGACCAGCACCAGCACGACGGCGGCAATCTTAGAAGACAGCGTCATCTTCTTCCAGCCACCGAGCTTGAGCCCCTTGGAGGCAGCCTTCTCGAGCTGCTCGGTTTGCTTCTCTCGAATCTTTACCATAATCTACACCGTCCTGATGCGCGGGTTGATGAGCAGGTAGAGCATGTCAACCACGATGTTGATGATGATGAAGGCAAGAGCAACGACGATAACGACGCCCTGAACCAGGTTCGCCTCGTTGCCCTGAACGCCCTGCAGAATCGCGGTGCCCATGCCGGGGAGGTTGAAGATAACCTCGATGACGACGGCGCCGCCCATGAGGTAACCGATCTTAAGACCGAGGGTGGTGACCGGGGTGATCAGCGCATTGCGAAGAACGTTGATACCGACGACGACCTTCTCGGGAACGCCGGCACCGCGAGCCATACGGACATAGTCCTTGTCGAGCTCCTCGACCATGGCGGTACGCACGATACGAGTCATCTGGCCCGTCAGCGGAAATGCCAAGGCGATGGCGGGCATAATCATGCGGCCCAGATAACCAGCCGGATTCGTGGTGAAGTGAGGCAGAGCACCCGATGCCGGGAGCACCTTAAGGTAGGAAGAGAACAGCAGGATCAACAGAACGGCAAGCCAGAACGACGGGGTTGCCAAGCCGGCGATGGAAAAGACGCGGATCACTTGGTCCGGCCATTTGTCGCGATACAGTGCCGCGATGACGCCGAGCAAAAACGAAACGACCGCACCGATGGCAAGGCCGATGAAGGTCAGCTGCATCGTGACGGGCAGGGCCGTGGAGATGCGCTTGGCAACGGAGTTGCGAGCAGCACCATAGGTGCCCATGTCGCCATGGATCAAATCGCCCATATAGCGCACGTAGCGCACGGGCCAGGGGTCGTCCAGACCATACTTCTCATGGTACTCGGCAACCGCCTCGGGCGAGGCACCGTCACCCAACGCCGTGTAGGCGGGGTCGGTCTTGGAGAACGACATAAGGAAGAACACCAGGACGGTGACGCCCAATGCCATGATCGGCAGCGCCACAAGACGCCTTCCAATCAAACGTAGCAAGTTGTTCACGTTCTCTCCCCTTTCTTTTGTCGGTAGGACCAACTGGTATATGAGTACGGATACTCATTACAAGACCCGAGCGACATCGAGGTCGCCCGGGTCTTTGTTTCAACTATGAGGATACGGTCCCAACGACCGACATCCTGCATACAGACTCAAGCGAGTCTTACGCCTTGACGGTCGCAACGCCCCTGAAGGACATGCTCGTCGTGCCGATGCCCTTGAAGCCATCGAGGGCCTCGCCGTTGGGCGCAGTGGACGGATCGTCCCAGGAAGCGGAGACGGTCTTGACGTGGACAACGGGGTACAGAACGGCGTTGTCGGCAATGATGTCGAAGCACTCGTTCCACTTCTTCTGCTGCTCGTCGCCCTCGGCGGCAAGAGCCTCGTCCATGAGACTGTGGAGCTTCTGCCACTCAGCGGACTCCTTCCACGGGCAACGGGTCTGCATCCAGACGTTGTCGCCGTACCACCAGTTGAGCAGCAGGTCGGGGTCGGCGCCGAAGCAGGAAGGATCGCCAGGGGCAAGGAGGATATCGTAGGCCTCGCCGCCGTCGATGGCAGCGTAGGTGGCCGGCGAGGTATCGGTCTGGATGGTCACATCGAAGCCGAGAGCGTCGAGGTCGTTCTTGACCTGGGCGGCCATGCCCTTAATCTGCTCGTTGTCGGTGGTGCGCAGGGTGATGGCACCCGGGGTGATGCCAGACTCCTCGATGAGCTTCTTAGCCTTCTTGGCGTCGGTCTTGTACACCGTGGAAGCCTCATGATAGTTGGTGAAGCTCTTGGGCAGGTAGCAGCTGGCAGCGGTGGCAAGGCCGGCGAAGGTGTTGCTGACCATCTTCTCGGTGTCGAGCGCATACATGACAGCCTGACGGACCTTGACGTTGTTCCAAGGCTCCTTGGCGACGTTGAACATGATGAAGCGGGTGCCGAAACCCTGAACGTTATCGATCTTGCAGCCGGCGCTCTCGAGCTGGTCGACGGCGTCAGCGGTAACGAGCTCCATAACGAGCGTGGAGCCCTCCTGCTGAGCGGTAACGCGAGCGGTGGGGTCGGTCAGGATGCTGTACTGGATCTTCTTATCCTCAGCAGCATACTCACCGTTGTACTCGGGGTTGGGAACCAGGGTGATCTCGGTATCGGAGATAGAGTCGTACATCCAGGGGCCGGAGCCGATCGGCTGCTTGGCGCGATCCTCCTCGGTCTGGGTGGCCGGGGTAACGCGGACGATGGCCAGACGATCCTTGAGCAGGGAGAAGTTGGGGACCTTGGTCTTGACCGTCACGGTGCTGGCGTCCTTGGCCTCGATGGACTCGAAGGGCTGGAAGAACGGAGCATAGGTAGCGGAAGCGGCGCAAGCGGTGTAGGAGGCAACGACATCGTCAGCGGTGACCTCGGTGCCATCGGAAAACTTGGCGCCCTTGCGGATGGTGACCTCGAAAGTGGTGTCGTCCACAGACTTGGGATCGTCGGTGGCGAGCTCGTTGAAGGTGCTGTAGTCGTGGTAATCGATGCCGTAGAGGCCCTCGACGACGTGCCAGTTAGCACCCAGGCCCACAGCGGAGCCGGTGCTGGCGGGATCGAAGCTGGACGGAGCGTAAGCGGAACCAGCGGTGATCACGCCGCCGCCACGGTTGGCGGAATCGGTGGAACCGGAAGCGGAACCCTCGTCGTTGGAGCTGCCACCGCAGCCGGTGAGACCAAGCCCTGCGACAGCAGCGACGCTGCCGGTGAGGCCGAGGAACGAACGCCTGGACATACCCTTGTTGATGATGGCCATGTCTTCTCCTATCAATAGAGAATCTTACCCGGGAGCACCTAGACGTGCCCCCGCGCAACTTGCGGACGATATATACCTTACCTACCGACGAACCCAACTGAGGTGCCGCGCTCGGCGACCGATACATACATACGCTTGAACGGTATTTACTACCGTTCACCGAATTCATTGACAAACGATTCGCCAGACAGTATGTATCGACGAGGTGAGATATCAGTCTTCGTCAACCCGCAGGATAGCAGGGTTGTTCACCATGGCTAGTCAAACGTTTTAGCGTTAATTAAACCCGAAATCGGCTGGTAATCGCCGTGAAATAAATGATTGAAAATCACGCAATCATGTATATCAGTTGTTTAGAGGCGTGTTTAGTTTTCGGATTGCTTTGCCGCCGCCTCGGCGCGCTCGGCATTCCATGCAACGAGCGCCTCGTGAACCGCTTTGGCGACATCGGCAGGAATGCCTCGAACTTCCGCGATCTCTTGCTCGCTCGCCGCGCGCAAACGCTTCATCGAGCCAAAATGGCGCATAAGGGCACGTTTTCTGGTGGGTCCCACGCCTGGAACGTCATCGAGTACCGAAACCGTCATAGCCTTATCGCGCAACTCGCGATGGAACGTAATCGCAAATCGGTGGGATTCATCGCGAACCTGCTTGATCAGATAAAGCGAAGCGGAGCCGGTCGGCAGCACGACGGGGGTCTCGTCCCACGGCACGAAAACTTCCTCATCGGCCTTTGCCAAGCCACAAACTGGTATATCGAGGCCAAGCGCCTCAAGTTGCTTAATTGCAGCGGTCAATTGCGGTTTGCCGCCATCGACAACGAGCAAATCGGGGCGCGAGCCAAAGCGCTCGTCCGCCATGCGCTCGGGAGCATAGCGACGCCCCAGAACCTCGGACATCGATACGAAGTCGTTCGCCTCGTCCAATTCGGCCTGAATTTTAAAGCGACGATACTGGCCCTTGTCGGCACGGCCATTGGTAAATACCACCATCGAAGCGACGGTAAAGGTGCCGTGCAACGTCGAGATATCGAAGCACTCGATGCGCAACGGCGGCGCAGGCAGCGCCAGCGCGCTTTCGAGCTCCAGGAGCGCTTGATTGGTGCGATCGTCAGCATACCCCGTGCGCATCATGTAGCGCATGAGGGCATGGCGCGCATTTTTGGAAGCCATATCGAGCAGGCGGTGCTTTTCGCCGCGCTGCGGCCTATGGAGATGGCAAGAGCGTTCGCGCTTGCCCGCAAGCCACTCCCCCAACGCCTCGGCATCCTCAAGCTCGACAGAGAGATTGATCTCGGCTGGAATATCAGCCGTCTCGTCGTAATAGCGCTTAAGAAAGCCCGATTGAAGCTCTTCCTCGTCGACATCCAGGCCTTTATCGAGGATGAACTCACAAGTTCGAACCGTTCGGCCCTCGCGAACGACAAAGACACAGGCGGCAGAGATAGTCTCTTCGCGATAGAAGCCGATGACGTCGATATCGACGCTCGATGGAAAAACGACCTGTTGGCGATCGTCCAGGCCCCTAATGACTTCCAGGCGACGCTTGACGCGCGCCGCACGCTCAAAATCGAGCGTCTCGGCTGCCTCCGTCATCTCGGACGTAAGCTCGTCAACGACATCCTTGCGATGGCCCGACAAGAAACGTTCGACACGTTTGACGTTCTTGGCATAGTCGGCAGGGGAAATCGCGCCGACGCATGCGCCCGGCCCGCGCCCGACATGGTAGTCAAAGCAGGGACGCCCGTTTTGCGCGCAAATCATATTGACGATGTCTTCTTCGCCCTTATGAGATTCGACGATGCGGCGGCAGCTGCGCCATTCCGCACAGGATGCCGAGCAAATAGGAATAACCTTGCGTAGCGTATCGATGGTCTCACGCGCCGCACGGCTATCGGTATAGGGGCCAAAATAGCGCGTTCCCGGTTTATGACGCTCTCGCGTGTATTTAATAGCCGGAAACAAGTCGCTCTTGGTAATGGCGATAAAGGGATAGCTTTTATCGTCTTTGAGATCGACGTTAAAGTACGGATGGTACTGGCCAATCAGATTGCGCTCGAGCACCAATGCCTCGTGCTCGGTCTCCACCACGATATAGTCGAAACTCGCCACCAGCTGCATCATGAGCGGGATCTTTTGACGCTCGTCCTGCAGTGTCACGTATTGACGCATACGGGCACGCAGGTTTTTTGCCTTGCCCACATAGATGACATCACCCTTGGCATCTTTCCAAAGGTAGCAGCCGGGTTGCGTGGGAACGCGCGAAACCTGCTCGGCAAGTGTTGGAATGTTGTCGTGACCTGCCACGCGCACCTACTTGCGACGAAGCAGCGCCGAGACCTCGGGCATCTTAAAGACGAAGGCGAGACCAAAAGTTACAGCGAGCGAGACGACGCCTGCAACACAAACGTAGCCCAGGGTAATTAGGATCGAACTGCCAAGCGCTCCGACAAAGTGCTCAAGTGCCCACATGACGCCGGCACCCGCGGCAGCGCCCAAGCCACCGAACAGTAGGCCGAAGAAACCGCCATGCAGGATAGACTTGACCTGAAGGCCATGCAGACGACGGCGCAGCCACCACAGTGAGCATCCGACCAAGACTACGTAGTCAACGACGTACGAAAGCGCAATTGCCGGCATACCGTAGCCCAGCACCACGCCAAACAGCAGCACCGAACCGGCCTGTCCAATGGCAGAGTAAAGGCAATAACGACCGTAGGGCTTCATGTCGAGCAGGGCCGAGAAGCTCTTCTGCATCAGCACGACCACGCCGTAGAGCGGCAGGGAAAGTGCCAGATAGATAAGGAACTCCGACACCAGCGCCACACCGGATTCATCGAACTTGCCGGCGCAGTAGATCATGTTGAGCGGACGGGCGAAGACGATCAGATACATCGCAAACGGAATCAGGAAGAAGAGCATCTGGGCGACACCGCGCGAAATGCCCGTGCGGACGCTGTCGTAATCCTTCTCCTGCGCATCGTGAGAGAGTTCGGTATAGAGTGCCGTCGAAAGCGAGGCGGCGATCAGCGCATAGGGCAATGTGTACCACAGGCGCGCATATGCGATGACGGAAGGGCCGGTCTCGGGCTGCACCACCAGCGCGGCGGCATTGGTAATGGAGGTCGAGACAAACATGCACACCGTGGCGAGCAGCGTCGGGATACCAAGCGCGATCGTCTGTCGCAGCGCGGGATCCTTAAAGTCGATATGGATATGAGGATGCACGCCATGCTTGCCAAGCGCGGGAATCTGGCAGGCCATCTGGACAAAGACGCCGAGGGTCGTACCAGCTGCGATCAAGATAATACCGGCCTGCTCGCCAAATTGTGCAGACACGGGAGCAAAGCCCATAAAGCTGGCGATGACGATGACATTGTTGAGAACCGGGGCAAACGTCGACCAGAAATAGTCGCGGTGTGCGTTGAGAACGCCCGAGAACACCGAGCCCAAGCCATAAAACAGAATTTGAATAGCAAAGAAGCGGAACATGAACGCAGCGGTATCCATGCTGCCGCCATCGCCCGAAAGGAACGACTGCGTCCAAATAAAGCCGGGAGCAAACACGGTGCCCAGCAGCGAGATACCGCCCAGCAGCAGAAGCAGAATACCGAGCAGGTTGCCGACATACTCGTTCGATGCCTCGCGACCCTGCTCGCGCCTCACGCCCATATACACTGGCAAAAACGCCGTAACGAGCATGCCGCCCATCACGAGCTCGTAGAGCATGTTGGGCAGGTTGTTGGCAACCTGATAGGAGGACGAGAGCAGCGACATACCGATGGCGGCCGCCATGGCCCACGTGCGGATAAACCCGGTGACACGCGACACGATGGTCAGCACGGTCATAAGGCCAGCAGAACGACCAACCGTGGAGTAGTCCGACGAACCCATATCGTCTACGTCGTCCTGAGAGTCCTCATAAACCTCATCTTGTGGCGGCAAATCGTCCACGACGGCAAAGGAGCCGGTTATCGCAAAGGGATCGTCAACCAAAACGGCGTCATCAGCAGGTGCGGCGTCATCGCTGTTCGGCATGTTGTTACCGGATACGGCATCATCATCGAATATGGCATGGTCGCCAAACACCGTGTCAACTTCATTGGCGGCGACGGTTCGGGCAGAAAACGACAGAGGGTCCCAGTCGTCATCACCGTCGATGGCCACGCCCTCGACGGGATCGGTCGAACCAAGCGGCGACCATTCGTCATCCGAAAAAAGCGGTTCGCCATCATCATGAGCCGTGGGCTTGGCGGAACGAGCGGCAGGAGCGCTCTGCGGTGTGCTCTTTCCCTGGGCTGCCATCAAAAACACCGCCGTCTCATCGGGACGCGGCGCACGAGGAGCCTCGGAGGCGATCGGCATCACACTGGCGCTCGATTGAGCGGCGACCAAAAAGACAGCCGTCTCATCGGGACGAGCCGAAGAAAGAACCGTACGGGGAAGTGCCGTGCCGGCACCGGCGGCACGCAAGTACACGGCCGTCTCGCCCGGGTCAGCGGCAGCGGACCAGGCGTTTCGAATCTCGTTATCGAACGAAGCGGCCTCGGGCGCGGGCGTCTGAGGAGCCGACCCTTTTGCAAAGTGAGCTCCGCGCTTTGATTCTTCCTGCGGCATCGCTCAGTCCTCTCTCGTGATCGGGGCAACCGTCGCCCCGCAAAATGCAACTAAGTCATCGGGAGCAAGCTCAAGCTGATAGCCGCGCTTGCCACCCGAGATAAAAATGGTATCCCAAAGGACGCATGTCTCATCGATCAGAGTCCGGAAGCGTTTTTTCATACCGACCGGACTGCAACCGCCGCGGACATACCCCGTCGCGGCAAGCAAATCTTTGACATGCATCATGGTCAGCGACTTTTCGCCTGCGGCGCGCGCGGCGGCCTTGAGGTCGAGCTCGTCGGCAACGGGAATGCAGCATACGACATGGTCGTTGGACGGCGTCGTGCAGACCAGGGTCTTAAATCCCTGACCGGGCTCCTCGCCAAGCTGCTCGGAAATCGCGACGCCCAGCCCCGACGATTCGTCGTCATCGTCTTCGTACGTATGGAGAACATAGGGGATGCCGGCGCTTTCCAGCTCACGCATGGCGTTGGTCTTTGGCGTCTTCACGGCCTTCGGCATGGCATATCCTTTCCCTCATATAAGAACGCAATTTTTAAGTATATGTCCATTTGCGCGGCATACGCTATCTCGACAAAGAGAGCGCCACCGAATCGCAAGGAATCGGCGGCGCTCATGTTTCAAAAACACCTATGTATTAGGCATCGAGTTGCGCTTGACGCTCCTTATCGCGTTTGAGCAACGGCGCCAAGAACTTGCCGGTATAGCTCTGCGGGCATGCCGCAACCTGCTCTGGCGTACCCGAGACCACGACAGTTCCGCCACCGTTGCCACCCTCGGGACCCATATCGATCAGACGGTCGGCGACCTTGATGACATCGAGGTTGTGCTCGATCACCAACACCGTATTGCCCGCATCGACTAGACGCTGCAACACATCAAGTAACTGGCGAACGTCCTCAAAATGAAGACCGGTCGTAGGCTCGTCCAAAATATAGAACGTCTTACCCGTCTGACGGCGATGAAGCTCCTTGGCGAGCTTTACGCGCTGCGCCTCACCACCCGAGAGCGTCGTGGCGGGCTGGCCCAAGCTCACATAACCTAGGCCGACGTCATACAGGGTTTGAAGCTTTCGCTTGATCTGCGGAATATTCCCAAAGAAAGCCAGTGCCTCGGCCACGCTCATGTCAAGTGCGTCCGAGATAGTCTTGCCACGATAGGTAACCTCGAGCGTCTCGCGGTTATAGCGCTTGCCGCCACAAGCCTCGCAGGGAACATAAATATCGGGAAGAAAGTGCATCTCAATCTTGATCTGGCCGTCGCCCTTGCACGCCTCGCAGCGTCCGCCGCTCACATTAAAGGAGAAGCGTCCCGGCGAGTAGCCACGCGCCTTCGACTCCGGCGTGCTCGCAAACAGCGCGCGCAGATCATCCCACAGGCCAATATAGGTCGCAGGGTTCGAACGCGGCGTGCGACCGATCGGCGACTGGTCAATGTCGATCACCTTATCGATGCACTCGATGCCCTCAATCTTCTTGTACGGACCCACGGGACGCGTCGAACGGTGGATGGCATTCGTAAGCGCGGGCGCAATCGTATCGGTGACCAGGGAGCTCTTGCCCGATCCCGAAACACCGGTAACGACTGTGAGCGTACCGAACTCAATCTTGGCGGTAACGTTTTTGAGGTTGTTGGCGCGGGCGCCCGTGATCTTAAGGCAGCCGCGGCCGGGCTTGCGGCGCTCGTCTGGCACGCGGATCATCCGCTTGCCGGTCAAATAAGCACCCGTCATGGAATCGGGGCACGCCATGATATCGGCAGGCGTTCCCGCGGCGACCACGTGCCCGCCGTTGACGCCCGCGCCTGGCCCCATATCGATCACATAGTCGGCAGCGCGAATCGTGTCCTCATCGTGTTCAACGACGATAACGGTGTTGCCGATATCGCGCAGGCGCTCGAGTGTCTTAATCAGCCGCTCGTTGTCGCGCTGGTGAAGACCAATCGAAGGCTCGTCCAGAATATAGAGAACGCCCATGAGGCCCGCACCGATCTGCGTAGCCAGGCGAATGCGCTGCGCCTCACCGCCGGAAAGCGTCGCCGAAGCACGATCGAGCGTCAGATAATCAAGGCCGACATCAACCAGAAAACGCAAGCGTTCCAGGATTTCCTTGACGATACGACCGCCGATGAATTGTTGACGCTCGGTGAGCTCAAGGTCCTCAAAAAACTCGAGCGACTCGCGGCACGACAGGCAACAAACCTCATAAATGGACTTGCCGCCCACGGTGACGGCGAGCATCTCGGGGCGCAGGCGAGCACCATGGCAGCTCGAACACGGCTCCTCGCGAATGTACTTCTCCAGGCGCGCCTTAGTGTTCTCGTTGGTCGTCTCGGTATAGCGCTCGTACAGGATATTGCGCACGCCCGAAAACTTGGTGTCCCACTGGCTGCGACGACCGTCGAGCTTTTGATAGTCCACCGAAATCTTCTTGTCGCCCATGCCATCCAAAAATGCACGGCGCACTCGCGGAGGTAGGTCTTCCCACGGTGTATCCGCGCTCACCTTAAAGTGCTTACAGACCGCGGCGAAGATCTGGGGGTAGTAGTTCGAATTGCCGAACAGGCTTCCAAAGACCCCATCGGCAATCGACTTCGACGGGTCCTCAATCAGCGCCTCGGCATCGACCGTTTTCTTAAAGCCCAGACCATCGCACTCGGGACACGCACCATAGGGCGCGTTGAACGAAAAGTCGCGGGGTTGTAGGTCGTCGATGGAGTGCCCGTGCTCCGGGCACGCCAGAGCCAACGAATACTCCAGCAGCTCGCCCTCGGTTCCCTCGGGAGCATCGCGATCGGGCAGCATGTACACGTTCACATTGCCGTGTGCCAAGGCAGTCGCCTGTTCAACCGACTCGGCGATACGGCCCAGAGAGTTTTCCCGAATCACGATGCGGTCGACTACGACCTCGATATCGTGCTTGAACTTTTTGTCCAGATCGATGGGGTCGTCGAGCGAGCGTACTTCGCCGTCGACACGCACGCGGCTAAAGCCCTCAGCCCGAAGATCCTCGAACAATTTTGCGTACTCGCCTTTGCGCCCGCGCACCACCGGTGCCAGCACAAACGCACGACGACCCTCTCCCGCTGCCAGGACCTTATCGGCGACCTGGTCGGTGGTCTGGCGCTCGATAACGCGACCGCACTCGGGACAGTGCGGCATGCCCACGCGTGCAAAAAGCAAGCGAAGGTAGTCATAAATCTCAGTTACAGTACCCACCGTCGAGCGCGGATTCTTGGACGTCGTCTTCTGATCGATCGAGACGGCCGGCGAAAGGCCGTCGATCGAGTCTAGATCGGGCTTGTCCATCTGGCCTAAAAACTGGCGCGCATAACTCGACAGGCTCTCCACGTAGCGACGCTGACCCTCGGCATAGATCGTGTCAAACGCCAGCGAGCTCTTGCCCGAGCCCGAAAGACCGGTAATGACCACGAGCTCGTCGCGCGGGATGGAAACATCGATATTGCGCAGGTTGTGTTCGCGCGCACCACGGATAACGATAGAAGAATCAGACATGGAAGCTCCTTGCCTCCTATAACCTCAAATCACACTGTCGATGAGTTTAACGCACTCAACGCGCACAGATGTTCGTAATACAAGATTCGCAGACCTTTTGCTTTGCGTGTCGGGTGCTTTGTTTCTCGAAATGCCGTGGAAAGGTTAGAGTAATCTAAAACTGAACTTAATTTGCTGTAACAGAGGAACGTCCATGACCGAAGATATCCCCCTTGAAATCACTTCGAGTGGCATGGCCAATCTGCCCATATTCATCGCCGTCCTTATCGTGGCCGCCGTCGTCGTGCGCGTGTATTTTTCAATCAAACACAACGAAAAACCGCCCATTGCCCGCGTCTTTTGGTGCGCGATGCTCCTCATCCCGCTCGGCATGGTAGCTGCATGGATTACGAATCAATTGCTCGTAAATGAGGACTGTTCCCTATGGGTCCTTTCTTATTCGGCGCTCGGTGCTGCCGCCGTCATACTTCTTGTCGAGCCCTTGGTTTCGGGACTTATCGACCAAACCGATCTTGCGACGGGAACGGTTGCCTGTATTTGCCGCGACATCCTTGTCGTCGCCGCTGTTTCAGCGCTCTCGTTCGTTTCACTCGAAATTGCCTGCAACGAAACGTTCTATCGCATTCCCGCCAACTCATTCGGGTTTTCCGTTGGGCTGCTCGCGACGGTTCTGCTCTCCCTTTATTTGCTGGGACAGCGTCATGGAGGAGTCATGGCCCTCGTGCCCGTCGTCTGTTGTACCCTTGGCATTGCCGAGCACTTCGTCATAACGTTTAAAGGCGAGGCCATCCTGCCGAGCGACATTTTGGCATTGGGCACCGCAATGGAAGTAAGTGAGGGATATGAGTTCACCTTCACTGCAGGAATCGTAACCTCACTCGCCCTGCTGGAGATTTCCCTGGGGCTTCTTTCGCTTATCCGACCGCGAAAGCTCCGTACGCCCGCCCATGTCTTCCCCGCAATCGCCGCTAACCTCTGCGCTTTTCTGCTAGTGACCGTTGTGGGGCTCTTGGGCTTTTCCAACATCGACTTGGAGCAGTCGCTGGATTTTGGATTTGACCGTTGGCAGCCCATCACCACGTATGCGTCTCAGGGTTTTATCACTTCGTTCACCGAAATGGTCAACGAGTTGCCCATTGAAAAGCCCGAAGACTATACGCCCGATGAGGCGCAGAGCATCGAGCAGGAGCTCGCCGCCGCCTACGACAGCACGTATGGCTCGAGCGAGCAGCGCGCGGCGGCCGTTGCCCAGTTCAATGAAATCAAGCCGACGATTGTTGCCGTCATGAACGAGAGTTTTAGCGACCTTTCGTGCTTTGAGCAGCTCCAGGCGGCCGGGTACACCGGTCCCGCATTCTACAACTCGCTTCCCGACACACTTGTTCGCGGCACCATGCTCGCTTCGGTCACCGGTGGCGGAACGGCGAACTCCGAATTCGAATTTTTGACCGGAGCGACAACGGCCTTTGTCGGATTAGGCAAAATCCCCTATCAGCTGTATCAGATGAATGGCGTCAACAGCCTGGCAAAGGACCTTAAAGAGCTCGGGTATACCACTACCGCTATGCACCCGCAAAACCCCGTCAACTACCATCGAGATAAAATCTATCAGCAGCTGGGTTTTGGAGACTTTCTATCAATCGGCGATTTCGAAGGTGCGCCCTATTACCATGCCGGCGTATGCGACTACGCCACCTACGACAAGATACTCGACCTGCTCAGAACCGACGAAGCCCCGCAGTTCATCTTTGACGTCACGATGCAAAATCACGGCGGCTACGACTATGGCACCGTTCCCGTCGAAGAGCTGACAAACTATTGGGTCGAGGGAGCCAGCGAGGGCGCCAATAGCGCGCTCAATACCTATCTCACCTGCATCAATGCATCCGACCGGGACCTCGAGTACTTTATCAACGAGCTCCGCAATATCGGCAGACCGGTTGTTCTTGTCTTTTTTGGCGACCATCAGCCGAGCGCCGCAACGACTCTCAACGACGAGCTGTACCCTCAGGAAGATACGGCAAGCCACGCTTTCCGTATCTATCAGTCGACCTATTTCGTCTGGGCTAACTATGAAATCGCCGGCAATACCGAGCTCAACGTCTACGACACCGTCGGGGCAAACGAGATTGCAGCTATTACCCTTAATAAGATCGGCGCCCCGCTCACTGACTATCAAAAGGCCCTGCTTGCAACAAGGTCAGATGTGCCCACCATCAATGTCGCCGGCTATCTTGGTGCCGACGGGCTGCGCTACGACTTGGAATCTGAAGACAGCCCATACGCCTCGACGATCGACAAGCTGCAGCGCATGCAATACCTCGAGTTCGCCAGCAAAGTTCAATAAGCCCGCCCATTCGCTTGGACCCATCGTATTGCAAGCACGCTCGGCCCAAATGCATCGCAAATGACTCCCGCTCGCAAACGAGGGTACAATGACGCTCGTGTCACATCGCGGGGCCCCGGCCCCAACATATACAAAGGAGTCATACATGGGTTGCGAGCACGCACAAGCAGCCGGCGGACAATCAACGCCGTCGCAATTTGAAGAGAATACGCTGTCGGAGGTCAAGCGCGTTATCGCTGTGCTTTCCGGCAAGGGAGGCGTCGGCAAGTCGTTTGTGACGGGCGCCATCGCAACCGAGCTCGCCCGCCGTGGCAACAAGGTTGGCATTCTCGACGCCGACATCACCGGCCCCTCCATCCCCAAAATGTTCGGCATGAGCGGACGCCATGTCCATGCCCTCGGCAACCTCATGCTGCCCGAGATCTCCGAGCACGGCGTCAAGGTCATGAGCTCCAACCTGCTGCTTCAAAACGAGACCGATCCCGTCCTCTGGCGTGGTCCGGTCATCGCCGGCGCCATCAGGCAATTCTGGAGCGAAACCTCTTGGGGCCCCATCGACTATCTGCTGGTCGATATGCCTCCGGGAACGGGGGATGTCGCACTCACCGTCTTCCAGTCACTGCCCGTCGATGGCATCGTCATCGTCACGAGCCCGCAAGACTTAGTCTCGATGATTGTCGCCAAGGCGGTCAACATGGCCGAGAAGATGAACGTTCCGATTCTGGGCATTGTCGAGAACATGAGCTATATCGAATGCCCCGACTGCGGTAAGAAGATCGAGGTCTTCGGCAAGAGCAATCTTCCCGAGGTCGCCGAGACCTATCATCTCGACATCCTTGGTCAGCTGCCCATCGATCCCGCGCTCGCCGAAGCCTGCGACAAGGGAGAAGTCGAAACCGCGCTGCCCGCCGGCATGCTGCCCCAAGCCGTCTCCGCCGTTGAGGCCATCGCCCCGCACAAGACAGACGAGGCCTAAGTGAACGCAAGCGCCTTCTATGACGTCTTGGTGATCGGCGGCGGGGCCTCGGGCCTCGCCGCCGCCATTACGGCGGCGCGTGTCGACAAAAGCGTCTGCGTCGTCGAGCGCGACGTCGCCTGCGGTCTCAAGCTGCTTGCAACCGGAAACGGCCGCTGCAACCTCTCAAACGAATCCATCGACATTCGGCGATATAACCACCCCGCCTTTGTCGAATCCATCATGGGCCCCCAACCCGAGCAAGATCTCGAGAGTTTTTTCTCCTCGCTGGGCATCATGACGATCCGTGAGGAAGGCCGCCTATACCCGCGCTCCCTTCGCGCCGAGTCGGTTCGCGATGCACTCCTCAATGCATGCGAGCGTTTGGGCATCACCCTACGCTGCGGGACTAACGTCATTGCGGCTCATAAGGCTTCCGAAGGCTGGACGCTTCAGATCGACCGTCCCGCTCATGTACTCAAACCCAAAAAGCACGGCGACCGAAAGACGGAGCTCCGTTCGCTTCGAAAGGCGTTAGCCGATACTCCTCGCACGAGCGATGCCCTGCAGGCAAGGGCCGTGGTTATCGCTACGGGCGGCAACCCCACCGGCATCGCCGAGGTGTTTAGCCTTCCCTTGACGCCCCTGCGCCCCGTCCTGTGCCCCGTATCGGCATCAGTCGTCGGCGACCGGACGGCACTCGGAACTCTGGATGGTCTGCGCGTCCGAGCCCGCTTAACGCTCTCGCGCAGCCACGAAGAGCTCTGGCGAGAAGATGGCGAAGTGCTGTTCCGTGCCTTCGGCATCTCAGGCGTCGCCGCCTTCAATCTCTCTCGCCGTATCAACCAGGGCGACACTGTTCTGATCGACTTCTTTCCAGATTTCTCCAAAGATGAGCTGCTCGATACGCTCGAGCAGCGTGTCAACGTGCTCGGCGATTTTTCGCCCCGAAACTCCCACTGGCTTGACGGCATGCTCGCCCCGCAGCTCTCACACGTCGTCTGTACGGCATTCGAGCGGTGCCATCCCGGCTCGCGCGATGTCATCCACCTGGTCTCAATCCTCAAGCACTTTAAACTGTCCGTCGAAGGGACGGCAGAGGAGCGCTCAGCACAGGTCACGCGTGGCGGCATATCTATCGAGTGCGTCTCGACACCCAATCTTTACGTGAACAGCACCACAGGCGCCCCGCTTTACGTCTGCGGAGAAGCGCTCGACATCGACGCCGATTGCGGAGGCTTTAACCTTGCGTGGGCCTGGCTCTCGGGCATTCGCGCTGCAAGCAGCCTGTAGCCGCGCAGTCTATAATCAAAAAC
>CABPDL010000021.1:0-35879 GCA_902406375.1 uncultured Collinsella sp.
CCTCGACCAGTTTGGAGATGGCCTTGAGGTTGCCATCGCAGCCGCCGGTAAACTCGACGCCCAGTACCTTGCTGCCGTCGTCGGAAAGATTGAGATGGATATTGCGAGAGCACACGCCCTGAGGCTTGTAGTCAAAGCTAATCATTGAGATCCCCTCTCATAGAGAAATTTCAGATGTCTATTATCCCCGCCCGGGCCGATATAGTATCGCGGGCACCGATTCAACATCCTACGATGCACAAACCGGTGACTGCAATACTAACGATTCGAGTCCTGAGCGTGAACTTCACGCTTCTCTTGATACATGTTATGGTCGGCAACGCGGTATATCTCGGCTAGCGTACAGCCGGGTGTCTCGACCGCCGCGATGCCAAATGACGCGCTGACGGCCAGTGCATCATCACTCGCCGCAGCAAGACCGCGGCGAAGATCTTGCACCAATTGACGCGCGGACTCGCGATCAGTGTAGGGGCATATCAACAAAAACTCATCTCCACCAACGCGCATGGGCACAAATTTCTCGCCTGCCACCCGCCTCAATACAGACGCCGTACGCCGCAGCAACTCATCGCCCATTTCGTGACCGTAAAGATCGTTGGTGCGCTTGAGGTGGTTGCAGTCCATCATGATCACACTCACGGGCAGGGATTTGTTCACCGAGTCGTCGCCAAGGGACTCAAGGTAATTTCTATTGCGAAGCCCCGTCAGTTTGTCCTGAAAAGAAAGCTCTTCGGCGCGCTTTGCCATCGAGATGTTATGCGTCGCCACGACGACCGATTCCAGTCGGCCCCGCTCATCGCGACGCTGCGGAACAACCTGCATCGAATACCAAGCACCTCGGCAATCTCGCACCTCGGCATCCAAGTGCGGCACGCCCTCCATACGGTCCCGAAGCGTACTTGTATCTATAAGCTCCATGACCACTTCGCGGCTTTCGGGACTCACAACGTCTCGACAAACCGTGTCCAAAAAGTCATATGCCTCGGTATGCTCAGCAAATATTTTCGCCATCGACGGCGACATGTTAATTCCCTCGATCTCGAGCGTATCGAGATGCAACAGGAAGGTCGACTCATACGCAGAACTGATGGCATTGATGATGCCGAGCTGCTTGTCCTTTTCGGCCAAGTTGCGACGGTCGGCAATAGTGCGCACCAACAGCACTACGACCCAAAACGCCAGGCACGCCAGCACGCCGGCAGCGACAAATGCAATCCTGCCAGACATGACCTCAGATTTGGGGTAGAGCGCAAACAGGCGGTAGTCCTTATACGCCGCACGCACGGCATACCAGATAGTTCCCTGATATTCGACGCGCGTTAGGCCTTCGTCTTTCCAGTCAGTTCCGCTATCGGCAAGAAGTCGGGCAAGGGCTATATCGACGGTCGAATCGTTTGAGGATACGATTTGCGCATCGCGCATCACGAACACCGTTGGACCCTGATGGAACGTGTTGTTCACGAGCACGTCGGCGATAACGTATGAATAGTCATCGGAGGGCTCAGCCGCAAGCGATTGATACCCCAACGCCACCCCATCACCGTACGGAATGGCACTCACGGCAAAGTCGACGCCGCGACGCTCTACGACGGTCGAGTAGGACACTTTGGAGCCTCGATACATCGATGCGACCGGCGAACAGGCCAGCTCCTCTCGCCACAGCATCAGTGGATCGCGACCGTCAGTATCGTAATGAGCGGCCATATGGCCGTCGGCGTCCATGACCAACATTCCCGAAAGACACTCGGTGTGGACATATTCCTCGACCAGATCGTCGTTGACTTCAACGCGATCAGGCGGCAAGAACGCCGCAAACGACTCGAGCGCAGCATCCGAATTGTGCGTCGCCTCGGTTTTTCTTCCCTGTTCATATCGGTCATATTTTTTGCAGGCGTTTTTTAGAAACACCATGGTTTCCTGGCCAAACCCAAGCGTTTTATCGAGACAGCGATGCGTACCGACCATGTAGAGCAAACTCAATAGGACAACGCTGGCCACAACGCCGATAGCCGCGGCGACCAAACCCTTTCGACGCAAGCGGCACTTGTCATTTGTCATGATTCCGCCCTTTGCCCGTCCGCCGTCGCTCCTGCCTTGTAATTGCTCACAATACGATCAATCATGCCGTCCCGATCCATGTCGAACAGCACGGTATTGAGGTTTTTGACGTACTCCCCCTCATAGCTGTTCTCAAACGCAACGCCCAGGTCAACTGTCATAACGTTGTCGGCAAACACGCGATAAACACCGGGATACTGCGCGACGAGCCGGTCGAGCGATTGAACGTCCGCCATCCAACAGTCAACATAACCTTTGACCAGGGCAGCTTTGCATAGTTCGGCAGAGCCATATGATTTGATGTGCACATCCGGCGAGATACCCAGGTCCCCGGCAAGCAATCGGCGTTCACTCACCGAACCCGCAATCACCGCAATGGTCTTGCTTCCATCGAGAGACGTCAAACCCTTGATACCACTCGTTTTCTTGGCGGCGACCGAGACTGTCACGGTCAGATACGGCTCAGTCCAGTAATAATCGTCTTCGCGATAATTGGGCGAATAGTCGCACCACAGACAATCGATATCGCCGTTTTTGAGCAGGCGATCGCGATCATTCCAAGATATGTCAACAAATTGCGGTTTGATTCCAGCGCGCTTGCAGGCCTCGCGGGCGATATCGATATCGATACCGGCGTAATCGCCTGTGGTATCGACATACACATAGGGGTCATTATCCGTAACGCCAATCTTGAGCACCGGGAGATCTTTATCGGCTTCATTCGAGGAGGAAGGACTGCGTCGAACGGTATACGTCAGGGCGCCCGCACAGACGGCAACAAAGAGTATGAGCACAAACGAGACGATAGCGCCTTGTTTAATACGTCTGGGCACGTGCCTCCTTTCATCAAAACAGCAGCCGAATTTTCATTCTATTACCGGAGCCTGCGGCAGCAACGAAAAAAAGCGCCTCGCCCAAGACGGGCAAGGCGCCAATGGTTGAAATGTATCCGCAAGCGGTCGAATAAAGCCAGCCTACTCGAAGCTCAGCTGCTCCAGACGATCAAAGACCGTGTCGATACGGGTGAGGAAGTCCCACGGATCAAAGATCTCGTCGAGCTTCTCCTGGCTGACGGTGCAGCGCGGGTCGGCCTCGAGACGCTCCTTAAAGGTGGGGCCGGAGACACAATCCTGCACCTCGTGCCAGGTTGCCATGGCGTTCTCCTGCACAATGGCGTACGCGTCCTCGCGGGTGATGCCCGTGTCGACGAGGGCCAGCAGCACCTTGGAGGAGAAGATGAGGCCGCGGGTCTTATTGAGGTTGGCCATCATGCGGGCAGGGTACAGCTGCAGGCCGTCGATAACGCGGATGAGGCACTGGAACATGTGGTCGAGGGCGATGAAGCTGTCGGCCTGGGCGACACGCTCGGCAGAGGAGTGCGAAATGTCACGCTCGTGCCACAGGGCGACGTTATCGAAGGCAACCTGGGCGTTGGACTTCACGACGCGCGACAGACCGCAGACCTTCTCCATGGTGATCGGGTTGCGCTTGTGCGGCATGGCGGAGCTGCCCTTTTGACCCTTGCGGAACGGCTCCTCGGCCTCGAGCGTATCGGTCTTCTGCAGATTGCGAACCTCGGTAGCGATGCGCTCGCAGGTGGCCGCGGTGGTGGCGAGAACGCCGGCGAGATAGGCGTGATGGTCGCGGCTGATAACCTGCGTGGACAGCGGGTCGTGAACCAGACCCAGGTGCTCGCAGACATACTCCTCGACAAACGGTTCGATGGAGCTGTACGTGCCAACAGCGCCCGAGATGGCACCGAAGGCAACATTCTTGCGGGCGTCCTCAAGACGATCCAGATCGCGCTTGAGTTCCCAGGCCCAAGAGCCGAACTTCATGCCGAAGGTCATCGGCTCGGCGTGGATGCCATGAGTGCGGCCGGCACAGAGCGTGTTGCGCTCCTCAAAGGCGCGACGCTTGCAAATCTCGCCGAGCTTCTTGACGTCCTCGATGATCAGGTCGCAGGCCTGGGTGAGCTGGTAGCACAGAGCCGTGTCGCCCAGATCGGAGCTGGTCATGCCATAGTGAACCCAGCGGCTGGGCTTGGGGTCGCCCTCGGGAACATCGGCGTCGATGTACTCCTTCATGTTGGTCAGGAAGGCGATGACGTCGTGGCGCGTGACCTCCTCGATCTCGTCGACCTTTGCCTTCTCAAAGTTGGCATGGTCGCGAATCCACTGGGCTTCGTCTTTAGAAATGCCGATCTTGCCGAGCTCCGCCTGGGCCTCACAGGCCAGGACCTCGATCTCCTGCCAAATGGCGTACTTGTTCTCGAGGGAGAAGATGTGTCCCATCTCCGGGCGGGTATAGCGATCGATCATAGCGGCTCCTTTTTGGTTATTGGCACGTTGGTCGTAACCCAACCATTGTACCGTGCGCAGGTGCAAGTATGGGCAGCAGGCATTAACCTAACATTTTGGAATTGGAGCGGGCAACGGGACGTCCGCGTATTTGCTTCGCAAATCCGTACCGGCTTCAGGCGCCTGCCGGCGCCTTCGCCTGCTCGCTACAAACGCTTCGCGTTTGTTTTACGCTCGCACCCTGGCGGGTTCGAGTCCCGGCGCTTTATTGAAAAAAGCACGGCACCGGAACGGTGTCGTGCTTTTACTTTTTCTGGAGCGGGCAACGGGACTCGAACCCGCGAGTGTCAGCTTGGGAAGCTGATGCCTTACCACTTGGCGATGCCCGCTTGTGTGTTGGCTAGTATAACGCGGTTGTCTTGTTCGATACAAGGGTGGCGATGCTTGTTTTAGCTGTGGAGATTCGTTTGAAAATCGCATCAATTGTGGAGACGAGGACCTTTGGCCTCCTGTTCTCCTTATCTTCTACCTGCGCTTTTGCCTGATTGTTGTATTTGAGCTCAATTTGTCAGGAATTGGGCAAGCTTTTGGTCAGGCTCCGGTACTTACCCGCATGAACCTCGGGGGTAGCCTCATCCTACGCGTCGCAACCTCCCCATGCGGCGCACGAGGGATAAGGAGCAGCCATGTCCAACGCACCCACGCACTCTGTCCACAGCGCAATCGCAACAGGTCCGCTGCTCCTGCTCCTCTTCCTGCTTTTCGGCTGTCTGGCACCGGGAGCCGCATTTGCCGTCGATGGCTACGACCAGCTCGGCTTCCGCACTATTAGCGATGATTGTGGGCCCTTCTTCATCGGCAAGTATGAAGCTCAAGACGCCTCGATTGCCTACTGCATGAACCAGGAGCGCCCCGGCCCCACCAAGCCGGGCGGCCCATGGCTCAACTTTGATCAAGGCTGGGTGTGGCTCGACGACGAGTTCGCGGCAATCGTTTGTCACGGATATCCTACCGCCACGTCGTTTGGCGGTTACCATCTTTCACCCGATCGCGCCCGCGCTGCCACCCAGCTTGCCGTATGGATGCTCAACGGCACTACCCATGTCGACGGCACCTACTCCTACACGACCGCTCAGGGCAAAACCAAGAGCGGGCACTTTACCGCCGACAATGAAGTCGTGGCGGCTGCGCGGTGGCTCCACGACAGCGCAAAATCAGGAAGCATCAAAGCCGCTCCGCACCGCGCGCGGCGCTATATAGGAACCGTATCGGGCGGCAGCAAACGTCAAGACATGCTCTATGTACTGCCGGCGGTCTCTGTTTCCTTCCAAAAGCAGTCTGCAAACGCTGCCATTACCAGCGGAAACAATACTTATCAGTTTGACGGGGCAACATTCGATGTTTTTGAGAGCGCCAGCGGCGCGCGTGTCGGCACCGTCCAGATGGACAGCAACGGTCGAGCGCAGGCAACACTCCTACCCAACACGGCATACTACCTAGTTGAGACAACAGCGCCAGCTGGTTATATCTCCCTGCACGATCGCATTGCCTTTACCACGACGAATAACGGCGGATACGTCACCATTGATGAACAACCCGGCACCATTACCTTGCGCGTTGTAAAGCTCGACGCCGCAACGAATGCAGGCCCCCAAGTTGGAGCTTCGCTCGCAGGAGCAGAATTCGTGTGCGTATCGCAATCAACCCCTGGATGGACACAAACTCTCAGGACCGATGAAAGCGGTCGAGCTACCCTCACCGATGTCCCCCTGGGAACCTTTACCATCTATGAATCGAAGGCGCCCGAGGGCTATTTGCCCTCCGGTGACAGTTGGTCTTACACCGTTGGAGCCGACCAACTCGGCGATTCAGGCGTGGTCGAGATCGAATCTCGCGTTTCCAATATCCCCATTGCGTTTGACCTTGAGATTTCCAAATTCAAGGACTACGGCAATAGCGATCAATCCGGCCTGGAGCAGCCGGCAGGAGATGTTGTCTTTGAGGTTGTCAGTAACAGCTCTCAGCAGGTTGTTGGCACACTGACTACAAACATCTATGGCTTTGCCTCCACCAAAGACCAGCCCGAAGCATGGTTCGGCACAGGCAAGCGACCAGCCGGTGTCCACGGAGCCGTCCCATACGACCGCGCCGGCTACACGGTTCGTGAGGTTCCGGAAACCGTCCCCGAGGGTTTTAAACGTGCGGGGGAATGGACCGTCGAGGCCAATCAGATTTCCGACGGCGCCGAGCTTCAATATATCGTGGACAACCACGCCCTGTCGACGCATCTCCAGATTGTAAAACGCGATGCCCAAACAGGCGCCTCTGTTCCCCTAGCCGGATTCACCTTCCAACTCCTCGACAGCAATCACAAACCTGTCTCACAAACATGCTGGTATCCAGCATATAACGTAATGGACACCTTTACGACTGACGCGACCGGCACCGTCACACTGCCCGAATCGCTCGTGCCGGGCACCTATTATGTACGCGAAACCTCGGCCAAAGAGCCCTATCTTGTCGGCGGAGAGATCGAGGTAAACATACCCGCCGATATAAACCTAACGCCCGTTGCAATCGTCTCGTATTATAACCACGCCGCGACCGGAAACATCAGGATCGTTAAAACCGATGCCGTAGACGGCAGCAGCCTCGCGGGCGCCACCTTTGAGATCCGTGCCTCAGGTGATATCGTGCGCCCCGACGGTAGCATTGCCGCGCTCGACGGTGAGACTGTCGCTACCGTCACGACGGATGAAACTGGAGAAGCACGCGCGGACGACCTCCCGCTGGGATCTGGCACCGCACGCTACGAGGTTGTCGAGACTCAAGCGCCGACCGGCTTCTTACTCGACCGGACGCACCATATCGTCGACCTTACCTATGCCGACCAGAAAACACCCGTTGTGGAAGCACGGCTTAACGTATCCGACGATTACACCAAGGTTGATATCTCCAAGGTCGATGCAAGCGGAGAGCAGGAAGTGAAAGGCGCACAGCTCACCTTATATGGTCCCGATAAAACCGAAATAGACTCCTGGACCTCATCCGACAAGCCGCACCGCATCAAACATCTTGCACCCGGCACCTACTCGTTGCGCGAAACGATGTCTCCGCGGACCTATGACCTTGCCGAGGAGATAACGTTTGAAATAAAGGATACGGGAGAAGTCCAATCCGTCGCGATGAAGGATGCGCCCATCGAGATCAAAGGACAGGTCGACAAGCGTCAGGAACTTGTCCAACCTATCGGGAAGGGTCTGTTGGCTAACGGCGATGGAAAAAACCGCGCCGCGATGCAAACCAATACGGATGGGCTTTTCTCCTATACCATCGATGCTCGAAACGATTCCGCTACTTGGGTTGATGAGTTTACGATTACCGATGATCTTGAGTGCGCCAAAGACGGCACGGCGAGATTCGTCTCAATCGAAACCCCCGTCGCCATCGGCGACCTCAACGGTCTGTGCAACGTGTGGTATCGCACGACGCCGTTGGACTCGACAGACGTCGATGAGCCGGCAAACGCGACTCTTGGCGATGGGCACGAAAATCCTTGGCTTGAGTCCGACGAAGTAAAAGAGAGTCTGGGTGAAGATTGCCGCCTCGTCGATTACGACGGCTGGCACCTCTGGAAGGCGGATGTCTCGACCACGGAATCCGCCACACTCGAGGCGAAAGAACTCGACCTTGCATCCAATACCGTCGTGACGGGCATTCGCATTGAATACGGTGCGGTAGCCGCCGACTTTACGACTCGAAGCGATACGGATTCTTGGACCCGTGATGATCTCAAAGATGAGCACGACGACCTTGACGATGCCAAAGCAATCCTTGGCACAGATGCTCGGGGCGCAGTCGTGCACATGCAGGCAACGTCGGCTTACACACCCCAAACTGCACTCACCAACAGCGCACGCGTCGATCTTTGCCGCAACGGCGGCGGCGATAAACTTGAGTCACATGACGAGGACAGTGTCATTCAACGCTGTACCCTACCGCAGGACCTACCGGCAACAGGATCAGCTCCCATCGCCGCTTGCATCACCGCGCTCCTGACCTCGGGTGCCGCAGCCCTATGGTTCGCTCGCCTTAGGTCAATCCCAAAGAAGCGCTAGAGCGATGAAAAAGCGGGCGAGCCAGTCCCCCGGCTCGCCCGCTTTCAATCATTTAAATCGCCGCATCTACTCTGCAGACGAAGATCCACCATCAACGATTGCTTGCTCGGACTCAGGAATCCCATCGGCACCCGTGCTCTGTTCTTGCTCCACCTCTTCGCTGATTGCGGAGGCGGGGGTCGAGCCCTTCGCGCCCACGATGTAGGCAGCTCCAAACCCTAACGCAATGGCAATCAAGGTCAAAATCACGTAGACAGGCCAATGGCGCTTAATATACAAAAACACGTTGACTCCTTAGAGCTCCGTCTACGAACGGCGGATAACCTCGGTCACGACCTCGGATACCGTGGCAATGTTCGTCGGGTTGACATTGTGGGGCAGGTCGTCCTCGGTACGAGCGCAAGCCAGACGCGTGCCGTCCACGCCGGCGATGGTGAGGGCTCGGCGGCTCGCCTCGAGGGCGGCGTAGGCATCGGTCTTGGCATAGGGCATCTCGAGCGCGCCACAATCGACATGGAACGACTTGCACACCTTGCTGACCAGGTTCATGATGCGGCGATCGCCCTTGAGCAGCTGCTGTTCGCCCTCAACCGTCACCACCGAAAGCCTACCGGCGCCGACGGATTCAAGATTGATGAAGAAGACGCCGCGGAGCTTATCGCGATGCGAAGCCAAGAAGGCCTTCATACCGGCGCCATCACAATCCGAGGCGCCCGTTGCCACAAACCAGATATCGTGACCGAGCAGCTCATCGTCGCCCATAGAGGCGACAGCCGAGAGCATATCTTCGGAAGAAGCGCCGTCGGAAGACGTAGCGCCGCCCTTCCAGCCATCGTTATCGTCCTCGAAATTATCCCACGAACCGATGCCGCGACCGGACTTCTTGGCATCGTAATCGTCTTCGACGCCCAGCCAATCACTCATGCTGTCCTGTTCGTTTTTCTTTTTACGACCGAACAGGCCGCCCAGGCCGCGCTTGCGAGACTTGGGCGCCGCCGGGGCGGGAGCCGAAATGGTCTCGATCGGCTGAGCGCCCGACGCAACGGGCCTAGGAGGCGCAACGGGTGCCGATGTTGGTTCGGGACCCTGAGCGGTAGCAAAGGGGTCGTTGACCTGTGCGGAGGGGTCGGGAAGGTCGAACAGCGACGTGCGAGACGCAACGTTTGCCTGCTTCATCGACGGCAGCGACGGATCGGGGACCGAAGCCAGCGGAGACGAGGAAGGTGCAGGCGACGGAGCCGACGCCGGATCGGGAACATTCACCTGCGGACGCGGTGATGCCTGGGAGGAAATCTGGGCCATAAGGGAATCGACCGTTTCGTCCTGGGTGGGAGCAACATCGGCAACCGTGGCACCGGAACCACTCGGGGTCGGCATGGTGAAAATCTGCGTGGAGTAAGGCCTCGACTCATCTGTCTCGGGAGCCTCGGAAACCGCAGGCACTTCCTCCTGCTCGACCTCGGTCGAATCACCTTGATCGGCTGCCGCGTATTGCTCTTCGTCACAGTTGACCTCGACGGGCTCGTGCCCGGCGGCATCTTGGATTTCGGCAGCATCAATAGGCTCGTCATCGTCTGCCGCGTCGCCCTGCTCATCGGAAACAGGAAGGGGCTCGGCAATCGCGGTGCCTTGCTTTTCAAACGTTATCGTGGAATCGAACTGCGCGGCATCAAACGACATGGTGCTATCGACGTGCTGCTGAGCCTCAAAGGACGTTGTAGCTTCGGCGGCGTCGACAGGCACGGACTGCATAGCCTCGTTCTGCTCGAACTCTTGCGCCGCGCGCTCACGTGCCGCCTCGGCTGCCTGCTGCTGAGCGATAGCCTCCTGCTCGGCAGCCTCGCGTGCGGCAACGCGCTTCCCCTCGAAATCGTCGACAAATTTCCTGCCCTTTGCAAGCGCACCCTTAAAGAAGTTGGAAGCGCTGGCGCCAATCGAAGAGAACGCGGATGCAATATCGGCATGGGGCGTTGCCGCGGGAATCTCGGCCGAGAAATCAGTATCGCTCTCGTAAGACACGCGCCTCGGCTGTTCAGCGTAATCGTCGTCAGGCTCGTCCCTAACGTCTTGCGCCGGCGCGGCGGGAGCCAAAATGTCCAGTCCTGCCGCGGGATCGATCGCGGACACCGCCTCGGGCTCGGCAACGGCAGCGGCAACCGCGGCAGACTCATCATCCACGGCGACAACGGGCGCAGATGCAGTCACGACGGGGGCAGGCTCGGGCTCAAACGTCGGCTCCTCGCCTTCCTCGTAATCGAGCGTGCAGGACTCGGGAAGCATTCCGAGCGCACGGATGGCATCCGAACCAAAGCGGATGTTGCCGGCGGCATTGCGATAGAGCCTGGGCTCGGGCTCGGCCGCGACAGGCTCCTCCGCCGGCTCGGCAGTGGGAACCTCGTCATTGAACTCTTCGGCCTGGACAGCCTGATTCTGATCCTCGGGCACGATGGCGCCAATCAGCGTCTCGTCGGCAGACGCACCCTCAAAGCCCTCGATCTGCTCGTCGAAAGCCTCGCCCTGTTCGGGCTCGGTCTGAGCGTCGGGAGCAATCGGCTGACCGAACTCGTCCTCGGCGTAGGTAGGCTCTTCATACTCGATGGTGTTGCCGTAGTCGTTTTGCTGTTGGGCCGCGGCATACTCCGCTGCTGCGCGCGCCATCTCCTCGGCACGACGCTTCTGCTCCCCAAAATAGGTATCGAACGGAACATCGTCGGGAAACTCGTTTTCGCCCTGGAAGGGAGCAACGTTGTCCATAACGCCGAGCATAGCGGCGACAGAAGACTTGTTGCACACCGCGCCGGACGTATAGGGAAGAATGTGGCGGTTAGAGATGATGTTTGCCGCGTTGACAAGTGCAACGAGGGAAGCGAGGATCGCGACAATCCACAGCAGAACCTTGAGCGCGCCGGGGAGCGGCAGGATACGCAGGATGGCAACGGCAGCAGGGGCAACCGTGGCAACGGGCAACAGCTTGGCGATGAGTGCACGATACGAAGCATAGGGCTCGCGGGCGAGCAGCTCAGCACGGGGAGAGTCGTAGTGTGCGACAACGACCACCGGGCGGTTGCGCGGAGACGCGAGCGGGCCCGAGGCCTTGTGGTAGGCGATGACATTTTGGCTCACGCCCGTCTTGCCCAGGCGCGAAACCACGGGGTGGCCCGTGCGCTCGAGCACGTAAAGAACGGCGCCGATGATGGCCAGCAAGGTGCCGACCAAGCCGATACCGCCGCCGATGCCCATCAGCAGGGCACCGGCAAACGCAAGAATACCGGTAACGGCAAATGCCAACCTACTGGGCGCCGGGGCATTGAACTCCTGAACCTCGGGATCAAAGCCGTGGTTGCGGAAGATTTGAGCGATATCCTCGGCAGCCAAGCGCTCTTCTTCGCTGCATGCCGGCGTAATGCCGGTGTTCTGCAGCAGGTGGTTAATATAGTTCTGGGTGTTCGCCATGTGCGCTCCACATCCATAATCCGACAAATAGGCCCAATGCATGCACATTAGAACCGTATATAGTCGAAAGTATACCCCGAGCGAGCGCAAACGACCGAATTCGGGCCATCTTAACGCCCCGAGCGGACAAGGATATAGCCTAATCTCCATATCGGACTAAAATCATGGCAGCAAACTACCTTCTCATGCGAGGACTCTATGACGGCAAGCGACGCGACCGCGACAATTAAAAAGGGAAATTCGGAGCCCAGTTTCGATAAAACGGCTCAGCGCATCCTCAATCTTTTCTTTGTGCTCAACAGCTCCCCCGAACCGCTGACGACCGAGCAGATCGTCTTGGATTCTGACCTGGGATATGGCTCGGGCAATATCGACTCGGATAAGCGCAAGTTTCGGCGCGATCGTGACAAACTGCTCGAACGCGGCATCTTAATCAAGGAGGTTCGCCCCGCCGGCGCGCAGGAGACCGAGGAAAGCTCATGGACAATCGACCGCGAGCACACGTTTGCGGCAGGCGGCCTCATCACCGCAGACGACGCCGATATCCTGCTCAACGCTATCGACCAGACAATAGCGGCCGGCTCATCCACTTTTGCCGCGCCGCTTGCTGATATTCGTTCCAAGATTGCCTACCTCACCGGCAGGACGACGGCGGACGAAGCACCGATCCGCCGCTCTCCCACCGTCGATGCGGTATGGAGCGCCTTTGCCGAGCGATGCGCGCTGCGATTTTTATATCAGAACGGACGCGGTGAGCAGAAAGAGCGTACCGTCTGCGTCTACGGCATGTTCGAGCGCGAGGGCGTTGCGTACTTCTGCGGCCTCGACAATGCCACCGACGACATCAGGACATTCCGCTGCGACCGTATCGTTCGCGCTTGGCGTCCTTCGAAGGCCTACGCCATCCCCGCAGACTTCAATCTCAACGACTACCTGTTCTTTGAATTCGATTTTGCCGACCGCCCGCCCGTTGCGGCTACGTTCTCGTTCGCCCCGCAGACGCAGATCGATATGATCAACGGCCTCACGCGCGGGCGAGGTGAGCTCGCACACACCGATTCGGGATGGGCTTGGACCGTTGACGTGCGCGATCTTGAAGCCGCCGCCTCATTTTGCATGGCCCACGCCATGGACGGCATGAGGCCCATGGCCCCCAAATCGCTCAAGCAGGCGTGGAACCACCTCATTGAAAGGACGGTGCACGAGCATGACCGTGCGTAAACTCACCAGCGAGCAGAGGCTCTCGCGCGCCATCGACATCATGGAGGCCCTCTACGCCGCCGGCGAGAGCGGCATGACACGAACCGAGATTTGCAGTCGCTTTGACATCACGGGGGCGTCGCTCGACGAGATTCTCGAGATCGTCTCGACGCTCGCGGACCGAGAATCGGGTGCGCGTATCATCTGCGAATGCCACGGCGAGCGCGTGGTCCTCACCGGTGACGCCGGGCGTGTACTACCGCTGCGCCTGAGTGCCGCCGAGGGCGCTGTGCTCAACCACGAACTTGAATCGTTGGGGATCGAGCCCCAGGCGGCGGCTCGAATTCGACATGCTCTTCTACCCGAAGAGCTCGGCTATAACCAGCACGTCTTTGACACCGTCAACCACGGGTCGCACTGGCAGCAGCTGAGCTGCGCCATTCAGGACGGCGTTCGCTGTCGCATCTCGTATCGCTCGATGGACGATGCGCGGCCACGCGAGCGTCTGGTCGACCCCTTGCGCATTACAGCAAACGGCGACCAAACATATCTGATTGCCTGGGACATCGCGGTCGATGAGCAGCGCACCTATCGCATGGATAAAATCGAGGGACTCGCCTTGACGGAAGACTCCGTCGTGCCTCACGCACCGGACGTTGCATCCCTCCACGATTCCCTTGCCCGGACGCAGCGTAGCGCAAAGCTCTTGATGCCATTCGATATGGCGGAGCATCTGGACTGGGCCGGCATCACCCTAATCGAACGCAGCGGGACAGACATGGCAACGGTAACCGTACATTACGGCTCCGAGCGTTGGCTGCTGAGCCAGATAATCGCAGCGGGCGGAGCCATCCGCATCTTGGATGACCCCGCCCTGTCAAAGCGTCTGTGCGATATGGCAAAAACCCTCGTCTGTCCGCTTTAGCGCCGCCGCTCGTGGCGTGCACGCCACAGCTGTAGATAGTGCCCGATCTGCGCCGATTCGATGCGCTGGTAGGAGCTCGTGGGCAGCGACGTTAAGAACTTCTTGCCATAGCCCTTCGTCACCAGGCGAGGATCCGCCAAGATCAGCACGCCGCTATCGGTCGACGAGCGAATCAAACGCCCCGCGGCCTGCTTAACCTCGAGCACCGCCTCGGGCAGCGAATAGCGCGCCCATGCGCGGTCTTCGCGCAGGTTGCGCTCGCACGAGAGCGGGTCCGTGGGGCTCGAGAACGGCAACTTGGGAATGATGACGCAGCGCAGCGTCTCGCCGCTGGCATCAAACCCCTCCCAGAAGGCCTTAAGCGCAAAAAGCGACGAGGTCGGTTCGTTGATAAACCGGTCGCGCAGGCGACGAGGAGATGAGTTGCGCTGCTGGCAGTTGAGTTCCAGACCCGCCCGGGCCATCTTGGGCTCAACGCGGGCGTACAGGTCTTCCATGTCGCGCCGATTGGTGAACAACGTGAGCACCGATCCGCCCATGGCAAGATGGGCGTCGACCAGTACGCGCTCGAGCGCCGTAAGATAGCTCTCACGATCGCGCGGATCGGGGATATCGCCCGCAACGACTACAGCCATGTTCGAATCGAAGTCGTAGCTCGAATCCAAGTGCAGCGATGACGACGTTGAAGCACCGATGCGATCAAGGCCGACCGCATGGTTAAAGTGCTCAAAGCTTTTGGACACCGTCATGGTCGCCGAGGCAAAGATAGCCGTGTGAACCTCGGGCAGCCACTCGGTTGCCAAGGCCTCGCCAATGTCGATGCGCTCTGCGGTCATTGACTCTCCGCCGGCACGCAGCCTGCGATTGACCTGCAGCGAATACACGTAGTGTTCATCGGTACCATCAATGATGAGTTTTAGGTTCTCGGCCAGCTCGTGCAGGCGGCGCGAGATATCACCCAGGTCGACAACAACCTCTGGCTTGTCGGCGGCGACGGCTTGCACCAGCGCGTCGACGCTCTTGTCAGCTTGTTCCAATGCGTCGATGCCAGTGTGGGCCGACTGTAAGAAATCATGCCAGTCGTCAGATTCGCGCAGCTCGGGGCCAATCCATAGATTGGCATTGTCATAACCCCCACGCGCACGGCGGCCGAGCTCGCGAACGCCATCGAACACGCCGGCGATCGCCATGCTCGCGCGCGAGACCGTCGACGTCGCCTTGGCAGTAAGGCCCAGATAGAGCGTAGAGCCCTCGGAGGTTGCCAAATCACGGGAAACCTGGCTTAGCGCGCCGGTGCTCGAGCCACCCAGACGCTCAAACAGAACGCGCGATTCGTCCGCCGACACCACACGCGCCCACTGACAGCGCGCCTCGCGCTCGATGGAATGGGCCTCGTCGATTACCCAATGACGAATCGGAGGCAAAATCCTGCCCTCGGCCGCGACGTTGCGGAACAGCAGGGAATGGTTGGTGACCACCACATCGGCATGCGCCGCACGACGGCGAGCGCCGTGGACCAAACATTTATCAGGGAAAAACGGGCAGAGGCGACGAGCACACTCGCGCGAGGCCGTCGTAAAGTCGGGACGGTTGACACTGCGCCACCGAATGCCGAGCGAGTCGAGGTCGCCATCGGCTGATTGGCAGACGTACGCCATAATGACCGCGACCGCCGTGAGCGTGTCCGCCGGATCGCGCTTGGTGGTAATCTCGACCTGGCCGCGGCTCATGCGCTCGAGCTTGCGCAGGCACGGATAGTGGTCATACCCCTTGAGAGCGCAAAATGACAGACCACCGTCCAGTTGCTCGGCAAGTTTTGGCAGCTCATGGTACATGAGCTGGTCGGCAAGATTGTTCGATTTGGTCGCAATACCTACCGTGATGTTGTTACGGCGTGCTGCCTCGGCAAAAGGCACCAGATAGGCCATCGATTTGCCGACGCCCGTGCCTGCCTCAATTACTCGATGAGTGCCCGTGACCAGCGCATCGCGGACCTCGAGCGCCATCGCGATCTGCTCATCACGCGGCTCGTAGGTGGGATACATGCGATTGACAAGGCCACCTGGCGCATAGTCTGCCTCGATCTCCTCACGACTCGGCATCTTGAGAACCGGCAGCTCATCGGCGTCCACCCGATCGTCGGCGCGATCGGCCTTGAGAACGTCAGCACGAGCGGCGCTGAGAGAGAAGATAGAACCAGGGTTCTGCCTTGCCAAGAATGAGAAGATAGGACGATAGGACCAAGGCACGTCCGGATGCATGTCGGCTAGGCGCGCCATGAGGCCCTGGGGCAAGTCGGTGAGCGCCACGAGCAACACGCGCCATACGCCACACAGGGCGTCGACGTCGGCATTGGCACGGTGTGATACCGAGTCGCAGCCAAACAGATCGGCCATAAAAGACAGCTTGTGCGAGGCCAGGCGCGGAAGCGCGATGCGCGACAGCGCCAGCGAATCGATCCAAATATCGCTCACGTTGACGCCGCCTTTGACCGACTCGATAAACGAGCGGTCGAACGTGGCGTTGTGTGCGATCACCGGGCAGCCACCGACAAAATCGGCGAGAGCGGCGACGGCCTCAACCGCCGACGGGGCATCCGCCACATCGGCATTTGTAATGCTCGTGAGCTCGGTAATCTCGGCGGGAATCAGCTGTTTGGGATGCACGAAGGTATCGAAGCGTTCGATGACCTCGCGGCCCGAAAGGCGAGCCGCCGATATCTCGATCAGCTCGTTGTCCTGCACCGAAAGACCCGTGGTCTCGGTATCGAGGACGATAACATCTTCTTCGATGAGACCAAACGCTTGGGTTTTGGCGCGCTCGGCAAGCGTGGCATAAGAATCGATGACAAACTGCGGCGTTCCTGACGAAACCGCGTCCTCGATTAGCATGCAATGCCCGCTCGACGAAGGCCCATACGGATCAGGCTGTCACAGACCTGCGGGAACGTCATGTCGTCGGTGCGGCGGATCTCATCCGGATACAGCGACGTATCGGTCATGCCGGGAATGGTATTGGTCTCGAGGATAACGGGGCCGTCCTCGCTCACAATAAAGTCGCTGCGCGAGATACCCAGGCAACCGAGGGCCTTGTGAGCGGCACAGGCAAGTTCCTGAGCGCGAGCGTAATTCTCGGGTGAAATCTGCGCCGGAATGCGATGGATATCCGTAGGGTCGACATACTTCACGTCCAGATCGTAGAACTCGCAGTCCTCGGGCTTACGAATCTCGACAATCGGCAGGGCGCGTACGTCATCTTCGCCGTATACGCCGACGGTGATCTCGGTACCATCGATGCACTTCTCGACCAGCACTTTGTCGCCGTACTCAAACGCCTTGGCGATTGCCGCGGGCAGCTCGGAGGGCTCATGGACCAGGGAAATGCCATAGCTGGAACCGTTGACGGCCGGCTTCACAAAGCACCGCTCGCCACAAACCTCGACGATATGATCGATATCGACTTCATCGCCCACCTCGAGCGCAAGGCCGGGGGCAATGGGAATGCCCGCCTTGGCGTATAGGAGCTTAGAGACCTCCTTGTCGGCACCGCAGGCGCTGGCAAGTACGCCCGAGGCCGTGTAGGGGATACCCAGGGTCTCCATGGCACCCTGCATGGCGCCATCCTCACCGCCGGCGCCGTGCATGGCGATAAATGCCACATCGAATCCGCCGGTCGCCATGGTTACCATAAAGTCATCAGCGGCCGTGTCAAGCAGCTCCACCGAGGTGTAGCCGGCTTCCTTCAGCGCCACCACAACGTTCTTTCCCGAATCGAGCGAGATCTCGCGCTCGGCGGAATGACCGCCCGCCAAGACCGCTACGTGCATGTTCTCTAGGCTTTTACCCGGCATGGGCAGACTCCTCCTCTATAATTTCTGCAGCTGATACCATATTGTAGCGATACCCTCTACGTTTCCCCAAAATCGAAAGGCTTCCATGAATCCCAGGACTAAATCTCAGGACATTCGCGACTTGAGCCAAAACGATATTCGCGAGCTCGTGGCCGAACTTGGCCAGCCCGCCTTCCGCGCGAAGCAGCTCATCGAATGGGTCTTTGAGAAGAACGTTTGTTCGTTTGACGATATGACCAACCTTCCCAAGGCTTTCCGTGAGCAGCTTAAAGAGGCTTTTGCCTTTGATACGCCGACTGAACTCACCAAGCAGGTTTCCAAAGATGGCTCGCGCAAGTATCTGCTCGAGTACCACGATGGCATTTCCGTCGAGACTGTCGGCATGCCCCGTCGTAACAAACTTTCCGTCTGCGTTTCCACCCAGGCAGGCTGCGGCATGGGCTGCGCCTTTTGCGCTACCGGTCTCAACGGCCTCAAGCGCTCTCTGACCGCTCAAGAGATCGTCGACCAGGTGCTTCATGTATCCAACGACTTTGGCGAGCGTGCCACAAGCGTTGTCTTCATGGGCCAGGGCGAGCCGTTTGCCAACTACGACGAGGTTCTCAAGGCATTGCGTATCCTCAACGACCCCGATGGTATCGGTATCGGCGCTCGTCACCTCACCGTCTCTACCAGCGGCGTTATTCCCGGTATTCGCAAATTTGCCGACATCCCCGAGCAGTTCACGCTTGCCGTTTCCCTGCATTCCGCCATCCAGTCGACGCGCAATAAGCTCATGCCCGGTGTTAAGAAGTACACGCTGCTTCGCCTTCACGAAGCGCTTCAGCTCTACACCGAGAAGACTGGCCGCCGCCCGACCTACGAGTATGCCATGATCGAAGGCGTCAACGATACGAATCCCGAGATGCAGGCACTCTGCGACTTCTGCGAGGGAACGCTGTGCCACGTTAACCTGATTCAACTTAACGACATCGAGGGCAGCCCGCTCAAGCCGTCGCCGATTCATAAGGTTGAGGATCTTCAGCGTCGTCTTGAGTCCCGTGGCATCGAGACCACGATTCGTAACTCCCGTGGTAACGATATTGACGCCGCTTGCGGACAGCTGAAACAGCGTTTCAAAGTTCAGAAGAACGCATAGGGGAGTCGCACTCCAAAACGTTTCATGTGAAACATCGAACGGCCCCTGTTGCAGGATATGCAACAGGGGCCGTTTCATTTATTGACCTCAATTTTGGACCGCTGCTAGCTTTCCCATTTTTTACGGACAAAATAAGCGGCCCTTGTCTCATGAATCAGACAAGGGCCCCTCAAAATATGCAGGGTAATTGTTAGGTACCTAATAGCCTACATTTTCCCATTGGTTGCTAACCCAACCTTGATTAATCTTAGGATTTTTCGTTACCTGAGCAGTGCGCATGGCAACATCTTCTGTCATAACATCCATTTTCTTCTTGGAAGTATCGACAATATCTTGCGCGCCACGAAGCAAACGACCTCGAAGTTCATCGTCTGTCGCGATCTTATAGCCAGCAAAGGCACCAGCCGCGACAGTCGTCACCAATGCAATCGCAGTTAAAATCTTATTCCTCATCTTGGCCTCCTTGATCAAACTGAATCATTTCACCAAGAATACGAGAGAGCTCTTCCTCGTCTTTAAACTCAATCTCAATCTTATTCTTTCCACGCGAGCTCTTCACGCGCACGTTGGTATTAAATACCTGACGAAGTACACGCGCAGCCTTTTTAAAAGACTGAGGCGTAGCAGGCCTCGGCGTCTTAGGTGTCTCTCCGGCAGAAAACAATGGAGCAAGATTTTCTGTCGCTCTTACGGAAAGGCCCTCTGCAACAACCTTCTCTGCAAGTCGAATTCGCGCGTCCTCATAGGGAACTGCAAGAATCGCACGTGCGTGACCAGCAGTAAGTTTACCCACGAAAATCATCTGCTGAACTACTTCGGGGAGATCGAGAAGGCGCAGCGAGTTTGTAATTGCAGAGCGTGACTTGCTTACGGCCTTCGACAACGCCTCCTGGGTCATACAGCTCGCATCGATGAGCTGGCGATAGCCCTTAGCCTCTTCGACGGGATTCAGATCAGAACGCTGAAGATTTTCGATAAGAGCAAGAGCCAGCATCTCTTCATCATTAACATCTTTAATGATGACAGGCAGTTCCTCAAGACCAGCAAGCTTTGACGCCTGATAACGACGCTCACCAGCGATGATCTCATAGCCGTTTCCATGCTTGCGAACCAAGAGCGGCTGCAAAACGCCATGTTCTTGGATTGACTCGCTCAACTCGCGAAGTTCAGTTTCATTAAAGTGAACTCGCGGTTGATTAGGGTTGGGAACGATATCCTCAATAGGTAGTTTTGTTTCAGATGCGGCATTTGAAGCAGATGCAGCAGAACCACCGGTCTCATACTCAGCCTCTGAGACCAAAGCATTGAGTCCGCGTCCCAATCCACCACGTTTCTTTGCACTAGGCACGCTTGATCACCTCTTTTGCAAGGTTCATATACGCTTTTGCACCCTTGTTTTGAGGTGCATAGGTAATTACCGGTTCTCCAAAAGACGGAGCTTCAGAGATTTTAACCGTACGGGGAATCAGTGTCTTAAACGCCTTATCACCAAAGTACGATTGAACTTCCTCAACAACCTGATTCGACAAAGAAGTACGTGAGTCATACATGGTCATAAGCACGCCATAGGTGTCTAAGCCCTTGTTCAGACGTGATTTGACCATCTTCATTGACTCAAGCAGCTTCGTAACGCCCTCGAGTGCGTAATACTCACACTGGATTGGAATCAAAACGCTATCTGCTGCGGTCAAGGCATTGATAGTAAGCAGGCCGAGCGAAGGAGGACAGTCAATGAAAATAAAATCGAACTCGTCCTGAATCGGCTCAAGCAAATCTTTGAGGCGGGTTTCACGAGCAATTGCGCTTACGAGCTCAATTTCGGCACCTGCAAGCTGAATCGTAGCTGGAATTACGAATACCTTTTTGCAATTTGTATCAAGAATAAGCGATTCTGCCGGCACATCATTCAACAATGCATCATAGATGCAGTGATCAAGGTCTTCTTTTTCAATTCCAAATCCACTGGTGCTGTTTCCCTGCGGATCAAAATCGACAATCAGTGTCTTACGACCCTGCTCACCCAGTGCTGCTGCAAGGTTTACAGCCGTCGTTGACTTACCGACGCCGCCTTTTTGATTGATGATTGCAATGATACGCGTGTCTTTTGCGCTCTTAGAACGCTTAACGTCGCGAAATCCCACGGTCCCTCCTGGTGTGTATTAAAGCTGTCAAACGGAGGATGTTTCACGTGAAACATTCCGATTCGATATCAACCGCCATGTTTCACGTGAAACACTGCAAGTTGTTAGTATCCATTATGTTTCACGTGAAACATCTAGGCAAGCGGATTCTTCTTTGCCATGCCATTTGCACGAGGCAATGAAACGGATGCTGGATGACTCTTCTTAAGAACAATGAACTCCCTGTGGCCCAAGCCCTCAGGCAAATCGATTGCGTCATTCAGAAGCAAAGTGAAGCCGCAAATCTTAGCTGCTGACATGCCGGAAGCAAGCTCCTCATCCGAAGGATTACCCTTGGTGATAACAAATAGACCTCCATCCTTGAGGAACGGAGCCGCATACTCAACAAGAATCGGTAGAGGGGCCAGTGCGCGGGCGGTTACGACAGAGAACTGCTTCTTATGGCTTCGAGCATATTCTTCAAGACGATCATGAACGACATGACCATGTTTCAATCCAAGAGCATGGACAAAAGAATTGACAGCATCAACCTTCTTGCCAACAGAGTCAATATAAGTAGCTTTACGATGCGTGGTTATGGTTAAAGGAATACCGGGGAAGCCCGCACCTGTTCCCATATCGAGCAAAGCTCCCTCAGGAGCCTTATTGATATAAGGGAGCAAAACAAGAGAGTCGAGGATATGTAGTACCGCAGCATCTTCTATGTTAAGAATACGTGTGAGATTGGTTGTCTTATTTGTTTCCAGAACCAAATCCAAATGCTGAATACATTTCCTCAGCTCAACATCAGTTACGCTCAAGGAATACTCTTTGCAATAGGAAGTTAGACGACTCAACATCTCGTCAGCCTGCTGATCAGTAAGTACTAACAACGAAAGCTCCTTTCTGACAAAAATCAGTGTATCGAGAACTTTTGACAAAAAAAGGGGACGTGGAAACCACGTCCCCTTAAGCATAAGCTCGAGTAGATTATCGAGCAACAATCACCACATGGCGATCGGGGTCAGAACCCTCAGAATGAGTATCGACGGCGTCATTGCCACGAAGTGCAATGTGAACCAGTCGGCGCTCGTAGGCATTCATGGGCGCAAGCGAAACACTCTTATGAGTGCGGATGGCACGCTCGGCAGCAGACTGAGCCATGGAGGCAACCTTGTCCTGACGGCGGCTCTTGTATCCCTCGACGTCCACTACAACCGGATATCTAAAGCCGAGCTTGCGGCTCACCAGCAATGAGAACATAACCTGAAGGGCATCAAGGGTGCGACCATGACGGCCAATGAGAACAGCAAGGTCGGGAGCCGTTACATCCAGAATCAGCTCACCCTCGTCGCCCTCATACTCATCGATAGGAGAGTTGGCGGCATCGAAGTGCGAAAGGATGGAACGCAGGATGGAAATCGCGACATCGGCAATGGTGTCGAGCTCCTCGTCGGTCAGCTCTTCACCGGCCTTGTAGCGCTGTGCAATCTCGGGATAATCGCCCGCGACCTGCGGGGCAACCTCCTCAAGCATATCCTCGATGATCTCTTCAGACATAACGTACTCCAAAAGTTAGGTACCTAAATAAGATTGATATCCCGCTACTTCTTCTTGTGCGGGCGCGGCTTCTTCTCGCGACGAGTGACCTCAACCTGCAGCGGCGCGTTCTTAAGGCGCTCCTCCTCATCGGCCTTCGCCTTGTCGATGACCTTCTGCGTCACAAAAATCTGCTGGATAACCTGCCAAGCAGACGAGACGTCGTAGTACAGCAGAACACCAACGGGAAGGCTCCAGCCCATCCAAAGCATCATGACCGTCATGACAACGGCCATCATACGCATGCTCTGAGCCTGCTGGCCGGTCTGGTTGCGCGACATATAGAGCTGCGGAATCAGGGTCAGGACAGCGAACAGGATCAGGCAGACCAGCGCAGGCAGCGCGACCATAAAGCCATCGGCAAAGGAGGCACTCGGCGTGGTGGTCAGGTCGGGCAGAATATTAAAGAACGAGAACGTGCCGTCGTTAAAGTAGTCCGGCAGGTTACGCAGCAGCGTAAATAGGGCGAACAGGACAGGCATCTGAATCAACAGCGGCAGACAACCAGCCATCGGGTTGAACTTGTTCTCGCTGTAGAACTTCTGCATTTCCTCGGCCTGACGCTGGGGATCGTCGGCATAGCGCTCCTGGATCTCGAGCATCTTGGGCTGCAGCACCTGCATGCGTGCCGTCGACTTAGTCGACTTGAGCATAAGCGGCGTCAGCAGCAGACGGATGATGACCACCAGGATGATGATGGACAGGCCCCAGTCGACCGCAAAGGTCTGGATGAGCTTGAGCAGCTCGAAAAGGATGTTAACGATCCAATCCCACATGTAAGTTTTCCTCCGATAGCGAGTGCCCGCTAGGGCACAGGGTCATAACCGCCGACGTGCAGGGGATTGCAGCGAGCGATGCGCCTCACGGCAAGCCAGCAGCCTCTCAAAACACCGTACTTCTCAATCGCCTGGACGGCGTATTGCGAGCACGTTGGGTAATAAATGCAGGCGTCAGGCAATAAGGGCGAAATAACCTGTTGATATATGCGAATAGGAGCGATGGCAACACGTCGCAAAACGTGATTGCTCATCGCTCCTCCCCGGCAACGCCGGCGCGTTTCATAAGCGAACGCAATGCATTGTCCATCTCCTGAGGCGAAGAAACCCTCGTCTTGGGAGTTGCGAACAAGATGATGTCATAACCCGCAACGGGAAATCCACAGCTGCGGGCGGCCTCGCGCATCACACGCTTAGAACGGTTGCGCACGACAGCACAACCGAGCCGTTTAGCACCAACGAAGGCGACCCTTCCGGAGTCGCCTTCGCCAACCGATTCACATATGGTCATTCGAATCAGAGGGTGATTGAAACGACGCCCCTGACTGAACACATGCTCGAAATCTTGCCGAGACTTAATAGTCTTCATGCGAGATGTGTGTATCGCTGCTAGACAGTGAGACGCTTGCGGCCCTTGGCGCGACGACGGGCGAGCACGGCACGACCACCCTTAGTGGCCATACGGGCACGGAAGCCATGGGTCTTGGCACGCTTACGCTTATTAGGCTGATACGTACGCTTCATCTTAAGTTCCTCCTGCTGCATTTCGAGTGTCCGCGGGGGCGCGGACGCAGATATAGACACGTGAGCTTGAAGATTGTAGGGAAATCAATGTTCAAATGTCAAGAAATCAAAGGTAAAAGGTTGCGCAGTTCACACGGTTCCCCCATAAGCCGAGCTCGATTTAGCGGTGCATGGCAACTTTTCACGATATTTCATCGAGTTTTCAACAGGTCATGTTGGCAATGTTGAGAACTTTTCGTCCGTTTTCCAAAGTTTTCAACAGGTTTTGAAAAGTTGTCGAAAGATGAGAAACATTGCACGGTGAGCTACTATTTGTTCGAAACCTTTTGAAAGATTGCGAGCGGCATGTCTGACGACTTTTACACCATGGTCGATTCCGGAGACCCGGCACCCGACAACGAGCACATCACCGGCGTGCGCGAAGAGCGTGAGGAAGGCGAGCAGACGACCACGCAGGCGCCAAAAGCCATGTACGCCGCGCGCATCGCCGTCTATGACGATATGCTGTCGACACCGCGTGTGATCGTCATTGATCCGCAAGATGTCCGCACGTATTTGGAAGAGACGACCAACACCGTCTACCAGTGCATGAAAGAACAAGGTGGCCATATCTCGCTCATGGTCATCCGCGAGATTGTCGAAAACTTTATCCACGCGCACTTTGCCGAGCCCATCATCTCGATTCTGGACGGCGGAGACACCATCCGCTTCGCTGATCAAGGACCCGGCATCGACGACAAGGAGCGTGCTTTCGACTTTGGCGTTACCAGCGCAAACAGCAAGATGAAGCGCTACATCCGTGGAACCGGAGCAGGGTTTCCCATGGTGCAGGAGTATTTGGAAAACGCCGGCGGGGCCGTGTCCATCGAGGACAACATGGGCAACGGCACCGTGGTTACGGTAAGCCTGGACCCTAAACGCGTGCAGGAAATAGAGCGTGCCGGCGGACGCGGTGCTGCCGTGCGGCCCGAGACGGAGCAGCCCGCATATCCCCTGCCGGGAGCTTTTGCGCAGCAGCCCATGGCAACGCAACAGATGCAGCCCCGCGTGGGACAGATGCAGCAGCCCGGAATGCTTCCTACACAAGAGCCCCAGGCGGCGTCGATGTCGATGCCGCCAAACGTGCCACAGGCCATGCCGCTGGCGGATCAGGATACAGCAGCAATGCAGCAGGCGACGGGGGCACCGGGTAGCCAGCAAATGGGCTATCAGCCGTACCAACAGGGATATCCATATCAGCAGATGCAGCCACTGGGGTATGGCCAGCAGTTCCCGCAGCAGTACCAGCAGGGATATCAGCAGCCGTACCAGCAGATGCCGCAGCAGCAGTACAACCCCTGGGCCCAGCAGATGACTCCGCAGCCTAACCAACAGTGGCCTCAAAGTTTTCAACAGCAAATGCCGCCGATGCAGAGTTCTCAACAATCAGCAGCTCAAATGATGTATCCTAATGCAGCAAATCAGTATGCGCAGCCACAGCCGGACGTGTTCGTAAGCGATCGCGGCAACGCCGCGCTGGGCTATCTGGCGCAAAATCAAGCGTGCGGTGCAACCGATCTGGCGAGGGCGTTTGGAAACTCGGCCCCCACTTGGTCACGCACGCTCAATGACTTGGCGCAGGCCGGCTTGGTCATCAAGCATGGCCAGAAATACCATCTGACCGAACTCGGCGCCGCTCGTGTGCGAGCTCAGAGCTAAAGAACGGGAGAGACAGTGGACGAGGAAGCAAGCATCATCCTGGGGGATGCCATCGCCTTTTGCCAGCGCGACGGCCAAGATGCACGCCTCATCAACATGCTGGGGCAATCGCGCGCCATAAGCCTGACCGAAGATACGCTCACGATCGAGGCCCCCTCGCGCTTTGCCATCGCGCAGCTCAAAAAGCATCAGCCGACTATTGAGGCCTATCTGGAAGAAATCGCCTTTGCACCGATTGCGCTCGACATCGTGGCACCGCAAGGAGCCGTGGCGGAATCCGCTGCTGCGACGGCGCCCGCCGCGGCTCCCGCTGCCTCCCCGGCGGTGCCGGCCTCCGCAGGCGACGTGCCGACAATCGAGCACCAGCACGGCGATGTTTCCCGTGAAACCATGGCACCGTTGCCGACCGCGGCGGCGACGTCAACGAACGCACCCGTCACGCACATGCCTATCGCTCACGACGCAGCGGCGGGCGCGGATTCGGGCATTGCAATCAAGAACACGCTCTCGGCCGATGATTTTCGTCGCATGATGAACCAGATGAAGGGCGGAGCGCCGACTAAGTCCACGCAAGCTGCGACCCCCGCTTCACCCATGCCGGCACCGACCGTACCGGCCGAGCAGAATGCGGATGGAGCCCCGCTCGCCGCGAACTCAAAATTTACCTTTGAGAACTTTGTCTACGGCCCCGAGAACAGCCATGCCTATCGCTCGGCACTCAAGTTTGCCGCCCTCGCGGACGAGCGTGGCACGTGCACATCACTGTTCATCTACGGCAAATCGGGCCTGGGCAAGACGCACCTGCTGCTTGCCATCAAAAACGAGCTCGCCGAGAAGTCGCCCGAGATCAAGGTCAAGTATGCCAACTCCCAGGCATATCTGGACGACCTGATGACCGAGTTCGACCGCCAAAAGAAGAGCAACGCCCCTATCATGCAGGCATACCACGGCGTGGACGTGCTCATCATCGATGACATCCAAAACATCATCGGCAAGCGCGCGAGCGTGGACTACTTTTTCCAGCTCATGGACGAGTTCATCCGCAACAACAAGAAGGTCGTCATCGCGGCAGACCGCGCCCCCAAGGACCTGAGCATGGACGAGCGTCTGACCAGCCGCTTCAACGCCGGCATGCTCTGCTTGGTCGCAGAGCCCAGCTACGAGATGAAATACAAGATCTTGCAGCGCTATTACGAGAACACCATCGTCGCCGCTCCCGAGGCAGGCGACGACTCGCTGCTGGCGGCCTATGGGGGCGACGGCGGGCACCTGACCGACGAGCACTTTAAACACATGGCCGAGGTCTCGGGCACCAACATCCGCGAACTCGAGAGCTTCTGCGAGCGCTGCGCCGGCGAGGCGGGCGACCGCGAGCGCGAGGGCGGGGAGCTCACCTTTGACGATATCGACGCCATCGCCAGCCAGTACTTCGACACATCGGCCAAAAAGATCAACGTCCAGACGGTTCAGTCCGTCATCGAAGAGCAGTACGGCGTGACGCACGAGGAGCTCATCGGCCCGCGTCGCAACGCCAATATCGCCAAAGCACGCCATATCGCTATCTACCTAGCCATCGAGATGTGCGAGATGACGACCACGGCGGTGGGCGCCGAATTTGGCAACCGCAACCACTCGACCGTCAGCACGAGCTACAAAAAGGTCCAGAAGATGATCCAGGAAGACCGCACTGTCACCGAAGACCTCAAGTCGCTGCGCGATAAAATTACACTGCGCTCGTAGGGAAATAGAGACACCTGTTGAAAACTTGTCGAAACCACGGGCATAAGGTGTCTAAAACCCAACCCGCGGTGATGAAAAGTTTTGCGCAGGTTTTGAACGTGGAAAACCACCCCTGTTGCACACAGGTTGCTGTCGATTCTCTTTCTGGGTCTGACCTGCGTCTTTGGGAGTAATCAACAGTTTCGTCAGTGCTATTACTATTATTAAGATATTTATATCTATAGAAAGGTATTAAAAGATGAAGTTCACCGTCAGCCAGAGCTCGCTTACACAAGCCATCGGCGTCGTTATGAAGGGTGTCGCTTCGGCATCCACCCTCCCCATCCTGTCGGGCGTGCTCGTTAAGGCCCAAGACGGCATCTTGGAATTCCAGACCTCTAACTACACCATCTCGATCCGTCATCGCATCGCGGCGCATGTCGAAGAAGAGGGCGAGATGGTTATTCCCTGTAAGATGCTCTCCAATATCACCAAGACCCTCCCCGATGCCCCGGTCACCTTTGAGCTGTCCGAGCGCCAGGTGCTGATTGGTTGCGAGAAGAGCTCTTTCCGCCTGAACACGCTCGATGCCAATGACTTCCCCGAGTTTCCGGCCTATGCCATCGAGAGTGCCGTGGAGCTGCCGACCGATGTCTTGTCCGAAATGGTCGGCCGCGTGTGGCGCGTCACCTCGACCGACAAGGCTCGCCCCATCCTGGGCGGCGTGCACATGAAGGTCGAGAACAACACCGTACGCCTGGTAGCGACCGATTCCTTTCGCTTGGCCGTGTGCGATACGCAGGTCGAGACCTCGACCCTCGAGGGCTCCTTTGAGCTCAACGTTCCGGCTGACGCCTTTAACGACGCGCTGAACATCATGGCCAGCCAGGCGACCATCATGATCGGGGCTACCGACACCCAGGTCGTCTTCGAGGCCGGCAACACCACCTACGTGTCGCGCCGTATCGAGGGCGTGTACCCCAACTACAAGCAGCTCATCCCCGATTCGTGCGTGACGAGCGTCAAGATCGACGTCGCCGCCTTTAACGCCGCCCTCAAGCGCGTGGCCGTTATCGCGAGCGCCAACCCCGCCGTCAAGTTCGAGATCGATGTCGAGAACGGGCAGATGGGCCTGTCCTCCATTTCCAATGACCAGGACCTTGCGCAGGAGACGATCGATGTCGAGGCCGAGGGCGAGTCGGGTACCATCGCCTTCAACTACCATTACATCTTCGGCTGCCTCAATGCCCTGTCCAAGGAGAAGGAGATCACGCTGGAGCTCAAGAGCTACTCGCAGGCGGGCATCTTTAAGTCCTACGACAAGATCAACTACCTGTACCTGGTCATGCCGGTCCGCATCTAGCGCTGCGCCATGACCATGTTCGCCCGCGATCTTTCCGTCGCGCACTACCGCAGCTTCGATAGCTATCGCCTTGCCCTGGACGAGGGCGTGACGATACTTGCGGGACCCAACGCGGCGGGAAAGACCAATCTCATAGAGGCGCTGCAGCTGCTGACGAGCGGCGCCTCGTTTAGGCATCCGACCGCAGCCGAGCTCGTCCATGACGGCGTGGGCTCGTGCAAGATCGAGCTGAGGCTCGAGGGCGACGGCCGCGTGCTTGATATGGGATTGAGCGCGGAGGACGGTAAGCGCTCGTTTAGCCGCAACGGCAAGAGATGCTCTGCCGCTGGTGTGCGCGGGGTTCTGCCGAGCGTGCTGTTTTGCCCCGACCATCTGGACATGGTTAAGCGAGGCGCCAGTGTGCGCCGAGCCGCCCTCGATGACTTTGGCATGCAGCTGAGCGCACGCTATGCCGATCTTGCGAGCACCTATGGGCGCTGCGTGACCCAGCGTAACGCCTTGCTCAAGGAGACCTGGTGCTGCCGCGAGATGCTCGGCGCGTGGAACGATTCGATTGCCCGCGCGGGCTCGGCCCTGCTCGTGCACCGGTTGGCTCTGCTCGACCGGCTGGCGGGCCATGTGCACACTGCCTACGGGCAAGTAGCGTCAGGTGAGGCCGCCAACGTGACCTATGCGTCCACGCTGGGGGCTTTGCCCCAGGTCGAGGATCGCGAAGAGCTGAAGGGTTGGGCGTACGAGCGCATGCTGGCCGCCCTTGACGAGCATGCCGACGAGGAAATTCGCCGCGGCGTGACGTTGGTGGGACCGCATCGCGACGAGATTGAGTTTACCGTGGCGGGTCGCTCCGCCCGTTCATTTGCCAGCCAAGGACAGCAGCGCACGCTGGTGCTGTCCTGGAAAGTGGCCGAGGTTGCCGTGGCTCGCGATGTCCTGGGCACCGCCCCACTGCTGCTTTTGGACGACGTGATGAGCGAGCTCGACGGCGAGCGTCGCGGCGCTTTCCTGCGGCTGATTGGCGATGATATCCAGACGGTCATAACTACGACCAACCTGGGGTACTTTACCGATGACCTGCTTGATCGAGCCAAGGTGGTGAGCATGGGTGAGACGTGCTAATTACGAGCGCGAGAGCGAGACAGTCGCCTTCAGCGGGTTTTTGAACGCAGAGCGCCAGCGCATCCTGGCGGCTGCAACGCCTAAGCGCCGTGCGCAGATGGAGGCCGCCGAGGAGTCGCGCACGGTCTATCGCGCATGGAACGCGGTGTGCTCGGGCACGCGCGAGGGGCGGCATGTGACGGGACTGCGCTACCTGCCCGAGTCCAATGAGCTGCTGGTGTATCTCGACTCGCCCTCGTGGACGCAGGAAATGACGTTGTTGCGCGAGATCATCCGCGCGCGCATGGAGCGCGCCGGTGCGCATGTGGACGGCCTGGTGTTCAAAACCACCGCGCCCGGTCACACGCCGCCCGCTGCCAAGGAGCGCCTGCGCCCGGCGACGACCGAGCGCCCGCCGGCCCCGCACGCCGACCTAAGTGAGGCCGAGTGCACCGAGATCGAGCGCCAGGTGGCGCCCATCGAAGACCAAAAACTGCGCGAGGCCCTCGAGAATGCCATGAGAGCCAGTGCCGAGTGGGCCAAGGGCGTGCAAAGCAAAAAAGAGCCTTAAATCGCATCTGGTGGCCTTGTAGAGCCAAATACCCTCGGTCCCGAGGGTATTTTTTTACGATAAACTAGTAAGGCTGTACACATTTTCTTGACTGAAGGAGGACGTGTGGCAAACGAAAACGATTACGATGGCGGCGAGATTAAGATTCTCGAAGGTCTCGAGGCCGTTCGTAAGCGCCCGGGCATGTATATCGGCTCGACGAGCGCCAGCGGTCTGCATCACCTGGTGTGGGAGATCGTTGACAACTCCGTCGACGAGGCCATGGCCGGTTTCTGCACCGAGATCCAGGTGACGGTCCACGCCGACAACTCCATCACGGTCGTCGACAACGGGCGCGGCATCCCCGTCGACGAGCACCCTGTTAAAAAGATCCCGACGCTCGAGGTCGTTATGACGATCTTGCACGCCGGCGGTAAGTTCGATAACTCGGCCTATAAGGTCTCGGGCGGCCTGCACGGCGTAGGCATCTCCGTCGTCAACGCACTGTCCAAGCGCGTGGTCGTTCAGGTTCGTCGCGATGGCAACACCTACGAGATGGAGTTCTCGCGCGGCAAGACCGTCAAGAAGATGGAGGTCGTGGGCACCTCGGATTCGACGGGCACCACCGTCACCTTCTGGCCCGACGACGAGATCTTCGAGACCTGCATCTACGATTTCGATACGCTGCACAACCGTCTGCAGGAGACGGCGTTCCTCAATAAGAACCTCAAGATCGTGCTGACCGACGAGCGCGAGGCGACTCCCCACGTGGAGGAGTTTTGCTACGAGGGCGGCATCATCGACTTCGTCAAGTTCCTCAACGAGGGCAAGGACGTCCCCGAGGCCTTTAAGGAGCCCATCTACATCGAGGGCAAATCGGACCCGGACGCTCCCGTGGCCAAGATGGGCGAGGTCGAGGTTTCCCTGCAGTGGAATAGCGGCTACGGCGAGAACGTCATGTCGTTTGCCAACGACATCTACACTCCCGAGGGCGGCATGCACCTTGAGGGCTTCCGCACCGCGCTCACCCGTGTGATCAACGATTACGCGCGCAAGCAGAATCTGCTCAAGGAAAAAGACGCCAACCTGACCGGCGACGATGTGCGCGAGGGCCTTTCGGCCGTTATCTCGGTCAAGCTGCCCGACCCGCAGTTTGAGGGTCAGACCAAGGCCAAGCTCGGCAGCTCCTATATGCGCGCGCTCACGCTCAAGATCGTGACCGACGGCCTTACCGATTACCTCGAGGAGCATCCCAAGCCCGCTCGTGAGATCGTCAAGAAGGCGCAACAGGCCTGCAAGGCGCGCAACGCCGCCCGCAAGGCGCGCGAGGCGACCCGCCGCAAGAGCCTGCTCGAGACGGCGTCCCTGCCCGGTAAGCTCGCTGACTGCTCGGTGCGCGATGCCGAGCTGACCGAGCTCTTTATCGTAGAGGGCGACTCGGCAGGCGGTTCGGCCAAGGACGGCCGTCGCCGAGACATCCAGGCGATTCTGCCCCTGCGCGGCAAGATTCTGAACGTCGAGCGCGTTGGTGACCATCGCGCGTTCTCGAGTGACACCATCCAGTCGCTGATTACCGCGATCGGCTGCGGCGTCACGACGAGTGCCGGCGACGGCGGCGACTTCGACATTAGCAAGGCGCGTTACCACAAGATCATCATCATGACCGATGCAGACGTCGACGGTGCGCATATCCGCATCCTGCTGCTGACGTTCTTCTACAAGTACATGCGTCCGCTGATTGACGCCGGCTACGTGTACGTCGCGTGCCCGCCTATCTTTGGCATCAAGGTGCGCAACAAGATCCACTACGTGTATCCCAACGGCCGCCAGCCCGAAGACGAGATCCTGCGCGACACCATCCAGGGTCTGGGCCTGAACCCCGACGACAACGACGAGGACGGCAAGGCCAAGGACGGCAAGATCACCAAGAAGCGCAAGGGCTATACCGTCCAGCGCTACAAGGGCCTGGGCGAGATGGACCCCAAGCAGCTTGCCTCGACGACGATGGACCCCAAGACCCGCATCCTGCAGCGCGTGTCGATCGAGGACGCCGTGGTGGCAGACCGCGCCGTGCGCGAGCTGATGGGTTCCGAGGTCGGCTATCGCCGCGAGTACATTGAAAAACACGCGCACGACGCGCGCTTCTTAGACGCCTAACCTGTTCGGCTTTCCCAGCCACCGCACCTTCGCCCTCAATCGTCGGTCGCGTACCCAAGTACGCTTCCCTCCTCTTTCGAGCGAATCTGCGGCACCTGGAAAAGCCGTCTCCGTGGCAGGATGATTAATGGACCACGCAAACCATGAGGAGGTAACGTGGCAGACGATATCAACAATAACGAGGGCATGGGCGAGGCCGGCGACGCCGGCATGCCCGACGATCTGAGGCGCCTGCTTGCCCGTGCTGAGCAGGGCGAGGACGGCGATCCGGACGCCTATAACCCCGATGCCGATGATGACGAGGAAGAGGACGACGGTGAGCTCGAGGAGAGCTTTGGCGAAGTCGACCGTGGCGCCTCGGCCGGCGAGGATATCAATGGTGGCCAGCTCCAGATTTCGGAGTTCGGTCGCGAGATGAAGCAGTCGTTTATCGAGTATTCGATGTCGGTCATCACGGCGCGCGCCCTGCCGGACGTGCGCGACGGCCTAAAGCCGGTGCACCGCCGCATCCTGTACGCGATGAACGAGAGCGGCATCTACCCCAACCGCCCGCACAAGAAGTCGGCCTGGACGGTCGGCGAAGTTATCGGTAAGTACCACCCGCATGGCGACTCCGCGGTCTATGAGGCCATGGTCCGCCTGGCGCAGTGGTTCTCCATGCGCACGCCGCTCATCGACGGTCACGGCAACTTCGGTAACATCGACGGCGACGGCGCGGCGGCCATGCGTTACACCGAGAGCCGCCTGGCAAAGCCCGCCATGGAATTGCTGCGTGACTTGCAGAAGGATACCGTCGACTGGCAGCCCAACTACGACGAATCGCTCGCCGAGCCTCAGGCGCTGCCTGCGCGCTTCCCCAACCTGCTGGTCAACGGCAGCCAGGGCATCGCCGTCGGCATGGCCACCAATATCGCCCCGCATAACCTCACCGAGGCGATCGAGGCAACCTGCTACCTGATCGATAATCCCGACGCCACTGTCGACGAGCTCATGCAGATCATGCCCGGTCCGGACTTCCCCACCGGCGCCATCATCATGGGCAGTGCCGGTATTAAGCAGAGCTACGAGACCGGCCGTGGCTCCATTACCGTGCGCGCCAAGGCTCACGTGGAGTCCACCAAGACCGGCCGCAGCCGCCTGGTCTTTACCGAGATTCCCTACATGGTCAACAAGGGCACCCTGCAGGAGAAGATCGCCCAGCTCGTCAACGACAAGCGCATCGAGGGTATCTCGGATATGCGCGATGAGTCCAACCAGAAGGGTATCCGTCTGGTCATCGAACTCAAGAAGGGCGTCATCCCGCAGGTCGTGCTCAACAACCTGTACAAGTACACCTCGCTGCAGACGACCTTTGGCGCCAACAACTTGGCGCTTGTCAACGGCGTTCCCAAATGCCTGAGTCTGCGCGAGATGCTGCAGCACTACATCGACCACCAGGTCGACGTCGTCACCCGCCGCACCCGCTTCGACCTTAAGAAGGCCCAGGCCCGCGCGCATATCCTTGAGGGCTACCTGATGGCCCTTGACCATATCGACGAGGTCATCAGCATCATCCGCTCCTCGCAGACCGACTCCGAGGCCAGCAGCCGCCTGATCGAGCGCTTTGGCTTTACGCCCGAGCAGACCACGGCCATCCTCGAGATGAAGCTGCGCCGCCTGACCGGCCTGGAGCGCGACAAGATCCAGGAAGAGCTGCACGGCCTGCGCCGCGCCATCGCCTACTACGAGGACCTGCTGGCGCACGAGGAGAAGATCCTGGGCGTCATTAAGGAAGAGATGCGCGAGATCTCCAAGAAGTTCGGCGATAAGCGCCGCACCGAGATCAGCCATGTCGAGAAGGACCTGGACGTCGAGGACCTCATTGCCGATGAGGACATGGTCGTGACCATCACCCACACAGGCTATGTCAAGCGCATCCCGGTGGCCGCCTACCGCGCCCAGAAGCGCGGCGGCAAGGGCGTGTCGGGCGTCAACCTCAAAGAGGACGACGTCATCGACGAGATGTTCATCGCGTCCACGCACGAGTACGTTCTGTTCTTCTCGAGCAAGGGTAAGGTCTATCGCCTGAAGGTGCACGAGCTGCCGGTGGGTACGCGCCAGGCGCGCGGTACCGCGATCGTCAACCTGCTGCCCTTCGAGGAGGGCGAGAAGATCGCGAGCGTCATCAGCTGCCGCGAGTTCCCTGCCGACGAGTACCTGATGTTTGCCACCAAGAGCGGCATGGTCAAGAAGACCGTAATGAGCGCATATGACCGCAGCCGCCGCGACGGCCTGATCGCTATCAACCTGCGTGACGACGACGCGCTGCTGAACGTGCGCCGCGTGCGCGAGGGCGACAAGATTATCCTGGCCACCACCGCGGGCAAGGCGATCATGTTCTCCGAGGAGCAGGTGCGCGCCACCGGCCGCGATACTAGCGGCGTTCGCGGTATCGGTATGAAGGACGGCGTGAGCGTTCTGGGCATGGAAGTCACTAACGGCAACGGCGATTTATTCGTCATCACCGAGCGAGGCTACGGCAAGCGCACGCCGGTCGCGGACTACCCGGAGCAGAATCGCGGCGGCCAGGGCGTCTACACCATCCAAATGACCGAGCGTAAGGGCAACCTCGCGGCCATGAAGACGGTGGGCCCGCAGCACGAGTTGTTCATCGTGACGGAGGGCGCGACGGTCATTCGCGTCAAGACCGACGAGATCAGCCAGACTGGCCGCGCCACCCAGGGCGTCAAGATGATGACCGTCGACGACAACGACCGCGTATGCGCTGTCGCCCGCATGACGGCCGCCAAGGAGAAGCCCGAAGGCGAGGACGTCGAGGGTGAGGGCGTAGCCGATGCCGAAAAAGCCCCCGTCGACCTAGGCGACGGAAACGAAGTGCCGCAGGATCTCCTAGACGAGTAAGTAGCCCTCTCTGGTAAAACCATCAGACCCCATATATCGGCGGTCGGCGCACTGCGCGCCGACCGCTTTTTTGTCAATCTTGGAACCTGTGTCTGGAGGGCGGGCGAGATGGGTT
>CABPDL010000022.1:0-34345 GCA_902406375.1 uncultured Collinsella sp.
TCGCGCTCCTCGGCACGCTCCTTCATATCGAGAATGCGCACCACGCCGGCAAGGTTGATACCCTCGTCAGTCAGCTGGTTGATGAGCTCCAGACGCTCGATATCGGCACGCGAATACAGGCGTGTGTTACCGCCCGAGCGCTGGGGGTTCACCAGGCCCTTAGACTCGTAGACGCGCAGAGTCTGCGGATGCATGCCGGTCAGCTCGGCCGCCACGCTGATCATGTACAGCGGTTTGTTCCTATTGTCCTCGGCCATGCTACCTGACCCCTTTCCGTCTCGTTATCGTCCATCATAAGCCCGCGGGCGCGGGCGCGCGCCGCGACCGCCCTAGTACGTCGCCTTGTAACGGTTGACCTTCTCGCGATAGTCGCGCGTGTCGGCCTCGCGCAGCTTGGTCATGGCATCGCGCTCGTCATCGGATAGGTTCGTGGGGACCTGCACCTTGATCTCGACAAGCAGCGCGCCTGTGCGGCCACGGTGCTTAACGTCGGGCGCACCCATCTCCTTAAAGCGGAACTTCTTGCCCGTCTGGGTGCCAGCGGGCACCTTCAGACGAACCGTCGCGCCGCCGGGCGTGGGCACATCCACCGTGCAGCCGAGCGCCGCCTCGTAGACCGAGACCGGTACCTCCATGGTCACGTCGGCGCCTTTGCGCTTGAACAGCGGGTGCTCTTCCACATGCGTGGTCACGACCAGGTCGCCGCGCTCGCCACCCGCAACGCCATACTCGCCGCGACGCTTGTAGCGTAGCTTGCCGCCATCGACCGCGCCCGCGGGCACCGAGACCGTGATGGTCTGCTGCTCGCCTGTCGAGGGAATGCGATAGGTGACCTTGTGCGTCACGCCGCGAAACGCGTCCTCGGCCGTTACGTCGACAGTCAGCGACAGGTCGCCGCCCTTGCGCGCGCGGCTGCGGCCCGCGCCGGCACCGGCAGCGCCCGCGGCCCCGGCAAAGCCCGAGCCCCAATCGCTGCCCCAGGCGCCGTTGCCGCTAAATATGCTGTCGAAGATGTCGCCCCAGCCGCTGGCGCCCGCGCCGGCACCGTAGCCGCCGCCATACGCGCCGCCCGCGCCCGGCATGCCGCCAAACATGAGCATCTGGTCGTACTCTTTGCGCTTCTTCTCGTCCGAAAGCGTTTCGTAGGCCTCGCTAATCTCCTTGAACTTGGCCTCGTCGCCGCCGGCATCGGGGTGATATTTTTGCGCGAGCTTGCGAAACGCGCTCTTGATCTCTTTGTCGGAGGCGCTCTTGGATACGCCCAGGATGTCATAGAAGGTTTTGCCTGCAGCCATCGTAGCTCCTCTCCTGTTACGTCCGCCGTCCATGCAGACGACGGCTCATGCTTTCATATGGCACTAGGTCAGAAAGGGCCCCGGGTGTTGCCCCGGGGCCCTTCTCAATTACTCCTCGGTGCTCTCGGCCGTATCGGCCGTAGCATCCTCGGGCGCCGCTTCGGGCTCCGGTGCGGGGCGCTTCTCGCCACCGTAGGTCACCGTCACCATCGCGGAACGCAGAATACGATCCGCCATGCGGTAGCCCTTCTGGTACACGTCGTTGACGGTCTCGTCATACTGCGATGCGTCCTCGACGCGACCCACAGCCTGGTGCTCGAGCGGATCGAACGCCTCGCCCTTGGGGTCGATGGGCTCAACGCCCTCGTGCGCAAACACATCGAGCAGCTTGGCATGAACCGCATCGACGCCGTCGACGAACTGCTTAAAGTCGTCGGAAAGCTCTTGGCTGCGGGCATGGTCGATCGCGCGCTCGATATCGTCGATCACCGGCAACAGCGCGGTAACAAGCTTCTCGGTCGCGCGCTCGCGCTCGGCGATACGCTCATTGGCGGTGCGGCGACGGAAGTTCTCCCAGTCGGCCTGCAGACGGGCGGTACGCTCGGTGGCGTCCTTTGCCTTGTCCTCGGCGGCCTTCTGAGCCTCTGCCGCAGCATCGAGCTCATTGCGCACGTCGGCAAGCTCTTTCTGAGCCTGCTCGAACTTGAGCTTAAAGTCGTTGTCGGCGGCTTCTTCACCGGCGCGGATAGCGGCTTCCACCATCTCGTCCTCGGTCATCGTCGCCTCCTTGTTGGAATCCTCTACCTGGTTCTCGGCAGCCTCGGCGGCCGGGGCCTCGTTGGCCTCGGTATCGTCAACGGCCTCTACGGGAATCTTCACGTCCTTCTCCTCAGAGTCAACGGGGGCGGCGCCAGCGGCGGCCGCCTCCGTGCGAGCTTTACGGGCGGACATGATTATTTGTCCTCGTCGTCCACAACCTCGTAGTCGGCGTCGACAACGTCATCGTCGGCAGGCTGGGCGCCAGCGGCACCGTCGGTCTGCTGCTGAGCGTCGGCGTAGACAACCTGGGCCAGCTCGTAGGCCACGGACTGCAGGGACTCGCCGGCGGCCTTGATAGCCTCGACGTCAGAGCCCTCGAGCGCCTTCTTGGCGTCGGCGATAGCGGCCTCGGCCTTGGACTTCACGTCGGCGGAAACCTTGTCGCCCAGCTCGTTGAGAGTCTGCTCGGTGGAGTAGCACAGGCTGTCGGTCTGGTTGCGGACCTCGACCTCTTCCTTCTGCTTCTTGTCCTCCTCGGCATGAGCCTCGGCGTCCTTGACCATACGATCGACTTCGTCGTCGGACAGAGCGGTGGAACCGGAAATGGTGATCTGCTGCTCCTTGCCGGTGCCCTTGTCCTTAGCGGAGACCTTGACGATGCCGTTGGCGTCGATGTCGAAGGTGACCTCGATCTGCGGCACGCCGCGGCGGGCAGCCGGGATACCGGTCAGCTGGAACTTACCGAGCGACTTGTTGTCGCGGGCAAGCTCGCGCTCGCCCTGGAGCACGTTGATCTCGACGCTGGTCTGGTTGTCGGCAGCGGTGGAGTAGACCTCGGTCTTGGAGGTCGGGATCGTGGTGTTGCGGTCGATCATCTTGGTCATGATGCCGCCCATGGTCTCGACGCCCAGCGACAGCGGGGTAACGTCGAGCAGCAGGATGCCCTCGACGTCGCCGGTGAGCACGCCGCCCTGGACGGCAGCGCCGTCGGCAACGACCTCGTCGGGGTTCACGGACATGTTGGGCTGCTTGCCGGTCATGGTCTTGACGAGCTCCTGGACGGCGGGCATACGGGTGGAGCCGCCGACGAGGATGACCTCGGTCAAATCGGAGAGCTTAAGCTTGGCGTCACGCAGGGCGTTGGTGACAGGCTGCTTGCAGCGCTCGAGCAGGTCGCGGGTGATCTTCTCGAACTCGGCGCGGGTCAGCGTGTAGTTGAGGTGCAGCGGGCCGGACTGGTTCATGGTAATGAACGGCAGGTTGATGGTGGTCTGCTGGGCGGCGGAGAGCTCCTTCTTGGCGTTCTCGGCGGCCTCCTTCAGACGCTGCAGGGCCATGGGGTCCTGACGCAGGTCGACACCGTTCTCCTGCTGGAACTTATCGGCCATCCAATCGATGACGCGCTGATCCCAGTCGTCGCCGCCCAGGTGGTTGTCGCCCGAGGTGGACAGAACCTCAAACACGCCGTCGGCGAGGTCGAGGATGGAGACGTCGAAGGTGCCGCCGCCCAGGTCGAAGACCAGGATGCGCTGGTCGGTGCCCTGCTTGTCCAGGCCATAGGCAAGAGCAGCAGCAGTCGGCTCGTTGACGATACGCTTGACGTTGAGGCCGGCGATCTTACCGGCGTCCTTGGTGGCCTGACGCTGGGCGTCGTTGAAGTAGGCCGGGACGGTGATGACGGCGTCGGTGACGGTCTCGCCCAGATACTTCTCGGCGTCGGCCTTCATCTTTGCGAGCGTCATGGCGCTCACCTGCTCGGCGGTGTAATCCTTGCCCTCGATGTCGACGACGGCGCGGCCGCCCTGGCCCTCCTTGACCTCATACGGCACGGTCTTGATCTCGGAGGTGCACTCGGAGTACTTGCGGCCCATGAAGCGCTTGATGGAGAACACGGTGTTCTTGGGGTTGGTGACAGCCTGGTTCTTAGCGGCCTTACCCACAACGCGGTCGCCGTCGGCACGGAAGCCCACGACGGACGGGGTGGTGCGGTCGCCCTCGGCGTTCACGATAATGGTCGGAGAACCGCCCTCGAGAACGGCCATGGCGGAGTTAGTAGTACCAAGGTCGATACCAAGAATCTTACTCATTAGAAATTCCCTCTCTCTTTTGCGTTCGCGTCGCCTCGACGGTCTGTCGCGCGGCGCTTCGGCTTGTCTTTCAGGATGTAGTGTATCCCCTTATGGGCTGGAATATACAAAATCTAAGTCAATTCATATAAGATTTCTTATTGCTGAGAGTTTAGGTTCTTAAATGCGCAGGTAGATGCGCTGATTGAGTTCTCGGCAAATCTATTGAGATCTATGTAGAGATGGCTGAGGTTTGGGTCCGAAGGTGCCTGGGGCTGCCTTGCGGAAAGGGTATCTCGGTCTGAGCGCGAATTCTGGGACACAGTTTCCGCCGGGCGGTCCAACCGGAAGCTGCGACCCGTTTTTCGGCCAAATAACGGGATGCCCTTTCCGCAGGCGCGCTTAATAGCGCAATATTTCAAGTCACCTTTAGCTAACATTTACGCAGCTCAGCGGCCCCACCTGCGTGTTTTTTAGTAAACCTTGGCATACTCGGCGAACGGTATGAAGATGCCGGCCAGAGGGTATTGCAAACGGTCGCTCCCGTGGTATGTTTTTGCCCGAATCAAACCGACGCGCATCGCCTGTAGCGTCGGTCAACAGAGAGGAAACTACCATGGCTCATCCCGTAATTGATGCCGACGAGTGCATCGCTTGTGGCGTTTGCGTCGACTCCTGCCCCGCTGGCGTTCTGGAGCTCCAGGACGTCGCCACCGTCGCTGACGAGGACTCCTGCGTCGCCTGTGGCGCTTGCCAGGACGCTTGCCCCGCTGGCGCGATCACCGAGATCGTCGAGGAGTAACAACTCCCGCACTTGCACACTCAAAAGTACACCGTGCACAAAAAGGAGGCCTCCGCATCGCCGCGGAGGCCTCCTTTTTTGTGCGGATAACCAATTAGGCACCATCGCAGGTTGAGCTCACGTCAGCGAAAACGTCCCTAAGCGAGCAAGGTGACGTGAAAGAGGAGGGAAGCGTACTTTGGTACGCGACCGACGATTGAACGTCAGATTGCCGCTTAGGGACGTTTGCAGCATCGGCTACGACAGATCGTCCTCGTAGGGCATCAGGTCTGCCAAGTAGCCTTTCTCTTTGAGCATCGCCTCGATCTCGTCGAGGGTCTGCTCGTCCTCCGCCGCGATGCGATGGAAGTGGTAGCCGCTCGTCACCGTTAGTAGTGGAAAGCTCTTGCCGCTGGCGATGCCCTCTAGGTAGCGCTCAACATCGCGACGATTGCGAATGTCCAGGTCGGCCGTGATCTTACCGTACACGCGGTGATTGACGATCACGTTGAGCACGGCGCCGCCGGCGTCGACGATACTCGTGAGCTCATCGCCTGCCTGCTCCACGCTGTGGCGAACCTTGACCAAGCGCGTGGGCACGGCGGGGCTGCTGGGGGCCTCCTGCAGCACGTAGCCGCGGTTGGTTGCCACGACATCGTGCCCATCGGCGCGCAACAGGGCAATATCCTGAACCACGACCTGGCGGCTCACGCCAACCTCGCGGGCAAGTGCGCTGCCCGAAACGGGCTCCCTGGCTCCCTCGAGCACGCCCATGATGGCACGGCGACGCTCGCGGGCGTTCATTATTTACCGTCCAGCAGACGCAGGTGCTTAAGCGAGAGGTCGAGGATCGGCGCGGAGTGCGTCAGGGCGCCCGAGCTAATGTAGTCGACGCCCAGGTCGGCAAGCGCGCGGATATTGTTAGCGTCCACGTTGCCCGAGCACTCGGTCTTGGCGCGACCGGCGATAAGCTCGATGGCGGCGGCCATGTCGTCATGGGTCATGTTGTCGAACATGATAATGTCGGCACCGGCCTCCACGGCTTCGCGTACCATGTCCAGGTTCTCGCACTCAATCTCGACCGTCGTGGTAAACGACGCGTGGGCGCGCGCCATCTCGATCGCGCGCGTCACGCCACCGGCGGCATCGATGTGGTTGTCCTTGAGCATGACGGCTGTCGACAGGTTGTAGCGATGGTTGCTGCCGCCGCCGATCTCGACCGCCGCCTTCTCGAAAACGCGCATGCCCGGCGTGGTCTTGCGTGTGTCGACAAGCACGGTCTTGGTACCCTCGAGCGCCGCTGCCATTCTGTGCGTATAGGTAGCGATACCGCTCATGCGCTGCAGGTAGTTGAGCGCCACGCGCTCGCCCGAAAGCAGCACGCGCGCATCGCCGCGCACCTGGCCCACGTGGTCGCCGGCGTGCACCTCGTCACCGTCGGCAACATCAAACAGCACCGAGCTCTGCGAATCCAGCAGCTCAAAGGTGCGGGCGAACACATCCAAGCCGGCGATGATGCCATCGGCCTTGGCGATGAGCTCCACCGTGGCGGGGCGCGCCGTGGGACACACGCTCGCCGTGCTCACGTCCTCAAACGTAATGTCCTCGCGTAGAGCCTGCAGAATCAGATCATCGACGACGAGCTTCATGGTAATGGGATTCATGGTCTACTCCTCCACGGCCTGCGTGCCGGCGGCACGGGCCAAATCATCGATTGCCAGGGAGTCGGCGCTCAGGGCGCGATGGCGGCCATCGAGCGCGGGCTCGCCCGCCTGCTCCACGGCGAGCGACTCGCCGGTGCGCATGTACCACGCGGCGCGACGACCCCAGACCAGCGCCTCGAGCAGGCTGTTTGATGCAAGGCGATTCTTGCCGTGAACGCCGTTGCAGGCCGTCTCACCGGCTGCGTAGAGCTCGGGCATCGAGGTGCGGCCGTCCTTGTCGACCCACACGCCGCCCATAAAGTAGTGCTGCGTAGGCGTAACGGGGATGGGCTCGTCCAAGATGTCGCGGCCGTCCTCCAAGCAGCGTGCGCGAATGTTGGCAAAGTGCCCGGTCACTACATCGCGCTCGACGGGGGCAAAGCTCAGCCACTCGTGCTCAGTACCGTCCTGCTTCATCTGCTCGCGAATAGCGGCGGCGACCACATCGCGCGGCTGAAGCTCGTCGGTAAAGCGCTCACCGGCGGCATTGAGCAGAATCGCGCCCTCGCCGCGGCAGCTCTCGCTGATCAGGAACGTGCGGCCTGGCTGCGGCGAGAACAGGCCCGTGGGGTGAATCTGCACGTAGTCCAGGTGCTCCATCTTAATGCCATGCTCCTGAGCGATGTAGCAGGCATCGCCCGTGAGCTGCGGGTAGTTGGTCGAGTGGTCGTATATGCCGCCGATGCCGCCCGTTGCCCACAGCGTGTGGCGGGCATGGATCTTAAACGGCTCGCCGGCATGCGCGCCCTCGGCGGCATTTACCAGCTCGTCGGCGGGACGAACCGAGTTGTCCTCGTCCACGGGAACGGCGACGACACCGGCACACACCGTGGCGCCGTCACGCTCGCTCGTCAGGATGTCGGTCATGGCCACGTGCTCCAAAATCTGCACGTTATCCAGTCTGCGAACGGCTTGGAGCAGCTTGGTCGTGATCTCCTTGCCCGTAATGTCGGCATGGAAGGCAATGCGGGGGCGGCTGTGCGCGCCCTCGCGGGTAAAGTCGAGGCTGCCGTCGGCCTTGCGCTCAAAGTCCACGCCCATGGCCAGCAGGTCGTTGATGACCGAGCGGCTCGAGCGGATCATGATGTCGACGCTCTCGCGGCGGTTCTCGTAATGGCCGGCGTGCATGGTGTCCTCAAAGAAGGCATCGTAGTCCGAGCCCTCAGGAAGCACGCAGATGCCGCCCTGCGCGAGCATAGAGTCGCACTCGTCGACCGCACCCTTGGAGAGCATGATCACGCGCGTGCTCGTCGGCAGATTGAGGGCAGCGTATAGGCCCGCCACGCCGCAGCCGGCAATAACGACGTCGCACTCCATATCGGGGTATTGCTTGGTTTCCACAGGAATCCTCTCCCTTGAATGTGACATAAGGGACCGTCCCTCATGCCGCATTGTTCTAGCGCGCTGCGTACTCGAGCATGCGGTCGAGCGTGAGCTTGGCCTGATCGGCGGCCTCGTCCGACACGCCAATCTGCACCTCGCCCTCGCCCGTCTCCAGGCAGCGCACGAGCTTTTCGAGCGTGATGAGATCCATGTTGACGCAGGTGGGCTGCACCGCGGGGAAGTAGAACTTCTTGCCGGTGCCCTGGCAGCGGCGCTCGAGCTCGTAGAGCACGCCACGGACCGTCACGATAATGAACTCGCTCGCGTCGGACTCCTCGGCGTACTTGATGATGCCGGCGGTGGAGCCGATGTAGTCGGCCTCGGCCAAGACGTCGGCCTTGCACTCAGGATGCGCCAGCACGAGCGCGTCGGGGTGGGTCTCCGTCGCGTCGACGATCTGCTCGACGGTGATGATGTGATGGCGCGGGCAGTAACCGTTGTTGAGAATGACGTGCTTTTGCGGCACCTGCTCGGCTACGAAGCGGCCGAGGTTTTGGTCGGGAATGAACAGGATATGCTGCTGCGGCAGCTCGGACACGATCTTGACGGCGTTGGAGCTGGTGACGCACACGTCGCTCCAGCTCTTGATCTCGACCGTGGAGTTGACGTAGCAGACCACGGCCAGGTCGTCGCCGTACTCGGCGCGCGCCGCGTCGACCGTCCCGCGCTTGACCATGTGAGCCATGGGGCAGTCCGCGCCCGGCTCGGGCAGCAGCACGGTCTTGGTGGGGTTAAGCAGCTTGGCGCTCTCGCCCATAAACTCCACGCCGCACAGCACGATAGTCTGCTGCGGCAGGCTCTTGGCGAGCTTTGCCAGGTAGAAGCTGTCGCCGACGTAATCGGCAACAGCCTGGACCTCGGGTGCCACGTAATAGTGTGCCAGGATTACCGCGTCGTGTTGGGTTTTAAGTTGCTGAATGGCCTCGACGAGCTCTGCGGGCACCAATGCCGCGCGCTCCGTTGCCGTCGTTGCCGATGCCAGGCCGGCCGCAATGTCGCGTGCAAGCTCCGATGCATCCATGTTCGCGCTCTGTGCCATCAAGGCCCCTCTCTTTTGGCGAATCTTGGGGCTTTAGTATGACACCTAGGTTTACAGCTGACAAGACAGCTGTAAACCTAGGTGTAAAGTTGAAATAAAGATTCGACCATGCGGCAAGTCCATATTCGAACTGGCAAGCTGAGGATAGCCGAGCTCTCGATAGCGCAGGAGGCATCTTTCGCCACCGCAATTCCGCTCGGCGCGAGTTGCACGCCGTGGGGCGCAAATGGGACACGCCTCCGCGAGCGGTCCGCACCCAATGTGGCAAAATCGAACTACTAAGGGGGCTCAGAATGCTCAAGATCATTGCCTGCGACGATGACGTCGCTTTTCTAGATAGACTGCACCGGATGATCGACCGTTGGTCGATCGAGACGGGCACGGCGGTCGATGTTGCGCTCGTCACGCGCGGCGAGGACCTGCTGGCGCGCCATGCCGCGTCGCGCGCCGACATCATCCTGCTCGACATGATCATGCCGCTCGTCAACGGCATGGACACCGCACGCGAATTGCGCCAGGCCGACACCGCCGTGCGCCTGGTGTTCCTTACCTCGTCGCCCGAGTTTGCACTGGAGTCCTACGAGGTCCGCGCCTTCGACTATCTGCTCAAGCCCGTGACTTACGAACGCCTGGCGCAGTTACTCGACGAACTTTCGAGCATGCGCCCGGCGGCAACCGACGAGCTCGTGATCAAAACGTCCTTTGGCTACCACGCCCTGCGCCTGTCCGACATCGAATATGCCGAGGCGCGCAACAAGCATGTGGTCTTCCACCTGCGCGACGGACGCGATATCGAGGCACTCGAGTCGTTCCGCAGCGTCGAGAACCGTTTGGTGCAAAATGCTACCTTCTTTAAATGCCACCGTAGCTACCAGGTCAACTTGCGCAACATCGACCACTTCGATCGCACGGACATCGTCATGCGCTCCGGCGCGTGCATTCCGCTGTCGCGCAGCAGCAAGCAGGGGTTCCAAGACGCCTACTTTGCGGTGCGCTTCGAGGGCGGGAGACGCTGATGATCTCCTCGGTCGAAATGGTCCTTTGGGCAATCCACCACGCCACAACGCTACTCTTTGGCGTCTTTGCCTCGGCGGCGCTATGCGGTATCGAAATCAATCGACGCCATGCACTCGAGTTGGTGGGGGTCGGAGCCGCAACCGGCGCTGCCTTTTCGATCGCCAATGTCGTTGGCGGAGAGCTTTTTGCCCGTCAGGTCTATCCGCTCGTCGTGCACCTGCCGCTTACCGTCTACCTGTGTGCGCGCTACCGTCTGAGCCCGCTGCTCGCGGCATTGGGCGTCACCAGCGCCTATCTGAGCTGTCAGTTCAGCAACTGGATGGGCATCGCCGCCTTTGCCGCAACCGATTCGCAGATCGCGTACTATCTGGCGCGCATCGCGACCACGCTCGGCGTCTTTGCCGTCCTGCTGCACTGGGCCGGCGACATTGGACCCCGCCTGGCGATTAAAAGCCCCACCGAGCTGGGCATCCTATTAATCCTGCCGCTCGTCTATTACGTCTTTGACTATGCCACCAACGTCTACACCACGCTGTTCCACTCGGGCTCGGTGGTGACGGTTGAGCTTTTGGCATTTGCGCTCTGTGCCTTCTATCTTATGTTTCTTGCCGTTTACCTGCGCGAATACGAAGAAAAGGAAACCGCCGAGCGAGAGCGTTGGATGCTCGAAACCCGCGACAGCGCCGCCATCAAAGAGCTCGAGGCTTGGCGTCAATCTGGGCGCGAGCTGTCGATTCTTCGCCACGATATGCGCCACTTCCTACGCGGCCTGGCGGCTTTAATTGAGGAGGGCCACACCGACGAGGCGCTCAAACGCATCGACGAACTCTGCGAAGCCGGCGACCGCACCGCCGTACGCCGCTTCTGCGCCAACGAGACCGTAAACATCGCGCTTTCGTCATTCAACTCAGATATCAATAGAAACGGCATTACCGCCAACCTGCGCGCCGCCGTACCCGAAACCGTCCACGTAGGTGACGCCGACCTGTTTAGCGTGCTCTCAAATGCCTTGGAAAACGCTATCACCGCCGCAAGCGCCGCACCCCAAGGAAAGCGATTCGTCGACCTTGACCTGCGACTTGAGGACGGCCAGCTGTTGCTGTTAGTTTCCAACGCGTTTGACCGCGCGCCGCGCATGGTCGACGGCATGCCCGTGACCCGGCATGCGGGCCACGGCTTTGGAACCAAGAGCATCAAACTTGCCGTGGAGCGCATGAACGGCAACTGCCAGTTCCGCATTAACGGCGATCGGTTTGAGCTGCGCGCTGTGATGTAGAAGTACGGCGCCGATCTCGCGGCGCGCCTCGCCCGCCAGGCAATCGCTCGCCGGTGCCGATCCGCTACAGTGGAGCGACCGCCGGGGTCAGCTGCTTGATGTAGGCCCACATGCGCTGCTTGGCCGCTTTGTCGGTCAGCGCCGCCTCAAAGCCATCGAGCGCGAGCACGCGGCGGCCCTGCACATGGGCGACCAGGCCGGGCTTGAGCATGGCGGTGTCGAAGTCATCAATCGCCACGAGCATATCGGCGTAGGTTTCGCGCATGACATCGGCCGCGCTGTTATCGAGCAGCAGCACCGCCTCGGGATCCAGAGCCTCAAGCGCCTCGCGGAACAGCTCGCACGGCAGAGTCTCGCCCACCGCGACCGCTCCGTCACCTGTGCCGGCGACGCTTGCCAGCACGCAAAAATCCTCGGGCGCGTAGCCGATGGCCCCAAGCGCCTTGCGCAGCGCAGCACCGTCCGGACCGGCAGCCAGCTCGCCGCCCGAACGCTCGGCCTCGTCCAAATCGCCTTTGACCAGCACGATCGGCGAGCACGCGTTACCCACGATGCGCACGCCACGGACCGCAAGCGATGTGAGCTCCTGCTCGGCCGCCTGGGCGATGGCTTCTTTTTTCTGGCTTTGTGACGTGGACATGCGCTCTCCAATCGTTTGCGTGCCCACCATTATATAAAAGAGCTGCCCGCGAGTGGTTGCTTTGCGGGCGGCTGGGTATAAGCACGGTCATACTGAGTTTTACGCGGCCGAGCCGCGTCGTATTATGGAGGTCACCATGGCTGACATTAAGCAGATTACCCCCGAGAACTTCGATTCCATCGTTAACGACAGCCTGCCCGTGCTGGTCGATTTTTGGGCGCCCTGGTGCGGGCCCTGCCGATCGCTCTCGCCCATCGTGGACGAGGTAGCCGATGAGCTGGCGGGCAAGCTTGCCGTTGCCAAATGCAACGTCGACGACAACCAGGACCTGGCCATGAAGTATGGCGTCATGAGCATCCCCACGCTGATTGTGTTTAAGAACGGCGAGGAGATTGACCGCTCGGTTGGCGCTCTGCCCAAGGCGAGGCTGCAGGCGCTGCTGGAGAAGCATCTGTAATACGCTTGTTACTTGCCCGCCGTCCATGAGCGGTTTTGCACCGCTCGCCGGACTGCCGGGTGCGGCGCGTGCGACCATGGATAGTATGGTAGTTACAAACAGCCCCCAGTGAACGGGTGCGAGTCGCACAGACTCGCACCCGTTTTCTTATGCAGCGGCGCGCAGAGCGGGCGTAGTAAAATCTGAATCACTGGATTACCGCCCACACAAGGAGATTTCCCATGCATGATGTTGGAATGAACATGAGCCAGCTTGCCATGAGCGTCAAGCAGGTCGACGACACCATCGAGCTCGCTCACGAGTGGAGCCATCAGTTGCTGCATGCGACCGAGAATTTTGACATGGAGCGCATCGGCGCCAAGCTCGAGGCAGCCATGGCCGCGCTGCACGAGGCCCACGACGCACTCGAGGGCTACGAAGAGGCCATCGAGGCCGACCACAACTCCGTCGGCTCCGTGAAGCTGGTGTAACGTGGCCGAACACGAGCACGGCTGCGGGTACGAGCACGAGCATCCGCACGGGGCGGACGGTGACGCAGGCTGCCACTGTAGTGGCTCCGGCTCCGAGCTGGTCCGCTTTTCGGTTACCGCACCGGACGACCTGCTGCGCCGTTTTGACGAACAGATCGCGCGCCGCGGCGACGTGGCCAACCGCTCCGAGGCCGTGCGCGACCTGATTCGCGCCTCGATCGCCAAGGAGCAGATGCGCATGCCCGATGAGCATGTTATCGGGTCGCTCACCATGATCTACGACCACCATACCGGCGACCTGACGCGCCGTCTGGACGAAGTGCAGCACGACTACACCGACGAGATCGTATCGACCATGCACGTGCATCTGGATCACCACAACTGCTTAGAGATTCTGGCGCTCAAGGGTCGCGGCGAGCGCGTCTACGAGCTGGCCGACCGTCTGCTGGGCCTGCGCGGCGTTAAGCACGGCGAGCTCACGTGCGCCGCCACCAAGCAGAGCCTGGGACTGTAGCGCACCTGTCCCTATTTGGTCGGTTTTGATGAGGGGTGTCGCATGCGGCATGTGCATATTCATGTAACGGGCATTGTGCAGGGCGTTGGCATGCGGCCGTTTGTGTATCGCGAGGCCATGGCGCATGGCATTTGCGGATGGGTGCTCAACGCGGGCGACGGCGTGCATATCGAAGCGCATGCTCTGGCCGGTGCGCTCGATGCTTTTGTTGCCGCGCTTTCTGAGCATGCGCCTGCGGCAGCCCGCGTTGAGCGAGTCGATATTGCGGATTTGGAGCCTGGCGGCTGGAGCGCTGCCGATGAGCAGGGCTTTCGCATTGTGGCATCGCAGGACCAGACCGCGCACACGACGCTCGTCTCGCCCGATATCGCCACCTGCGACGATTGCCTGCGCGAGTTGTTCGATCCCGCCGACCGACGCTATCACTACCCCTTTATCAACTGCACTAACTGCGGACCGCGCTTTACCATCATCCGGTCGCTGCCTTATGACCGAGTGGCCACGTCGATGAATTGTTTTCCCATGTGTCCTGAATGTGCCGCGGAGTATGCCGACCCACTCGACCGGCGTTTTCACGCGCAGCCCGATGCCTGCTTTGATTGCGGGCCGCATATTACTTGGCGCGAGGCTGTGAACGGCGATGCGTGCGGGAATTCGTCCGCGACACCGGCCGTCGGCACCACACGCGAGGCCAGCGACGCTATCATCGAGCGCTGCGTCGAGCTGCTGGCCAGCGGCGGCATCGTCGCCATCAAGGGTCTGGGCGGATTTCACTTGGCATGCGACGCCTCCAACGAGCAGGCGGTAGCCGAGCTGCGCCGTCGCAAACGCCGCAGCAACAAGCCGCTTGCCGTTATGGTACGCGACCTTGCCGACGTTGAACGCCTGTGCCATGTCAACGACGTTGAACGCGGCTTGCTGGCCGGCAGCATTCGCCCCATTGTGCTGCTGCGCCGGCGTGCTGTTTGCGGGAGCGACGGCGATTCTCCCGACGCCCTCGTACTCGCACCGTCCGTCGCGCACGACCTGCCCGAGCTTGGCGTTATGCTCCCCTACACCCCGCTTCAGCATCTGCTGCTTGCCGTGGCAGAAGCCCGCGGTATGCACGCGCTCGTCATGACCAGCGGAAACCTGAGCGAAGAGCCCATCGAGACCGATGACGATCTTGCCTGGGAGCGCCTCGTTGCCGCCGGCATTGCTGATGCGCTACTCGGCAACGACCGCGCGATCCTCTCGCGCTACGACGACTCCGTGGTGCGCGTGGTCAACGGCGCCATTATGCCCGTGCGCCGTGCCCGCGGATATGCACCCCAGCCGCTGCCGTTGCCGGCGCTCGACGGCGCTCCGTCCTGCGTGCTCGCCTGCGGGCCACAACAAAAGGCCACGATTGCGCTCACGCGCGAAGGGACGAACGGCGAGGCAACCTGTTTTGTGTCGCAGCATATCGGCGATGTTGAAAACGGCGGGACCTTCGATGCCTGGAACGCCGCGCGCACGCGCTTGGAAGATCTCTTTGACTTGGCGCCCGCCGCCTTGGCCTGCGATTTACACCCCAGCTATCTATCGGACCAGTGGGCGCGCGAGCAGGCGCGAAAATGCAATCTGCCGCTCGTCGAGGTGCAGCACCATCATGCGCATATCGCGAGCGTAATGGCCGAGGCCATCGCCGCGGGCCAGCTTACAACCGACACGCGTGTCCTTGGCATCGCCTTCGACGGCACCGGCGCCGGCACCGATGGGACCATTTGGGGCGGCGAGTTTCTTGTTGCCAGCCTTGACGGCTTTGAGCGCACCGCGCATTTGCTCACCTGGGCGCTCCCCGGCGGGGCGGCCTCCGTACGCGACGCTCGACGCAACGCCTTTGCCCTGCTCAGCGAACTCGGCCTACTCGAGCACCCAGGCGCCGCTCAGCTTTTGGACAGCCTCGACGAGCAAACGCGTAGCGTGACAGCCACCATGATCGAGCGCGGCATCAACAGCCCGCGTACCAGCAGCATGGGACGTCTCTTTGATGCCGCGGCAGCGATTCTGGGCATCTGCGACAAGGCAACCTACGAAGGCGAACCCGCCATAGAACTCGAAGCCGCCGCCTGGCGCGCGCTCGACGGTAAGACCGTTCGTCTCGACGGCAATCATACGGGCGTATTCACGTCTGCCGACGACTCCCCCATCTTGGACCCTCAACCGCTCATCGAAGCTCTTCTGAATGGAATCGAGGCAGGCGCGCCGGCCGACAGGCTCGCGCTCGACTTCCATATCGCCATCGTGCGCTCTTCGGCACGAATCGCACGCGAAATCTGCGCGCGCGAAGGCCTCGATACCGTCGCGCTCTCGGGCGGTGTGTTCATGAACCGGCTTTTGCTTCAGCTCCTTACCCACGAACTCAAAGACGCCGGTCTTGCCGTCTTGGTCCCCCACGCTGTACCCGCCAACGACGGCTGCATCGCCTACGGTCAGGCCGCCATCGCTCGCGCTCGCCTCGCGCAGACGGCGTTGCGATAGGCTGTTTTGCCAGCCTGCGCGCCGCCGTCTCACAGGTGTAACGCGTTTGCTCGTGACTCCCGCGAGCGCTACCATCAACTGATGGGTAATTAGGCGCCTATCCAGCGCAAAACGTATAAAAGGGGAACATTATGTGCCTTGCCGTTCCCGGTAAAGTGGTCAAACGCGACGACGACCTTAAGGCGACCGTCGACATGATGGGCATCGAGCGCCCCGTTTCGCTGCGCCTCGTGCCGACGGCACAGGTAGGCGACTATATTCTCGTGCACGCCGGCTTTGGCATTCAGATTGTCGACGAGCAGGAAGCCCAAGAGACACTCGAGCTCGTCAATACCATGACCGAGCTGGCCAAAGAGGACCAACTCGCCACCAACCCAGCCGAGGCATACTAGTGGCGGCGGCGCAGCCGGTTCGCTCCGGTATCGACTTTTCGGCATTTCGCGACCCCAAGCTGGCCCGCGAGCTCATCGATCGTATTCATGAGCTTGTCGGCAACCGCAGCATCAACCTTATGGAAGTCTGCGGTACGCATACCGTGAGCATTGGCCGCTATGGCTTTCGCTCCATTATGCCGACGGGGCTCAAACTGCTAAGCGGCCCGGGGTGCCCCGTTTGCGTCACCGCCAACCGCGACATCGATCACGCAATCGCGCTTTCCAACATGGACGGCGCCATCATCACCACCTTTGGCGACATGATGCGCGTGCCCGGATCGTCCACCTCGCTTGCCGCGCAAAAGGCGGCGGGGCGCGACATCCGCATCGTCTACTCTCCGCTCGACGCACTCGACATTGCCGAGCAAAATCCCGAACGCCCGGTCATCTTTATGGGCGTCGGCTTTGAGACCACAACGCCCACCATTGCCGCCGCTATCCTGGAGGCCGACGCGCGCGGGCTCCAGAACTTCTCGGTCTACTGTGCTCACAAGACCACGCCGCCGGCTCTGCGTGCGATCTCCAACGACCCCGAGACCGCCATCGACGGCTTTATCCTGCCTGGTCACGTCGCTACCATCACAGGCCTGGCACCCTTTGGGTTTTTGGTCGATGAGTTCGAGACCCCCGGCGTAGTCACCGGGTTTGAGCCGGTCGATATCTTGCAGGGCATCTGCATGCTGGTCCAGATGATTGTCGAGCACAGGCCCGCAATCGACAACGCCTACCGCCGTGGCGTCAATGCAGACGGCAATCCCGTAGCGCGCCAGCTGGTCGAGCAGGTGTTTGAGCCATGCGACACCACGTGGCGCGGGCTGGGGCCGATTGCGGCTTCGGGTCTTTCCATCCGACCCGAATTCGCGCGCTTTGATGCCGGCGCCCGCTTTGACGTGCCCGTTGAGGCGACGGTCGAGCCACGCGGGTGCCGCTGCGGCGACGTGCTTCGCGGAGCCATCACACCGAGCGACTGCCCGCTGTTCGGCCACGCATGTACGCCCGAACACCCCGTCGGCCCCTGCATGGTGAGCTCCGAAGGCAGCTGCGCGGCGTACTTTAGATACCGCGACTAGCCCGGACGCCCCCGCGTACCGGCACCACCCACGATTGGAGTTTTCGATATGTCCCGTACTGCCACCGATAGCACTGTCCTGCTGGGCCACGGCTCCGGCGGCCAGATGATGAAGCGCATTATCGATGAGGTCTTTCTGGATGCCTTTGGGTCGCCCGAGCTGCTTGCGGGCAACGATGCCGGTGTCGCCGCACTGCCCGCAAGCGGGCGCATCGCCATGTCGACCGACAGCTTTGTGGTAACGCCGCAGTTCTTCCCCGGCGGCAATATCGGCCGACTCGCCGTATGCGGAACCGTCAACGACGTCGCGACCTCGGGCGCTAACGTGCGCTACCTCTCATGCGGCTTTATCCTCGAAGAGGGCTATCCCATGGACAAGCTGCGCCAGATTGTGCAGACCATGGCCGAAACGGCGCGCGAGGCGGGCGTGTCCATAATCACCGGCGACACCAAGGTGGTCGAGCGTGGCGGTGCCGACGGCGTCTACATCAATACCGCCGGCGTGGGCGAAGTGCCCGCGAGCGTAACGCTCAGCGGTGCGAACTGTCGGCCCGGCGACGCCATCCTGGTATCGGGTACGCTAGGCGACCACGGCATCGCCATCATGAGCCAGCGCGAGGGCTTGGCGTTTTCGAGCGACATCGAAAGCGATGCTGCGCCGCTCAATCATCTGATTGCCGACGTGCTCGCCGCCGCCCCCGACACCCGCTGCTTCCGCGACCCCACGCGCGGCGGCCTGGCATCCACGCTCAACGAGTTTGCCCAGGCCAGCGGCGTTGCCATGGAGATCGACGAGGATGCCGTGCCCGTGCGCCCCGACGTGCAGGCGGCATGTGAGATGCTCGGTTACGATGTGCTGCAGGTGGCAAACGAGGGCAAGATGGTTGCCGTGGTGCCGGCCGAGCAAGCCGATGCCGCGCTGGCAGCCATGCGCGCCGCCCGCTACGGCGAGAACGCCGCCATCATCGGTCGCGTGCTGCCACTTGCCGAGGGCGCCCGTCCCGCCGTGCGCGTACGCACCGGCTGGGGCTCGACCCGTATCCTCGACATGCTTGTGGGAGAACAACTGCCGAGGATTTGCTAACGACAAAGGCTCAGGGCTATTAAAGATATTCAGATTCCAAACATGCCCGGCACGCATGCCCAGTATCATGGGGTGCGTTTTACAACTCAAGCGGCAGGAGCACCCATGGCAGCAGCTTTTTCCCATGTGATCTTTGATCTGGATGGCACCATCCTCAACACGCTCGAGGACCTGGCGGCCGCCAGCAACCATACCTGCGAGATGCACGGCTGGCCCACGTTTGCCGTAGACGAGTACCGCTACAAGGTGGGAAACGGCATGCTCAAGCTGGTCGAGCGCTTTATGCCCGCCGAGTACGCGGGCGACGGCCGTATGTTTGAGCAGACGCTTGCCGAGTTTAGGGCCTATTACGGCGAGCACAAGGAGGACCACACCTCACCCTACGCCGGCACGATTGAGATGCTCGACCGTCTGCGCACAGCGGGCGTTCAGCTTGCCGTGCTCACCAACAAGGATCATATTTCGGCAGCCCCGCTTATCGAGAAATACTTTGGCCCCGATCGCTTTGCGCTGGTACAGGGCCGTGTGGGCGCATTTCCGCCCAAGCCCGAGGCACCCGTCACGTTGCATGTGATGAAAGAGCTGGGCGCCGATCCGGCAACCACGCTCTATGTGGGCGATTCGAATGTCGATGTTCTGACCGGCCACAACGCCGGCCTTAAGAGCGCGGGCGTCAGCTGGGGCTTCCGCGGCCGCGCAGAGCTGGAAGCCGCCGGCGCCGACTACGTGGTAGATACGCAGGACGAACTCGCCGAGCTAATCTTGGGCGAGTAGCGAGCGACACCGCTTAACGCAGCTGCGACAATTCTTCCACGCGGAAAGTGCATCCCGTTTTGGAGCTCCGAAATGGGATGCACTTTCCGTTTGAGGCGCGTCGGGGAAACCGTATCCCGTTTCAGAGCAATATTCCGGGTCGCGGTTTCCGCAACCCGCCCCATCCGGAAACCGCGACCCGGAATTCGGCCAAAAAACCGGGTCGCATTTTCCCGAGCATTTGATACGGCGTTGATACAAGGAGTGTCCCCAACTGCCGGCAGAAAAGGAACGTCCCCAAGTGCCGCCTCAATGACTACCATGGCAACGCCGCAGGTAGAGGACGGGCAGCGAGCGGGCACCAGTGCGAACAAATTGGCATGAAAAGAGGACGGTATAGACCTTCTGGTCATGCCGTCCTCTTTGAATGACAAGTTGTCGCTCTGGTGCCCGCGCAGCGTCGGGCAGTTACGGCGTTTGGTAAAACGCCGTAACGAACTACCGCGTAACTCCCCTAGCTCATCATCGCATTCATCATCTCGGTGGTTGCGGAATCGTCAGCAGACCACTCGCCATCGTCATTGGCGGTGTACTTGAAGGTAACCTTGGTGTCCTTGGTCTTAGCGGCCTTGGTCACGTCGACCATGACCTGGCCGGCCATCTTGTACAGGTCGTCCTCGGAAGGCATCGTATCGAGCGCCGCGATCTTCTCCTGATACTGGGTGGCGAAATCTTCAACGATCTTGTTCATGGACTTGCAGGTAATGGTGACATCGGCAGTCGCGGTGCCCTTGTCCTCGTCGACCGTCACATCGCCGATCTTGTAGTCAAAACCCTCGAGATAGCTCTTGGCGTACTCCTTGGGATCGATGCCCAGCTGCTCGAACTCGTCGCCCGAGGCCTCTTCCAGGCCGGCGAGGAAGTCGTCGCCGCCGTTCTTGACCTCGTCAAACTGCGTCGTAAGATCCTCGGTGATGAGCTCCTCAACCGAAGGACCTCCGCAGCCGGAAAGCACAACCACGCACGCGACCAGAACAGCCATCAGGGGCGCAAGCAGCAGCTTCTTCTTCATGACATTCCTCCCAACAAGCGGCACCGCGCTTCCCGACGCGGTGCGCGTCGTAACAATAAGGCCATACTAGCCGATAACGAACACCCCCGGCAAAGCAAAGGCGCAGTCGGCTCGATTTAACGTCCGAACGGTTTACCGGTCCGCCCAACGCGCAATAAAACGTTCCGCCGCATTGCAATAAAAAAGGGCGGCCGGATAACCCGACCACCCCAAAACACCCTTATGTTGCCGCAGACTACTTGCGGACGACCTTGACGATGGCATCGCCAGCGGAGACAGCGGAGTCAGCCTCGACGGCGAGCTCGACGTCGGCGAACTCGGCGGTGTTGGACACAGCCACGACGACGCAGTCCTTGTAGCCGGCAGCGGCGATCTTGGCGCGGTCGATCTTGAGCATGGGCTGGCCAGCCTTAACGACATCGTCGGCCTTGACGAAGCCCTCGAAGCCGTCGCCGTTCATGTTGACGGTATCGACGCCAACGTGCACCAGAACCTCGATGCCGCTATCGGACTGCAGGCCCACGGCGTGACCCATGGTGACGGTCACCTTGCCGTCGCAGGGAGCGTAGACCAGATCGTCCTCGGGCCACACGGCGCAGCCCTTGCCCAGGACCTCGCCGCCAAAGACGGGATCGGGCACATCGGCCATCTTGATGACCTTGCCCTTGACGGGCGAGCACAGCACGTCGGCGCCGGCAGAAGCAGAGATGGAGGACGGAGCAGCGGCAGTCGCGGGCTCAGCCTTCTTCTTGAACATGTCAAACAGACCCATACGTTTTCTCCTCTTGATTAAGCGCAACGTTGTGCGCATGCCTATGGTGATTATAGTGCCAAATGGTTCAAATGCTAAGGTGGGGACTCGAATCGCGAGCCCATCCCAACGCTTTTCCCCGGTGGCACTCATATTGTCGATTAATCCAGGCCCTCGGCACCGTTGGACTTGATGATCTTCTGGTAGGCGTAGAAGCTGTCCTTGCGGCGGCGCTCGTAGGTACCGGTGCCGTCGTCGTACTTATCGACGTGGATGAAGCCATAGCGCTTGCGCATCTCGCCGGTGCCGGCGGACACCAGGTCGATGGGACCCCACCAGGTGTAGGCGATCAGGTCGACGCCGTCGGCAATGGCCTCGCCCATGGCCTTGATGTGGCTCTGCAAGTAGGCGATGCGGTACGGATCGTGGATGGAACCGTCCTCCTCGACCTCATCGTAGGCGCCCATGCCGTTCTCGACCACCATCAGCGGAATCTCGTAGCGGGCGTAAATCTCGTTGAGGGCGATGCGCAGGCCCAGCGGATCGATCTGCCAGCCCCAATCGGTGGACTCCAGATAGGGGTTCTTGCCGCCAAAGGTCATGTTGCCCTCGGTCATCTCGTGATCCCTGTGGGTGCCCACGGTGCCGGACATGTAGTAGCTAAAGGTGTAGAAATCGACCTTGCCGTCGGCGATATCCTGCAGGTCACCGTCCTCCATCACAAGCTCGACATCGTTCTCGGCCCAGAAGCGCTTGGCATAGAACGGATACTTGCCGCGCACCTGCACGTCGGAGCAGTACCAGTTCATGGTATTCATCTCCTGCTGCGTGGCGAACACGTCGGCCGGATCGCACGTGGCGGCATAGGAGAGGATGAAGCAGTCCATGTTGCCCATCTTAAACTGCGGATAGTGCTCGTGGGCATAGCGCACGACGCGGCCGCTGGCGACAAACTGGTGATGCAGGGCCTGCATACGGGCCTGCGGCGTGGTGTGGACCGCCGAAGCCGGGCCCTCAAAGCCCTGGATCATGCTGGTCCCAAAGAGGTTGCCCATGTCCTGGGTGCCGCAGTTGATCTCGTTGAAGGTGAGCCAGAACTTGACCTTGTCCTGATAGCGGTCGAAGACGGTCTGGCAGTACTTCTCAAAGAAGCCGATGAGCTCGCGGCTCGCCCAGCCGTTGTATTTCTCGACCAGGTGATAGGGCATCTCGTAGTGCGACAGGGTCACGAGCGGCTCGATATTGTGAGCGCGCAGGCAGTCGAAGACGCGGTCGTAAAAGGCGAGGCCGGCCTCGTTGGGCTCGGCGTCGTCGCCGTTGGGGAAGATGCGGCTCCAAGAGATGGACATGCGGAACATGTTGAAGCCCATCTCGGCGAACAGCGCGATGTCCTCCTCGTAGTGGTGGTAGAAATCGATGCCGTCATGATTGGGGTAGAAGCGGTCGGGGTCGATGTCGATCGTGATCTGACGCGGCTCCTTGTAGCTGCCGCCCAAGAAATGGTCGTCGACCGAAGGACCGCGGCCGTCCACGTTCCAAGCGCCCTCAAACTGATTGGCGGCCGTGGCGCCACCCCAATAGAAACCCTCGGGGAACTTGATGTTTGCCATGAGCATCTCCTTTGCATTGCGGGTCGATAGGCCGAGTATCGCCCACGCACGCGACAGACAGGGGCAGGGGTGCCAAACCCGACACTTCTTTTCGCAGACGCGCGCTGCAACAGCGCTGCAGCTGAAACTTTTTGACACCGAAGGAGCGAAGACGATCCGCCCCGCGCTTACCGGCGGTATGCCGCGGGGGTGCATCCATACTTGCCGTGAAACTTACGGTAGAAGAAGCTCATGTTTTCATAGCCCACCGCATGCGCAGCCGCCCCGGCCGTGGCGCCACCGCGCAGAAGCTCGGCCGCACGCACCAGGCGTCGCTCCTGCACAAGCTGCCTAAAGGTCTTGCCCACATGTCGCTTGAGGAGCGCCGTCGCATAATTAGGGCTCAAGCCAAACTCCGCCGCCATCCCCTCGAGGGAGCATGCAGCGAATTCGCGATCGATATAGCCAAGCATTCCCGTCACCAGGGCAGTGGGCCCCGCCGCGCCGTCCGCCACGCCGCGCACCAGCTCGCGCTCGTAGCAATCCATGAGCTCAGCCAAAAACAGCTGAAACAGGCACAGAACAATCTCGGCGCTGTTGGGGCTCGGCTCGTAACGCTCGCAGAGCATTTCCTGCATGTAGCGCCGCACGCGCCGGCTCTCCCCGCAACGAAAGTGTACGTGCCCGCGATGGTCCGTCTCACTGTTGAGCGCGTTGAACAAAAACCGCGAGACCACGCTCTCGCGCGAGAGGCTCGACTCCAGGCTCCGGCGCAAAAATGCACGTGAAACGGTCATGCTCAGCATGATGTCGTCCTCGCCGAGCGACGACACCGCGTGTGGACAGGCGGCGTCGAGCAGCAGCACCTCGTTGCGGCCCAGCTCGAGCCTCTCCCCCGCCACCGTCTGCGGGCAGTGCCCGCGATACACATAGCTCATCTCAACGTAGTCGTGCACATGCTCGGGCACGGCATTAAAACGCGAGTTTGTCCTTATCGTCAGGCCACGTGGCATGCCGGGCTGGGCGTAGGCAAACCCGACCTGCCCAATCTTTCGCACCGGACGTCCGTCGATTTCGACATGCTCGGTCATAATCGACCAATCAAACGCCAAGCCGTCTCTATACGCAATCTCGCTGGCACTCAGTTCGCTGAGCCTACGCTCGAGCTCGTCGATCTCCATCGCTCACCAATCGTTGATTTGGTCATAGTTCGTTGTGATTCGGATATTAGCAGAGCGCGCTGACACGTCCATAATCTGTGCCATGCAGCTAATCGACCGAGCCGAGGAGGATCCATGACCGCGTACTACCAGCAGGTGCTCAACGGCGCCTACGACAACCACGTGCTTCCGTTTTTGTGGATGAAGGGCGAGAGCCATAAGACCATTGCCGAGTATCTGGAAAAGATCGCCGGCGCCGATATCCACGAGGTCTGCCTCGAGAGCCGCCCGCACCCCGATTTTTGCGGCGAGGGTTGGTGGCGCGACCTGCGCTTTGCGATCGACATATGCAAGCAGCTGGGCCTCAAGATCTGGATTCTGGACGACGCACACTTTCCCACCGGATACGCCAACGGCGCCGTCAAGGAAGCCGCGCCCGAGCTCCGCAAGATCGTGCTCACACACCGCACGCTCGACATCGTGGGCCCCACGCCGCAGGCGAACATCGTGCTCACCAACCTGTTCGACAAGACGGAGCGCTTCTATGGCGTAACGTTTATGCAGGAAGGGCACGCCGTCGAGGTAGAGCACCGCGTCATCGAGGACGAGCACGGCATACCCTACCACCTGGTCTTTGACGCGCCGGCCGGCATCACGCAGGCGTGCGTGATGTTCACGAGCGGCAAGACCTCCTACAACGAGGACTACATCAACATGGTCGACCGCGCCTCGGTGGCACAGCTCATCGACGCTGTGTACGAGCCGCACTTTACGCATCTGGGCGATGAGTTTGGCAAGACCATCCTGGGCTTTTTCTCCGATGAGCCCGGCTTTGCCAACGAGAAGGGCGTCACCGGCGCCGACGGCATCTCCGACACGCTCATCGGCAAGGCCACGGCTCCCCTGCCCTGGTCGGCCGAACTCAAGCGCCGCCTGCGCGCGGCGCTGGGCGAGCGCTACCTGGACGAACTCCCGCACCTGTGGGATCGCGAGCCGGCGGGCGCGCACGTGCGTCATGTGTACATGGACATCGCAAGCACGCTCTACAAGGAATGCTTCTGCGACCAGCTCGGCGGCTGGTGCCGCGCGCACGGCGTGCAGTACATCGGCCACGTGATCGAGGACAAGGACTGCCACGCGCGCTTGGGCGTGGGCGCCGGACACTACTTCCGCGCCGTGGGCGGCCAGGACATGGCGGGCGTGGACATCGTGATCAACCAGCTCGTCCCCGGTATGGACCAGGGGTTCCACTCCTACGGCCGCGGCGTATGGGACCTGGAGTTCTACAATTACGTGCTACCCAAGCTGGGCTCCTCGGCGGCGCATCTCGACCCCAAAAAGCAGGGGCGCTGCATGGCCGAGGTCTTTGGCGCCTTTGGCTGGCACGAGGGCCTGCGCGAGATGAAGTGGATCGCCGACCACTTTATGGTGCGCGGCGTTAACTGGTTTGTGCCGCACGCCTTTAGCATGGCTGCCTTCCCCGACTGGGACTGCCCGCCGCACTTCTACGCGCACGGCCAAAACCCCCAGTTTGCGCACTTCGGCAAGCTCATGAGCTACATGAATCGCACGGCGAGCCTGCTTTCGGGCGGGCGGGCCGCCACACCGGTGGCGCTTCTGTACCACGCCGATGCCGAGTGGGCCGGCGAAGCCTCGTTTATGCAGCACGCCGCCGCCGAGCTCATGCGCGCGCAAATCGACTTTGATATTGTGCCGGCCGAGGCATTTGAGGATGCCGAGCGCTATACCGTGGCGTTTACCGCGGACGGCGGGTTTACTGTAAACGGGCAGGCATACCGCTGTCTGGTCATGCCCGGCGCCGAGTTTGTCGGCGGGGCTGTACTTGACTTTGCCGCGCGCGCCGCGGCCGCAGGCGCTGCCGTGTATGCCCTGGATAAGCTGCCGAGTAAGCGCTATGACGGCGATATTGCAGGACGCGAGGGCTTTGCCTCCGTGGATGCCAGCGAGCTTGCAGGCGTTTGCGTTGTTGCCACTTCCAAGCTTGCGAGCGTGCTTGCCGCGGCCGGCATGCAGACCGTGGCATGCGCCGAGCCGCAGCCGTGGCTGCGCGCGCTGCGCTACGAGCGGGCGGGCGAGACCTATCTGATGCTCGTCAACGAGCATCCCAAGCAGGGTATCTCCACTCAGATTGCGCTTGCCGACGGCACACCCGTTGCAGGCGCGCGCCTCGACCTGCTCAACGGCACCGAGCCCGCCGCCTTTGACGGCACGCTCGAGCTGGCTCCCTACGAGAGCTGCATCGTGGTCCTTGGGGCTACAGGTTCCGCCGGCGCGACAACCGCTGGAACCGAAGCCGCATGCATCGACGGGCCCTGGACGGTTGCCTTCTCTACCCCTGGCACCGATGCCTTTGGCGAGTCTGTTGAGCTTGCAGACCTGCACGACCTTTCCTCGGCCGAGTTCCCCGGCAAGGCCGGCACATTCCGCTACCAGGCTTCCTTTGTCCTGGGCGAAGCGGCCACCCGCACCGTCATCGACCTTGGCGAGGTCTTTGAGACCGCAACCGTCACCCTCGACGGCAAATCCCTCGGCACGCGCATCTGTCCGCCTTACCGCTTTGAGGCCGGCGCGCTTTTGGCCGGTGAGCACGCGCTTGCGATCGATATCATCAACACCCTCGACCATGCCGTCCCCGACATGTTCGGCATGACCGAGCCCTCCGATCCCAGCGGCCTCTTGGGGCCCGTACGCGTGCTCGGATAGCAGCCCGAGCGCAAACAACTCGGGCAGGGCACGCCCTATGTTGAGCCCGCGCAGCGTCGAGCGGTCCGTCGTTCATAGACCGGCGGACCAAAACTCCCAGCCAAGCCGAACGTTTTATTTATCGCTATGATTGGTTTATCGCGACGCAAACGCATAGGAGCCATATGGATATCAGGCGAAAGATCACGCAGGGCAAAAGCCTCACCCCCACCGAGCAACAACTTGGGCGAACGGCCCTCGCCATGGGCGAGGATGTGCGCGGGCTTTCCATTAAGGAATTTGCCGCGTGCGCCAACGTTTCGGTCGCGAGCGTGCACCGCTTTTGCAAAAAGCTCGGCCTCAAGGGATTCAAAGACCTCAAGGTCGAGCTCATCCGCCAGGCGACCGAGGCGGGCAACCGGCGCGACGTGGACATCAACTTTCCCTTCGATGCCACCTCCACCCCTGCGCAGGTGATGGAGCGCATGGAGGGGCTCTACCAGACCACCTTGGCCGAAACGCAGGAGCTGCTCGACCCTGCACAGCTCGACCACGCCGCCAAGCTCATCATGCGCGCCGGCACCGTGGACATCTACACGGGCTCGCATAACCTGTATCCAGCGGGAATGTTCCGCGATCGCCTGCTTTCCGCCGGCAAAAGCGCGACGTGCCACGACAGCGTCGAGGCGCAGGTGCGCACGGCGCTCGCCTCGGGTCCCGACCATGTGGCAATCGTCATCTCCTACAGCGGCCTTGCCCCCAACCTCAAGGAGATCTTGCCGATCCTTAGCAGTCGACATGTCCCGGTCATCGTCATCGGCACGCCGCACTGTGCCCGCATTCACCCCGGCTTTGCCGCCTATCTCACGGTAAGCGACCACGAGAGCATGACGCACCGCATCACGCAGTTCGCCAGCCATATCGCCGTGCAATACGTACTCGATTCGCTCTATAGCAGCTACTTTGCCAAAGATTACGCCCGCTGCTCCGAGTTCCTAGAGCGCTCGTTCCCCTACACCCGCCTACCCGGGCTCAAGTAGCGACGAGCGTGGATTTTTGGACACTCAGATAACGAGCGTGGATAATCTCCCACTTTGAGCCTGCACACAGGCCAAACCCGGGAGATTATCCACGCTCATTTTGGGTCCCCTGGGAACGCATGAGGAGGGCGGAAGACAGCCGTTATTTGCGAGGCGTCAGCGACGTAAAGAGTCCGTGTTGGTTGCAGTAAAGATATATCCTGCCGCGCCCGGTAATATGGAAGCGCGGCTGCACCGATTGCTCTGGATAGAGCTTCTTAAAGCAGACGCCGTCCATAGTCGCATATGCCACAAAGCTAATGTAGTGATCCTTGGTCATGGGATGATCGAGCGTGACGTACCAATCGTCCTCGATGCGCTCGATGGAAAAGGCGTGGTCCGCGTCCGGCTCTTCGGCCTCCTGGGGAAACATCGTGGAGCCACAGCAGCTAAAGCTGCCTTCTCCGAGCGCGTGCACAACGTTTCCGCAGATAGGGCAAACGTAAAAGACGCCTTTGAGCATATTGCCTGCACGGTTGGCGTTGGCCCGAATGTCACCAGCCAAAAGCTCGGCCACGCTTATGCCGAGTCTCTGGGCCAAAGGCTCAACGAGGGAAATGTCGGAAAGGCCGCGGCCGGATTCCCACTTGCTGACGGCTTTATCGGTCACGCCAAGGCTTTCCGCCAGGGCGCGCTGGGTGAGGCCGCGCTCTTCGCGCAGCGGCTTGATGGCATGCGCTGCCAAAAAAGTATGGGAGGCATTGGTTTGCCGTGTCTGGTTCATGGGCTGTCCAATCAAATTGAAGAAATGGAGTGAACCGGTTCGACAGTCAGTATCCATTTGAAGGCCAGGCTCGACAACCTACGCTGCGTAGACATGCGCCAATCGAACGAGCGCGGATTTTTTGACGCTCATCCTGAGTAGTCATTTAAGAACGCCCCAATGACTACTCATTTATGTCTGTCCCCAATGACTACCAAGGCAACGCCGATGTTTTGGCAACGACAGCGAAAACCCGCCAGAGCGAGCAAGGTGCCTTGAAACGAGGCGGCATTGACCTTCTGGTCATGCCGCCGAAGTTGAAAGGCAGATTGCCGCTCTGGCGGGTTTGCAGCGTCGAGCCGTTACGCGGGTTGGTAAACCCGCGTAACTACTCCCGAGCTCCGTACTGCTCGTAGTAGGCGTCGATAGCGGTCTTGAGCTCGTCGTCGATGACGACTTTGCCGTCGATCTCGTGGTTGTAGAGGGTCTCGACGACCTCGGCCATGGAGACGATGCTCGCGACGGGGAAACCGTACTTGGCCTCGATCTCCTTCTGCGCGGTGGTCACGCCACCCTTGCCGACCTCCATGCGGTTGAGGGACACGATGAGGCCCTTGATCTCGACATCGGCAGCAGCCTTGACCTTGGGATAGGTCTCGTCGATGGACTTACCGCTGGTGGTGACGTCCTCGACCATGACCACGCGGTCGCCGTCCTGGGGCTCGTAGCCCAGCAGGTTGCCCTTGTCGGCGCCGTGGTCCTTGGCCTCCTTGCGATCGCAGCAGTACTTGACCTCCTTGCCGTACAGCTCGTGGTAGGCAATTGCGGTCACGACGGCCAGCGGAATACCCTTGTAGGCCGGTCCAAACAGCACGTCAAAGTCGTCGCCAAAGTTATCGTGGATGGCCTGGGCGTAATACTCGCCCAGCTTCTTGAGCTGATAGCCCGTCACATAGGCGCCGGCGTTCATAAAGAACGGGGACTGACGGCCGCTCTTGAGCGTAAAGCTGCCGAATTTAAGAACGTCGGACTCAACCATGAACTTGATGAACTCTTGCTTGTAAGCCTCCATGCGGGCTCCTCTCGTAATCGCGTACGTGCCTTCCAGTTTAGCGCAGGCAGGGCGCGTTGCGGGCGCGCTTTGGGGCCTCGGCATTCTGTAAAGGCTTTGTCAGGGGCAATGGTTTTCCAAACAAAGGGGTTGACACGACAAACCCCCTCATCAAGAATACGGGCGGATTGTAACGGGTACGTGATACCTGAAGCGCATCGCGCCCGGCCTTAAGGAGGTGTGCCATGGAAGGCAGTCATAGTCGAAAAACCTGCATGTCGCCCTCGGCACGCCGCGAGGATTCCGCGCACGCATAAGCGCCAATAGCCAATCGTCGGCACCCATCCGCCAACAATCATCCGTCAAAACCACCACAAAGGTGCCTGTCCCCTTTGCGGTGATTCGTGAGTATGACGTGAGCGACATCTAGGTTTTTTGAAGCAAATACGACACGTACGCTAACTCCCTTCAACAAGGAGGACCCTATGCTGATGCTCAAAACCGCCACGATACTCGAAGCCATCTCCAAGCGCCGCCGCACGGCGCGCCCCGCCGCTCACGCCGGCCTGTCCAAGAACACCATATTCGCTGCCACCCATAGCGCCGAGGACGCCCTCGTGCTGCTCGACGCCACGGCCGACGGGTTCACTGCCGAGCACGCCGCCGAGCGCCTGGACGCCACCGGGCCCAACACCATCGAGGCGCCGACCAAGACGCTCGCCCGCCGCATCGCCGACGCGTTCATCGACCCCTTCGCCGGCATCCTTGCCGCGCTCGCGCTGGTCTCGCTCTACATCGACGTGCTTGCCGTGCCCGAGCCGCAGCGCGACCCCTCCACGGTCATCGTCATCGGCATCATGCTGCTGGTATCGGGCGGCATGAAGTTTATCCAGGAAGCTCGCAGCGGCAATGCGGCCGAGGCCCTCAAGGACCTGGTCTCCAACACCTGCTGCGCCCTGCGCGACGGCGAGCGCCTCGAGATTCCCTTCGACGAGCTCGTCCCCGGCGATGTGATCCGCCTCTCTGCCGGCGATATGGTGCCGGCCGATGCCCGCATCATCACCGCGCGCGACCTGTTTGTGATCGAGTCCGCGCTCACCGGCGAGAGCGAGGCCGTTGAGAAGACCGCCGCCGCCACGGTCGTCGAGGGTGCCGACGACTCCGCGCTGCCACTGTCTGCCTGCAAGAACATCGTCTTTACCGGCACCTCCGTGCAAAACGGCACCGCCATGGCAGTTGTCGTTGCCACCGGCTCGGACACCTACCTGGGCGGCATCGCTAAGATGCTCAACGGGCGCGGCGAGAAGAGCGCGTTTGACCGCGGCGTCTCGAGCGTCTCCATGCTGCTCGTACGCCTTATGCTCGTTATGGCGCCGGCCGTCTTTGCCATCAACGCCGCCACCAAGGGCAACGTCATCGACGCGCTGCTGTTCGCCACGAGCGTGGCCGTGGGCATCACGCCGCAGATGCTTCCCGTCATCGTGACCACGAGCCTGTCACAGGGCGCCAAGGACCTCGCTCGTCGCCAGGTTATCGTCAAGGAGCTGCCGGCAATCCAAAACCTGGGCGCCATGGACGTCCTGTGCTGCGACAAGACCGGCACCCTCACCGAAGACCGCATCGTACTCGAGCGCTACCTCAACACCGATGGCAACGAGGACGCGCGCGTGCTGCGCCATGCGTTTTTGAACAGCTTCTTCCAGACCGGCCTGAAGAACCTTATCGACCTGGCCGTCATCGACCGTGCCGACGTGACGCCCTCGGCTGTCGCACCCGATTCCATGCTGGGCCAGAGCCTGCGCGACCGCTATACCAAGGTCGACGAGGTGCCCTTCGATTTCTCGCGCCGTCGTCTGAGCGTAGTTGTCGCCGACGCCCAAGGCAAAACCCAGATGGTCACCAAGGGAGCTGCCGAGGAAATGCTCGAGATCTGCTCCTTTGTCGAGGTCGATGGTGCCGCCCAGCCGCTTACCAAAGATAAGCTCGCCCAGATTCGCAAGCAGGTAGCCGGGCTCAACGCCGAGGGCCTGCGCGTGATTGCCGTGGCGCAGAAAACCAATCCGCGATGCGTGGGCGAGTTTGGCATCGCCGACGAGTGCGACATGGTGCTGATGGGCTTTTTGGCCTTCCTCGATCCGCCCAAAGCAAGTGCCACGGGCGCCGTCGCCACCCTCGAGGCCAAGGGCGTCGCCGTTAAGGTCCTGACCGACGACAATGACCGTGTCGCCACCACCGTCTGCGAGCAGATCGGCATCGACGCGAGCAACGTCTTGCTGGGCTCCGAGATCGATGCGCTCGACGACGCCGAGCTTGCCGAGCGCGCTGAGAACACCCACCTCTTCGCCAAGCTCTCGCCGCTGCAGAAGGCGCGCCTGGTGCGCGTCATGCGCGAGCTGCTCGGCCACACCGTGGGCTTTATGGGCGACGGCATCAACGACGCCGCCGCCATGCGCGCGAGCGACTGCGGCATCTCGGTCGACTCCGCCGTCGACATTGCCAAGGAATCCGCCAATATCATCTTGCTCCAGAAGGACCTGGGCGTGCTCGAGCGCGGCATCATCGAAGGCCACCGCACCTACGGCAACCTGCTCAAGTACCTCAAGACCACGGTGAGCTCAAACTTTGGTAACGTGCTGTCCGTGACCGTCGCGAGCCTGTTCTTGCCGTTTTTGCCCATGAGCGCCCTGCAGCTGGTGCTGCTATCGCTGGTCTACGAGATCGTGTGCATCGCGCTGCCGTGGGACACCGTCGACGACGCCTGGACCGCCCGCCCGCGCGCCTGGAACGCCGCGTCCATCAAGGGCTTTATGCTCGAGTTGGGCCCTGTGAGCTCGCTGTTTGACATTGTGACCTTCGCCGCGCTCTTCTTTGTGGTGTGCCCCGCCGCCGTGGGCGCAAGCTGGTCCGAGCTTGCCGCCGCGGGCGACGTCGCGGGTATGGCGACCTTTGCGGCGCTCTTCCAGAGTGGCTGGTTTGTCGAGTCCATGTGGTCGCAGACGCTCGTGATCCACATGCTGCGCTCCCCGCGCCTGCCGAGCGCGCGCGACCACGCCGCGCCCGCGCTGTGCGTTCTCACCGTGCTGGGCCTGGCGCTCGTCACTTGGCTGCCGGCAAGCCCCATCGCCGATGCACTCGGCCTCATGACGCTACCAGCGAGCTTTTTCGCGCTGCTCATCGGCATCGTTTCCGCCTATATCGCGCTCACCCAACTGGCCAAGCGCCGCTACATCGCCCGCCACGGCGAACTGCTGTAACTCCACAGGCGCTCCCGTCAAAACCACCACAAAGGTGCCTGTCCCCTTTGTGGTGGTTCGCGCTGGCAGTGGCTGCCCAAAACAGCTAAAAAAGCCCCGTCCCAAATGGGCTAGTCCTTGGGCGCCCAGGACCAGAAAAAGTTGATGAGGGCCACACGTGAGGAGGCGCCGGTCTTTTTGTTGATCGAGGCGATATGACGGTAAAGCGTGGAGCGCGAAAGGAAGAGCGTTGCGGCGATGTCTTGAACACTCTCGCGCGATGCGACCAAGGCCTCCAAAATATCGCGCTCGCGCTGCGTAAGCTCAAAGGCGACGGCGAAGGTATCGAGACGCTCGTCGAGTGTGGACTCCGGCACCTCTGCGGGGGCGGGCTCGCTCTGGGCGGATACGGGATCCGTGCCAAGGTCGCTAGCAGCAAACGCCAGGTCGCCGCGCACTTCAACGTCATAGACCTGATGCCCAGACTGTCCCAGCAGCGAGATCGCAATGCCCACAAGCAGTACAAGCCCCACGCCCACTGCCAACAGCACGTTCTGGCTCGAGACAATCGCCACCGCCGGTGCCGTCACGAGCATCGCGCAAACGTTATTGATGACGCAGCCCATGCACGGCCACAGATACGACCAATGCGCATACACCGAAATGGCGGCAAACTTCGCCGTGAAAAACACCACGAAGAAGCCCGCACCCAGATAGAAGATGACGGTGGCGGCAAGTATGTTGGCGCCGTTGGCATCGGTGATAAGCACAGCGAATGAGAGCGTGGACAACATGGCGGCGCAGGTCATGATGATGTTCATACACGAGCGCCCGCGCAGGTCAAATAGGGCGCCGGCGAGCAGAGCGCTCACGCCCATCAGCAAGCGCGACCAATCGCCCAAGTCAACGGACCCGGCGGCGTGCGAGATCGTGAGCCCCGCATTGAGGGCGGCAAACACCCCGGTAAGGCAGGCGGTTGCAATCGTCAGACGCACCACGGCGCGCCGAAAAGCCGCCGTTGACTCGGGATCGTTTTGCCATTTGGCGCCAAACTCCGATGCATCCACCGAAAGCTCGGAGATATCGGGTTCAGGCCCAAACTCAGATTCGCCGCGCAGCTTGGCACGGCGGACGCCGTGGAGGAGCGCCACCTGCGCGACCGCACAGGCAACAAAAACAAACTGCTGCGGAATCCCCGCGGGTATCACCATGTGGCTGAACACCTGAAGCAGGACGCCCAGAGCATATGAAAGCGCCGCCGCGCGCGCCAAGTACGGCGTCCGCGCAAAGCGCCGCGCAAAGTTGGCGTGAGCGGTCGATCCGCAGTAGCCCAGCGTGCAACACGCCATCAAACCGCCGGCAATTACCACCTCAAACCGAACCGCCATAATCATCAGCAGCAATGCCGACACCAGCAGCACGCCCGTGATGTCGCTCGTCGTATCGATCGCGCGGGGGCGGCGATAGTACAGAATAGGACGCACAAAAAAGCCGATTACGCTCGCACCGACGATGAGGGTCTCGTAGGTAGCAACCTCGCTCGGCGGCACAAACTCGGCCACGCGCATGTCGAAGAGGTACTCGCCAGCCAAAAACGTAAAATAGAACAGCGCCAGGCATATAATCTCCCGAATGCCCCAACGCAAATACGCTGTTGTGTCTCCCATACCTTTCATGAATACCCCATTACAGTCTGAAGTGGGCCACCGATAAATTTCGATGGCGAGCATTCGGCGCATTGCCTACGATACGGGCAAGCCCC
>CABPDL010000023.1:0-33878 GCA_902406375.1 uncultured Collinsella sp.
GGTCCTGTCCTCCAGGAAGTCGGCCCAGAACCCGCACCAGTCGAGGTAGCGCTCGCGCCCCGCCTGGAGCTTCGGCCGCGTCGTCGTGTAGCGCTTGACCTGCGAGAAGGCGTGGAAGGTGCACCTCTGGACCCTGGTGCGCGGCCAGGTCTCGCGCACGGCCTTGGCGAACCCGCTCCCGCCGTCGGTGACGACCACCTCGGGCGCCGGGATCGGCGCCATGAGGGCCGACCACGCCCTCGAGTTCTCCGACCTCGCCATGTACCAGGAGACCACCCTCTCGCCGCTGCAGCATATGAGCACGACGAGGTCGCGCGCGACCCAGATCCCGTCGACGTAGAGCACGCGATGGAGCTCGCCGTCGGGGACGGGCATGGGCCAGACCTCCCAGAACTCGGCCGTCCTGCGCCTGAAGGACCGCCCGGCGCCCGGCATCGCGGCCTGCGAGTCCTTCGAGAGGAGCCACCCGAGGAACTCCTCGAGCCTCGCCGCCGTGTCGTCGTACCTCAGCGTCGTCGACGCGCCGCAGGCCGTGCACCTCCACCGCTGGGACCCCGATGAGGTCCTGCCGTTGCGCTTGGTCCGACCGCCGCAGTAGGGGCAATAAACGGCCTTCATGGGCACCTCTTCCGAAAGGGTGTTTAACGGTTCCGGAAAAGGTTATCTACCTGCGGGAACGATAGACAACCGGACACACATTCTGTCCGAGCGGTTAAAAGCGGGCACGGAATTTAAACGGCTGAAAAAGGGGCATCGACCTGCGCCGATGCCCCTAAAGTGGACACACATTTTGTCCTATAAGCCTTTTGTTGAGGCAAATTTGCCGGCTGCTCGGCATTTCCAAAAAAGTCTACTCACTTAGCCAGCGGACAGCCAAAAAAGAACCGTCGCAACGTCGTTTGACTCCGTTGCGACGGTTTTTCGAGCATTTTCGCACTGCCGAGGACGCAGACGCTCCTCATTTCTCGCGCTTACCGAGCAAGAAAGCGCTATTCTCCGAAAGTAGTCAAAAAAGCTCCGTCCCAAATTAGCTACCACTTGCACCGATTATTCGCCCGGGTTGATGTTCGCGTAGAACTCCGCCCCATCATCGAGCCGCAGGATCCCGACGCGGCCGAACTCGGAGCCGGTGGCGGCGGCGCAGTCGATATCGATGCGATCGGGCACGCCGGCGGTATCCTCGCCACCCAGGCGCACGATCTGCCCGCGGCCCGACTCCTCATCGAGCCCCGCAAGACCACCGACCTCGCAATAACGCCCGAGCGACACCGTTGGCGTGTGACCGCTCACCACGACCGGACCCTTGCCCTCGGCAGAAAGCAGCCCGGTCGGCGCATCCCAATAGCCGTGACGAATCCACAGCAGGTCATCGGCCGACTGCACCGCGAGCATCTGCTGCAGCAGCTCGCGATCGGCACCCACCGCTCCAACGCCATCGGCACAATCGACGCCATGCTCAAGCAAAAACGCGCGCGCCGCCTTCATCTCGATTCCAGCATGTACCAGCAGATACGGGCGCTCCTCGGTCTCGGCCACCGCGTAGAGCGGCAGCGCGGCCATCCATCGCACGAGCTCCTCGTATGCGTCAAATTCCATGTCGTTGAGCTGCTCGCGCGTCGTCCAGCCACCGTTGATATCCCAGGTCTCGGCATCGAGCGGATCCTGGCCAATGATGGCATCGAGCATGATCTGCTCGTGATTACCCTTGAGCACGCGGGCGTTGGGCAGCGAGCGCACGAGCTTAATAACGCCGACCGGATCGGGCCCGCGATCGATCATGTCGCCTAACACGTACAGCGTGTCGTCGGACGTCAACGAAATCTTGGACAGGGCCTCGTCAAGCGCACGCACGTGCCCGTGAGCATCAGATGTCACATAGATCGCCATGGTACGCCTCTCCTTGCATTGCGGCCAAAGCCCGGAACCGCAACTAAAACTTCAAGTTGAACTTAAACGTTACCCATTGTACTCCGTTGCAATAAAGCTGGAAAGGGTTTCCGAGCAGAGGCAAAGACGGCAGCCGTCTATGACGATATCGCGCACGCGCGCAATCCAACCCCATAACCCACCATCTTTGGGTACAAATAACCGCAGACAACTAACCGTGCCACGCCAACCACCCAGGAGCGGACACCATCCATGAACCAGATCCTTCTTTTTATCGGCCTCGTCATCATTTTGTGCCTGACCATCAAACCCGTCGGCAAAAAGCTCCCCTTCCCCACCCTGCTTATCTTTATCGCGCTCGGCATGCTGTTGGGCGTCAACGGCCCGGCGCATATCGACTTTAGCGACTACGCACTCACCGAAACCGTCTGCAGCACGGCGCTATTGTTCATCATGTTCTACGGCGGCTTTAACACCAACATAGACCGCGCCAAGCCCGTCGCCGCGCCGGCGGTGCTGCTGAGCACGCTCGGCGTCGTCATCACCGCAGGCATCACCGGCGTGTTCGCCCACTTTGTGCTGGGCTTCGACTGGATCGGCGGCCTGCTGCTGGGATCGGTCGTGGCGTCCACCGACGCGGCCAGCGTCTTTAGCGTTCTGCGCGAGCACAGCCTTTCGCTGAGGGGCGGCACCGACTCGCTGCTCGAGGTCGAATCGGGCTCCAACGACCCCGTCGCCTACATGCTCACCGCCGTGCTCGCGACCCTCGCGGCGGGCGGCAATATCGACATTCCCGTGCTGCTGACCAAGCAGATCATCCTGGGCGTGGGGTTGGGCCTTGCCATCGGCTGGACATCCAGCCGTCTGATTGAGCGCGCACACGCAACGGCCGAAGGCGCGCAGACCATCTTCTTGTTCGCCGTGGCCATCGTCGCCTACGCGCTGCCGAGCTACCTGGGCGGCAACGGCTTTTTGGCCGTATACCTGGCCGGCATTGTGCTGGGCGCAAGCGACATCACCGGTAAGGTCGAGATGGCGCACTTCTTCGACACCCTCACCGAGATGGCAGAGATGACCATCTTCTTCTTGCTCGGCCTGCTCGTAACGCCCGCACGCCTGCCGCAGATGCTGCTGCCGGGCCTGGCGCTCATGGCGTTCATGCTCTTCGTGAGCCGCCCCATCGCCGTCGGCGTGCTCCTAGCGCCCTTTAAGACGAATCCCAGCCAGGTCGCGCTCGTAAGCTGGGCGGGCCTGCGCGGAGCAGCTTCGGTCGTCTTTAGTCTCTTTGCCGTGGTGGCCGGCGTTCCCGGCGGACACGACCTATTTGACCTGGTGTTTGTGATTGCCGCGTCGAGCATCGTGGTGCAGGGCTCGCTGCTGCCGGCGGTGGCGAAGAAGCTCGATATGATCGATGCGACCGGCGACGTGCGCCGCACCTTTAACGACTACCGCGACGAGGACGGCATGTCGTTTGTAAAGCTCAAGGTGGGCGCTGGCCATCCGTTTGCCGGACGCTCGCTCGCGGACATTGGCAGCGCGACGGACATGCTCGTGGTCCTGGTGCTGCGCGACGGGGCGCATCCGGTACTGCCCAATGGCGACACCGTGATCCAGGAAGGCGATCTGCTGGTGATGGCCGCCCCAACGTTCGAAGAGCGTGCCGAGGTTACGCTGCGCGAGGTCACCGTGACTCCCCACGGCCGCTTAGCTGGACAGCGTCTGCGCGACGTGCCGCAGGGCAAGCACCCGTTTATCGTCGTGATGCTCAAGCGCGACGGCCAAACGATCATTCCCGATGGCAACACCCTAATATACGCCGGCGACGAAGCCGTCATCGCCACGCTGGCATCGTAGTGGCTAGGGGTAGCCGTCCCGAATTGGCCATATTTGAGCATAAATCGCCCCGGCTAGGATCTCGTTGCGGACAATTAGCGTCTCTCAAAACTAAGTGAGTAGACTTTTGCCGAATCGCCGACCACGTCACCAAAGCATAAGTCTGTGACCTGCGGGTTTGTTGAAGCAAATTTGTCGGGTGCTCAGGATTTCCAATAAAGCCTACTCACTTAGCCAGCGTGCAGTCAAAATAGAACGGTCGCGAGATCATTAGACTCCATTGCGACGGTTTATCGTTCATCTTCGCGCAGCCGCGGGTGCAGACGCCCCGTCTCAAATTAGCTACCCTAGTCATCGTCGACGGCAAAGTCGCGGAGATCGAGGCCTTCGCGCTCGGCTCGTGCTAGCAGCTCTTGGGGCGACTCGTCCTCGATATCTACCACGTCGAGCATGGCGGCCGGAAAGCCCACGCCGGCTGCACTCCCCGCACGGTCGAGCAAACCCTCGCGCAGCTGGTCAACATCAACATCGATCTTCATGGTGAAACCCCCTACCGGATCAGACCCCTACTCACCAGCGTCAAGCACTTCCACAGCAGCAACAAAAGCCGCCACCTGCTTGTCGTCCATCTGCATGGCCAAACGGCCCACGGGCTCATCGTAGGCAAACTGTACTTTATCGATAAAGCAATCCCAGGCACGCTCATCCACACGCACAGCGGCCTCGCAATACTGGCTGAGCTTTTTGAGTCCATACCAAAACGCATTCACATGGCGCGCAGGATCCTCGTCCAGCACACCATCGTAGCGCCGTCCGTTAAACTCACGCATGCGCGCCACGGCAACCTCGAGCGAGTCGCCGCCGTCGACCGAAGCCTCGTCCACAAGCTCGGGAATCGCAACTTCGCGCCGAACATTGTGCCTGGTAGCACCGTCATACTCGCCCACCAACACGTCTTCGTCAAACCGATCATCGTAGTCGAAATAGCTACTGCCGCGGCAAATCCCATGCGGCGAACCGGCACCAAAGGCACAGAACAACCCACCGTCGGTAACAACGCGCCTATAGGCCTCAAACGACTTCTTAACCTGAGCGAGCAACTCGGCAAGCTCCCCGGCATCGCACCCCGTCTCGCACGTAATGCAAACAAGCCCCGGCAACGATACCGGCTCCACCGTGCTCCCTGCAACGCGGGCAGCGCGTTCGGCCCGATACGCTTGGGCTGCCAAGCGCGCTCGCTGCGCAGCACCGCGCACATTAGTAAGCTCGCGCTCCAGCGCCACATCGCCAGCCACATCGCTCGCAAACGCGTCAGCACCCTGCGGCCCGGTCGCACTCAGCTCGGACTCAAACGTCGCCGTGATCATGCCGGCAAGGTCCGTTGTATCGGCGGCGCAACGCAGCTGCTCCAGCTGCGTGCATAGCAGATCGGCATCCAAGGGTGCGGCATCCACAACGCGCGCGTCACTCAGACGCGCCGCGCCCTGCAACACCAAAGCCCCCGCAGCATCGTATGCCGCACGAACCCTGTCCGCCGTATTGGCACGCAGCTTTACCTCGATAAACGCAAGCGTCTGCTCCAAGCGGGCCAACAGTTCGGCCTTGTCCTCCATACGCAAAAAGGCAGCGTAGCGCCGCTCCATCTGCAACGGGCCCACAACGCCTACCTGCTTGCGAGCGCGCGCAAGAGAATCAAATTCAACGCGGCGTACATACCCGTCAACGGCCCGCACGGCAGACTCACGCGCAGCACGCTCGGCAGCCTCGACGCCCCCGATCACGGCCAGTAGCTCGCGGGAGCGCGCCTTGCGCAATAACTCCCCGCGATCGTACTGCTCAAGCGCCGTCTGACGCTTGGCTACCGACTCAAAGCCAAACAGCTCATCGAGCAGCTCGCCAACAGAACGTTCTTCCGCCATGGCAAGGCCTCCTCACGCGCAGCGCGCCACCATGCTCGCGGGCTCACGCGCGCATCAAACGCCTCGCGCATGCAAGCCCGCACGCTCGCATCCCTATAGATCCAGCGCCTTCTTCGCGGCATCAACCGGGTCACCATCCATGTAGAACACCGGACTCAGTCCCGAAATAATCTCGGACGAAACACTCTGCAAGCCCGCGATGGCGCTCAGCGGCAAAATCACGCGCTTGGCGCCGGCGTTTTTGGCCACGCGCATAATGTCCTCGAGCCCTCGGATCTCGTCCATAGAACCCGACATGCGCAAGATTCCCGGAATCGCCAGCGCGGGCATCACCGGGCGGTTGCACGCCGCAGAGCAAAGGCCCACAAACTCGGCGAGCGAAACTTCCTCGGACAGGCCCTTGCTCTGCAGGTCGTTGTAGAACAGCAAATAATCCTTGGAGCCAATGTGCATGCCCGGCGCCACGCGGTTCGCCAGGTTCACAAAGTTGTCGAACGCGGCTTCCAGCGTATCGCGCACCGGCTTGTTAAAGGCCACGCCCTCGTACTTAAACTTGCACTCGCCGGCAACGGCCTTGTTCTCCAGCTTGTATACGGCAACCTCGCCGCCCTGCGACCTGCCCACGCCAAATACGTGGCCGGACAGCAGCGGCCCGTCGGGAATCAGCGTGTCCTCGGTCTGCTCGGGCACGTGCACCACGTGCACGTCCTGCGGGTTGTCGGCATCCATATAACCCAGGTTGACGTCGATAAACTCGACGCCCGCCATAATCTTGAGCTGCTCCTTTACACGGCGACGGCCCTCGATGGCGTAGTCCAGCAGCCAGCGCACGTCGTCCTTGTCCATAGCCTCGTCGGGGAACAGCAGCTTGGCCAGGCCGCTAAAGGACTTGCGCACGGCGATCTCGTCACGCTTGTTAAAGTCGCTGTTAAAGCGGAAGTAGCGGTCGATATGATGCGTAAAGTCCTTGCGGCGCATCTCCTTGCAAAACTCCGACAGGCAGTCGGTGATTAAGCCGTAATGCCCGGTCAGCAGGCTCGAGCGCATCTTGGGAATCTCCCAGCCCGGCAGGTAATAGTGGATACGGTCGAAGAAGGCCGAATCGTTGTTAAACTCCGGCGGGAACGGATCAAACAGGTGCGTGGTCTTAAGAACGTTTTGCACGGTGTCGTTGATGTTGCCCTCAAAGACCATGGAGGCATCGGCGTTAATCTGGTCGCGGCCACGCGCGTAGCTGCCGCTGGCCATGTAGTCCTTCATGATCTGCACGGCGTTGGTGTCCTTAAAGCGCATGCCGGCGACCTCGTCGAACGTCACGCAATCCCAGTGACCCACCAAGCCCACGCGATCGGCGCGCATGGAGTTCATGCGGCCGAACAGGTTGGCCGTGGTGGTCTGCCCGCCCGAAAGCAAGATGGCGTAGGGCGAGACCTCTTTGTAGATATGGCTCTTGCCGGTACCGCGGGGACCAAGCTCGCACAGGTTATAGTTGCGCTCGATCAGCGGCACCATGCGCTCGATAAAGTGCAGGCGCTCCTTCTCCGAAAGCTCGCTGGGCTCATAGCCGGCAGAGCGCAGCAGCATGTTGAGCCACTCGTCGCGCGAGAAATACTGGCGCTCGTCGATCATGGCCTCCAGGTCCAGGTTGGGCATCTGGATGGGCGTGAGCGACGCCACGCTAAACGGAGAGTCCTCGGGTCCGCGCTTTTTGCGCTTGGCCTTGGAACGGCGCGGCGCATCGTCGCCAAAGACCTCCATGCCAAACTCGTCTTCCTCTTCCATGGGATGACGATACTCGATGCTCATGATGCACCAAATGCCGCCCTGCAGAATCTTGGAGTAGTCGCGCACGTACTCGGCCGGCATCACAAACGGCTCAATGGTCAGATTGGCAAACGACGCCACGTAGATGTCTTTGTATTCGTCGAGCTTGGCCGTCACCTTATCGATAATGGTAAAGCGACCCAGCTCGCGAATCTTGGACTTGATGCGCTCGGACTCGTCGGGACGCACGTAGTTATCGGTGAGGATCTTGCGGATGCGCTCCAGGCCCTCTGCCACGGCATCCTCGTCATCGGTTGAGCAGTACATGCCCAGCAGGTACTCCAGCACAAAGGTAGGCACGTTGGCGCCACGCTTCATAAGGGCCGTGAGGTCCTTGCGCACGATCTTGCCGCCAAAGTGCTCGAGCAGCTTGCCGTCCAGTACATCCATGTCATAGCCGTCGTCCTCGGGAGCGTCGGCCACGGCCTGGGCATAGCCATCAGTCGAAGATTCACCCTCGGCGGGCGCGGCAGCCTCAACGGGCGCATCCACATCAATCGAGGGAACTTCCCACAGATCGTCGTCATGGCTATCAAACATAGGGCACACTCCTAAAAACCAAAGTCAGCAACAGGGGCAAACGAAACAGCGATGGTGTACGTCTCGCGCCAAACGATCTTGCCCGTCTCGCGCTCGCGGCAGACCAGATAGTACGGACCCTTGGCCGAGAATCCATCCGCTGCATGCAACGCAAACTTGGCATGCACCACGCGCTCCTGCGAGTTAACAGAAGTCTTGTTGGCATGCGCCTTGACCGTATCGCTCATCTCGTTGCCACTTGCATCGGTAAACACCAGCTCGTACTCGCACGGCAAGACCTTACCTTGGGCAGGTTCTTCCTGGATCAAGTTGACCGAGAAGAGCGAGTTGGTCACTCGGCGTCCCTCGCTTAGCACGCGCAGCGTCGCCGCGCGCGTGTCGACAAAGTCCTTGGAACCCGAGCGCGCACGCCAAAAACCGATAACGGGCACGCAGAGCTCCTGCAGGCTCATGCCGCCGTGGACGTAGTTGTTAGTGCCGCCGGGACGCTTGAAGTGCACGTTCTCGCGCGGAGCAAATCCCTCAAAACCGGCACCCAAACGTCCCATGCCAACATTAACAAACACCTCGCATGCCTCTTCCGAAAGCTTGGCCACGGCCTCGTTGGGCACCACCAGATGACGCTTGCCGTGCATGACAGGAGCGTCAAGGAAGGGAAGGTCTGGCTTGCCGAGCATCTGGCACTCGCTGAGCTCCCGACGCGTGTAGATAAAGCCGTGGTCCGCCGTTATAACAACACGCGCGCCCGGGGCGTCGGTGCACACGCGACGCGCCAACGCAGCAAGTTCCTCCACGGTGTCCGCACAGGCATCGAAGACGTCATCCTGCGTAGCGGCCTTCTCGCCCGTAGCATCGATCTTGTTGTGGTAGAGAAAAACGAGCTTGGAGTCCTTGAGCAGTGCCTTGCGCTCGGTTCCCGCCATGTTGAGGTATGCGCTCGAGCGCAAAGCGCGGGCCGTGGGCTCAACGTGGGTAAGTACGGCCTCGCGCTGCGGAGTCGTCGCAGTGGGCATGCCGTCAGCCAACACAAGCGAGCCATCCGCTGCAAGTTCAAGCGCTTGGTGCGGCAGCAGCGCGGGCATGCCCACCTCGGTGATGGAGGGAAAGACCGCCTGCATGCTAGAAACCCTGACGTTGCCGCCGCGCTCGCGCTCGAGAAGCGCCGCGACATCACGGGCCACCTCATAGCGCAGCGCGTCGCTTACGATAACGACCGTCGTTTTGGCAGACCCCACAAAGGTGGGCAGCACATGCCAGTAGAATTCATCCTGCCGTGCAGGGCCATCGATGTAGCCGCAATCGGCCCACTCCCCTTGCGCAGCGGATGTCCAGCAGGCATTGGCATCGGCCAAAAACCAGTTGCTGTAGAGATTCTCCGCCCAGTCCACCACGGCTCGGGCAGGCTCCTCGAGCACATCGCACTCGACAGAGCGCGCCCGCAAATACGCGGTGCACATATGGCGATAGGCAGCATCCATGGAATACCAATCGGACGTATAGGCATCCCACACCTGCTGGGGTTGCGCCAGATGGAACCCGCCCGCGTGTGCCTGCCTAAACGCGCACATATCGGCCACAGCGGCAAGCAAGTCAAAGTAGCTCTCAACACGACGGTACCAGCTTAGGTCGCAACGGCGCGCAGCAAATGTGCGCGCACTCTCAACACGGTCCGCACCCTGAGCAAACGAGCTGAACAACTGTGAGAGCACAGCCTCGTTGACGCACGGGAACACGTCAAGCGAGACCAACGCATCGATTGGCAGGGTCTCGAACCGCGCAAAGAGTCCACGGGCATCCTCTACCAAACGGCAGATCTCAAATAGGTCCTCGCTCGATGCCTGGACATCGGCGGCCTGGTCCCACGTACGCACCGCCTCAAGACAATAGGGGCCGTAGGCGGGAGCCACATAGCTTTCGAGTCCCTTGAGCGCCCCCTCGGGAAGCGCGGTGGATGCCGCCGTAAGGATCACATGGGATGCAAGCATAAGCAGTGAGTCGCGCTCGTACAGCGGCCCATCAAACCCATAGCAGCGCAGCATAAAGGCAGAGAGGACGTCGCGCAAGCTGTACTTATCCACCAGCGCAGCCAGCGCCTCGGGGCCCTCGTGCAGCAGTGTGGCCATGCAGCCGCGCAGCACAAACGCGGGCCGCGCGTCGCCCGGCTCCTTGCCGCCAAAGATTACCGTAAGGATTCCAAGCTCGATATCGGATGCGCCCGCGACGTGCGGAACGCACGCGGCAAACTTAGCACAGCGGGTCTTGGCATCAAAGAAGGTCTTGTGCTCGCGCAGGCTCTCGCGCACGGCGTCGATATTCTCGATGCCCAGCTGATCAGCTAAAAGCGAAAGATAGTCAGCCTGGAACTGATCGGCATACAGCTCAACATCGGCAAGCCAATCGCCCTCAAGCCTGCCGCGCGGGCAACGGCGATACAGCAAGATATCGTTCGCAAGGTCATCGCGGTTGATGAGCTTCTTGACGGCAAACATGCGGCCCTCGCAGGCCTCAACAAACCGCACCGGACGCTCAAAGTCACCGTGAGCAGGCATTACGCCGGCATCGGCCCCCACGCCGTCGAAACCCTCGGCAGCCAATCGCTCAAACTCAGGAGCAAACTCGCCGTCCGCATCGTGCCAAACCACCACACGGCGCGGCGCGCATGCGGACAACGGCTGCAAAAACCGCAGCTTAAGCTGTTCTTCTACATCGATCTTGGGCATGAATATCCTTACCGTATCTGCATTTACTTGATCTTTGCCAGTACATCCTGAAACTTGGCGTAGTTGACCTTGACGCCGTCATCCAGGTCGATCTTAATCATCTGGTCTGCCAAGTGGTGCAACTTCTCCTCGTAGCCGATGGTCTCTTTAAGCTGGTCATTGAGCTTTTTGACACGCTTATCCAAGCGCACGCGCTCACCACGCTCAGCACTGGCAAGGGCATCGTTGGCATAGCCGATCTGCGAGCGATAGCGCTCCTGCTGCTCATGCACATAGTCGGTTCGGATGCGAGCCAACAGGTCGGGCTGATAGCGATGCATGTAAACAAGGCACTTGAAGCCGTTCTTTTTGCCGCTGTCGAACAGCCAGTAGATGGGGCGCTTCTTGTAGGTCTGACAGTGGTCCTTAAAGAAGTCCTTCAAAAAGTAGGTGCGGATGACCTCACGCGAGGTGCCCTTGCCGCCGAGCACCTCGGCAATAAAGGCCAGGTTCTGCTCGAGCGTCTCCTCGCCGTACACGGTACGCACAAAGTCAATAAAATAGCGCACGATGTCGTCGTCAAAGTACTCGTCATCGGTAATGGGCAACACGTTGTCGCCATCGGGCATAAAGGTCACGTGATCGGGATCGGGCATCTTGGCCAGATAGTCAGAGACCGTGGCGCCCTGGTCGGCCAGGACCAGACCGTCCACGTCCAGCGAATAGCGGCCAAACATGCAGCCCACGGCATAGCTTATGAGCGAGGTGATCTCGTCGCGCTTGGTACGCACGTGTTTGTTGCCCTTATAGCTCTCGGGAATCTCGTCGGCGGTGTCAAAGATGCGCGCCACCGAAACGTACTTGTCCTCGACCTCGATGGGCACTTCGCCCTCCATGTTGTAGATCTTGGCAAAGATTCGGTTGAGCTCTTCCTCGTTAGCGCGAAGTTGCTCAAAGCGAGCATTGACCTCGGCCTTGCGAGCCTCGTATTTATCTTGAAGCAAAGTGGCCATAACTACAGACCTTTCAATTTATCAATACAGTAGAAGTTAGAAAACCCGAGCCCATTCCATCAATCAATAAACACCAAGACTCGTGAGCTGAAAAACAGCGAAAGCCTTCCGATGCTCGACCGATATCTTCAGGACAAGTCTGGCTATCAATAAATCCCATAAGTGAGAGACGACAACTACAATAAAGTCAATAAAAGATGGGACAGAAAAACGAATGCCATGATTAATGACAGAACAGTCAGGCCAGTTGATATTTTCAATCGCTTCCACATGTTGTTATGTTTCAAAAGGTAAGCCCGATAGGTAATGTTTAGGGAAGAGCAGTAGGACTTAAGCAAGTCCCGTTCCCTAATTTGCCCGCCCTCGTCGCAAGCCTCTTTGTAAGTAGTCGAATACCTATCAAATTGTTCAGAAGGAGATGCGAGTGCAATATTGCTCCTTAAAAATATTGCACTGACAGCTATAACAAGAGCACAGCCAAGAAGACCAAGAAGAATCAAATAGACAAACAGTATTTGCCTCGTTGAAATCCCATAAACTTCCTCAAGACCTTGAATATTTGAAATATAGTCGAGAGGCGCCAGGTACGCAACGGACAGAATCGTGATGGTAACCATGAGGTTATCAACGTAGCGATTTAAGCTATCCCCCCTCTCTTTTTCAAATTCAAGTGAGGAAAGAACAATGTCTCTCAAGTAATCGCTAATCTGCCCCTCCTTGGAGAGAGCGCTTTTATCGACGTCATGTCGCTTGTTCTTTTTGCCCATGAAAGTCACCTTTACTACTTGGTTTTTCGATCAGGTAAACCCGCCGGTTTTTCATAAGTAAATTGCGTTAACCTTGTTATGGGTCCAGGAATCGTGACCGGCTTCTTTGCTCCCGCCCCTTCATCTTTTCTTTTCTTGTCATCTTTCTTTTTTTCAGACATATTTAATTTCAATCCAATCTATCCAATGACGTTCTTTTGTTAAAGATAGGTGAGTCCTAACAAGACAGCTAAATTAAAGGATGACGCTTGAAATCCCAAGAAGTTTCAAACGAGTCATAGTCAGCCTTTGAAATTGAGCGAGAGTCTTCAACGAGTGAACAAACAGTCGGTTCGGCGGCCTTATCTTGGATGATCGGTAACTGACCGATTTGGCCTACCTCAAAGTTTAGAGTCGGCGACATAAACGCCAAATCAATTTCGGCAATGGAACAGTTGCAGAAAGCCTGGATGTATCGAAGCTCGTTCGGCTCCGCAAAAAGACATGCTCCAGCTACCTCAAAAAGCATCCCTCGAGGTGCAAACCTAAAGGAGGCGAGGCTGGAAGAAATTTTAGACCAGGAAACTGCGGGCTTGAAATAGTCGTTCTGGTTCTTGATCACAAAATCAGGTGTAGAGAGATAGGTATACTTGGACAGAATTGCTTCCTTCATCTCCCGACCGTCATCAAACCAATTAACCACCTCATCGTAGTCACCCCACCACTTTCGATAGGAGCCGCCCCGAATAATCGGAAACCAACGGGAACCACTTTGCTTTGCCTCGGGCCTGCCACTGCAATCTCGCGATGTGTTGGAAGGCACCACTTCCCACCATTTCCTCAAAAAGCGGCCATTATCGCTCGTCGCCAAGCCCTGTCGCGGAGTAGCAATGGCATCGAGCCTCTTTCCTTTTGTGAACGATTCAACAAGAGCATCGCTGGCCCAGTAGGCTATGGGGGTGCCGGGGATTTGTTTGAAGGTGTCGGCGTTGCGGCGGTAGAACCAGCCACAGTCGGGGTTTTGGATGGCCTCCAGCGCCTTGGGAGCCTGAACCGCGGGGCCAGTAAAATCGGCAAGACGAACGTATCCGCCTTTATAACCATCGATATGCGAATTGTGATAGGTAAACGTGCAGATGGGCACGGTTGCCCCTGCAAAGCCAGAATACTCGAGCTGAATGAGCGTGGTTAGGGTCTTGTCATCGATAAGCCTATTTCGAAGCTTCTCGTAGCTACCGATAAACATCCAAACAAATGGAGTCATCATTCCGACTTCGCCGTGCTCGCCAGCAAAGTCCATAATGCGCACGATGAACGAAGAGAACAGGTCACTCTTCACGTCGGGATAGTTTCTCTTGACCCACTTGCTCATGAATGGATTAAAGCTGCTGCTGCCCATATACGGAGGATTCGCAACGGTGCAGGTAAAACGACGGGACAGCTTCTCGCAGATGGCGGCAGCGCTTTCGAGCTTAGTTTTGGCCGTAGCGGCAAAAAGGTCATCGGAACAACTCGCGGCGGCAGCCTTGAGCTCGTCGATCTCGTCCTCTGAAGGATTGAGCAGCGAACCGATCTCGCCCAAATGGCTCAGCTCCTCGGCGAGCTTCTTGTTGCCCGGGAGCTCGTCCTCTCCCAGCGGGATGCTCGAGAGCACGGTAACGTCGGCGCGCACGGCGCGCTTGAAAAAGCGACGATCGTGCTCGCGGGCGCACATGGCAAGCGCCAGTTCCGCGATCTGCGCTGCACGGGGATCGATCTCCATGCCAGCGAGGTTTTCAGTAAGAATGAGCTCGGGAATTTCGCGCTCACGATAGCCGCGCTCCTCGTACATATGGAAGAGCAATTCGAACGCATAGACCAGGATATGGCCCGAGCCGCATGCGGGGTCACAGAGGGTTATCTCCTCGGGGCTCGAGATGCGTATGAAGTCCTCGTGCTCAGCATCGGGCTCGATGTAATATTCCATGCGCTCGCGCAGCGAACTCCCCGGGTTATTGAGCATCCACAGACGGCCGAGCGAGTTCTCGACCATGTAACGCACGATCCACTCGGGGGTGAAGAGCTGCGTGGCGGGCGCGATGTCCGCCGCCGCTGCCTTGCGCTTGGACTTGAAGAACTCGTCTTTAACGTCAGCGTTGTAGTACTGATACATCCAGCCCAGAACGGTCACGCCCTTGCGCCAGTCCTCGTCAGTGAGGACGGCATTGAGCTTGCCCACCACGCCGTCGGACATCATGAGGCCCTGGGGCAACAGCAGCTCCATGGCTCCGCCCACGCGCTCAAAGACACCCGGCAGGCAATCGGCAAGCTCCTCGCACTGAGCAACAAACAGATAGCGCCACAGCGGTTCATCCAAGCCCGCCATCTTGAGCTCGGCTATGCGATCGGTATCGGCCGTCGCTATCTCTACGTCCAGTGCGTTCTCCACGGCCTCGCTGCCATGGCTGCCGTCCGCACGACTTAGCATGCGCATGCGGCTGGGAAGCCATCCGCGTGCATCCATGAAGCGAATGGCCACGATGCGGTTGAACCAGGTGTAGGCCGCACGGTCGCGCAGCGCCTCGTGACCCACCTCTGCCTGCATGCGCAGCAGTTCGTCGCGTTGCTCAATCTCAGCCGGACTTAGGGGCAGGCCGCTAACGGTCTCGGACCCAACGGGCGCGGGTGCAGGTTCGGTGATGCCGTAGCGCACCATCTGCGCCTCCACGCCTTTGATGAGCTCCGTACGGGCCCAGGTGCAGAAGCTCTTAAGAGCAGAATCGTTCATGGTTGATGAGCCTTTCTAAACGCCATAAGCCACCGGTGCGCGCTTTGGCACCGGTGGCTCCGCGGGTTAGTTGATACGGATCTCGTCGTTTGCAGCGAGCGCCTGCATAAGGCGGGAGCGCAAGTCGTCCACGTAGCGCTCCACATCCTCTGCGGACAAGAGACGACTCGGCTTGGCCAGATCGGCGCGGCGCACAGTCTTGATCTTGCGCTGGGGCTTGGGCGCGGGCACGGGAGCAGACGATGCGGCGCCCTTGTTGGAGACCTTCTTGACCACCTCACCCGTACTCATGACCTCGGTGGTGCGGCGCTCGTTGTCCATACGCACGCGGGCCTCATCCACAGCGTCGTACATCTCGTTGGCCGCCGCACTGAGCCAGTCGCCCCAGTTAGTTGCAACAACGCTCAGTTCGTTGAGACTTTGAGCGCTGTGGGCACGGTTTTTGAACGACTCGTATTTGGTGCCGGCGTCTGCTATGGCATCCTTGGCCTGATTGACAAAGCCCTTTTGACTCTCGGCCTGCGCCCGCAGGTCTTGCAGATCGCTCTCGATGCGACACAAAAACTCATTGCGGCGGATACCCAGCAGCTTTTTCATGTCATCCTCGACGGGATCCATAAGCGGCTGCAGGTCTTTAATACGGCCGTAGGGCTTGGGATCTTTGAGGATCTCACGCACCTTTGCCACGTTCTCCACCGCGCTGGGAATGTCATCGGAGGCATACTCGATACCCTCGGTGCGGTTCAAGAAATCCCTGGCGTGGTCAAACGCTGTTCGTTGATTGGACTCGACGAACTCAACCACCTTGTCAAAGTCTTCCTTAGCATCGAGCAAGCGCTCCTCATGCTTGGTGAACGTGGTCAAGAACGCCTCGGCCTCGTTCTGGTCCTTAAGGACGTCGGCCACCTCCGAGCGCATCTTCTCGCACTCGTCCTCACCGGGATACGGGTAGGCCGGCTTGATGCCCGTGTAGTAGTCGCGTGCTATGGCGAGGCACGCCTCGCGCAAGCCCTCAAGGCGCTCTTTGAGCTCGGCCACGAGCTTATCCTCGTTGGAGGGCACGGTCTTGAGATCAAACAGGTCACACATGAGTTCGCCCGCGGCGCGTAGCAACCGGTCGCTCATGCGCATGCGCAAGCGCACCTGGGCCTTATCGGCATCCTTGCGCAGGAGCGCCACCATGCGGCTGTCGTTAGCTTGAACCGTCTGACCGCCAAACAGCACCTGCGCGCGCTGCTCCACCACAAGCTGCGCCACCACATTTGCGATGTCGACCTCGCGCCAGCCAAAGGGCCTTTGCTGGTACTGGCGCTGGATATCGCCCATAGCGGTATCCAGGTGGCGCTGGTGCTGCACTTTGAGGTAGTCCTCGACCTCCTTGAGCGCACGCGTGTTACCCGCGTCCATGCCAGCGAGCCCCACTTGAACGTTGCCCGCCAGAGTGGAGCGAATATCGGAATCGCTCGTGACCGGCGCACCGATATAGTCGGCCTTATCAAAGACCACATCGCACAGCTGCGCCAGCACTTGCTCAAAAACCTGAACGGGTTTGGCCGCGCGGACCTCAACCATGCGGCCGTTGACCGCGCAACGTGCATGGAGCACGGCCTCGCTCAAAAGGGTATCGGCCTCTTTCTCGTTATAGGCCGCCTCGCGCATCTTGGACTCGACGATCTGGCGCGTACTCGGCTGAAGCTCCTGGAGATTTCGCGTCTTGGCGTACTTGCGGATCTTGGCGGCGTTGACGAGTGGAGCCCAATAATCCACCTCGTCGCTCAAGGCCACGATGGCCTTATCCACGGATTTCAATGCCAACTCGGCATCGTCCGAACGGCCCAGATCGCTGGCCATGGTCACCACGGAAAGTGCCATGCCGCCCATGTTGGATCCATGAATCGAGCCATCCACGTAGCGGTCAAAGGGGAAGTCGTTCGCCCCGCGGTTGAGTTTGCGCGCAGTGTAGATGCTTTCGAACAGGCGCTTCTTGATGTATTCAATCACCTTCGCGTTGTCGATCGGGGTGCGTGCGATCTCCTGCGCTATCTCCTGCTCCTCGTCGGTGAGGAAGCTATAGGTATCGCCCTGGCGTGCCACGTAGTTCTCGCGCTCCAAGCGGGCGAGAGATTCCTTGACGCGGTCCTTAAGGGCGCGCTTGTCCACGTCCAGGCTATCAATCATAAGGATGGAGATGTTCTCGACCGTGGCCTTGACGTAGCCGATGTAGCGGATCAAGTACAGGAGCTTAAGCACCCGGACATCGTAGCTCTCAAGACCCTCTGCGTTTTCAGCCGCGCGCTCCGCACAGACGACGACTTGAATGATGCCGTGCTCCAAATCCTTGGAGATTGTGTCGAAGAAGCGCCAGAACGGCACGAGTGCACCAGTCTGGTCATGCTGGATGGCCTGAGCGCTCTCCTGAAACGCGCTCAGCATGGAGCGCTCGCCCGTGGACATGTGCTTGGCCTTAACACCATGCTTGCGTACCTCGGTCATCACGTCGGGCAGGAGCTTAAACTGGTAGCCCACAAACGGGTAGCTGGCCACAAAATCCTTGGAGTTGGCGTAGCCGGCAAGGTCGGAGCGCGAGCCGCCCTCAAAGGTAAAGTTGTTTTTGAGGACGGCGGCGTCTTGCTCGTAGACCTGTGCAAGCATATCGGCCGCCGGCGCGGTCTTCTCGAGCACACGGCGTTGGATGACCTCGTCCACGCTGGAGCTGGAGAGCGAAAGGCGGGTATTGAAACGGCCCTGGATCTTTGAAAAGTCGTTGCCCACGGGCAGGCTCAGGTTGTCGATGGCCTCCTGGCTCGTAACCATTACCCACACGCGGCCACCGCAGGCGGCACCCAGCTCCTCGACGATGGTCTGAAGGCTCAGCATAAGGCTTGGGTCCTGGTCGTTTGTAATAAACTGACCCACCTCGTCGACCATAAAGAGCAAACGGAAGTTGCCACCGTGGGCCGCTGCCTGAGCGTCCACGTAATCCTTGACCTTTTTGGCAAAGACATCGGGGGCCAAAACCTCGTCCTCAGAACCCTCGAGCCAGTTCCATGCGGCCTTTTCGCTCATGCCGAGCACGCTCTGCAGCACCTCGACGACGTCGTCCTCAAAGTAGCTGTAGGTGTCGCGGGCCTGGAGCCAGGACTCGCCGTTGACGCGCTCAAAGGCCTCGCGGAACTCCTGGGTCTTGCCCAGGGAATCGATGTAGTCCTCGAGCTTTGCAAGCTTGAGGTCCTCGCCGTAGAAGCCGCGCGCCTCGTAGAACATGCGCTCAAAGCCGCGAAGCAGCGCCGTGGGAGCCGTATCGCCCTGCTTCCACTGACCCGCCTTGCTATCGATGTTAAAGAGGATGGCCTGCGTGGGCACCGAGCAGGCGCGCTCCATGGCAGCCGCGACCATGGGGTCGACGATCTTGCCGTCAAAGTAGCGGATGGCGCTCTTGCCGCCGATCTGGCGATTCTCGAGCAGGTAGCTCAGCATCTTGAGGAAGTGCGATTTACCGGAACCGAAGAAACCACTGATCCACACGCCGATCTTGTCGGTGCGCGCATCGATGGCATCGCCGTAGGCCTTGAAGAACGTGGCAAAGTGCCTCTGCAACTCGCGCGTCACCACGTACTCGTCAAGCTCCTGGCGGATGGACCCATCTTTTGAATCCTGGACCTTGACCACGCCGTTGATGGAGCGGTTGATGTCTTTTGCAAAGAGGTCGCGAATGATCGTGTTGTCCATGGGTGCTCCTTTGGGTTTGGGAACGTTATGGCAAAGGGTTGTTACCGGCGGCAGGGACTTGCCTGCGGGGAGCCGTGCTTACGAGATATCGATGGCGCGGTAGTAGTTGTCGGCCGGCAGACGGTTAAAGAGCTGGAAAGAAGAGCCGTTGAAACTGCCCGGATAGGCGGCGACCACAGGCACCTCATCAAAATCCGCAAGCATGCAATGGAGAAGCGTGTGCATGCGAAAGAATGGGAAGACCTCGCCCGCGCCGGTGAGGAGAACGACGTCTCCAGGCGCGTGCGGCTCGGTCTGCTCAAGGATGTACGCGGCGACTATCTCGGGCGAGGCGAACTTGGCCACGTCCTCGAGCACGCGCTGGGTACCGCGGCGCTCCTCTTGGCGTGGGATGGCCTTAAGGACACGGCGCTTTTCGAGAATTGCCAGCACGGCGTCGTAGAGGTTCACGACCTTGAGCGTGCACGGAAGCTTGTCGGCCTCGGCATCGCGTGAAAGGGTGTCAAATAATGCACGCGCCTCAAACTCCAGCGCGGGGTCATAGCAAAAGGTGTGGAAGCCGATCTCATTGCCTATGCCCTTGTTAGCCAAAAAGTCCTCGCTGCACAGGCATTCGCGCAGAAGCTGCGCGCGGCGCTCAAATTCCTGACAGGCGTGCTGAGAGCGGACATGCGCCGCCACGACGCTCTTACGGGAATGGATGCCGATATTGGTGGTGAAATCGGTCGCCGGGGTGATAGCAGGTTCGGCGGCGCTGTTGACGGGAGCCACGCTACATCACCACCCTGCCGGTAAGGGCCGCGATAAGCGACTGCTCGCCCAGCAGAACCAAGGCTCGCTCGACATCGGAATCGAGGAAGAGTGGTGACAGACGCTCGGACTCCGGGCCCTGGCCCTCGCCGATAAGGCCGGCATGGCGGAGCGTCTGGCGGAGCGAGCCCTTAATGCGCTTGACCGTGGCCTCAGTCCAGCGGGCCGCGTCCGGATACTCCGTGGTAAAGCGTGTCATAAAGGCATTGAGGTCAACCGCCGTAAAGGCATAATCGAAGTTTTGTAGGCGCTCCCCTACCTCGACGAGCACGAGCTCGCGCACGATATCGTAGCGGCAGATCATGCTGTAGAAGATGGCCTGGTCCGCCTGCGTGGGAGTGCCGGATGCCATGAGCCTGGTTAGGGATGACACAGCCTCGACGGCGATATTGGAGTCGATGCCACGCACGGCGCATGCGGCGTCCGTGGGCACCATGGCGTCGAGGCGTCGAAGGCACACGGTTGCGCGGTTGGCGACCATGCGCTCCGTGGGATATTGAAAGAGGTTCTCGCTCTTTACGCGTACAATGACCTGCTCGTCGCTTGCGCCCTGCATACGAAGGGCAGCGACGATGCGCATCTCATGCGGGAGGAATTGCTCGCGGGTGAGCACCCCCCCCCCGAACGCTTTTTGTGGTTATATCCACAGTACACGCTCCAAGGGTGTCAAAGGCTGTCACAAGTGCGCCGCAACCCGGCAGGCAGGTGCGGCGCACATGACAATAATCATACCTGTTGGTAAAAAAGTTACCACGCCCAGAGTGTCAAATGTTGAGCAACAAAATTAAATCCGGTTAACGGTCATTTTCGCAGCTCAGAAGCTTTGACGAGGTCGCCCCAAATCACACTTGCCAGACAACCGCGCTTACGAATGCAGGCACGCACACGCCCAACGCCATCCTCCGCTATATTCAACATAGAGTTATACACATGCTTCTATGTAAGGAGCTTCATATGTCTGTCGTAAAGTCTATTTCTGATCAGACGCGCGCACTAACTACCATTCAGGAACGCGAAGATCACATTCAACGTGCCATCGCTCGTGGCTACGACGACCTCACCAACGGTCGCGTACGCCCCTGGAAACAAGCAAAGGCCGAGGCGGATCGGATACGAGCCTCGAGATAATCCCTCCCCCATGTAACCATCCTGTAAATCATAGCGGCGCACTCGAGTTTTACCGTGATGCGGTCGCGCCTGACGCTGCACTGTGCTAAAGTATCCCGAACGTTCAAACGACTACGAGGGGAACTAGAAGATGGCACGTGTGCACAACTTCTCAGCTGGCCCGGCCGCGCTGCCTACCAGCGTGCTCGCCGAGATCGCCGACGAGATGATGGACTACCACGGTTGCGGCATGTCCGTGCTCGAGATGAGCCATCGATCTAGCATGTACCAGCAGATCATCGACGACGCCGAGGCAACCCTGCGCCGCCTGCTGAGCATCCCCGATAACTACCGTGTTCTGTTTTTGCAGGGCGGCGCCACGCTGCAGTTTGCGGGCATCCCGATGAACCTCATGCGCCGCGGCCGCGCCGGCTACGTCGTGACCGGCAACTTCGCCAACAAGGCGTACAAGGAAGCCGCCAAGTACGGCGAGGCCGTGCTGCTCGCGAGCTCCGAGGACACCAATTTCGACCGCATTCCCACCATGGCCGACATCAACGCGCGCATTGCCGCCGAGGCCGCGGGCGACGGGCTCGACTACGTCTACATCTGCCAGAACAACACCATCTTTGGCACCATGTACCACGAGCTGCCCAACTGCGGCGATGTGCCGCTGGTCGCCGATGTCTCGAGCTGCTTTCTGTCGCAGCCGCTCGACGTTGAACGCTACGGTCTCATCTACGCCGGCGCGCAGAAAAACGCCGGCGCCGCAGGCGTGACTGTGGTCATCGTGCGCGACGACCTGATCGCCGACGGCCCGGCCTTTGCGCAGACGCCGCAGTACATGAACCTTAAGACCCAGACCGCCAAGGGCTCCATGCTCAACACGCCCAACACCTTTGGCATCTACGTGTGCGGCAAGGTATTCCGCTGGGTCGAGGAGACCGGCGGACTTGCTGCCATGGCCGAGCGCAACTGGGCCAAGGCCAACCTGCTCTACAACCTGCTCGAGAACAGCGAGCTGTTCCACGGCACCACGCAGGAGGGCAGCCGCTCCATCGCCAACGTCACGTTCCGTACCGGCGATGCCGACCTCGACGCCGCCTTTGTCGCAGGCGCGGCCGAGCACCAGATTCAAAACGTCAAGGGCCATCGCCTAGTGGGCGGCATGCGCGCCAGCGTCTACAACGCCGTAACCATGGAAGACGTGCGGGCACTGGCCTCGTTCATGAAGGACTTCGAAGCGCAGCATAGTTTGAGCCCGCGATCTAACTAGCCCGCAGCACGCGGGCCGACCAGCCACCTCAGACCACCCTGTTTAGATAAAAACCTGCTAAGGAGTTTTTCCATGCGTAAGATAAAGACCATCGACGACATCACTAAAGACGGCAAAGTCGAGTTTGGCGAGGGCTACGAGTTTGTAAGCACCGCCGAGGAGGCCGACGCGATCCTGATGCGCTCGACCGACCTGCACGGCTACGAGCTGCCCGAGGGCATCCGCGCCATCGCCCGCTGCGGTGCCGGCGTCAACAACATCCCCGTCGAGGAGTACGCCAAGAAAGGCGTCGTCGTCTTTAACTCCCCCGGTGCCAACAGCAACGCCGTCAAGGAGCTTGTCCTGGGCATGCTGGTGCTTTCGAGCCGCGGAGTAGTGCAGTCGATGAACTGGGTGCGCGACAACGCCGACGACCCCGAGATCCAGGTCGACGCCGAGAAGGCCAAAAAGGCCTTTGTGGGCCGCGAGCTCAAGGGCAAGCGCATCGGCGTCATCGGCCTGGGCAACGTAGGCTCCAAGGTCGCCAACGCCTGCGTCGACCTGGGCATGGACGTCTACGGCTATGATCCGTTCATTTCCGTCGAGCACGCGTGGGTGCTGAGCCGCGAGGTGCAGCGCGTGGGCACGCTCGAGGATCTGTGCCGCGGCTGCGACTACCTCACCGTGCACGTGCCCAGCAAGGCAGACACCATCGGCATGATCAGCACCGAGCAGATTAACCTGCTGGCGCCCGACGCCGTGCTCATCAACTACGCGCGCGAAACCATCATTGACGAGGACGCCGTCGACGCCGCCCTGCGCGAGGGCAAGCTCAGCTGGTTTAGCTGTGACTTTGCCACGCCCAAGACCGTCAAGATGCCCAACACGTTTATCACCACGCACTCGGGCGCCGGCACCGGCGAGGCCGAGGCCAACTGCGCCGACATGGCCATCAGCGAGCTCAAGGATTACCTGGAAAACGGCAACATCGCACACAGCGTCAACTACCCCGCCTGCAGCATGGGCAAGGCGCGCGCCGCAAGCCGCATTGCCTGCCTGCATGCCAACGTGCCCAACATGATAGGCCAGATCACGGCCATTCTCGCCAAGGACAACGCCAACGTGCAGCGCATGACCAACGAGTCCGCTGGCGAGAACGCCTACACCATGTTCGACACCGATGAGCACCTGGACGGCAGCACGATCGAGGCACTTAAGCAAATTCCGTCGATGTATCGTGTGCGCGTGATTAAATAGCGCCGGCGCCAATCCTGCCAGACAGACCACGAAGCCCATTCGGCCCCCGTTTTCACGAAACGGGGGCCGATTTTGTTGCTCCGGACGACTTTAAAATGATACCCAGAACAAGTTTTTTCAGATAATCGATAGTGAGGCTCAAGTCGCTAAGCACACCCGCTTTGATAAACAGCTTTATCAGGGACTTTAGTAGGTAAAAATCGATCTCTATGTGCCGAATGTAAGTTGACTGTCCATTTTCCGAAACAACTTATTCTAGATAGCATTTTTAAGGCCCCTCCAAGGCGAAATATAAGTCTTTTTGTGACCAAAACTCTAGTCCGCGCGACCGTTTTCCACCCGCGCGGCTACATTCCTGCCCAATCGATAAAAATCTCCTCACGAAGCCGCCGTTCGAGCTCCTGCTGTCGCGGCGTCTTGTCTTTCAGCGGCACATCGAGATAGGACATGATGAGCTCCATCACCACGCGGAAGGCATCGGAGTCGGCCAGCTGACCATAGGTCATCAGAATGACGGGATATCCCATCGCTTGCAGCGCCGTCGTTCGATCGGAGTCCGAAATCTTGGATTCAATGGATCCGTGAATGGCTTTACCTTGGCATTCAACCAGACACTCTCGACTGCCGTCCTTATTTGCCAGCAGGATATCGGCATAGCGCCTATCAAGCCCCGAAATCAGGCGGGCGCTGCGCGTCATACGAATCTCAACGTTATTGGTAAGGCGCAGCCCTTCGCCGCCGCGCAACCTCGTAAGGCCAAACAGCATCGAAGCCTGGACCTCAAGCGGCGATGCCGCCACCCCCGTAATGCATTTCGCGGCACGTGTGAACGATTTAGCGCCGCGGAGCCCCCGGATCTTATCGGCGAACTCTGTAAGTTCAGAGAACTCGATCAAGGGCGGTCGTTTCCACAGGTCCGTTGGATTCCCCGAGGCATCCTTTACATTTTCCCAACCCAACCGTGCGTCACCCCACCGGTCCCCATATGCCTGCACAAGTGCCGACTTTACCTGAGGCGCAATCTTGCACACGGCAAAGGTGCCGCACATCTCATACATGCACATGATTAAACGCTCGTTTGAGACCGAGGAAGCCAGGGTCAGCAGGGTAAAGAGCGGGGACGCGACATCGAGGCCAAACTCTGTCTGTCGCATGGAATCAAACGGCCTCTCCCCGTTCCAAACATGCCTGACAATGCGATCGCCCTTACGTCCGCAGCTGCCCTGCGCCAACACGTGTAACGGGGTGCCCAGGAAATGCGTGACGAGCGGATGCTCACATAGGTGCTCCCTGCGCGGATCGTCCGCAGAATCGGGCAGGTCCGGCATTATTGCCAAGACCTGTGGAGGTATCCGGTGATACCGAAAGGCAGATATGTCGCACAGCATGTCGTCCATGAAGGGTACGTACCCGCTGCGTCGCTTGTGAACCCGCTCGGACGGCAAACGCGCTGGCTCGGCCTGCGAACGGTAAATACTGCCACGCCCACGTCGCGGATCTCTCAGGAGGCTTACAATCGGTTTGGAAAGCAAACTGATTGTGAGGTTGCATATGGTTGATGAGGATTTTGCCTGGCGGCTTGCGCAGGAGCTCGTGCGGATCGACAGCTCAGACCCGGGCGCGTATGAGGATGAAATTGAGCGGTATATCAAAGCGCTGGTTGAGGCTCAGCTGGAGCGGTTGAGTCATCCGGTGCTCCATGCCGTGCAGGTTGAGGAACTCGAGGTGCTGCCCGGGCGCCGCAACCTTAAAGTCACCGTGCCGGGCCAAAGCGACGAGCCGCGGCTGATCTATATCTGCCACATGGATACCGTCACCTTGGGCGATGGCTGGGACGCAGACATCGCACCGCTTGGGGCGGTTGTGCGCGACGATAAACTCTATGGCCGCGGTGCCTGCGATATGAAGGGTGGCCTGGCCTGCGCCATTGCCGCACTGGTCCATACGCTCGAGCGCGTGGCGGCGGATGGCGCGCTGCCACGCCGCGGCTTTTCGCTCATCTGCTCGGTCGACGAGGAAGACTTTATGCGCGGCTCAGAGGCCGCGATCGATGCCGGCTGGGTCGGCTCGCGTGAATGGGTGCTGGACACCGAACCCACCGACGGACAGATCCAGGTGGCGCACAAGGGGCGTACGTGGTTCGAGATTGAAATGGCTGGCGTGACGGCGCATGCGAGCCAGCCTTGGAAGGGCGCGGATGCCGTCGCCGCCATGGCCGAGGTCGTGTGTTCGCTTCGTCGCGCGTTTGCGGCGCTGCCCGCGCACGATGAGCTGGGGCCTTCGACCATCACGTTTGGCCAAATCGAGGGCGGATATCGCCCCTACGTCGTACCCGACCGCGCCAAAGTCTGGGTCGACATGCGCCTGACCCCGCCGACCGATACGGCCGCCGCAATCAATATGGTCGAGCATGCCATCGCCGTCGCCGAAGCCGCCGTTCCCGGTTGCCATGGCAGCTACACCGTGACGGGCGACCGCCCCGCCATCGAGCGCGACCCGAACTCTCCCCTTCTAGCAGCGCTCAAGCGTGCCGCCGATGACGTAACGGACGCGGACACGACCGTCGGCTTCTTTACCGGCTACACCGATACCGCCGTCATTGCCGGCAAGACAGGCAACCGCAATTGTATGAGCTACGGCCCCGGCTCGTTGGCGCTCGCGCACAAGCCCAACGAGTATGTGCCCCATGCCGATATCGTTCGCTGCCAAAACGTGCTCATCGCGCTTGCCGATAACACGCTCTGGGACGCAAGCGGCCAAGTTGGGGCATAATAAGCCGCGAACAAACCGACTCGCGCGTTAGGACCGCCCATGAAAGCACTTCCGTTTCCCTGCATCCGCCCAGCTCAGGACCGCGTGCTCGAGGCGCTGCCTGCGATGGACAGCATCCTGAGTGACAGCGGAGCCCTGCGCGGCGCGATTACCGATGGGCTTATGCTCAAAGATCCGGGCGCGGCGTATTACGTGTACGAATGCTCCGGAGAGCCGGGACGCGTGACGGGTGTCGTGGCGATTTGCCCGGTTAACGTGCTGACGGGCGGCGACGAGGCTGCCGCCGAGAGCATCGACGCACTCGCCACCGCGCGCGCGATCGCCGAGCTCAAGGTGCAGCCGCGCCCCGTGTCGCTCGCCTACGAGGCGTCGCCCGTCATGGATATCATTTTGAGCGCTGCCAAAGAGGGCGCATCGCTCTACGCCGTCACCGATCCCGCGGGCGTCACACATCGCGTGTGGGAGGTCAAGCGCGAGGACGCCGTTGCCGCCATCCGTGCCATGCTCGATCAGGCGCCCGACCCGGTGTTCGCCGGTGACTCCGCCTATGTCGCCGCACTGGCTGGGGCATCGCAGATTCTGGCCGACGAGGCCCGCGCTGCCGGCGCCTACTCTGGCAAAGAGCCGTTCAACTTTGCTGTAGCCGTGCTGTTCCCCGCCGCGCAGGTCAGCGGCAGCGCGCCGCAGGTTCCGACGGGTCTGCTCACTCACCAGGTCTCACGGTTCTAGCGAACTCAAACGCTAAGCTGGAAAACCCAGCATCCAAACAAACAAGGGGCGGAGATGCAGCAAACGCATGCACCTCCGCCCTTTTCGCATCAAACAATTACGCCGGTAAACCGGGCCGCAACGTCAGCGTTATCCACGCTGCGGACCTGCCGCCGCCACGAGCGGCTCTAGCCCCAGCTCGCGCGCGTAGTCTTCCTGCGTAAAGACTTCGACCAGTTCAAACGTATCGGCCGCATCGTCAAACGCAAAATGCAGCACTGAGCAGTTGCCCGGCACGCGTTCGCGCTCGTCAGCCGCCGCGCCCCGCACGTGGTCCAAAAACTCCTTGATAGCTGAGCCATGACTTACCGCGAGCACGCACGTATGGTCCGGACGCTGCATAAGATCGGTCAGCGTCGCCACCATGCGCGTGCGCACCTGGATCTGGCCCTCGCCGCCAAACTGCCGATAGAAGTCGCGCCACGGGCGCTCGGGCATAAGCATCACGCGCTCGGCCTCAAAGTCGCCAAAGAACCACTCACGCAGGCCGTCCAGGCGCTCGTACGCCAAGCCCGGCCACAAGTTGGCGATAGTCTGCTCGGTGCGATGAAGCGTAGAGGTGTAGGCATGATCGGGCTCAATGCCGCGCGCACGTAAAAACATGCCGGCGCGCGCCGCCTGGTCGCAACCCAACTGCGTAAGCGGCGAGTCACTCCACCCCTGAATGATACGCTTAAGGTTGTATATCGTCTGTCCATGACGGACCAGATACAGATCTTTATTCATAGGGGTCCTTTCGTTCGTTACCAACCCAAGAGCGAAAACGCCCCGTCGCAATAGCCAAAATGAAGCACGGCACCGTTGTCGGGTAGCTCTCCCCCGCCAGTCACATACTCAAGAAACTCCTGGCAGGCTGAGCCGTGGGAAACCGCCAGCACGCAGTCGTGCTGCGGCCTGGCCATGATGCGGGACAGCGCCGCGACCATGCGCGACTGAAGCTGCACTTCCGACTCGCCGCCAAAGGCCACCGGATAATCGCCCCAGGGCTGCGGCGGCATCTCGCGATTTGATGTGCCCTCCAGCGAGCCAAAATGCCACTCACGCAGGTCATCGACCAGCTCAATGGAACGGTCCTCGCCAACGATAAGCTCGGCCGTATGCCGCGCCCGGCCCAACGGCGAGGAATACACATGATCGAAGGCCACGCCGCGCGCCGCAAACGCCGTACGCGCCGTCAGCGCCTGCTCGCGCCCGCGCGCCGTAAGCGGCGAATCGTGCCAGCCCTGCAAAATGCTCTGCACATTGAGCTCAGTCTGCCCATGCCGCACCAAATACAGATCCGCCACACACCCTCCCCTCGTACCACCACAAAGGGGACAGGAGCCTTTGTGGTGATTTTGCCGCCGGATTGCACCGCAACGACGCACAACTACAGCAGCACGTCGGCAAGCGGACGCTTGGGTACGTGGTGCACCTGCGCCTCGTCGCGCCAATAATTGATGGAGCCGTCGGGGTTGGAATCGATCGCATCGATCACCTGTGTCTCGGCCGGAATGCCAAACGCCATGATCAGCTTGAGCTCATACTTGTCGTTATCGAGCCCCATGGCATCGATCGCGTGGAGCGTAAAGGCCTTGAACATGCAGGCTGCCACCTCGGGCGTGGCGCTGCGGGCGGCGAGCATCATCGTCTGCGCGGCAATGCCCGTGTCGACCTCGGTAATGGGAGCGGCGGGCTTGCCCGGAACGGCGCGCTCGGCAAGAATCGCGATGTAGCCGGTCGGGCGCTCACCCTCGGCAGGACCCGGCCAGTCCTCAAGTGCGCCGGCCCATGCGAGCTCGTCAAATACACGCGCGCAATCCTCGGCACCGCTCACCACGTGAAAACGCAGACGCTGAGCATTGGCGCCGCAGGGAGCCAGGTGCGCCAGTTCCGCCAGCTCGAGCAAAAACTCGCGCGGCACGCGCATGGACTCGTCAAAACGGCGGCACGTACGGGCACGACGGACCAGCGCATCAAACGCTTCCAGACCGAGCTTTTCGCAACCTTGCTTTGCCATCGATTCGGCACTCGACGGTGCCTCGGGAACTGCTTCGTTCATAGGGACCCCCAATACAAGCCAATTGTCCTTAGGAAAATCTAACCTAAAACGTAGGCAATAACGAACAGGGCTGCAATGTTCTACACCTGTTGAATAGAAAATCGCGACGTGGGGAACAACGGAAACAATTCGGGGCCTTTGGGTTACGTTTCGCCCTCCCCGACCCATACGTCGGCGCCCTTAGGGGATACTGGTTGTAACGATCAAGGCTTACGCCGCACGGAAAGGAGACATTATGGGCATCTTTAAGAACGATGACCAAAAATCGAGCCAGTTTGGATTTGACGAGAAAAGCATGGCGGGCAAAGCCGTCAAGGCCGTACGCTGGATCTACGCCATCACGGGCGTCTTAGCGCTCATTGCTGGTATCGCGCTGCTTTTTGCACCCGCCAAGTCCCTCGTCTTTTTGACGACTGTCCTGGGTTTTTACTTTGTAATCACTGCTGCCATCAGGCTGTTCACTGCCATTTTTGAGCCGCTGCTGCCCACCGGTTGGCGCGTGACGAGCATCATCTCCAACCTACTCATTATCTTGGGCGGCGTCATAATCCTGCGCAACCAGGCCTTCTCGACCGCGACGCTCACCACGATGGTGGTTATCGTGGCCGGCTTTGGCTGGATTGTCGAAGGTGTCATGTCCATTCTGGAGTCCGAGCTTTCGTCCAACCGCGCCCTTGCCATCCTGAGCGGTGCACTCTCCATCATCGCCGGCATGTTCGTGTTTATCTATCCGCTGTGGTCGGCCAAGATGCTCGTCATCTTTAGCGGCGCCGCGCTGCTGGTGTTTGGCGTAACGCTCATTGTTCGCGCTATTCAATTTGGCAAACTGGTGCACTAGATGCCACGAACGCTCTTTATTGATGCAGACGCCTGCCCGGTCACGCGCGAGTCGATTGACTGCGCGCGGCGGGCGGGCGTCGCCGTTGTTATCGCCGGCAACAGCACGCAAAACCTGGAACGGCACATTCGCCGCGACGACCCGCGCGATGCCGAGCACGCGCGACGCGGCTTTTGGGTCACGACGCTCGACGTGAGCGTGGGCGCCGACAGCGCCGACTTTGCCATTGTCGAACGCCTGCAGGCGGGCGACGTGGTCGTGACGCAGGACATTGGCTTGGCGAGCATGGTGCTCGGGCGCGATGCCGCCGCCATCGGTGTGCGCGGGCGCGTCTACGACAAAGCGACCATCGACATGCAGTTGTTTATTCGCCACGAGGAAAAGAAGGTACGCCGCGCCGGGGGACGCACTCGCGGTCCGGCAGCATTTACCAGCGAAGACCGCGCCCGCTTTAAACGCAACCTCACCGAGTTGCTGCACTAACCAAGGTAGATTTTTGAGACATGCCTAAAATCTACCTTTTTGTTTTGCCGATTGACGCGCATCCAACGCCCAGGTCATGGCGGTGGAATTTATGGCATGTCCTAGTTTTACGGCATGCCCCAAACATCCACTTAGAACCCAAAGGCGGAAAGGATAAGGCCCCAGCCAGCGCCGATGACGTACATCATGATCAGGAACACGACATTTTCGCGGGCGCTGCGGTTGGTGCGGAACAGCACCAGATAACCCACGCCGGCGGAAATGAGCGTGCCGGCGAGCATCGGCGCCAGTTGCAGCGCGCCTTCCAGATACAGCTGTGTAATGACCACGCTCGCCGAGCAATTGGGAATCAGCCCGACAAGCGCCGAACCCAGGACAGCGAGTATCTCGTTGCCGCGCAGGAACTGCTCGATCGCGGACTCGCCGAACGTCTCGAGCACGGCGACCAGAATCAGCGTCACCAGAAAAATGAATACCGAGACCTGCACGGTGTGCGAGATCGCGCTGCGGATGATCGACAGGACAGGCGTCCCTTCGTGGGAGTGGGAGTGACCGTGACCATCATGGTGTTCATGTTCGCCCTCATGACCGTGATCGTGGCCATGTCCGTGTTCGTGCTCGTCCTCGTCTTCATCGCAACCGCAATGGTCGCGCTCGCACAACTCGTGGATGTGGTCGGCGCTCACGCCCGCCTCGGCCACCTCGTCGATGATGTCACCGCCGCTGTGGTCGTCATGCGCGCAGTTAACGTGCGCCGGATTGACAGTGGTCCCCAACACGGTACGACGAATCGCCGCATGCGCGCGGGCGTTGCGACGCAGACCGCGAATGGCGGCATCTACGATAAAGCCCGTGACCAGTGCGATAAGCGCTTTCGAAGCCAAAAGCATCGCCATAGTCTGCACGGGAACCTGCTCGGCAAGTAGCAGCGGCAGCATCTCGTCGGAGGTCGAAAGGAACACCGCCACCAACGTGCCCAAGGTCACGACACGGCCGGCGTACAGCGTGGCCGCCATGGCCGAAAAGCCGCACTGCGGCACCATGCCCAGCAGCGAGCCAACCACGGGACCCGCAGCGCCGGCGCGCTTGATAGCGCCGTTGACGCGGTCGCCCGCAACGTGCTCAAGTGTCTCGAGAGCAAGATACGTCACCAACAAAAACGGCACCAGCGACAGCGTGTCCTTGCCGGCGTCGAGCAGAATATCAATCAGTAAATCCATGACGGATGGAACCTTTCGTGTCTTTCGGCAGCATTGTAAAAGTCCTAGCGGTCAACTAGGGTATTGTAGTTGTCCCGGGCGCGGTGCCAATAGTTGCCTATGGTAAACTATCATCTCGCCATAACTCAGTAACCTCGAGCCGCACAACGCGGCCCGTCCAAGGAGTAGCATATGAACGTATCGCAAGCACTCGAATACGAGCGCCAGCCGTTTATCCCCATGTTTATCTACGGCGACCACGGCGCCATGGAGTCCGAGCGCCAGAAGGGCGAGGAGGCCCTCAAGGTGCTCGAGACCGAGTACTTTACCGCCGAGGGCGACCCCGGCTTCGACTTTGCCACCGTGCGCGACCTGGCCGACCGCAACCGCGACCTGTGCGACCAGATTGGCGAGGCGCGTCTGCGCAACGTGACGCCCGCGACGCTCTCGCGCGGCCTGTCCGATGCCGACACCTGCGCCGCCATCGGCAAGATGCAAAAGCGCACCGCCGCGTCCGTTATGCGCGAAATCCGCGGCGACCGCGACGCGCTCGGCGTGGCCTACGCCCGCAAGCCCATCCAGGGCACCGTGCTCGGTATCGACATCGAGACCACCGGCCGTGCACCCGAGCGCGGCTATATCATCAACGTGGGCTGGGAGATCATGGAGCTCACCAGCGACGCCGTCCCGCATGACGCCGAGGCACACTACTGCGGCCTGCCCGACATCTACCGCGGCGAGGATGTGCCGTTGTCGAATATCCACCACATCACCTGGGACGACATCGACGGCAAAAAGCCGTTCCGCGAGAACAAAGAGCTGCAAAAGCAGCTGCTCAAGCTTATGAAGAAGTACCCGTACATGGCACACAACGCCGCCTTTGAGGACAGCTGGTTCAAGATCCACCTGGACGGCTACGCCGAGGCACGCCGCGCCGGCAAGATCATCGTCATCGACTCGCGCCAGATCTGCCGCAGCCTGGACGCCGACGTGCGCTCGCTCCCCCGCGAGTCCGCCCCAGCCGCGCTCGAGAACTGGGCGCGCCGCCGTGGAACCCTCGCCGCCGACGCCAACGAGCAGCACCTGGGCTTGGACGACACCGACCTCATGCTCCGCACCGTCCAAGCCGAGTTCAACCTCAAGAACCTATTCGCGAAATAACCGATCCATCTGCGGGAGCGCCTGCCAGGCACAGCGCAATCCGTCTGGGCACACCGGCACGCAGTAAACTAGGGCGCAGCCTTATGGCTGCACCCTAGTTTTCATCAAAACGAGCAAATACGCGTGCTTCACATAGTCGGCAGGTTGGCCCACCTACATTTTTCGAGTTGTTCGGCCAGCTGAACCACTAGTCAAGGCCCCTTGAACCGCAATCGAGCGCTATAGTCGCCCCAATTTCGCAACCAAGCCCTATAAATCTATCTGAATCAATTCGAATAGGACGTTGCGATCGCACCATTCGTATAGGATAAGGCCGAATAACTCAAATTATGTTGGTGAGGCATCTGAGCGGTCGGCAAAAACGCTTAGAAGCTACGAATCCGCAACTAAAGTTCACCAAAATGGGGCAGCCGACAGAAACCTCCCCAGCCGAAGCTGCCCATTACAGTCTGAAGTGGGCCACCGATAAATTTCGATGGCGAGCATTCGGCGCATTGCCTACGATACGGGCAAGCCCCGAGGGGCCGCCGATCGGGCGCCTCCGGATGGCCGTCTGCCCCTGCCCCGTAGAGGGCCCGGGGGGTGTTGCCACCGGGGGCGCTCGCCGCTCCGGACGACTGATAGGAAACTGCCGGGCGCAAGCGCCACGGCCAGGTAATGTGGGTGTCGCGGGGAGGGGTTCCGATCGGCCTACCGATTGGAGGATACCACCGTGGCACCAATTAGAATGCCGGAAGCCGTCATCGGGCTCGATGTCGGGAAATCGTCCCACTGGGCATGCGTCGCGACTCGAGATGGCGAGGTGCTGTTGAGCACCCCCGTCGCGAACAGGGAGGACGACCTGGACTCGCTGTTCGGCCGCTTCCCCGATGCGCTCGTGGTCGTCGACCAGTCGCGCAACATAGGCGCCCTCGCGCTCGCCCGCGCCAAGGCGGCCGGGATGTCGGCGGCGTACCTGCCGGGACTCGCGGCACACGGGGCCGCCAGGCTCTTCGCCGGCGACGCCAAGACCGACGAGCGGGACGCAATGGTCATCGCGAAGACGGCGCTGGGCATCCCCGACGCACTCCTGCCGGTCAGGGATCCGGGCCCGACGGTCGCGGCGGCGAGGGCGCTGGCCGCCCAGAGAAACTTCCTGAACTGCGAAAACACCAGGAGCAAGAATCGGCTGCGCAGCATCCTGCTGGAATCGTGCCCCGCCTTCGAGGCACTGGTCGACCTGTCCGACGG
>CABPDL010000024.1:0-32016 GCA_902406375.1 uncultured Collinsella sp.
CACGAACAGGAGGCCACTTAATGTGGCCTCCGTCGTGAGCAGGACTGTAGAGCAGGAAACTTCATCAGTGCCCGCCCCACGGGAAACCGGCGGGATAGACCGGTTTGGATGGGGCTTTGATGCATGGGTGGTCTGTTGGTGGGCAAATGGGTATCATACTGTGGTTATTGCATCGACTCTGCGATGCATGTTTGTACGTTCCCGGCGGTCGGTTTGCCAGAAGCGCCCCGTCGGTTGTTCCGGACCCGTTTCGAAGAAAGGAAACCACACTTACCTATGGCAGCTAAAAAATCATCTCCCTTGAAGATCATTCCGCTCGGCGGCCTTGACGGCATCGGCAAGAACATGACGGTCTTCGAGTGCGGCGACGACATGGTGCTCGTCGACGCCGGCCTCATGTTCCCCGACGATTCCCAACCCGGTATCGACCTGGTGCTTCCCGACTACACCTATGTTCTGGAGAACGAGGAGAAGCTCCGCGGCATCGTCGTCACTCACGGCCACGAGGACCACACCGGTTCGCTTCCGTATCTGCTGCAGGACCTCAACAATAAGGTGCCCATCTTCTCGAGCAAGCTGACGCTTGGCTTTATCGAGGGCAAGCTTTCTGAGTTCCGCATCCGCGCACCCAAGTTCCGCGAGGTCAAGGGCGGCAGCCATGTCAACCTCGGCGGCATCTCGCTCGACTTCTTCTCGATGACGCACTCCATCCCCGGCGCTCTGGGCGTGTTCATCCGCACCAATCAGGGCACCGTTATGCACACCGGCGACTTTAAGCTCGACCAGACGCCCATCGACGGCGTCACGCCCGATTATGCCGCTATCAGCCGCTTTGCAAAGCAGGGCATCGACCTGCTGCTTTCCGACTCCACCAATGCCACGGTTCCCGGCTTTACCAAGTCCGAGGCCGAGGTTGGTCCCAACCTGCTGCACGCCATCAAGAACGCGCCGGGTCGCGTGTTCGTCGCGTCGTTCTCGAGCCACATCCATCGTCTGCAGCAGATCTGCGATGCCGCCCGCAAGTGCGGCCGTAAGGTCGTTGTGACCGGTCGCTCCATGCTCACGAACACCCGCGTGGCGCGCGAGCTCGGTTATCTCAACATCGATGATGCCGATATCATCGATGCCTTCGACATTGATAACCTGCCCGACGACAAGATCGTCGTCATGTGCACTGGCTCGCAGGGAGAGCCGCTGTCGGCCCTGTCCCGCATGGCCAATGGCGAGCACAAGACGCTCTCCATCCACGAGGGCGATACCGTTATCCTCTCGGCAACTCCTGTTCCCGGCAATGAGAAAGCCGTCCAGCAGGTCGTCAACAGCCTGGCCAAGCTCGGCTGCGATGTGTGGGATAAGAACCGCGCTCTCGTCCACGTCTCGGGTCACGGTAGCCAGGAGGAGCTCAAGCTCCTGATGGCCATGGCCAAGCCCACGTACTTTATGCCGGTTCACGGTGAGGCCGTGCATCTGCGCGCCCATGCTCAGCTGGCCCGCAAGATGGGTCTCAAGGACGATCATATCTTTATCCTCGATAACGGTGACACGCTCGAGATGCGCGGCGGTATCGTCAAGCGTGGTACGCCCGTCGAGTCCGGCGTCGTCTACGTCGACGGCCTGCGTATCGGCGATACCGACCCCATCGTCCTGCGCGATCGCCAGAAGCTCGCCAATGACGGTATGGTCACGGCCGTTGCTATCGTCTCGCTCAAGCACAAGAAGATCGAGGCTATCGAGTTCTCGGGTCGCGGCGTCTCGTTTGCCATCGACGACCAGTTCTCCGAGGATGCCTCCGCATCCATTATGAAGACGATCGAGAAGGGCAAGTTCAGCTTTACCAGCAGCGGCTCCGATGCCATTCGCAAGGCCGTGCGCGATTCGCTCTCCAACTTCATTTGGAGCCGTACGCGTACCCGTCCGATGATCATCCCGGTCGTCATGGAGGTTTAGTTTGGCGCGCGGATCTGCACAAAACGCCAAAGGCAATAAAGCCAACAACCAACCGGCATCTGCTAAGGGTGCCGGTTCCCATCTGCGTGCCAATAAGGGCCATGAGGCAGACTTCGACGATTTTGAGCCCTTGGTCGAGCCTTCGGCCAATCGCGATATCGCCGGTGTGGTCATCGCCGTTTTGGCGATCGCGTCCTTCATTGCCGTGATCTCTCCGGCAACAGCGCCCGTGACGGCTGCGGTTGCCGGTTTCTACCACCTGGGCTTTGGCCTGGGCGCCTACGTGCTGCCGATCGTCATCTTGCTGTTTGCCGCCACGCTCTTTTTGGGTGAGGACTCGCCGCTCAACGTGCGCTCTGTCGCGGGCGGCGCCGTGGTCTTTATCGCCGTCGTCTCCATTCTTTCGCTGATGGTGCCGGGCACGAGCGATTCGTGCGACCTTATGTTTACGCCGCAGAACCTTTCTGTGTCGGGCGGCTACATTGGCGCCTTTATCGCAAGTGCCTTGCAAAACGCCCTGGGTAAACCTATCGCCATGGTTGTCTTGCTGGGGCTTGTCTTCGTTGGTTTGGTCATTATCGGCTTTTCGGTGGGTGGCGTTTTGCGCTCCGCACGCGATCGTGCGGCAGATTTTGCCGAACGCCGTCGTGCCGATGTCAACGCCAGCCCGTGGGGCGATGAAGAGGCCCTGTCTGTTCCCGGCGTCGCTCGTCCGCACCTGAGCATTCTGCGCCAGAAGGGGACTGACGCCGCGGTGACCACGGTCATGGGTGGCGATGTCGACCCGGTTTTGGATGACAACGAGGACGATGACCCGTTTGTCGACGTATCCGAGTCGGTTGAAGCCGAGCGGGCCAAGACCACGCTGCTGCCGCGTCGCCATGTCAAGAAGGGCAAGGCTGCGCCTAAGCTCAATACGAGTGAGCCCGACCCGTCTTGGTCCGATAGCGAGATTGAGCTCACCGAGGGCGATGACGAGGACGACGAGGGTCCGATTGAGACCGCAAAGACAACTTTGCTGCCGCGTCGCCATGCAAAGCGCGGCCAGGTAACCGGCCAGCTTTCGATGGAAGACGACTCCGATAAGATCGACGAGTCCGAGCCGCCGTTTGTCGTGAATCCCGTCTCGGCCGCACCTCAGATTCCCGACTTCCTGAAGCATCCCAAGGTTGCCGGTGCGCCTGCCACGAGTGCTATCGAATCGGCTGCGGCTCGTGATGGGGGAGTGGACGACGGCGCCGCAGATAACGAGGGCGAAGAAGAGGACGGACTCAAGCTTCCGCCGCTCGAAATCCTGCATGCCAACCCGCAGTCGGCTTCCGCCGCGTCTTCGGACAAGGAGCTGGAGCAGACCGCTGAGTCACTGCAATCCACCTTGCTTGAGTTTGGCCGCAGTGCCCGCGTGGTCGGCTGGATCGCCGGCCCCACGGTGACGACCTTTAAACTGCAGCCCGGTGAGGGCGAGCGTGTGAGCAAAATTTCGAGCCTCGAGGACGATATCGCGCTTTCGCTCGCTGCCCAGTCGGTGCGTATCTTTGCCCCGATCCCCGGCACCTCGCTCGTGGGCATCGAGATTCCCAACCGCAAGCGCCAGAACGTCAATCTGGGCGACGTGCTGCCCTATGTGAAGGGCGGTCCGCTCGAGCTCGCCATCGGCCGCGACGCCGAGGGCACGCCGGTTGTCGCCGACCTCGCCAAGATGCCTCACCTGTTGATTGCCGGTACGACCGGTTCTGGTAAGTCGGTGATGATCAATTCCATCATCACGACATTGCTCATGCGCGCCCTTCCCGAGGACGTTCGCCTGATCATGGTCGACCCCAAGCGCGTCGAGCTTGCGGGCTATAACGGTCTGCCGCATCTCTATGTGCCCGTGGTGACCGAGCCCAAGCAGGCCGCGAGCGCTCTGCAATGGGCTGTGTCCGAGATGGAGCGTCGCCTGAAGGTCTTCGAGCGTCTCAACGTGCGTAAGATCTCGACCTACAACGAAAAGCAGGCTGCTGGCGAGTTTGAGCATTACGACAATCCGCCGCAAAAGATGCCCTACCTTGTCATTATCATTGACGAGCTTTCGGACCTGATGATGGTTGCCGGCAAGGATGTCGAGGCGTCGATCGTGCGTATCGCCCAGCTGGGCCGTGCCGCCGGTATCCACCTTATCGTGGCCACGCAGCGCCCCAGTTCCAACGTGGTGACGGGTCTCATCAAGGCCAATATCACCAACCGTATTGCTTTTAACGTCGCTACGGGTATCGATTCGCGCGTCATCATCGACCAGATGGGTGCCGAAAAGCTCACCGGTCTGGGCGATATGCTGTTCTCGAAGGTTGATTGGGGCAAGCCTCGCCGTATCCAGGGCTGCTTTGTCTCGGACGACGAAATCAACGAGATTGTCGAGTTCGTTAAGTCGCAGAGCGAGCCCGACTACCACGAGGAGATTCTGTCCGCCGTGGCGCCCGCTTCCATGTCCATGGCTGGTGGCGGCGGCATTGTCCGCACCGGAGTCGCCGAGCCGCAAGACGATGATCCGCTCATTTGGGAAGCCGCCCATATTGTGGTGGAATCGCAGCTGGGCTCCACATCTGGCCTGCAACGCCGCCTGAAGGTTGGCTATGCGCGTGCCGGGCGTATTATGGACATGCTGGAAGAAAAGGGTGTCGTCGGCCCGCCCGACGGTTCCAAGCCGCGCGAGGTCCTGTTGGACGAGGAGGGGCTTGCCGCGCTGGAATCTGTCGACGCCGAGATGGCACGTGAAGATCGTGAGTTTGGAGGATTCTGATGGCTGCACGCTTTGGTGACATGCTGCTCGAGCAGCGTCGCCGAATGGGCCTTTCCATTCAGCAGGTCGCCAACACCATCAAAATCAGGCCGCAGATCATCGAGTTTTTCGAGACCGGTAACTTTGCTTCGATGCCGCCGCGCGGCTATGCGCAGGGCATGATTTCGAGCTATGCTCGTTTTTTGGGCCTCAATCCGCGCGAGGTCGTCAATGCCTACTTTGACGAACTGATGGCATACGAACGCGAGACGTCGCAGCAGGGCGGTCGTTTCCAGGACGCCGCCGGCTACGTCAATTCGCGTTCCTCTGTCGATAACGGGCGCTTTCTGATGGTTCAGGGCGGTCGTTCGACTCGCTATGGACAGCGTCCTCAGCAGGCCGGTTATATTACCGAGACGGGTTCGGGCGAGGAGATTCGCTCGCAGCGTGACCGGTTCCGCAGTACGCCGATGCCCGAGGACCGTGCACTTCCCGCTGCCCGCGGCGTGGCGCGTGACCCTCGTGCCGGCTACGGCGACGGCGGCTATTCCGATCGCGGTCACCGTGGTATCTCCACCGGACGCTCTCGCAGTGGCTATGCGGACGCCGATACCACGCAGGTGACGCCGCGTCTTCGCTCTCAACCACAGCCGTATGGCCAGCGCTCTTCGGCTCCGCGTGCGGGCCAGCGTGGCTATCAAGGCCGCGGTGAACTTGCGCCCCGCTCGGGTCAGCGCAGCCTTCAGGGCCAGGGTGGCTATTGCGGCCGTTCCGATAGCAATCGTGGCCGTATGCCTCAGGGAGGCGGCCGCAGCAGTTCCAGTCGTGGACGCGGCGGTTCCCGTGCTCCTCAAAACAACGGGCTCGATCCGCGTATCGTCTACGCCGGTATCGGTGCCGTGGCGTTGCTGCTGATCGTGCTCATCGTGGTACTTCTGCGCGGCTGCGCATCTTCGACGCCCGAGACCACGCCCGAGACGCCCGCTGTTACCAAGACGACGACCAAGAAGTCTTCTAAGAAGACCGAAACGGTCGACGAGGACGAAGACACCGATGAGCCGACTGACGAGTCGACTGATTCGGACGCCGCCAAGACGACGGCCAAGAAGGAAGAGAACGAGGTCACAAAGGTTAAGGTCTCCGTTGCCAAGGGAAAGACCGCGTGGATTGAGGTCAAGGTCGACGGAAAGTCGGTCTATGGCGCTCAGGCGACTGGCCCCTTTGAGCAGGAGTACACGCCCGAGTCCTCGATCGAGATCACCACGTCCAAGCCTTCCGATGTCACCGTTACCAAGAACGGCGAAAAGGTCCGTTACGATACCAAGACCTCGGGTGTGGCGCGTGTGACGATCACCGTTCCCAAGAAGGAGACGACTGATTCCGAGAATGGTGAAAGTTCAAATGGTGCCGACACCACCGACGGCACCGATGCCCAGTCTACGGATGGCGCCGATGCCGCAACTGACGGCCAGACGCCCACCGATTCTACCGACTATTCGTACGATAGCTACTAAGCCGCTCGTACGCGAAAGGAAACATCATGGCTAAAGATTCCAGCTTCGACGTCGTGTCCGAGGTCAACATGCAAGAGGTCGACAACGCCTTCCAGCAGACCACGCGCGAGATTTCCCAGCGCTATGACCTGAAGGATTCCGGCGCCACGATCGAGCTTTCGAAGGGCGACAAGCTCTTTACAATCAACGCCCCGGCCGACTTTGTCTCCAAGCAGATCATCGATGTCCTGAGCTCCAAGCTCATCAAGCGCGGCATCGACCTCAAGGCTGTCTCGTGGGATGCTCCGCAGGCGGCATCGGGCGGCACCGTGCGCGTGCTCGGCCATATCGTCGAGGGTATCGACCAGGCGACCGCCAAGAAGATCAATAAGGACATCAAGGACCAAAAGCTCAAGGTCAAGGTGACCATCGAGGCCGAGAAGCTGCGTGTTTCCTCTGCTTCGAAGGACGCGTTGCAGACCGTTATCCAATTCCTGCGCGACCAGGACTACGGCCAGCCGCTGCAGTTCACCAACTACCGCTAATATCATTCGAAAGGACTGCTCTCCAACATGGATACACCGTTGGGCTCCGTGCTCTACATCACCCTCGGGTGCGCTAAGAACGAGGTTGACACCGACCGCATGCGTTCTCTTTTGACCGCCGCGGGCTACGAGGAGGCATTCGACCCACAGGATGCCGATATCGCCATCGTCAATACATGCTCGTTCCTCGCCTCCGCAACGTCCGAGAGCATCGAGACCACGCTCGAGCTCGCCAACGAGGTTCAGGACGGCGTTCGTTCTTGTCCCATCGTCATGTGCGGCTGTGTGCCGTCGCGCTATGGCGACGACCTGCCCGATGAACTGCCCGAGGTCTCTGCCTTTGTGAAGGCCGACGAGGAGGACGGCATCGTGGCGGTCATCGATGGCGTGCTGGGTGTCGAGCGTGTGATCGCTGCCTATATTCCGCAAGTCAAGCGCACTGTCGAGGGCGCCGTTGCTTACGTCAAGATTTCCGATGGCTGCAACCGCTTCTGCAGCTTCTGCATGATCCCCTATATTCGCGGTCGCTATCATTCGCGCAATGCCGAGAGCATTATCTCCGAGGTGCGCGACCTGGTTGCCGGCGGTGTGCGCGAGATCGTGCTGATCGGCCAGGACACGGGTATTTGGGGCACCGACTTTGCCGACGAAGACGTCACCGATGGCTCACCGCGCAATCTGGCGCAGCTGCTGCGCGCCGTCGCCGAGGCCGTGCGTCCGCAGAACGTCTGGGTCCGTGTGCTCTACCTGCAGCCCGAGGGCATGACTGACGAGCTCATTGAGACCATTCGTGATACGCCCGAGGTGCTGCCCTATATCGATATCCCCGTGCAGCACTGCGACGCGCGCATCCTCAAGGCTATGCGCCGTTCTGGTTCGCGCCAGGAGCTCGAGGACCTGTTCCGCGATCTGCGTGAGCGCATCCCCGGCATCGTGATTCGTTCCACGGCCATGGTCGGCTTCCCGACCGAGACCGACGACGAGTTCCGCGACCTTATCGACTTTATGGACACCGTCGGCTTCGACTACACGAGCGTCTTTGCCTACTCGCAGGAGGAGGGCAGCCTGGCCGCCAAGATGGAGGGCCAGGTCGACGAAGAGGTCAAGCTCGAGCGCGCCCAAGAGGCCATGGACCTGGCCGAGTCGCTCGGTTTTGCTGCAACTGCCGCACATGTGGGCGAGCGCGCCCAGGTGATTGTCGACGGTATCGAAGAGACCGAGGACGGCGCTGAGCTGATCGGACATGCCTGGTTCCAGGCGCCTGATTCCGATGGCGCGGTGCATCTGGATGCCAGCGAGGCATCTGTGGGCGATATTCTGACGGTCGAGTTTACCGATAGCTTCTGCTATGAGCTTATCGGCCATGTTGTGGAGTAGGAGAGCGTCGTGGCAAACGAGAGCAATAAGGAACTGACGAGTGTTTGGACGCCCGCCAACATCGTGACGTGCGTTCGCATCGTCTTTATCCCGGTGTTCATGATCGTGTCGGCGCTTTCTCACACGAGTGTTGCCGGTACAGATTGGAGCACCTTCGACGGCCCGCTCGCCGCCGCTGCCTTCATTCTGTACGTCATCCTGTCGTGCACCGATAAGGTTGACGGCTACCTGGCGCGCTCGCGCAACGAGATTACCGACTTCGGTAAATTCTTGGACCCCATCGCCGACAAGCTGCTCGTATTCTCGGCCCTGCTGCTATTCTTGGACTTTGGTGCCGTGTCGGTTTGGTCCGTGTTCATCATCTTGTTCCGCGAGCTGCTGGTAAGCGCCCTGCGCATGGTTGCGAGTGCCGCCGGCGTTGTCGTTGCGGCCGATAAGCTCGGCAAGTACAAGACGGCGACCACGATGGTCTCCATCTGCGGTTACCTGTGCGTCTTTGCGATGGCCGGCTTGCACCTTGGCCCGCTGGCGCTGACGCTCGGCATCTACTCGGTGTCGCGTTTCCTGTACGCCGTTGCCGTTGTCCTGACCGTTATCTCGGGCGCCCAGTACTTCTGGAACTGCCGCAAGATCGTCTTTTCGGTCTAGGTCCTAGTGGGTATGACGGACTCTTTTGAGCAGATTTCCGCACATAACGAGGAGCTGGCGCGTCATATTGTCGAGCGCGCGAGCGCTCGGGGCGTGACGGTTTCGACGGCTGAGTCGCTGTCAGCAGGTATGATCGCCTCGACGATTGCCGATATCCCGGGCGCCTCGGCGGTGCTGCGTGGCGGTGCGGTGACCTACTGCGATGAGATCAAGCATCGCGTTTTGGGTGTTGATCAGGAGACGCTCGACCGCTATACCGCGGTGTCGCATCAGACCGCGCGCGAGATGGCGGCGCGTTCGCTGGAGCTGTACCAGAGCGATATTGCAGTGAGCGCAACGGGTTATGCCGGCCCCGGCGGCGGCACTGAGGACGATCCGGCTGGCACTTTCTATATTGGCTGGGCGTATCGCGCGGCTGATGGGGAAGTGCCGGTCGTGGACTCTGTGCGCTGCCACTATGAGGGCGACCGTTCGTGTGTTCGTGCCCATGCGGTCGCGGAGGCATTGGGACGCATTGCCCTTGTGCTTAACTCTATGGAATAGACGTGTTTTAAGGGGCCTTAGGGCCCCTTAATTGTGGAGATAGGGACCCCTGACGAATTTAGCGTTTGCGCTGGTCATAGGTGTATTTTTGTCTTTCTTGTTTTTATTTGCCCCTTTGTGGTCAAGCATTTGGTCGGTGTTTGGTCGGCGTTTGGTTGGGTTTTGGAAAGACTGCCTGCATATGATTGGCCTGAACGGTTGACCACGAACAGCCGTTCGTTTATTATCGATGCAGGTTGTTAAGAGGAGGGCTATTCATGGCCAAGAATTCAGGTCCCGTACGTACCGTTCATGCTCGCACGACGGGTAAAGAGCGCGATGAGATGATCGCCACCACCAAGGCCGAGATCGAGAAGAAGTTCGGTCAAGGCTCCATCATGAGGTATGGTGACGGCGGCCCCGAGCTTGAGGTCGAGGCCATCCCCACGGGCGCTCTGGCACTCGATGCCGCTCTGGGTATCGGCGGTGTGCCGCGCGGCCGTATCGTCGAGATTTACGGTCCTGAGTCCTCCGGTAAGACGACGCTTTCGCTCGAGATCCTGGCCGAGGCCCAGGCAATGGGTGGCGTGGTGGCATTTATCGATGCCGAGCACGCGCTCGATCCCACGTATGCCGCGCGCATTGGCGTGGATATCGACGAGGTACTGATTTCCCAGCCCGATACGGGTGAGCAGGCGCTCGAGATTGTTGACATGCTCGTGCGTTCCGGCGCCATCGATGCTATCGTCGTCGACTCCGTCGCCGCGCTTACCCCGCGTGCCGAGATCGAGGGAGAGATCGGCGATACCACGGTCGGCTTGCAAGCTCGCCTGATGAGCCAGGCGCTCCGCAAGCTTGCCGGCTCGCTGTCCAAGTCCAACACGACGTGCATCTTCATTAACCAACTGCGTGAGAAGATCGGCGTCATGTTCGGCAACCCCGAGACCACGACGGGCGGCCGCGCCCTTAAGTTCTTCTCTTCGGTGCGTATCGACATTCGCCGCATCGACAGCATTAAGCTTAAGGATGAGGTTATCGGCAACCGCGTGCGCGCCAAGGTCGTTAAGAACAAGGTGGCAGCTCCGTTCCGTTCTGCTGAGTTCGACATCATGTACGGTACGGGCATCTCTAAGGAGGGCTCGATTCTGGACATGGCTGTCGAGTGCGGCATCTGCAAGAAGATGGGCTCCTGGTTTGCCTATGGCGAGGACAAGCTCGGCAACGGTCGCGAGGCCGCCAAGGCGTTCCTGCGCGAACACCCCGATTGCGCCGACGAGATTGAGCATAAGGTCCGCCTTGCCTGCGGGCTTGAGTTTGATGACGATGCTCCGTCCGAGGTCGAGCTGACCGATCAGCCTGCGCCTGAGGAGTTTGACGAGCTTTACGCCATCGATGGTTCCGCCATGCTCGATGATGACGACGAGTAGCGGTTACGCTCATGTCGTATACGGTGACCGAGGCCACGGTCGTTTTTCCCGATAAGAAGGCGGCCTCCTCGTTCTCGAGCGGGTATGCGTCCAAAAAGCCTTGCGCACATATCGATTGTGAGCTTGAGGGCGGTTTTGAGCGGTCCATTTGGATCCCCGTGCGGGTCGCGCGGCTGTATGTCAAAAACCGCCCCGATCTTCCCTGTGATTGGGATAACTTTCGTGAGGCGGTGCAGCTCATCGAGCGTAAATGTGCACTTACCATGGTGACCGAGATGTTATCGCGCCGCGACCATGCGACGGGTGAGGTCCGTGACAAGTTGGCTCGCTTCGGCTTTCACCAGCCCGCTATCGATTTCGCGGTCGAGCGCGCCACCGAGTATCGCTTTTTAGACGAGAACCGCTTTTGCTCGTACTTTATCGAGGAACGCAAGCGGCGTGGTTGGGGACAGCGTAAAATCGAGACCGAGCTCAAGCGCCGTCATGTCATGCTCGATGACATTCCCGGTTATCCCGAGGATTATTTTGCCGTCGAAGACGATTTGGCGCGTGCGTCAGCCCTGCTCGCCAAGCGGCGTGTTCCAGAGACGCGCGGATTCGAAAAACTGGTTCGGTTTTTGATGGGTAAGGGCTTCTCGTATCACATCGCCGCCGATGCCGTTAAGGCACGTCTCGATGCCGAACGTGAGGAATGTGCGGTTTAGGCGTATGCGTTTTGCGGCCCTGCCGTTCACCGCGTTTTAGCCGCCGTGCTGGGGCCATTTATTTGACAGTTGTTGTGGTTCAACGTACGATAAACACTGTCATTTGCTTTGTGATATGTGCTCATCTGTGATGAGTTTGTTTATATTTATCTGTATCCGACCCGCATAAGCTGCGCCCATATTACTCAAATGTCGCGAGCCGTTCGTAAGGACGGTTCGCTTTGTTGTGTAACGAATCCATAAAAAGGAGTGAGCATGCCTATCATCGCAGCGCTCGTTGGCATCGTTTTGGGTGCCATCGCCGCCATTGCCTACATGCGCACCGCCAAGCAGGGTAGTCTTCACGAGGCCGACGAAAAAATCCAGTCGGCACACGCACAGGCTGAGTCCCTGATCGGTGATGCTAAGCGTCAGGCCGAGACCCTCAAAAAAGAGGCTCTGCTCGAGGCTAAAGAGGAGATCATCAAGAACAAGCAGGCCGCTGAGGCCGAGGACAAGCAGCGTAAGAACGAGATTCGTACGCTCGAGAACCGCGTGATGCAGCGCGAGGAATCCCTCGATCGCCGCAACGACGCTCTCGACAAGCGCGAGCATCAGCTGTCCAGCCAGGCCGGTCAGGTCGAGAAACGCTCCCGTGAGCTCGAGGAGCTCTGCGCAAAGCAGACCTCCGAGCTCGAGCGTATCGCCGACCTTACCCGCGAGGACGCCCACAAGGAGCTCCTCGATAAGGTTCGCGGCGAGGTCACCCACGAGGCCGCCACGATCATTCGCGAGTCCGAGCAGCAGGTTCGCGCCGAGTGCCACAAGACCGCCCAGGAGATTCTGTCTCTGGCGATTCAGCGCTGCGCTGCCGACCACACTGCCGAGGTCACCGTTACCTCCGTGCACATTCCCTCTGATGACCTCAAGGGCCGTATCATCGGTCGCGAGGGTCGCAACATCCGGACCTTCGAGCAGGTTTCCGGCGTCAACCTCGTGATCGACGACACGCCCGAGACCGTCGTTCTTTCGAGCTTCGACCCGGTCCGTCGTGAGACCGCCCGTGTCGCCCTCGAGAACCTCATCGCCGACGGCCGCATTCACCCTGCCCGTATCGAGGAGATGTATCACAAGGCCGCCGACCTGGTTCAGCAGCGCGTGCGCGAGGCTGGCGAGCAGGCTGCCTTCGATACCGGCATCCACGACCTGCACCCCGAGATCGTCAAGACCCTTGGTGCCCTGCGCTACCGTACCTCGTTTGGTCAGAACGTACTTCAGCACTCCCTCGAGGTCTCTGATCTGTGCGGCGTGATGGCTTCCGAGCTTGGCCTGGACGTTGTGACTGCCAAGCGCGCTGGCCTGCTGCACGATCTGGGCAAGGCAATCGACCATGACGTCGAGGGCCCGCATGCCGTCATCGGCGCCGAGCTGGCCCGCCGTTATGGCGAGAAGCCCGTTATCGTCCACGCTATCGAGGCTCACCATGCCGATGTCGACCCCAACACGGTGCTCGATGTCCTGGTGCAGGCCGCCGATGCTGTCTCTGCCTCTCGTCCCGGCGCCCGCCGCGAGTCGGCCGAGAACTACATCAAGCGCCTTGAGAAGCTCGAGGAGATCGCCAACTCTCACGACGGCGTCGAGCGCACCTATGCCATGCAGGCTGGTCGCGAGGTCCACGTCATGGTTCAGCCGGACAAGATCTCCGATGCCCAGTCCACGGTCCTGGCTCACGATATCGCCCATCAGATCGAGGAAGAGATGGAGTATCCCGGTCAGGTGCGCGTTGTCGTGATTCGCGAGAGCCGTGCCGTCGATATCGCTAAATAACATGAACGACGCGAACGAGCTCATCTCATTTATCGCGTTGATGTCGGGGGAGGGCAACCTTCGCGTCGAGGAAAACCTTGGCGAGGGGTATGTCCGCCTCCGCGTTTCGGAGGCCGAGCGGCGCCAGGCAAAGCACGACATTCAGCATGTCGAGGATATCGTCATCGAAATGCTCCGTAATGCTCGCGATGCCGGCGCCGACAAGGTCTATCTCGCCACGACCAAGGAAGACGGCGTCCGCACGCTTGTCTTTCTGGATAACGGTTCGGGCGTTCCGCAGGATATGCAAGAGCGAATCTTTGATGCCCGCGTTACCTCCAAGCTCGAGAGCATGAAGATGGACCGTTGGGGCGTTCACGGTCGTGGCATGGCATTGTTTTCGATCAAGCAGAACGCCGATGAGGCCCGTGTGGTCACGTCCGGTGTCGATCTTGGTTCAGCCTTTAAGGTGAGCGTCGCGGCCGACCGCCTCAGTGAGCGTGCCGATCAGTCCAGCTGGCCCCAGGCCGTCAAGGATGAGGACGGACGTTATGTCTGTGCTCGCGGTCCGCATAATATTATTCGCGCTGCATGTGAGTTTGCGCTCGAGGAGTTGCGTGGTTGCGATGTCTATCTTGGTTCTCCGTCTGAGATTGCCGCGACCCTTTATGCTCAGGCGTCAAGCCGGCTTGATACGTCTCGTCTCCTGTTCATTGATGACGAGAGCGAGCTTCCGGTTGTCGATCGTTTAGGCCTTGCTTCTGATGCCGAGGACTTTATCCGTATTTGTTCGGGTTTGGGTCTTGAGATGTCCGAGCGCACGGCCCATCGCATTTTGGCAGGGCAGATTAAGCCCGTTCGCGGTGTGACCGCGCGTCTGCTGCGCGAGCGTGATTCGTCCTCGCATGCGCCGGCTCCTGTCGATCTCGCGAAGGATCGTCGCGGGCTACGTATTGCCAAGGATGACATGGCACAGTTTTCGCGCGCTGTGGAACGCGACTTTAATGACCTTGCCACCCGGTACTATCTCAACCTTTGCGGCGACCCAAAGATTCGTGTTTCGCGTGATCGAATCACCGTGACCTTTGATCTTGCCAAAGAGGAATAGTGCCTTTACCGAGTCCACTCGGTACGATACAGTTATTGCAGTTAAAACGTACTTTTAAATGCAGGAGTTTCTTCATGGATTGCCTGAAGGTATCAAGCAAATCATCGCCCGCGTCCGTTGCCGGCGCCATCGCCGGCATGGTCAAGGATGGTGTACCCGTCAACATCCAGTGTGTCGGCGCCGGTGCCGTCAACCAGGCTATTAAGGCCGTTGCTATCGCGCGCGGTTTTTTGATTCCAACCGGTTTTGATATTTCCTGCGCGCCCGTGTTCTCCGACATCCTCATTAACGGGGAGTCGCGCACGGCCATCCGCCTTTCTATCTACGTTCACCAGATCAATCGAGCTGCTATGGATAACGTCGTCATGGATGATGTTAAGCCTGTGGCATAGCTTCTGCTTGCCTTGTTTCGCTCCCCATCGTTAGGACTTATGCACATGGACCAGCGTTCCGTACGCGATATTCTTGCCGGTAAAACCTACTTTATCCGCACCTTTGGCTGCCAGATGAATCAGCACGACTCCGAGCGTGTGAGCGGTCTGCTTGATTCGTATGGCTGCCTCATGGCGCTCGATCCCGCGCATGCCGATATCGTTGTCTTCATGACGTGCTGCGTGCGCGAGGCCGCCGATACTCGCCTGTACGGTCAGTGCAATTCCTGCAAAAGCCTGCCGCCTTCGCCTTCGGGCAAGCGCGTGGTTGCCGTTGGCGGTTGCATCGCGCAGCGCGATGGCGAGGGCCTGCTCACCAACGTCGATAACGTCAATGTCATCTTTGGCACGCATTCCATTGCACATGTGGCCGAGCTCATTGCCGAGGCGTTCCTTGATGGTAAGCGTCATATCCGCACCAATGAGCATGAGGATACGGACGCCATGAGCATGCCGTGGCATCGCGAGACCCAGTATCACGCCTGGGTGCCCATCATGACAGGCTGCAATAATTTCTGCACCTATTGCATCGTGCCGTACGTACGCGGTCGCGAAAAGAGCCGCCCCTTCGAGGAGATTGTCGACGAGGTGACCGGTCTGGTGCGCCAGGGCGTGCGTGAGATTACGCTGCTGGGCCAAAACGTTAACTCATATGGTCGCGATCTGTTTGGCAAGCCGCGTTTTGCCGATTTGCTGCGTGCCGTGGGCGATACGGGTGTGGAGCGTATCTTCTTTACGTCTTCGCATCCTAAGGACCTGCTGCCCGAGACCATCGACGCCATGGCCGAGACGCCTGCCGTAATGCCGCAACTGCACCTGGCCGTCCAGTCAGGTTCGACGCGGATCCTCAAAGAGATGAATCGCCGTTATACACGCGAGGACTATCTGGGCCTGGTCGATCGCATTCGCAACCGCATGCCTGATATCGCGCTCTCGACCGACATTATCGTTGGCTTCCCGGGCGAGACTGAAGAAGACTTTGAGCAGACGCTCTCGCTTGCTGAGACGGTCCGCTATGCTCAGGCCTATACCTTCATCTATTCCAAGCGTGCCGGTACCCCGGCCGCCGAGATTGACGATCCTACGCCGCATGAGGTTATTCTCGAGCGTTTCAACCGCCTGGTTAAGGTTATCGAGACCACGGCACACGAGTATAACCAGGGCGAGCTTCATACTGTGGTTCCCGCGCTCATTGAGGGAACGAGTAAAAAGAACGATGCGGTCCTGCTGGGCAAGAGTCCCAAGAATCAGACCGTGCATGCGCCTATCCCCGAGGGTTACAGCATCGATCAGCTTGTTGGCAAGATCGTTGATGTTGACGTTGACGTTGCCAAGACCTGGTATTTATCCGGTTCCGTTGTGGGCGAGCCGCGCTAATGGTTTCTTCCGGGGCAGGTCTTTCCGCCGTTGCGATCGTCGGTCCGACGGCGGTTGGTAAGAGTGATGTTGCCGACCGTTTGGCAGCTCGTCTTTCGTCCGAAGTGCTGTCGTGCGATGCGATGCAAATCTATCGCGGCATGGACATCGGTACCGCAAAGATGGCGCCCGATGAGTGCACGGCGCCGCTGCGTCTCGTCGACATTGTAGAGCCGGGTGTGGCATATTCTGCTGCGCTTTATCAGGCTGACGCTCGCGCGCATGTTGAACGTCTCCTTGGTTCGGGTTGCCTGCCGGTTTTTTGCGGAGGTACGGGGCTATATCTCAAGGCAGCCCTCGATGAGATGGACTTTCCCTCGGGTGAACTTGAGGACGATCGCCGTGCGGGCTATCAGGAGCTTGCCGAGCGTATTGGCGAGGAAGAACTGCATGCCCTGCTTGCCGAGCGCGATCCAGAATCGGCTGCTGTTATTCATCCCCATAACGTGCGCCGTGTGATTCGTGCGCTCGAGATGCATGATGATGGTATCTCCTATGCACAGCAAAAAAGTCAGTTTAGTGTTCCGCGCGAGCATTATCATGCCCTATGGTTTGGTCTGACGCGTAATCGCGAGGTGCTCTACGAGCGCATTAATCTGCGCGTCGATCTGATGTTTGAGCAGGGTCTTGTCGATGAGGTCCGCGGTCTTATGGCCCAGGGTCTGGGAGATGCCCTGACGTCGATGCAGGCAATTGGCTATAAAGAGATCATTGATGCTTTCAATGGCGTGATGAGCATGGATGAGGCCCGCGAACTCATTAAGATGCGTTCGCGTCGTTATGCCAAGCGTCAGCTTTCGTGGTTTAAGCGCGATGACCGTATCGTGTGGTTTGATATGGATGAATGTACGATCGATGAGGTCGTTGAGGATATCCTGCATCGTATTGAGGCTGCCTAATGGCCCGTTTCCCCCTTGTTCCCACGGCACCCGAGCCCGAGCGTGCCATTTTAGTTGGTGTTGAGTGGCGCGACAATGCATGGCCGCTCGATCGTTCGCTTGATGAGCTGGAGCGTCTTGCCCACACGGCTGGTGCCCAGTGCGTGGCACGCTTGTCGCAGCGTTTGGTAAAGCCGTATCCAAAATCGTTTATCGGTTCCGGTAAGGTAGAGGAGCTTTGCGGCCTGGTGCATCGCATGGATGCCGATGTCGTTATTTTTGACGACGACCTGACCCCCTCGCAGCAATCCTATTTGGAGAAAGCCGTGGGCGAGCCGGTAAAGATTATCGATCGTACAGCACTGATCCTGGATATCTTTGGCCTACATGCTCAGACGCGTGAGGGACGCCTGCAGGTACAGCTGGCACAGCTTCAATATTTGTTGCCTCGCCTGCGTGGCATGTGGAGCCATCTCGCCAAGGAGCAGACGCGCGGCGGCATCGGCTCACGTTTTGGTCAGGGCGAAAGTCAGCTCGAGGTCGACCGTCGCCTCATTCGTAATAAGATCGCTGCGCTTCGTCGTGAGCTCAAGCAGGTTGAACAGCGTCGCGATGTTCAATCCAAGAACCGCATTGAGTCACCGGCGTTTCGCGTCGCGTTAGCCGGTTATACCAATGCCGGTAAATCGACGTTGCTCAATCGTCTGACCGGCTCTACGGTACTTTCGCAGGACAAGCTGTTTGCTACGCTCGACCCTACGACGCGTTCGTATCGCCTGCCCGGCGGTCGCGGCATGACGATTACCGATACCGTCGGCTTTATTCAAAAGCTGCCGCATGGTCTGGTCGATGCCTTTAAATCGACGCTGTCCGAGGTTTTGGGTGCCGATCTAATTCTCAAAGTCGTAGATGCGTCTGACGAGGACTATGAGCGGCAGCTGGAGGCTGTCGACCGCGTGCTTGATGAGATCGGCGCCGGAGAGCGTTTAACGCTGACCGTATTCAATAAAATCGATCTTCTCGATAGCGTTGATCGATTGAGTTTCCGTCGTCGCTATCCGGAGGCCGTTCTGTTCTCGGCCCAAACGGGCGAGGGGCTCGACGATCTCGTCGATCGCATTGCTCGCGAGGCAGCTGCCACCGATGTGTTGCTCTCCGCTGATATCCCGTATCGCGAGGGCGCTCTCATCACGCTGGTGCATGAGCAGGGAGCCCTTCTGCATGAGGATTATCTCGAGGACGGCGTTCGCATTGTGGCGAAGTTGCCGGCTCGTATTGCACCGCGGCTCGAGCGTTATCGCACCGAGTAGACGAGCTCCAAAATGCCCAGAATGATGGGCTGATGCAGCAGATAAAAGGGGAGAGCGTGACGTCCAAGGCTGGCGAGCGCCGGCAGGGGGTTGGCGTAGGTCCAGCTAGGGACGGTCTTATCGATACTCTGCGCTATGTGTGCGGCGAAGTATCCTGCAAGATACATAAAGATAAACGGGATGATGGGGTAGTAATCACCTGAGACAAACCCAGGGCTCGGAAATCCCAGCCACGCCAGGTAGGGGACAGGGTAGATCGTTTTGGGGATGCTCCAGGTGATGGCGAACAACACAAGGCATAGGGGCATGCCCCATCTTGCCGTTATCTTCTTAAGGACGGGATCGGTCAACGCCACGATGCCGGTGCATGCGGCCATGCAGTAGATGATGCCAAAATTAACCGAATCGTCGACTGAGACAAGTGTTGTTGCCAACCAGACAACGAGTGCTGCTAAGGCGTATTTAGCGGCACGATTGATATTGTTGCGCGAAAGGGTGCACATCCAACCCGCGATAAACAAAAATACCCAGCTGATGCTGGCGCGCCAGATGTCTTGAAAGACTGACTGGGTAAACCAGGGCATATCCCAGCCGTACAGGTAGGCGAGATCATAGCAAGCGTGAAAACCTGCCATAGAAATCATCGTAAACCCGCGGACGGTATCAAAGATGGTTATGCGTTTTTGCATTACGAGAACCGGCGCATCAAGCCGACGACTTTGCCCAGGATAACGGGATTCGTTGCATAGATAGGTTCCATGGTGTCGTTCTCGGGCTGCAGGCGTACGCGTCCCTGCTCCTTGTAGAACGTCTTGACGGTCGCTGAACCATCAATCATGGCCACGACAATTTCGCCGTTCATGGCACTCTTTTGTTCACGGACGATGATGTAATCGCCATTGAAGATGCCGACATTGATCATTGAGCTCCCATGTACCTCAAGGATAAAGGAACCCTGATCGGTGGCGATTTCGGTCGGGATAGTAAAAGTGTCTTCGATATTCTGCTCGGCCAGAATGGGGATCCCAGCCGCGACGCGACCAACGAGCGGTAGCGAGACCGTCCCGCGAGGTGCGGTGGGCTCGTCAGATTTAGAAATTGAGACAGAGGAACCGTCTTCGTTAAAGAGTTCCAGGGCACGCGGTTTGGTGGCATCGCGCTTGAGTAGCCCGCGCGCCTCCAGGGCAGAGAGATGAGCGTGCACGGTGCTGGGGGAGGAAAGGCCCACGGCAGAAGCCATCTCGCGCACGCTGGGCGGATAACCCTTCTCCTGCTGATATTCCTTGATGAAGTCGTAAATTTGCTGCTGACGCTTGGTAATTTTGCGAGCCATCAGGGCATCCTCTCTACCCATGTCAAACAAATGTTCGAATTTTGCTTGACAGGAACAACTGTTCGAAGATAATAATAACCGAACATTCGTTCTCGTGCCAGACATTTTTGTCCGCGCGGCTTGATAAAACTGTTCTCAGCAAAACACGCGAGAGGAGAACATGATGAACGCAACGAATATGGTCCAGGGAAACCTCGCCCTTAAGCTCGAGACGCCTGCCGCGCCCGCTTTTACTGTTGTCAAGGGTGGCCGTTCCGGTTATCAACCTTTGCCCGTAAAGTCTGCTCGTACTCAGTATGCTGTTGCCGCGCCGACTCCCGCTGCCCTGAAGGTCTCGACGATTGTTGCCGTCGCCGTTGCGCTCACGCTCTTTTTTGTCCTCGCTACGTCGGTCTTCAGCGCTCGTCATGCCGCGTATGCCGAGTCCGCTTCCAACGTTACCTACGAGACCATTCGCGTTCAGCCTGGTGATTCTCTTTGGTCGCTTGCCGAGGAATATCCAATCGAAGGCCTTTCCACGCAAGAGACTTCCGACATGATCCGTAACGTCAATCATCTGGAGCATGGTTCGCTCGCCGCCGGTGCGCATCTTAAGGTTCCTGCTCGTTCGTAATCATTATCGCGCTGCGCATGGTACCCTTGTTATCGTTTAAGAGGAGGTTCCATGCGCTGTCCCAAATGCGGCAAGGCACATACCCGCGTCGTTGATTCCCGTATGCAGGAGTCAAATAACACCATTAAGCGCCGTCGCGAATGTTGCTCGTGTAACTACCGCTTTACAACGTTCGAGCGATGTGAAGACCCAATCGAGGTCATTAAGTCGGACGGAACTAAGCAGCGGTTCGATCGCAATAAGCTGCTCGTCGGCTTGATGCGCGCCACCATCAAGCGTGATATCGACACTAAGAAGCTCAATGAGATTATCGACGACATCGAGGTCGAGCTGCGTTCACGCACGCTGACGGCCGTCACGTCCCATGAGTTGGGTGACATGGTGCTCAAGCGCTTGGCCAAGATCGACAAGGTGGCGTACATCCGTTTTGCCTCGGTCTACCGTGATTTCAAAGACGTCGATGAGTTTCTGCAAGAGCTCGACAAGCTAAGGTGATTCCATGTCCAACATTACCGTCAACATAAAGCGTCTCGACCCCACCGTTGAGCTTCCCAAATACGCCCATCCCACCGATGCTGGCTTGGATTTGCGCTCCAACGAGGACTGCGTCCTGAAGCCCTTCGAACGCCGTCTGGTCTCTACTGGGCTGGCCATCGCTCTGCCCGATGGCTACGCCGGCTTCGTCCAGCCCCGCAGCGGCTTGGCCATCAAGCAGGGCCTGTCTATAGTCAACACGCCGGGCCTCATCGACGCTCACTACCGAGGAGAACTCAAGGTTATCCTCATCAACCTGGATCCCTCCAATAACATTCAAATCAATAAAGGCGACCGCATAGCCCAACTCGTCATCCAAGAAGTCCCCACGGTCAATCTCATAGAAGTAGAAGAACTAGACGAAACCGACCGAGGCAAAGGAGGCTTCGGCTCCAGCGGCATCGCCTAGGGCGCCCGTATCCCTCCCGCCCGGGGCTTACCTATATCATTCCATGCTCAAACATTCTCGCGTCGCTTCGCTCGCTGCGAAACTGCGCGTGGAACGATATAGGTAAGCCCCGGGCGGGCGGCTACTCGCTTGAAACAATATTTACTTTTCTAGTAAGTCGATGCGATGAAGGGACGCCTCCTTTGTCGCATCGACTTACTGTATTTATATTTTCTGGTTCCCCTTTGCAGATTCTACTGGTGGGGAATCTGGTATAGCCGCTGGTACGTTAACGCAGCTTACCTGCGGGAGGCCCCTATATATCGTCCCGCGCGCAGTTTCGCAGCGAAGCGAGAATGTTTGAGCACGGGATGATATATAGGGGCCTCCCGCAGGTAAGCGGACATAAAGACGCTAGCGGATATGCGCTGGCTTGCCGCCCCAGTAGAAGCGGCAGAAGGCTCTTTTGCGCTTTTGGGGTTTGCCTACGAGCTCCATGGTTGCGATGGCTATGTCTTCGGCTGCGTGGGGGCGGCGTAGTACTTCGCCGTTGATGAGTAGGGCTTTGAGTGATTCGGGATGGTCGTGCAGGTGGCGCAGGGTTACGATGAGCTCTCGTGCCGTGGTGACGTGCATGCTGGCGCCCATGCCGGTGAGCATCGTGGTGTTGGCCTTTTCCTGGCCGTATGATTTGCCCAGCAGGATCATCGGCAGATGTGCGCATAGGCACTCGGTGACGGTGAGTCCGCCCGATTTGAGAATTGCCAGGTCGCAGCCGTGCATAAGGGCCGCCATATCGTCGACATAGTCAAGAACCGTGACATTTTCGAGCTTCATGGCATCGAAGAGTGTCTTGAGGCGGGCGGCGTATTCCTTATCCTTGCCCGGCAAAAAGACAAAGTGCATGTCTTCGAAACTGCGTAGGAAGGGGAGGGTGCGGTCCATCTCCGCGCGAAAGCGAACGTACGGTTGAGGCAAGCTGGCACCGGCCATTACCAGCACGACGGTCTTGTCGGTGGGGAGGTTGAACTTAGCTAGCTCTTCTTCGCGATCGTAATCCGTGTCGAATCCGGCGCGAATAGGAATGCCGGTAATGCGAATCTTTGTCTCGAGCACCTTGCGCGGACGCAGCGTTTCGGCCATAAATTCGTTGGCAACACAGAATAGATCGGTGTCCTTGTGGGGCCACCAGCCCTCGACTTCGTAGTCGGTCGGCACACAGATGACCGGATAATCGATACCCGTAATTACGCGGGCACCCACGGCAACATTGGCTGCTGTGATGTGCGTTGCGACCACGGCTATGGGCCTACGGCTACGAATATATTCGTTGAAGGCGGGGAACATGATTCGCGACCATGCCGTGCCTCCACCCCAGAGAAGATGTCCCGTAAGCGTATATCGCCAGGTCAGGTCGTAGATGGGGCGCGTGGCTCCCGTAAAAGATGCCGCGGTCTTATTGCCGTCGAATCTAATGCGTCCAAAATCAAGGATATCGAGGACTTCAATCTCAACATCCTCGGGGATGCCGCTGGTGCCGCGAATGAGGTCGAACGCCTGCGCAATTGCATTTGCGGCGGCCTTGTGGCCCGAGCCGACCGAGGCGTGCACGATGGTCACGAGAGGTTTTAGCTGAGCCAAGAGCGCTGTTTGCTCCGATTGGGGAGTGCTGTGCGTGAGCAGGGGAGCGTCGTCGCTCGTCTGCGCCTGATCCATCGATAACTCCCCTTCGACGTTGTAACTCGGATTTATCATTGTAGTGCATGAGTGTCATGTTCACGTAAATTTGGGTATGAGCGCAAAGAACGCCAATCTTTCGACAGGAGGTCTTTTCATGACTACCCATCAGCCGATCGATGTTGCGATTATCGGTGGCGGCCCCGCGGGCTATGCTGCCGCCATTTACGCTGCTCGTGCCAACCTAACGACGACCGTGATTGAACAGGGCATGTCGGGAGGGCAGATCGCCACAACCAATGAGGTCGAGAACTATCCGGGTATTCCGCTCTTGAGTGGCGCCGAACTCGGCGAGCGTTTTCAGCAGCATGCAGAGGGCCTGGGAGCACAGGTTGCATGGAGCATGGTTACGGGTATCGATTACGATGCCGATAAAGCGCTGTTTACGGTGCATCACGATATGGGCGATACGCTGGCCTCGAGTGTTATCGCTTGCATGGGGGCAACGCCGCGATCTGCTGGTTTTGTTGGCGAGGATACGTATCGCGGTCGTGGCGTTTCGTATTGCGCGACGTGCGATGGCATGTTCTTTCGCGGTAAACAGGTCTATGTTATCGGTGGCGGCAATGCTGCCTGCGAGGAAGCCCTGTTCTTGTCAGAAATCGCCAGCAGCGTGACCATCGTCTTGCGCCGCGATCAGTTCCGTGCCCCCGATGGCGTGGTTCAAAAGGTGCTCGCAAAAGATAATATTTCAGTTAGGTACCAAACTAGTATTGTTGAGCTTTCTGGTGAAGCGATGCCCACGACAATCACGTTCAAGGACAATGCGACTAGTGAAATGCACACTGAGTCCTTTGATCCTGGTTCGTTTGGCATTTTTGTCTTTGCTGGCACGCAGCCCCATACTGAGCTTGTAGAGCATCTGGTAGATTTGGCGTCCGACGGCGGTATTGTGACCGACGAATCGATGGCCACCCGCACGCCTGGCTTATTTGCCGCTGGCGATATCCGTTCCAAACGTTTACGCCAGGTTGTGACCGCTGTTTCGGATGGAGCCATAGCAGCAACGAGCGCATACGCGTTTCTCCGTGGATAAGTACGATAATATATCTTATGTAAGGTTGCTATCTTTACACAAAGTGGTTGGACGATGCATCAATGTGTTGTCCAACCACTTTTACTTGCCGGCTATGTGGTATGCAAAACTAGATAACCTAGAATACAATATAGAAAATGAACGGAGGACCTTTATGAACCACGTTAAACACGTTATTCCGATGTCCGATTCGTCGGTCAGTATTAAGCCTGAGGATATTCAGCCCACGGTGCTACCCGATGCATTCATTCAGTCCGATATCGTGCGTAAACTCAATACGTTGAGTCTGCCGCGCTATAACCAGTTGCCCAATGTGACGCTCTACCGCGACCAGGTCATTGAGTATGTTGCGCTGTGGATGGAGCCGCTGTCCATTTGCGTTGAGCACCCTGTCATTACGCCATCGATGATCAATAACTACGTGAAGGTCGGCCTGGTGCCTGCTCCGGTCAAAAAGCAATATGGCCGCGAGCAGATTGCCCGCCTGATCGCTATCTGCCTCTTTAAGCAGGTGTTACCTATTGCTGCGGTGCAGGCACTCTTTAACATTCAGCGTTTGAGCTACGATGCCCCGACGGCCTTCGATTATGTGGTCGATCAGCTCGAGGCATCGATTCGTTCGACGTTTTCCGTCGAGCAGACGCCGGTTCCCGATACGGCGCATCAGGTAACGCGTGAGTCGCTGCTTGTGCGCAGTGCGGTTTCATCCTTCGTTTCGAAGGCGTACCTGATGAGCTATCTAAAGTTTAATGGGTTTAATAGCTAGCCGACGTATAAAACGGGCGGAGCAAAGGGTCATCTGTCACTTTGTCCCGCCCGTATTTTTGCTTGGTTGGACTTTATTGGCCCGAAGCCACGTCCATGCCGTAGCCGATAATAAGACCGTGCATCTCGGCGTAATAGGAATCCAGGCCGTTGCAGGGCATGATGATAGTCTTGGAGCCGGGCCAGCGCTCCACAATGCGGCTGGCAAGTGCCTGGGCGCCTGCCTCATTCTCGACATGGTCGATGACGACCTCGCCGCCCGTAAAACCCTCGGCTTCCATGGTGTCGATGATCTTGTTGAACATCTTCTTTTCGCCACGCGTGTGTCCGACGAGTTCGATTTTACCGGCCTCACTCGCCGTGCCCAAAATGCGAATATTGAGCTTGTTGGCAATGACGCCGGCTGCCTTAGGGATACGTCCGGCTTTGGCCAGGTTTTCGTAATTGCACAAGCTGAAGAGGATTTTGCTGTTCTGCTCAAGGCTATTGAAGTATGCGCAAGCGTCCTCGAATGAGACATCCGGATTGCTTGCAAGATACCGGTCGAACAGCAGTAAGATCAGGTCCATTTTGCCGCCGGCTCCGCGTGAATTGACCAAATGAATTTGACGGTTCGGCTCCTCGGCAAGAACCAAATCGCGTGCCGTGGCGGCGGCGTTATAGCTCCCCGATACGCCCTCCGAGATGGGCATACAAATCGTCTTGTCGGCAAGCCTAAAGAGTTCGGTCCACTCGCCTACGCTCGGACAGGCGCTCGAAGAAGCGCTCGACTCCGCCTGCACGGCGCAATTGAGTTCGTGAACGTCGAGCATGAGGTCATCGACGAACTCGCGCTCCCCCACTCGAATTTTGAGGGGTGCAAATGCAAAGGTGGTATGGGGCGCGGTCGGTTGCCAATCGCGGAGGTTACAGCTCGAATCGGAGATAAGTGCCCAGCTCATAGAGGGTCCTTTCTATATGCTTCTCAATCATTATAGCTATATTGCTCACCGATGAAGCGTGCATCTAGTATTGAAAACTAGCACATTAGGATCATGTATGGAGCACGGTCATAAATAAATGAACCTCGCAGCTCAAAGGCCACGAGGTTCACCTTCGTTCGCTATACAGAGTGACTTAGTAGCGCACGAAAATGTAGTTGTTGTTCATACCGGCTGCGACGGAACTGATGATGACGCCCGTTTTGTAGTCGGAAGCATGGATCATCTGACCATTACCGATATAGATGCCGGTATGGTAGGAGTTAACCACAACATCGCCGGGTTGCGGATCGGACACACGGGTCCAACCCATGAAGTCGACCGTGGTGCCCAGACGGCAGTAGCGTCCCGTGAGGCAATAGCTTACAAAACCGGAGCAGTCAAAGCTGTTCGGCCCAATGCCACCCCAAGAGTAAGCGTATCCGAGCTTGCTATAGGCACGCGAAACAACGGAACCGCCGTCAACGGACTGGCTCGGTGCGGAAGGCGTCGGAGCCGGAGCCGGAGCCGGAGCGGGCGTCGGGGGCTGCGGAGTGGGAGCGGGCGCGGGCGTGTTTCCGCCGCCGTCGTTGGTCGTACCGCCACCCTTGTTGGTGTTCTCGCTCGTACCGGCGGTGTCGTTGCTCACCGTGGCCTTTTCGGCGGTGCTAGCATTTATGCCAGCCTGCAGCGCGGCGTTGGCCTGGGCCTCGGCAGCAAGCTCGGCCTGCAACTGTGAATCCAGGGAGTTCACGACACTCTGGGCTTCAGCCTGCTGGGCGTTAAGCTCATCGACCTTCTTTTGCGTGGTGGCGACGTTCTTCTCCTGCTCGGCCTGCTTATCGGTGAGCTGCTGCTTAAGCTCCTTGACCTCTTGAATGGTCTGAGCCTGCTTATCGGAAACTTTGCCGTAGTAGAACAGACGGTTGAGCATATCGCTCAGGTCATCGACGCCGGTCAGAACCTGAAGCAGGCTCAGACCGCCGGTTTTGTACTCGCCGGCGACATAGGTCGAGAGCTTGGCCTGACCGTCAGCGATCTCCTGCTGCTTTTGCGTGATCTCGCCAGCAGTCTGATCGAGCGCCTGCGTCTGCGTGGCGAGCTCATCGTAAATCTGCTGGGTTTGGGTACCGATCTGCTCGAGCTTCGTACGAGCAGCGGCAAGGTCGGATGCGGTATCGGCGTAGGCAGGAGCCGCGAGGCCCAAGCCCAAAACACAAGCGAGGGTTGCCGTAGCAGCGCAGCGTGCCATGTTTTTGTGCGTGTTTGCTGTGCGCATGTAGCTTCCTTTCCAGTAACTAAGGGTAACGGCTAGTCCACCGTCACCAGGCTAAAGAGCTCAACATCGTCGTCAGTCGGCGTGAGCTTCTCGCGCGGGTTGAGAAACGCAAGCTCAAGGATACACCCGTAGCCCACAAGCTTTGCGCCCATATCTCGCACAAGTTTACCTGTTGCCTCGACGGTTCCGCCCGTCGCGACCAAGTCGTCCAGAATCAACACGGTATCTTTAGAGGTAATGGCATCGGCATGGATCTCGATAGAGTCGGTGCCGTATTCGAGCTCATAGCTCTGGCTCACCGTCTTGCGGGGTAGCTTGCCCGGTTTACGTGCGGGAACAAAGCCGGCACCAAGGGCCACAGCCACCGGTACGCCAACCATAAAGCCACGGGCCTCGGGACCCACGACCTTGGTGATCCCCATGCCGGCAAAGTGCTCGGCGAGGGCATCGGTCATGGCTTTGAGCGCCTCGGGATTGCCAAAGAGCGGCGTAATGTCTTTGAAGATGACTCCGGGCTCGGGATAGTCGGGGATGTCGACGATTTGAGATTCGAAGTCGTACATTGCATGACCTTTCAATGGGTTGCCGGATAAGCGGTAGCTGTTATTTGCCCGCGGTGACAGTGTCGGATTGCGAAGGGGCGACAACCTTGAGCGGCTTTACGAGAGAATCCTCGTGTGAAGCCGGCGCGGCAGTTTCTTCGTTTTTGGCCTTGGTGGACTCGGAGCGAGCGATTTCTTCATCGAGTGCATCGATGTCGGCATCCTCGACCACGGCGTTGAGCGACTCAAAAACGCGGTTCTTGAGCAGTGCCGTATGCACACTCTCGGTGAGGTCGTGAAGCTTCTTAAACGCACGCTCGAGCTTGGCGTCGCGCTCGTCATCGGAGGTATCCATTCCGAGCATGCTCACGAGCACCTGCTCAAACATCGAGGACTCGCGGTTGGCGGAAGACACGTACTGACGCAGGTTGCGCGGCTCGATATGGAAGCGTGACAGCTCGGAGCAGTAGCGGATGATCGGAAAATCGCGACCATCGACGAGCTCACGGTTCTGCGGACTCTTGATGATGCGAATGAGGTCGTTCTCGGCGAGCGAGCGGATAAACGAGATCTCGACGCCCAACATATCGGGAATGGTCTCGATGGGATGCAGCTTTTGTTTAGTCTCCTTGGGCTCCGTCTTGAGTGGAACATCGGACAGCAAGCCCACCTCGTAGGCGAGCGTTGACAGGTCCGTGGCGTTTTCCAAGCGCTGCTTAATCACGTTGAGCGGCATGTAGCGAGTCTTCTGCAGGTGCAGAATGACCTCCAGGCGATCAACGTCCTCCTTGGAGTACTGACGGTATCCCTTAGGCGTACGATGAGGGGTAATGAGCCCCTCATCTTCTAGAAATCTAATTTTTGAGTTCGAAAGATCGGGGTATGCGCCTCGAAGTAGGTTGACGACTTGGCCGATACTCAGATAGTTGCGTTCGGCCATGCCCTACTCACCGGTTTCGATGCGCTCCGGCGTGCTCTCGTGGTAGATGAGCGTAAACGTACCGATCTGAACGGAAGAACCGTCGTGCAGCGGGGCCGCGTTGACAATGGCACCGTCGACCCAGGTGCCATTGAGCGAGCCCAGGTCCTCGATGCGGGCGCCGAGGCCCTCGCGAATAATGCGCGCGTGGCTGCGCGAAACGGTCATGTCATTGAGGAAGATGCCGTTCGCAGGATCGCGGCCGATGGTGGTCACGTCGTCCTCGAGTTCAAAGGCGGCACCAGTCTGCGGACCCTTGACGATGGACAGAACGGGGGCGGTGATGCGCACGTTGGCCATGAGGTCGGGAACGGTGACGTCGCTTGAAGGCACGCGGAATACGCAGGTAGCGTCAGCAGTCTTATCATTGCGAGGCATATTGTTAACCATGTTGTCCATGACAACCCCTAACTTATCGCGGACGTGCCGCAAATAATGAACCGTACGTAATCATACCCCAACGAATCAGTCTTCGATTTCAGGGTTCAGAAAGTCGATGTCCTCGTCCTCGGGATGCGTGAGAGCTTGTTTAATGGCCGCTCCGCCCTTAATGGAGTAGATGACAGCCGTGAGCATGGAGAAGATCACGCCGCCGTACACAAAGAAGATGCCGAGAGGCACCGAGCTTCCGTTGAGACCCGGGAAGGCCGTGAGGGTCGAAGGTAAAAGGTGCAGGCCGTCAACAACGGGGAACCCGAGCAGCATGAGCGAGAATCCGGTCATGAGCAGCGCAGTGGCAATCTTTCCGGGAAAGACGACATCGATGGGGCGACGGTGATAATGACGCACGATAAGCGTGCCGATGCCCAGATAGATGTCGCGGCCAATAATGAGCACGCAGACCCAGATTGGCAGTTCTCCGCGAACCACCAGTCCCAGCACGCCGGTGAACAGCAGCGCACGGTCGCAAATGGGATCCATGACCTTACCGAGCCACGAGACCGTCTTGGTCATGCGGGCGATCTGACCGTCCATCCAGTCGGTGGAGGCGGCAACGGCGTAGATAACGATGGCGATGACGCGGTTGTTATCCGTCACAAACAGGTACAGAAATACCAGGGTGAGGATCAGGCGCGTAAAGGTGATGAAATTGGAGATCGTAAAGATCTTATTCGACGGGTAATCGGAAGTGCCGATAAGCTCCTTTTTGATCTTCTTTTTGATGCCCACAGGACTCCCCCGCTGGTTAACGACAAAACTTTCGATACTATACCCGTTCCGGCGATGTCTATCCAGCGCAGCCATAGAGAGTCCAGACATGTGGAGGGCGCTTTTGGGCTGCGGGGATTTTCGCATTCGTGTACATCAGCCTCCAAACATGTCGAAAAATGTCGTTTTTGGAGGGTGACGTACACGTTTTGATTCGGTGATTACATCGATCGGGAAAGTTGTTGCTTTAAGCAAATTAATCATGATGTGCGGGTCGAGAAGGGCTGGCGCCAAAAGAGCCCAACGGCCGTTATGGCTTCGTTAGAAACGCGCCCCACCATGGATGGTGAACCCGAAAGGTAAGGCGCGCGGGCACGGTGACTCGGCCCGCGCTCCCGGAAGAGAAAGGATAAACCCATGGGTTACATGCTCGAGACGCGTGGGCTCACCAAGCGCTTCGGCCGCGGCGACCAGGCGCAGGACGCCGTGGCCGATGTGAGCCTTCATATCCGCGAGGGCGAGGTGTACGGGCTGCTCGGCCCCAACGGCGCCGGCAAGTCGACAACGCTCAAGATGATCTGCGGGATGCTGCGGCCGACGGCCGGGGAGATCCTCTTTGCCGGGCACGCCTGGCGCCGCGAGGACCTCTACGCAATCGGCAGCCTCATCGAGGAGGCGCCGCTCTACCCCAACCTCACCGCGCGCGAGAACCTGCGCGTGCGCACCACGCTGCTGGGCCTTCCCGAGAGCCGCATAGATGAGGTGCTCGCCGCCGTGGACCTCGCGGACACCGGGAAGAAGCGCGCCGGGCGCTTCTCGATGGGCATGCGGCAGCGCCTGGGGCTCGCGCTGGCGCTGATCGCCCGGCCACGCCTGCTTGTGCTCGACGAGCCCACCAACGGCCTCGACCCCATCGGCATCGAGGAGCTGCGCGACCAGATCCGCGGCTTCGCGGCGGCGGGTACGACGGTGATCGTCTCGAGCCACATCCTCTCCGAGGTGCAGCAGATGGCGGACACCATCGGCATCATCTGCGGGGGGCGCCTCGCCTACGAGGATGCGCTTCGTCCCGGGCAGGACCTCGAGGAACTCTTCATGAGCTTCTGCCGGGAAGGGCGACGAGCGCGCGGGGAGGTGGCGGCATGACGGGCGAGAAAGGCGGCCTGCTCGCGGCCCTGCGCGCCGAGGCCCTGAAGTCGCGCCACGCGGCACCGGTTCGCCTGGCCGTGCTCATGGCGCTGCCGATGCCGCTGCTCGGAGCGATGCCCTACCGGGGCGTGCAGATCTTTAGCGCGTGGAACTACTGGTACGCGCTCTTCCTGCCCGTGTCTCTCTCGCTCGTGGTGGCGTGCGTCGCGCGGGCAGACGCGCGCACGCGGATGCGGGGGCTTCTGGGCCTGGGCTTCCCGCTCGGGCGCGCCTGGTGGGCCAAGGCGCTCTGGTGCCTCGCGCTCTGCACGCTCTCGAACCTCGTGGTCTTCGGCATCTACCTCGCGGGATCGGCGTTCTCCTCGCAGGGCCTCACGGCCGCGGGCACGCTCACGATGCTCCTCTGCGCGCTCGTCAACACGGTGACCGCGGCGTGGATGATCCCCGCAGGGCTCTTCCTCACGGCGCGGTTCGGCATGCTCGCGGGCATCTTCTGCCCGCTCGCCGCGCAGCTCGTGGGTGGGTTCGCCTGGTCGTTGGTGCCGCTGCCGCAGCTCTTTCCGCCGTCGGCGAGCATGGTCATCCCCACGAGCTTCATCCCCGTGCTGCCGAGCGGCGAGCCACTCGCGGCGGACATGGCGCTCGGCGGGGCGCTCGCGGCGGATGGCATACTCACGCTGGCGGGCCTTGCGGTCTGCGCGCTCGCGTTCGCCGCGCTCACGGCGGCGGGCGCGGCCTGGTTCGCGCGCTCCGAGGAGAGGTGATGGCCGTGACGCGACTCTCCGACCCGACGCCGCGCATGACTCTCTCGCGGGCCCTGCTCTCCGAGGCCCTGCGCCTGGCACGCTCCCCGCTCACGGCGGTGCACCTCGTCTGCGGCCTGGCAGCCGGTCTTGCCTGCGGCGAGTACTTCTCCGTAGCCCGATGGGACCCGGCGCTGGGCGCGGACGCCTACGCCCAGTTCCTCGGCGCCCTCATGCCGCTCATGTCCGCCATCGTCTGCGGGCTCGCCGTGGACGAGGAGCGCGCTGCCGGGCGCCTCGCCAACCTTACGGCGGTCCCCTCGCGCGGGCGCGCCGTCGCGGCGAAGCTGCTCGCCCTTGCGGCGCTCGGCGCCGCCGCGCTGGCCGTGGCGCTCGGCGTGTTCGGGGCCGTGCTCGCCGTTGCCGGGCGCCTGCCGCTCGGACGTCGATGCCCATGACGC
>CABPDL010000025.1:0-31588 GCA_902406375.1 uncultured Collinsella sp.
AGCGAGCAAGGTGACGTGAAAGAGGAGGGCATAGGCCTTGTGGCCATGCCCGACGATTGAACGCCAGATTGCCGCTTAGGAGCGTTTGCAGCGTCGAGCGGTTACGGCGTTTGGTAAAACGCCGTAACTTAATAAGTTTGGTACCTTGACAATCAGTTAGGTACCTCTAGAATCACTTAGGTACAAAACAATTTCTCTACCTAACTAAAGAAAGGAGCAACACCATGTGCGACGAATGCATCGACCTCTGCCCCCATACGCCGGGCGGCGACCCCATCGAGCCTGCAGATTCGCCCGAGGCGCAATCGCAATCGGATGCACTTGCCAAGCGCATCCTGAGCGGCCTGGGCTTTTGCGGCCATTACATGCATTTTCATGGCGGAGGCGTGTCCGGCAAGGCGCCCATCATCTGCCTGCTGGCCAAGCAACCCGGCGGCGAGATGTCGCAGCAGGAGCTCGGCATGCACTTTGACCTCAAGCCGGGATCGCTTTCCGAGATCCTGTCCAAGCTCGAGCTCAACGGCCTCATCGAGCGCAGCCGTAACCCCAAGGATCGACGGCAACTCACCATTCGCCTGACCGAAACCGGCCGGGAAAACGCCCGCATCGACCAGGCAGCCCGCATCCGCTTTAGAGAACGGGCCTTTAGCGCGCTCACCCATGACGAGCGCGAGGACCTCGCCGAAATGCTCGATAAAATCCGCGTAACCTGGGAGGAACTGGATGATTAAAACCCTCATGGGCAGCATCCGCGACTATATGAAAGTCACCGTTGCCACGCCGTTGCTCGTGCTTGGCGAGGTGCTCTGCGAGATGCTGATTCCATTTATCACCGCCAACCTGATCGACGCCATCAAAGACGGCGCCGCCGTAGCCGAGATGCTTCCTACCGCGGGCCTTTTGGTGCTCATCGCGCTGACATCGCTTGCTTTTGGCGCCGCGGCAGGCGTCACCTGCAGCCATGCGAGCTGCGGCTTCGCCAAGAACCTGCGTCACGACCTGTTCTACAAAATCCAGACGTTCAGCTTTGCCAACATCGATGAGTTCTCGAGCTCCTCGCTCGTCACGCGCCTGACCACCGACATCAACAACGTGCAGCAGGCCTTTATGATGATCATCCGTATCGCCGTGCGCGCGCCGCTGGTATTGATCTTCGCCTTTACCATGGCATTTATCATGGGCGGCAGCGTTGCCATGGTCTACCTGGTCATCATTCCGCTGCTGGGCTTTGGGCTGTTCTTTATCATCTTTAAGGTGCGCCCCATCTTCTCGCGCGTGTTCCACAAGTACGATGCCCTTAACGAGTCCGTCGAGGAAAACGTCACCGGCATGCGCGTGGTTAAGAGCTACGTACGCGAAGACTTTGAGAAGGAGAAGTTCGCGGCCGCCGCGCGCGATGTCCAGATGGACTTCACCCGCGCCGAGAAGCTGCTCGCCTTTAACAACCCCATGATGAACATCTGCGTCAACGGCGCGTTTGTCGTCATCATCTACCTGGGCTCCAAGCTCATCATCACGAGCCAGGGCACGCTGTTCGACGTGGGCCAGCTCTCCTCGACCTTTACCTATGGTTTCCAGATTCTCATGAGCCTGATGCAGCTGTCGATGATCTTTGTCATGGTGACCATGGCCGACGAATCGGCACACCGCATTGCCGAGGTGCTGGCCGCCGAGCCCACGATCGCCGATCCCGCCGAGCCCGTGCTCGAGGTTGCCGACGGTTCCATCGACTTTGACCACGTGAGTTTTAAGTATTCCAAGCATGCGAAGCGCCAGGCGCTCGACGATATCGACCTGCACATTACGAGCGGCGAGACCATCGGCATCATCGGCGGCACCGGCTCGGCCAAGTCCACGCTCGTTAACCTCATCGCCCGCCTGTACGACACCACCGAAGGCGCTGTGCGCGTGGGCGGCGTGGACGTGCGCGACTACGACCTGGACGCGCTGCGTCACCAGGTCGCCATGGTGCTGCAGAAAAACGTGCTGTTTAGCGGCACCATCGCCGAGAACCTGCGTTGGGGCGACCCGAACGCCACCGACGAGGAAGTCCGCGAGGCAGCGCATCTGGCCTGCGCCGACGAGTTTGTCGACGGTTTCCCCAAGGGCTACGACACCTGGATCGAACAGGGCGGCTCTAATGTTTCGGGCGGTCAGAAGCAGCGCCTGTGCATTGCACGCGCCCTGCTGCGTCGCCCCAAGATCTTGATCCTGGACGACTCCACCAGCGCCGTCGACACCAAGACCGACGCCAAGATCCGCGCAGGGCTGGCAAGCTATCTGCCCAACACGACCAAGCTCATCATCGCCCAGCGCATCAGCTCCGTGCAGGACGCAGACCGCATCATCGTCATGGAGGGCGGCCGTATCGCGCAGATCGGCAACCATGACGAGCTACTCAAGACGAGCGAGATCTACCGCGAGACCTTTACCTCGCAAAACAAGATGTCTGCCGAGGGCGAAGGGGCCGTCGAGGCCGACACCGAGGCATCCGCAACGCAAGCTCAGACCCAGGAAGGAGGCGAGGCACATGAGTAAGGCAACGACCGCCGAGCGCGCGCTCAACCGTAAGGGCGGCACCATGTCGCGCCTCATCAAGACGCTTTTTGGCTTCTATCCCGTGCTTTTGCCCCTTGTCGTCGCCGGCGTGGTGCTCTGCGCCATCATCAACTCCATCGGCGCGACCTTCCTGCAGAGCGCCCTGCAGATTATTAGCGAATCGTGGCAGTCGGGCGATTGGGAAGCCGCACAGCCCAAGATTCTGCAGCTCGTGACCACCCTCGCCTGCATCTACGGCGTCGGTGTCCTGTCCTCGCTCTTCTGGAACCGCGCCATGGCTATCGTCACGCAGGGCTCGCTGGAGAAGCTGCGCGAGATGATGTTCAACCGTATGCAGGACCTGCCGATCCGCTACTTCGACACGCACCAGCGCGGCGATATCATGAGCCACTACACCAACGACATCGACACGCTGCGTCAGATGATCAGCCAGTCGCTGCCCAACCTGCTCATGACGATCATCATCATCGTCACGGTGTTCTTTATCATGCTGTACTACAGCGTGTGGATGTGCCTGGTCATCATCGCCGGCGTCGCCTTTATGACCTTTATGACCAAGCTGCTCGGCTCCAACTCCGCGCGCTTCTTCATTGCGCAGCAGACCGAGCTCGGCGTGGTCGAGGGCCATATCGAGGAAGTCATGAACGGTCAGAAGGTCGTCAAGGCGTTCTGCCACGAGTCTGCCGCCGAGGCCGATTTTGACGAGCGCAACGAAAAGCTCTTCGAGGTCTCGCAGAAGGCCAACATGTACGCCAACATCCTCATGCCCATCCTCATGAACCTGGGCAACCTGCTCTACGTGCTGGTGGCCCTTGCCGGCGGCATTTTCCTGGCGTTGGGCGTTCCCAACCTGAGTATCTCGGGCATGGCGCTGTCCATCGCCGTCGTGGTGCCGTTCCTCAACATGACCAAGCAGTTCTGCGGACAGATCGGCCAGATCTCGCAACAGATCAACGCCGTGGTCATGGGCCTCGCCGGCGCCGACCGCATCTTTGAGCTCATCGATGAGGAGCCCGAGGCCGACGAAGGCTACGTGACACTCGTCAACGCGCAGGTCAACCCCGACACCTGGCAGCTCGAGGAGGCTGACCACCACACCGGCATGTGGGCGTGGAAACATCCGCACCGCGCAACCGGCGAGATCGAGTACGTGCCGCTGCGCGGCGACCTGGTCATGGACAACGTCGACTTTGGCTACACGCCCAACCACGAGGTGCTGCACGGCGTGTCCGTATACGCCAAGCCGGGCCAGAAGGTCGCGTTTGTCGGCGCCACCGGTGCCGGCAAGACGACCATCACCAACCTCATCAACCGTTTCTATGACATCGCCGACGGCAAGATTCGCTACGACGGCATCAACGTCAACAAAATCCGCAAGGCCGATCTGCGCCGCTCGCTGGGCGTCGTGCTGCAGGACGTGAACCTGTTCACCGGCACCGTGATGGATAACATCCGCTACGGCAACCTGGATGCCACCGACGAGGAGTGCATCGCGGCGGCCAAGCTCGCCGGCGCGGACGACTTTATCACCCGCCTGCCTGACGGCTATGACACCATGCTCACCGGCAACGGCGCCCAGCTGTCGCAGGGCCAGCGCCAGCTGATCTCAATCGCCCGCGCTGCCGTCGCCGATCCGCCGGCAATGATTCTGGACGAGGCCACGTCGAGCATCGACACCCGCACCGAGGCCATCGTGCAGGAGGGCATGGACAAGCTCATGGAGGGCCGCACGACGTTTGTCATCGCGCACCGCCTCTCCACCGTGCGCAACTCCGACGCGATCATCTGCCTGGATCACGGCCGCATCATCGAGCGCGGCAACCATGACGAGCTGATCGCTAAGCGCGGGTATTACTACCAGCTGTACACCGGCGCGTTTGAGCTGGAGTAGGACCAGTTACTGACGGAGGGTGCCCCGGGGGCGGCGGGGCACCCTCCTGCGCGCAATCAGCCAGCCATTTAGAACGGGGTGAAAGTTTGTGAGGCCCTGGCCAAATGGCCAGGGCCTCTTTTTGTAGCCGTCCTCTGTTGCAAGCTTACCGTTGCTCGCGTTGCGGCCCGGCTGCCTCGGCTTTCTTTACGCGGTTCTTGTCGATATACATGTTTTTGTCGGCCTGGGAAAAGAGCTCGCGCATCGTAGGCGGTTCATCATAATCACTAGAAAGCGCATAACCCACCGCATAGCTGATAGGCATGTCGGGGTTAGCCTCGGAATACTCGCTCACGTTCACGCGAATCCGAGCGAGACAGGACTCCACGGCGGCTCGATCGGCATCCCGCAGCACCGCGATAAACTCATCGCCGCCGTCGCGGCCCACAAAGCAGGTCTCGGACGCCACGCGCCCCAGCTGATGGGCAAAAGAACGGATATATTCGTCACCCTTCTCGTGGCCAAAGCGGTTATTGACCGTATGCAGATTGTTAAGATCGAAGACGCACAGCGCGACGGGCGCTTCGGCGGAAACGGGATGCTCCTGGCCCAAGATTTTCTCGCATTTGTTCTTGTTGGGCAGTCCCGTAGCTTCGTCGAGATAAACTTTGCTCTGCAGCTCGCGATTGAGTGCGGCAGTGCGCACCGCGCGAACAAGTTCGACCGCAAAGGTCGTCACCAAGCCCACGATGTCGATGATCACCAAGCCCTCGAGATAGTTGAGCGCCGACGCCTTCTCCTGAGAGTAGTCCTCTGCGAGTCGCGTAGCATCGTCGCAAATGCCAAAGAACTCCTCGCTCATGGAGATGATGTCGGTGCTCTCGTAGCCGACTTCGCGCACGCGGCTAATCTCGGCGCAAAGCTCATCATAATAATTTGCAAGCTCGGTCATCTTTGCCTGATACTCATCGTCGTCGAGACGGACGAGGTTGAGGTCGTCACTTCCGTAACGCAAACCGTTGATGTATGAATCCACGGCTTTGAGCAGGTCATCTTGAGGCTGGCCCGCGTCCTCGAGCTTAACGATTCGCTGCGTGGTACCGCGCACCAGACCGGCGTAGTTGACCACGCGCGCCGTGCCCTGGATATCGGAGACGAGCAGCATAACATTAATGAAGAAGAAAATGAGAACTGCCGTGAGCACCATCATGAGCAGGCGCATCGCCCGACTGGCTTTCTTGGCGACAGAAGTATTCACAAGTTCACTCCCCCAAATGACAAAAGTGCAGGTAGCACACAGTGTGCTGAAATTCACGTGAGGTCAACTCTACCAGATGATTTTTCTTGGACGGGGATTAAGGAATCATCGACACGATAGCTATTTGAGGAGTTGGGCCATGGCGTTGACGAATTTTTGTACTTGGAGGGTGGGCTCGAGCGGGTAGTGCAAGAAGACCGGCACCTCGCGGCCACATAGGAACGGCACGCCTACAAAAGCCGGGTGCACGCCCGACCACGCCCCGCAAGTGAGCACCGCGTCGCCCTTTTCCTCCGCCTCGTTAAAGAGCGCAAAGTCAAAACTGTCCACGTCGATCACGTCCACGCCGCCATCGGCCAAAAGATCGATGCGCAGGCTGTCCATGGCGTCGTTGCCGTGGCGCAGTACGCGCAGACGCATACCCTCCAAGTCGGCAACCGTAATGCGATTCTTGCGCGCCAGCGGGCTCGTGCGCGGCAGATCGATATAAAACGGCACGTTGACAATGCGGAGCTTTTGGCAGGCATCACCCCAGCGTGGGGTAGAAAAACTCGATTGCACCACATCGACCTCGCGGCCCAAGCTACGCATGACGGTCTCGCGCTCGTCGTAGAGATCGCTTACCGGCACGATTTCAAATCGCAGCGACGGTTCCAGATCGTGGATGCCCGACCACATCGACAGCGTTTGGCGCCCCGGGCACATCATCGACACGCCCAGGCGCACGGCACCGCCATCGCCCGCCGCGCGTCGGGCACGGCGCAGCGCGTCCTCGGACTGCCGCATGATCGAGCGCGCGTCGTCCACCAGCAGAGCGCCCGCCGGCGTCACCTTGACGCCCGAGTGCGAGCGTTCGAACAGCGTGATGCCGAACTCGGCCTCGAAGCCCGACACCTGCTTGACGAGCGCCGGAGTCGACACGCGCAATTGTGCCGCCGCACGCGAGAAGCTTCCCAGCTCCGCAGCGGCCGATATGGCCTCAAGTCGTCGATCGTACACGTCAATCTCCCGTTTTCGCGCCCGTGGCCACATGGTGCCACAGGAGGTTGTTTCGCAGGTCATGCGCTCAATTGAGAATAAACTGCATCGCACAGTGTAAACCTATGGTTAACGCCATTCTAACAAATATGCAATTCACCTGCGCAAATGCAAAGCATACGATAACCAGCGAAAACCACGTGGGTCGGTTAATGGGAGCGACCCACCGGGAGGCATAAGAAGGGAAGTTCCTATGAGCAATTGGCTTAAGCTCGAGGGCGATGTCTGCGCCGTGACCGGCGCGCTCGGCGGTATGGGCGTCGAGATTTGCCGAGAGTTCGCCCGCAATGGCGCTAACGTCGTCCTGCTCGACCTGGACGAGGAGAAGGTCAAGGCCGCTGCCGCCGACCTCGCTGCCGAGTTTGGCATCCACGCCGAGGGCTACAAGATGAACGCCACCGACGAGGCCGAGGTTCAGGCCGCCGTCGACGCCACCATCGCCAACTTCGGCCGCGTCGACGTTCTCGTCAACACCGCCGGCATCCTGCGCTTCGCAGCCATGGAGGACCTGCCGCTCTCCGACTGGAACGAGGTCATCAACGTCAACCTCACCGGCTACTTCATCACCTCGCAGCGCTTTGGTCGCGAGATGATCAAGGCCGGCCAGGGCCGCCTGGTTCACATCTCCACCGTCGCCAGTCACTCCCCCGAAACGTTCTCGGGCGTGTACAGCTCCACCAAGGCGGGCGTCAACATGATGTCCAAGATGCTGGCTGCCGAGTGGGGTCCCTACGGCGTGCGCTCCAACTGCGTCGAGCCCTGCTTTGTCAAGACCCCCATGTCGGCGAGCTTTTACGCCGACCCCGAGGTCGAAAAGAGCCGCAGCCGCCTGATCGCCACGCGCCGCATCGGCGAGGTCAGCGATATCGCCAACGCCGTGATGTTCCTGGCGTCCAAGCGCTCGGACTTTACCACCGGCGACGCCATCAAGGTCGATGGCGGCTTCTCCAACATGATGGGCGACCTCACCGCCAAGCCCGGTGGCCGTCGCGCATACGCCGACAACTACCTCAAGAACAAGGGTGTCGAGCTTTGGTCCGACGAGTCCGGCGTCGCAAAGCCGACTGACCAGTAAACCAACCTGACAGGGAGGCACCGCGGACACGCCCGCTCCTCCCCCGTATCGATTAGAAAGAGTCCCATGGCTTCCACCAACTCCAACAAGGGTCGCGCCGTCGTGCTTTCCGCCGCGTGCGTCACCATGTTCTTCATCAGCTCCATCGCGCTGTACTCCGTCGTGTCCAAGAACCTGCTCGCCGTCTACCCCGAGTGGTCCAGCGCACTTACCTGGGCTTTCCCGGTCTTCCAGACCATCATGGCCGTGACGGGCATCTTCGCCGGCCGCATCTCCGATAAGATCGGCCCGCGCAACGTCGTGATCGCTGCCGCCGTGTGCTACGGCGTGGGCTGGTTCATGTCCGGCACCGTCACCGAGCCGTGGCAGTTCTACCTGTGGTTCTCGCTCGTCGCCGCCATCGGCAACGGCCTGGGCTACAACCCCGCGCTCACCACCGGCCAAAAGTGGTTCATCGACAAAAAGGGCCTCGCCTCCGGCATCACCCTGGCCGCTTCGACCGCCGGCCCCGCTGTGCTGTCCCCGGTGCTCGCCTCGCTGCTCATCCCGAGTCTGGGCATCTTTGGCGCCCTCAAGGCACTCGGCGTCATCTTCTTTGTGACGATCGCCGCCTCCGCCCTGTTCCTGAAGGCCCCCGAGGCCGGCTGGCTGCCCGAGGGCTTCGAGGCCCCCAAGGGCGGCGCGCACGCCGGTACCTTCGGCGACCTCACCCCGGGCGAGATGGTCAAAACCCCGCGCTTCTGGGTCCTCATCGCCACCTTCGCCTTCGCCGCCACCGCGGGCACCCTGCTTGTGGGCAAGGTTGCCTCCATCGCCGCCGTCCAGCTCTTCGCCGACCCCACGAGTGCCGCAGCCGTCGCCCTCGGCGGCGTGGTCGTCTCCGTCAACACCTGCGCCAACCTGGTCGGTCGCCTTTCCTTTGGCCAGATCATCGACAAGATCGGTGCCTACAAGTCGCTGCTCATCAGCCTTGTCGTGACCATCGTCGCGCTCGTCATCATGTCGATGAGCTTTACGCAGAGCATGTTCTTTGTGGCGCTCGCTCTGCTCGGCTTTAGCTTTGGCGCCCTGCTCGTCATCTACCCGCCGCTCACCGGTGGCGCCTTTGGCACCAGCAACATCGGTGTCAACTACGGCATCATGTTTTTGGGCTACGCCGCCTCTACCTGGATCAGCCAGCCCATCACTGCCGTGCTGTATCACGCCGAGGCCGGCAGCGCCGCCTACCAGCAGTCCTTCTACGGCGCCATCGTGATCGCCGCCATCGCCGTCGTGCTCACCCTCTACATGATGGTCTCCGACAGCAAGAAGAAGTCCGCCTAGTTTTACCGATGTGACAAAGGGACTGTCCCTTTGTCACATTCCACCAGCCACCAGCATTAAGGAGTCGAAATGTCTGAGCTCAACCCCGTCCGCATTGCCGTTATCGGCGCCGGTGCCATGGGCCGCAACCACATCCGCTTTGTCACCGAGGAGCCCGAAGCCGAGCTCGTCGCCATCGCCGACGCCTTTGAGGGCGCCCGCGCCACGGCCGAGGCCGCCGGCGTGCCGTTTTACACCGATCCCGCCCAGATGATGGACGAGGTCAAGCCCGAGGCCGTCATCATCGCCACCCCCAACGACCTGCATCTGGGCGTTGCCCGCGAGGCCGTGAAGCGCAACATCGTGCCGCTGGTCGAAAAGCCGATCTCCAATGACCTCGAGGATGCCCAGGCCTTCGCCGCCGAGGCCGAGACCGCCGGCGTGCCCGTGCTCGTGGGCCAGCACCGTCGCCACAACCCCTTCGTCAACAAGGCCAAGGAGATCATCGAGTCCGGCGAGCTGGGCAAGCTCACCGTGTCGAGCTTCCACTACATGATCTATAAGAATGACGAGTACTTCGATGTCGAGTGGCGCCACAAGAAGGGTGCCGGCCCGATCCTGGTTAACCTGGTTCACGACGTCGACCTGCTCCGCTATCTGCTGGGCGAGCCCGTTGCCGTCCAGGGTATGCAGTCCAGCGCCGCCCGCGGTTTTGAGACTGAGGACTCCGCCGTGGTCAACGTCCGTTTTGCCGATGGCGCGCTCGCAAGCATGACCATCTCCGATGCCACCGCCAGCCCCTGGAACTGGGAGGCCACCGCTCGCGAGGACCCGCAGTACCGTCCCTTCGACGCCGACGCCTACTTTATCGGCGGAACCTTGGGCGCCCTTTCGCTGCCCCGCCTGCACCAGTTCTCCTACGACGGCGCCTCCAACTGGCACAAGCCGCTGCAGATGGAGATTCCGGCCGTGGACCCGGCGCTGCCGCACAAGATGCAGCTCAAGCACTTTGTGAAGGTTGTCCGCCGTGAGGTTGAGCCCGTCGTGACCCCCGCCGACAACGTCAAGACGCTCACGCTTCTCAACGCCATCAAGGAGGCCGCCGAGACCGGCCAGCTCGTCGAGCTGTAATGCCTTGAGAGCGGCCGCGGCAGAAACCCCATGCCGAGTCCCTCGGTCCGCCACAAATAAGCCCCTCTTCTTTGCCCCGCGAGCAGCCTCCTGCCCGCGGGGCATTTTGCTACGTTTCCAATGATTTTTCTGGGACGGGGGACTTTTTGCACCTTAGCTTGATTCGTTCGCCACGAAATGTGCCTATCTACTACGTTTAACCAATCACCCTCATCCATACCGAATTTCGCGAAATAAAAACCGCAGGTAAACGGCTTGCGCATTTTCGGAAAACCGGGGGATGGTCGACCCACACGGTTCAAACGTAGTAGATAGGCCGCTTTCGTGGTCCCGCGCCAAAACAGTCTTTTTTGAGCGAAGTGGCAGGTGGTATCCTTGGTAGCTCTGTGCTGCAAACGCACCTCAAACGCAAGGAGTCCCATGGATCTTATCGCCCAGCTCGCGCGCGAGCTCAACCTTAAGGCCGCCAACGTCGAGGCGGCCGTCAAGCTCATCGACGAGGGAAACACCATTCCCTTTATCTCGCGCTACCGCAAGGAAGCCACGGGCGGCATGGACGATGTCGCCCTGCGCGCGCTCGACGAGCGCCTGTCCTACCTGCGTAATCTTGAGCAGCGCAAAGAGGACGTCATTCTGCTCATCGGCGCCCAGGGCAAGCTCACGCCCGAGCTCGAGCAACAGATTCGCGAGGCCACACAGCTCCAGCGTGTCGAGGACCTCTACAAGCCCTACCGCAAAAAGCGCATGACCCGCGCGCAGAAGGCACGCGAGGCCGGCCTGGAGCCGCTCGCCAACATGATCATCATGCAGGCCTCGGCCAAGGGCAGCGCGCTCGACGCCGCCGCGGACTACGTCAACGAGGAGGCCGGCTTCGACACGCCCGAAAAGGCGCTCGCCGGCGCCGCCGACATCGTGGCCGAGACGGTGGCCGAAGATCCCGAGAACGTCGCCGACCTGCGCGCCTTTACGCAAAACACCGCCGACATCGTCGTCGAGGCCACCGACCCCGCCGAGAAGACCCCCTACGAGCCGTACTACAGCTATGATGAGCCGCTGCGCCGTATACCCAACCACCGCGTGCTGGCTATCGACCGCGGTGAGCGCGAGGGCAAGCTCCGCGTGCGCGTGAACGTCGACGGCGCTGCCGCTACGGCACGCCTCGGCAGCCGCTGGCCCCGTCGCCAGGGCGTGTTTGCTCCCGTCTTTGACGCCGCCATCGCTGACGGTTACAAGCGTCTCATGGCCCCCTCGCTGGAGCGCGAGGCCCGCGCCAAACTCACCGTTCGTGCCCAGACCGAGGCCATCAACGTCTTTGCCAAGAATCTCGAGGGCTTGCTCTCGGCGCGCCCCGTGCGCGGCGCCCGCGTGCTCGCGCTCGATCCGGGCTACCGCACCGGCTGCAAGGTCGCCGTCATGGACGAGACCGGCAAGCTACTCGACCACGGCGTGGTCTATCCCACCAAGCCGCGCCACGACGTCGCCGGCACCAAGCGCGAGCTCGCCCGCCTCGTCAAGAAGGACAGCGTCAACACCATCGTCATCGGCAACGGCACCGCCAGCCGCGAGACCGAGGAAGTCGTCTCGGAGTTTATCGCCGAGCAGGCGCCTGGACTGCGATACACCATCGTCAACGAGGCCGGCGCGTCGGTGTACTCCGCCTCCGAGCTCGCCAGCCAGGAATATCCAGACCTGGACGTCACCGTACGTGGCGCCATGAGCTTGGGTCGTCGCCTGCAGGACCCGCTGGCAGAGCTCGTTAAGATTCCGCCCCAGTCCATCGGCGTGGGCCAATACCAGCACGACCTTGACCAGGCCGAGCTTTCGCGCACCCTGGGCCACGTGGTGGAGGACGTCGTCAACCGCGTAGGCGTCGACGTAAACACCGCAAGCGCAAGCCTGCTGGGCTACGTGTCGGGCATTACGCCGAGCGTGGCCAAGAACATCGTGGCCTACCGCGAGGAAAACGGCGCCTTTACCGATCGCCGCCAGCTTAAGAAGGTCCCCAAGCTGGGACCCAAGGCATACCTCAACGCCGCGGGCTTCCTGCGCATTAGCGGCGGCAAGAACCCGCTCGACGCGACGAGCGTCCACCCCGAAAGCTACGAGGTGGCCACGTCCGTCCTGGAACGCGCAGGCGTTAAAGCCAGCGAGCTCAGCCGCGGCGGCGTGCCCGACATCGAGCGCCGCCTGGGCAGCATCTCGACGCTGGCAAGCGACCTGGACTGCGGCACCCTAACGCTCATCGACATTGTCAACGAGCTCAAGAAGCCCGGCCGCGACCCGCGCGACGACGCACCCGAGGTGGTCTTTAGCCGCTCGGCGCTTTCCATCGACGACCTGGAACCCGGCATGGAACTCAAGGGCACGGTGCGCAATGTTGTGGACTTTGGCGCCTTCGTCGACGTGGGCGTGCACCAGGACGGCCTCGTACACATCTCCAAGCTGGCCAACCGCTTCGTCAAGCACCCCAGCGACGTGGTGCGCGTCGGTGACACGGTCAAGGTGTGGGTTGAAAAGGTCGATCGCGACCGCAAAAAGATCTCCCTCACCATGGTGCAGGGGAAGTAAACCGCCAAAGCAAGGGTCTCCCCTCTCGCGACGTGCAAAATCGCGAGTATTCTGCAAATTCCACCGTTCCGGATGCCCCTCAGAGACGAAAAAGCAAGAAACAGCCCCCGTTTTAGCGTCATCAGAGCCAAAACGGGGGCTGTTCCATGCTTCACCCAGCTGGTAAAAGCCTTTACCTTGCTGAATACTCTCAATTTTGCACGGCGCAGGCGGGGGTACCTTTGTCCACGGCAGGATATGGAAGCCTATCACCAACCTACCGGCAAGTTCGTGTCGGCAGCCCCGGCCTTTCCTTTGCCTAGCGCGACCCTCGCGAAGCGCGTGAGCGATAAGGAAAGGAAAGGCCGGGGCGAACAACCCGCGATGTAGCCAGCGTTCGCGTTACGGCAGGATATGGAAACCGAGCGAGGCGATATCCTTGGCAAAACCGCGCACGGTATCGAGCGAGACCTCGTACGGGTCACGGCCGATGTTCTTACGCTTGGCCAGGATGCTGTTGGGCACCGTGATGATCTGGCAACCGCATCCTTCCGCCTGGTAAATATTGATAAGCTCACGCGTGGACGCCCACAGGACCTCGCAGTTGGGCTTGGCGGCGGCCTTCTTGACCGACTCCGTCATAAACGGAATGGGATCGACGCCGGTGTCAGCGATACGGCCGGCAAAGAGCGAGATGATGGACGGCGTCTCGGCATCAACGGCCTCGACCATCTCGTCGACCTGCGTAGGCGTAAAGATGGTGGTGACGTTGACCTTGATGCCGTCGGCGGAAAGCTTGCGCACTAGCTTGGCGGTGGACTCGCCCTTGGTGGTCACGCACGGAATCTTGACGTAGACGTTCTCGGCCCAGGTAGCGATCTCGCGGGCCTCGACCTCCATGGTCTCGACGTCGTCGGCAAAGACCTCAAACGAGACGGACACATCGGTGATGTGGGCCAGGACCTCCTTGGCAAACGCGCGGTAATCCGTCACGCCGCCCTTCTTCATAAGGGACGGGTTGGTCGTGAAACCCTGAACGTTGCCGTTCTCGTACATGTCGAGCATGCCCTCGAGGTTTGCACCGTCAGCGAACACCTTGATTGCCATCTGCCTGATTCCTTTCGCTTGCACATGGGCGATAAACTGCTAAACACTTTACCTACGTTTATCAAGGCGTGAGCTGCGGGTTTTCATCTTCTCGGCGAACGGTATAAACACCTCAGTGTTTGGATTGATAAATCGATTGAGCATGCAAAAGCAAAGAGTCGCAGTTTGAGCAAACGTCAGAAGGCGAGATTCATTAGATGAGGCCGAAATGTTGCATCGCTGTGACGGTGCCGTCGTGTGCGACGTCGTCGGTCACGTAGTCGGCGACCGCTTTGACCTCGGGCATGGCGTTGCCCATGGCCACGGCCGTCTCGACAGCGGCGAGCATACCCAGATCGTTGCCGGAATCGCCAAAGCCAAAGGTGCGCGCATTTCCCTCGCGGCCCAGATGCGCCAGCGCTCGCGCCACGCCCACGCCCTTGTCGATGCCCTTGGGGCTCAGCTCGCGATTCTGGCCACCGGTGTTGCACAGCTCAAACTCGCGATCGATAAAGCCGTCACCGTTGGCTACGCGAGCCAGGTCGCTCGCGTTAATGCACACCTTGCCTACGCGCAAGCGGCCATCGACGCGCATCTGATCAACGCCATGCACCACGCCGGCGCCTAGCAGAAATGACTGTTCGACACCAACTGGCTCAAGTGAATAGGTGGCACCGTTCGTCTCGAACAACGCCTCACCGCCCGCCACAATAATGCGGCGCGCGAGCTCCTCAACAATGTCTTCGTCAAAGCAGTCCTCATGCACCACGCGGCCCTCGACCTCGAGTGTCGCTCCCGCCATGGCAACGATACCCGCCGGGTTCAGCGCACGCAGGCCATCGGCAACCAGCCACAAAGGGCGACCCGTGCAGATAAATGCCCGGTGACCCGCATTGCGCAGGCGACCAAATGCATCGACAACGGCCTTCGACGGATGGATTGCATTGAAGTCCTTATCGGTCATATCGTCGGGATCGAACGACGTCAGCGTGCCGTCCACGTCAAAAAAGAGCACAGCGGGTTCGGGACACGCATCAATCATATGGGTTCCTTTCGAGGATAAGGGCAAACGAAGCATCCATCATATAATGGAGCGACGCAACCAGAGAGGTCACCCATGGAATTTTACGCAAGCTGCCCCGAGGGCTTTGAGTCCGCACTCGCCGATGAGCTTAAACGCCTCGGGCTTTCGCATGTCCGCCGCCTGAAGGGCCGCGCTACATTTGAGGGCGAGCTCGAAGAAGGTTACCGCGCCTGTCTGTGGTCGCGCCTGGCCAGCCGCGTGTTTGTAGTGCTTGGGCGCTTTGAGGCGCAGGATGCCGATGAGTTGTACGACGGCGTTTACGACATCGCCTGGGAAAGCATCGTTCACCCGGGCGCTACCATCGCCATCACCGCCCGCGGCGTGACCGAGCAGCTGCGCAACACGCGCTTCTCGGCCCTGCGCGCCAAGGACGCGCTGTGCGACCGTCTGGCCGAGACCACGGGCCGTCGCGCCGACGTCGATGCCGCCGACCCCGATGTTCACCTACTGCTTTCGCTGCGTCAGCGCCGCGCGAGCATCAGCCTGGACCTTTCGGGCGACCCGCTGTTCAAACGCCTGCCGCCCGCTGCGACTCGTGCCGGCGAGGGCGCACACGTGTTGCGCCCCGACTACGCCGCCCTGGTGCTGGCGCAGGTCGGCTGGACCGCACTATGCGAGCGCGAGCTGACGGCCGACGATTACGAGAACGAAGCCCTTCCCACGCTGATCGATGCCTCGTGCGCCGGCGGCGGTCTGCTGCTGGAGGCCGTGAACATTCTGACCGACCGCGCCCCGGGCGCCACACGCGAGCGCTGGGGCTTTGAGGGCTGGCAGCTGCACGATGCCGCCCTGTGGGAGCAGCTGCTTGCCGAGGCGCGCGAGCGCGAGGCGGCAGCGCGCGAGCGCCAGGCGCGCATCGTGGCCGTGGATGTTGACCCCGCCGCCCGCAAGACCGCTGAGCGCATGGTTAAATGTGCCGGCTACAAGCGTTTTGTCGACTTTTGCGCCGCCAAGTCCGCCACCGTGCTGGACCATGCAGGCGCTGTCGCCGGCGCCGCCGTGGTCGCGGATACGACCGAGACACCGCTTTCGCTCATGCACGACGCCATGACGCTGGTCGGTGAGCTGCGCCGCGCGCCCGAGCTTGCCGCGGCGCCGGTCGCCGCGCTCACCCGCGACGGATTGCTGGCCCGCGCGCTCCACGCCGAGCCCGAGCGCTCAATCGCCGTTATGCCCAACAACGAGGAGGCGACCGTCGAAGTCTGGCCTTCGCTCGACCACGCCGCCGCAGCGTTTGAAGCTGCGACCAGTGCGGATGGCGAGGCCGAGGTTGCGAATGCCAACGACGTCAACGACAAAGCCACCGCTTCCGCCATGCCCGAACCTGCCGCCACGCTCGACCTGGGCGACGGCAAGCCGTTGCCCGTGCTCATCCCGGAGTCCGAGCAGTTCGCCAACCGCCTGCGCAAGAACGCCCGTCTGCATCGCAAGTGGGCAAAGCGCGAGGGCGTGAGCTGCTACCGTGTCTACGATGCTGACCTGCCCGATTACTCTGCCGCCATCGATCTGTACGAGGGTTGCCCGCAGACGCCGGGCCGCTGGCTCGTCATTGCCGAATACGCCGCGCCCAAGACCATCGACCCCGCACTGGCCCAGGCCCGCATGCTCGACATCTTGGCCATCGCGCCGCGCATCCTGGATGTTCCGGCCGAACACGTGCACGCCAAGGCCCGCATGCGTTCGCGTGGCGGCTCGCAGTACGGCAAGCAGGGCGCCGGCAAGGGCGGATCGGGCGAACGCGCCAACATCGCGCGCCGTCGCCTGCCGCTCATCGAAGAGGGCGGCCTCACCTTTGCCGTCAACTTTGACGATTACCTGGACGTCGGCATCTTCCTGGATCACCGCGTCACCCGCAGCCTAGTGCGCGAGCACGCCAAGCAGGCGCGCCGCTTCCTCAACCTGTTTGCCTACACCGGCACTGCCACCTGCTACGCGGCCGATGGCGGCGTCGAGGAGACCGTGACGGTCGACCTCTCCAACACCTACCTGGACTGGGCCGAGCGCAACATGCGCCAGAACGGCTTTGTGGGGCCTCAGCATCATTTTGTGCGCGACGACGTGCTCGCCTGGATTCGCGACCAGCGCCAGACGCGCAACCGCTGGGACTTGATCTTTGTCGACCCGCCCACGTTCTCGAACTCGTCCAAGATGGGCCGCCGCACCTGGGATGTCCAGCGCGACCATGTTGAGCTGTTGGCCGGCGTATCGCGCCTGCTCGCGCAGGGCGGCCACGCCATCTTTAGCTGCAACCTGCGAGGCTTCCGCCCCGAAACGCGCAAGCTCGCACGCGCGGGCGTGGTGCTGGAGGACATTACGGCGCAGACCATCCCCGAGGACTTCGCACGCAACCAGAAGGTGCACCACTGCTACATCGTGCGCCGCCTGCCCATCGAGGACGCCATGGCCGAAGTCGGCTTTAGCGCCGAGGAAATTGCCGAGCGCGTCGAGGAGCTGCGCAACCCCGAAGCCCGCAAGCCTCGCGCAACGGCGCCCGCGCACGCGCAGGCAGGCGACCGGGGGCCGCGCGGCAACGGCAAGCCTGACTCCGCCGGCAAGCCCAAAAAGAAGAAGTTCTACGCCAGCAAGCCCAAGGGCAAATAACAAAGTTGCGGTGGAATACGGACTGTTTTGCCTGGAATTAGGCAAATTTAGACCGTATTTCACCGCAACTCATATTGGGATGGTGGTTGGCGATCTAGCCTTGGATGACCAATCGGTAGCCGATGCCCACATGCGTCTGGATATAGCGCGGATGCGCGGGGTCGGACTCGATTTTCTTGCGCAGCGTGCCCATAAAGACGCGCAGGCTCGCCAGGTCGCTCTTGGTCGCCGTGCCCCAAATCTCGTGCAGGATAAACTGGTGCGTCAACACCTTGTCGGCGTTGTGCGCCAGCAGACACAGGAGCTTGTACTCGATCGGCGTCAGGTGCAGTTCCTCGCCATCCATCATGGCGATGCCAGCATCAAAATCGATATGCAGCTCACCGGTATCGAACGAGCCCTCGGAGGCAACGCCGCCCGTTTGCGCATACGAAAGGCGCCTGAGCGTCGTGCGAATGCGCGCGAGCAGTTCCTCGACCGAAAACGGCTTGGTCAGGTAGTCGTCGGCACCGGCATCGAGCGCGCGGATCTTGTCCGCGTCCTCGCTGCGCGCCGAGACCACGATGATCGGCATGCCCGACCACGTGCGCACCGACTCCACCACCTTGACGCCGTCCATATCGGGCAGGCCCAGATCGAGCAGCACAATGCTCGGCGCCTGCGACGAGGCGGCGGCGATGGCAGCATGTGCGGTCTCCACGGCCATATGGCGCAAGCCGTGCGCCTCGAGCGCGGCAACGATGAGGTTGCGGACGGCGGGATCGTCCTCAACGACTAAGATGAGCGGTTTCACGGCAGAGTTCGGCACAGCGCTACTCCTTATCAAACGAAACGTCGGCGGCGGGAAGCTCGATCGTAAAGACCGAGCCGTGCGGGTCCGCCGCGGCAACCTCTATGCTACCGCCATGCGCCAGCGCAATGGAGCGGCAAAGCGAAAGCCCCAGGCCCACACTGCGTCGGCTATCGGCCAAACCATGGTTGGCGGTGTAGAACGACTCAAAGATACGCTCGCGGTCCTCGGGAGCAATGCCCGGGCCGTCATCGGCCACCGAGCACGCCACGCGTCCATCGCCGGCGTCAATCGAGATCACGATATGCGAGCCTGCGGGCGTGTAGGTAATGGCATTGTTCACCAGGTTTACCACCAGCTGCACCATCAGGCGCGCATCGACATTGACGAGCGCCGGCTCATCGCTCGCCACCACCTTAAGATCGTGCTCGCGCACGGCCGGATTTACATGGCGCAGCGCCTCCTCGACGATATCGTCCATGAGCTCGAGCGTGGTCGACAGATGCATGCCGCCGCCCTCGAGTTTGGTGATGGCGAGCAGGTTCTCGACGGTGGCGTTGAGCCACAGCGCATCCGAGCGAATGGATAGCAGCAGGCCGCGGCGCGTCTGGGCATCGAGCACCGCGGTGCCGGTCGAGCCCTGGTCGAGCAGCACGTCGGCATTACCCGAAATACTGGTAAGCGGCGTGCGCAGATCGTGCGAGATGGAGCGCAGCAGATTGGCGCGCAGCTGCTCATTTTTGGCAAGCACCGCCGCCTCCTCGCGGGCCTCCATGGCGCGAGCGCGATCGAGTGCCAGCTCGCCTTCGCTCACGATGGCATCGGCAAGTGTCCGCTCCTCGTGCGTCAGCACGTCGGGCTCGGCAACGATAGCCAGCACGCCCACCACCGAGGCGGGATCGCCCGCGCGCACCATGGTGTCGCCCGAGCGCACGGTCAGGTAGATGCCGTAGAACGCCGAGCCGCCGTAGGTGGCATCGAGCGGCGTTCCCACATAGGCGGACGCCGAGAGCCGCGGCGGCATCTGCGGCGCCAGTTCATGCACCGGCGCGACATCGCCCACGGCCGTGTATGTCGCACGCGGCAGCAGGTCATCGCCCTCGGCGTCGGCGCTGTACCACACGACAGGACAGCCCGAAAGACGCGCCAGCTGCGTTGCCATAGCATGGACAATCTGCTGCTGATCGGCGCAGCGCTGCAGCATGCGGTTGGTCTCGAGCACCATCTGCGTGCGGCGGTCGCTGGCGGCGGCCTGCGCTAAGGCACGGCGCAGGGCAAGCGAAATCGAGCTCGACACGAGCGAGACCGCAAACATGATAAAGAACATGCCGGGATAGACGCGGTCGATAAACGACAGCGAGTAGCGCGGGTCGACAAACAGGAAGTTGTAGAGCGCCACGGCGGCAGCCGAACTCAGCAAGCAATACAGGCGGCTCCAGGTAAAGAACGCGCACAGCTGCACGGCGAACACATAGACGATCATGATGCTCGGCGCGAGACCCGGATGGTCGAGCAGCGCGCCCACAATCGTCGCCGCGACCAGCAGCCCCGCCGACACGCAGGCGTCATACAGAGGGCTGCGACGCGTCAACGTCGTGCGCCGCCACCAAAAGTTCTCGGCCATATCGCCGTCCGTACGGACGTCCATCAGCGCCCTGCCCCTCTCTCAAAAACACAAACCACCACAAAGGGGACAGGCACCTTTGTGGTGGTTTCCCCTTGTGGTGGTTCCAAGTGTATAGCCTTTGCAACCGGCGGTCGCTAGACAAACAGCACGTGCGCGAGCAGGGCACACACGCACACCGCTCCAAATACCAGTGCCACGATCGAAATTACGCGATCGGCCATATCCATGTTGGAGCGGTTCGTCAAAAACCGATCTTCGGCGGCGTCGGCACGTGCCTCACGTACCAGCTCGGCAACCACCTCGCGGCCATCAAGCATCTTTGCATCCATGTTTGCCTCCCCGGTCTCAATCTTGTCCATCGAAAACCAACTCCGTGCAACCTGTCGGCGCCTACGGGCGCTCGTTGGGGGCCAGGCGCTGCATCTTGCTCACGGCCTTAAACTTGGTGAACAGCGGCACGTACTCAAAGCTCACGTTGGAGTTCTCCAGGCCGTACCAGCGCGCAGGCGTGCCGGCGGCGCGGCGGATGATGTACTTGAGCGTGATGGCCGTACGCTCGCTCGGCTCCACGTCGCTTTCGGGTGCCAGAAGCTTGCGAATCATGACGAATTTGAACGTACCGATGTTGCCCGGATCCTTGTAGACCGAGTAGTCATGCGTCTGCGCCGGCAGCTCGCCGGTGGCAGCCAGGTCCTGAACGACCTGACGCAGATAGGCATTGACGCGCTGGTTAATCTTGTAGCCCAGGTACAGATGCACGCGGAACACGTAGTCGGTGCCGAACGTCTCGACCGAATAGGCAAAGGTATGCGGCTCGTCCATGGTCTCGACATTCACGAACCACCAGGCGCGAGCGCGCTTGGGATGCTTGTCCAAGATCGAGTAGACGATATCACGGTCGATGTAATCGGTATGGGTGTCCTTGGTCAGGTACACGATGTTGTCGCTCAGGCGCTCGTAGCGATCATCATCGCGCAGGCGCTTGAGCTGCGGCAGGTAGCTGCGCAGCGGCAGCAGCGTAAACTGGCGCTGCTCAACAGCCGTACCGTTGTACCAGCACACCATGATGCCCATGATGAGCGCGGCCATGAGGATGGTGAAGTAGCCGCCGTGGAAGAACTTGGTGAGTGAGCTCACGAAGAAGAAGCCTTCGAGCAAAAGGAAGAAAGCCGCGAAGATCCACGGAGCAACCTTGAGCTTGCGCTCCTCGTGCAGGTAGAAGAAGAGCAGCAGCGTGGTGCACATCATAGTCAGCGTAATGGCAAGGCCGTAGGCGGCTTCCATATGCGCCGAGTTCTGGAACAGCAGCACCACGATGACGCAGCCCACGAGCATGACGTTGTTGACCATGGGGATGTAGAGCTGGCCCTTGGTCTCGGCAGGGTAGAAGACCTGCATGTGCGGCATGAGGTCCAGACGGCTGGCCTCGGACACCAGCGAAAACGCGCCGGTAATGAGCGCCTGCGAGGCAATGATGGCCGCGACGGTGGAAAGGCCGACGGCAAACGGGCGCAGGCCCGGGGCGAGCATCTGGTAGAACGGGTTGAGGTCGGCAATGCCCATGAGCTCGGGGTTGGCAGCGTTGTTGATAAGCCAAGCGCCCTGGCCCATATAGGACAGCAGCAAGCAGCACTTAACGAACGGCCAGGTGGCGTAGATGTTGCCGCGGCCGACGTGGCCCATGTCGGAGTAGAGCGCCTCGGCACCGGTGGTGGCGAGGAAGCAGCTGCCCAGAATCATGATGCCCGCGTGGTTGTTGGGGCTCAGCAAAAAGGCGATGCCGCGCACCGGGTTGAGGCACAGCAGCACGGCGGGGTGCTGGAAGACAAAGAACAGGCCCGTGCCGCCCAGGAACAAAAACCACAGCGTCATGATGGGGCCGAAGGCGTGACCGATCTTGGCCGTGCCGATGCGCTGCACCAAGAAGAGCGCGATGATGATGGCAAGCGTGATGGCGACGACACGACCCTGGTCGTCACCGAGCACGGCATGGACCGCCGGGATGGTGCGCAGGCCCTCGATGGCCGTGGTGACGGTAACGGCAGGCGTCAGGATGCCGTCGGCGAGGAGCGCCGCGCCGCCCAGCATGGCGGGGATGATGAGCCACTTGCCGCAGCGCTTGACCAGGCTGTACAGGGCAAAGATGCCGCCCTCGCCGTGGTTGTCGGCGCGCAGCGAGATCAGCACGTACTTGACGGTCGTCAGCAGCGTGACCGTCCACACGACAAGGGAGAGCGCGCCGAGCACGAACTCCTGCGTGACGCTTCCGATGCCGCCGTTGCCGGCAACGAGCGCCTTGGTTACATACATGGGGCTGGTGCCGATATCGCCATACACCACGCCCAGCGTGACGAGCATCGCCGAGATGCTCACAGGAATCGCAGCGTGCGAGGCTACTTCCTTTGCCTTTTGTTCCATAAGCCGGTTTCCTCCCAATTTTAACGTTCGACGGGATTATATGTAATCAGCCCATATTTTAATGGCACCGTTTTCCCAGCTAGATAAACATTTATGCGGCCTTTAGGCCACCGCGGCGATATGGAATGTGACAAAGGGATGCCCCCTTTGTCACATTCGTCATTTTCCGAGCCAGTTTTTGAACCACCACTCCATAGAGCGGCTCATCTCGGCCATAAAGGGGCTCGTGTGCTTACGGGTGTAGATGTCGATGACGCGCTCGCCCACCTCGCGGGCGTGCGGGCGAAACATCGCATCCATCTCGGCCACCTGCGCATCCATCGTCGCGGCGTCGGCGCGACAATAACGCTCCTCGTGCACCAGGTTCACCACGGGATGCGCGATTGCCGGGCGCTCCTTACGGGGCGTGCCGATGATGAGCATCGACAGCGGCATGGTATAGGCAGGCAAGTCCAGCAGTGCGGCAACTTCCTCGGCGTTCTCGACGATATCACCGATGTAGCAGCTCCCCAGCCCCAGGGCCTCGGCGGCAACCACGGCGTTTTGAGCGGCGATCACGGCATCCTGCGCCGCGATGGCAAAGTCACCCAGACCCGGTGCACGACGGGGCGCCTTGCCCGTGCGTTCGACAAAATCGTGCTCAAAGCAGCCCACGTGCTCAAACAGATCGATCCACTTGGCATAATCGACCACAAATATAAGTGCCCAGGGCGCCTTGGCGATCATGGGCTGGTGATCGCACAGGTCGGCCAGACGGTCCAGCGTAGCCTGCTCGCGAATGCTCACGATGGAATACATCATCATGGCACCCGCCGACGGTGCGCGACTCGCCGCATGCAAAATCGCCGCTCGCTGCTCGTCGGTCACTGCCACGGGACGGCCGCCGTCATCGCGCGCAAAAGCACGCGTGGAGGAACGGTGCTCCAACGTGTCCAGCACCGCGTTGCCCGTGGTCTCGACCGGATAGCCGTACGTATCGACCGCCGCTCCATCGCCGCCCATGTCCGCCTTGCAAACCTGCTCGCTCATCGCCCTACCCTCGCCATTTCTTTAAGAAGCCTTTACGTTTCCGTGTAATTCCCGTCCATTATCGCGCAGGTCGCCGCTACATTGCGCAACACCGCCACGCACGCGCGTTATTATGGCTGGTTGTTGTGCGCAGTCACCAAATGCAGCGCATATCTTGGTAACAATCGGGTAAACCCCCGCTTTCGTAGGTTTTAGTTTGTGAGGAGTCTCAGCATGTTCGCTGCCGCCATCTCGCTCGTCGGTCTTGCGGCGACCGTCTACCTTGTCTTGCGCGAGGCCAAGGCCATTCGCGCTCAGTCGGGCACCGTCGCCAAAAGTGCTCTTGGGTGGAGCGTCGCCTTCGGCCTGTTCCAGGTCTTTTTGACTATTTGGGGCGCCGTGGGCCTCGTCGCTCAAAACGAGCCGCTCGCCTTTGTGATGCTCATCCTGACCAACGCCATTCTCACCGGATGCGCTTGGGCCAGCATCGCCCGCGACCGCTTCGCCCCGCGCGTCTTTGCGTTCGCCGAGCCCGACGCCCCCGCCCCCACCGGCAAGCTCGCCCGCCTGCGCGGCGCCTTTGTGGGCAAACCGCTCGTCGCCGCCGTCTTGTGCCTACTGCTCGCCGGCGTCTTTGCGCTGCTGGGCATGGAGGTCTCGTCCAACCACGACTTTACCTGGGTCTACCCCCTGTGCATTCTGCTCGAATGGGCCATTATCACCGTGCTCATGGTCGGCTTGTTCTTCCTATTCCAGCGCCACGGCGCAGCTCCCGCGGTCCTGGCCTTTGCCCTCTTTGTCCTAGGCATTGCAGAGTTCTTTGTCATCACGTTTAAATCCATGCCCATCCAGCCGGGCGACCTTTCGGCCATCTCCACCGCCGCCGCGGTCGCCGGCAACGGCTACACCTTCTCGATCTCGCTGTTCTGCGTGCTGTCCATGGGCTTTACCGCCATCGCCATGCTGCTGTGCGAGTACGCCGGCCTGGTGGCACCGCACCGTCAGAAGGGTGCCGCCAACGCCAAGCGCATGCTGCTCACCAACCTGCTCGTGGCAGTGCTGTGCCTGGGCGGCGTAACCGCGCATGTCACGCTCATCGACTACTACAACACCCTCGGCATCACCGTCTACACCTGGCGCCCGCTCGAGAGCTACTGGCGCGAGGGCTACCTGCCCGCCTTTATTAGTGCGGCACAGTCCATCAAGCCGCCCAAACCCGCCGACTACTCCGTCGACGATGCCAAGGCCACGCTCAAAAAGTACGCCAAGGCCTACGACAAGTCCGACGCCGCCAAGAGCGACGAGCGCGCCGCCGCAAAGGAGCAGTTCGACAGCGAGAAGCCCACGGTCATCGCCATCATGAACGAGACCTTCTCGGACCTATCCATCTACCAGAACATGCGCGCCGGCTACGAAGGCCCGCAGTACTTTAAGAGCCTGTCCAACTGCCTCAGCCGCGGCAAGCTCTACGTGAGCGCCTACGGCGGCGGCACCGCCAATACCGAGTTTGAGTTTATGACCGGCAACTCCATGGCCAACCTGGGCTCGGGCGTGTACCCCTACACCATCTACAACATGGAGACGACCGGAAACTTAGCCGAGCAGTTCAAGTCGCTCGGATATTCCACCACGGCCATGCACCCCAACCACGCAACCAACTGGAACCGCGAGAACGTCTACAAGGATTTTGGCTTTGACCAGTTCCTGTCCATCAACGACTTCCAGGGAGCTGACACCCTGCGCGGCATGGTGACCGACCAGGCGACCTACGACAAGATTCTTGAGCTGCTCGACCAGAACGCCGATCCGCAGTTTATCTTCGACGTGACCATGCAGAACCACTCGGGCTACGACACGGGCCTGCTGCCGGTCGACAAGCAGATGCACCTGAACATCGACACGACCGACCTGGACGCCAAGACCGTCGAGGACGGCACGCTCTCCGATGTCGACGAGTACGTCTCGTGCATCGAGCAGTCCGACCAGGCGCTGCGCTACTTCCTCAACGCCTTGAGCAAGCTCGACCGCAAGGTGGTCGTGGTGTTCTGGGGCGACCATCAGCCTTTCTTCCCGTCCAAGTTCAACGATAAGTGGTTTACCGGCGAGGACGACGCCACCCACCAGGAGCGCTTGTGGCAGACCGACTACATCATTTGGGCTAACTACGACGTTGCCGGTTGTAACCAGACGAGTGAGGTCGACGACCTGTCCACCAACTATCTGTCCACCCAGCTGATGCAGCTGATCGGCGCACCACTGACCGACTACCAGAAGGCGCACATGACGCTGCGCGAGTCGCTGCCCGCCATCAACTCGGTGGGCTACGAGGACGCCAGCCTGCGCTGGGCGCTCTCCTCCAACGTCACCGGCGACGACGCCGTTGCCGCAGCCGCCACCAAGGCACGCGAGGATTACGCCAAGATGCAGTATTACGAAATGTTCCGCGACGGCAAGAACGTCTATACGGAGCACTTCCAGACCGAGGCCAACGAGACCGACCCCAACCTGGCGCCGGGCACAACCAAGATTAAGTAGCTGCTAGCTGCTGAGCCACAACTGAAACGTCTGTCCAGGTGGAGGCATATAAGGTTCCCTGCTCGGACAGTCCTGCGCAAGACGAAGGCCACATTAAGTGGCCTTCTTTGCGTGCGGAACTCGCGATGAACCTTATATGCCTCCGCCTGGACAGACGCCCTGATGTTGGGGCGTGGCTTGTCTTGGGTGTATCGCCGAACATATATAAGTTGAAGGCCACGTTATGTGGCCTTCTTTGTTTGCGGAAAGTATGTCCCGGAATTCTTGTCTGGAATGGGATGCAGTTTCCGCTTGGGACCCGATTGGGAAAGTGTGTCCCACTATTCAGCTGGATTCCGGGATGTATTTTCCGGTTGAGGACCCTTTGGGAAAGTGCGTCCCGGTCTGGGCGCTCAAACTGGGATGGATTTTCCGGATGAGGGCTTGACGGAAAATGTGTCCCGTTCCGGGCGCTAATTGTGGGATGCAGTTTCCGCTTGCGGAGTCTCCACTCAACAGAAAACCCGGGTGGCCTGTTTTTTGGCTACCCGGGTTTTTGGGTTGTCGATATGTTCGACTGGCTACTAGTGGGTCTTGCGGCGCTTGATCAGCATGATGAGGGCTATCACTACGAGCGTTGCTCCCGCTGCTGCTGCGGTGGCGACTAGGGCGAATGTTTGGTCGCCGGTGTTTGCGAGGTTCTTCGCTGTGGTCGTAGTCTTGACCTTGGTGTCGGTCTTAGCTCCGTTGTCGGACTTGGGCTTGTCCGGGTTCGTCGGGGTCTCAGGAGTCTCGGGGTCCTTTGAGCCTTCGGAATCGGTTGGGCCGGCGGTGTTTACCAGCGTATGGTCCAGGAACTTCTTGGCGCCCGCACTTGCCTGTGAGAACAGGCGGCGCGTGCGGATCGGGGTGGCGTTCACCGTTGTGGGCGCCGTCTCCTCGGCCTCGATATTCACGAGCGTCGTGCCGGTGTCGAGGCCCACGTCGTTGTATCCCACGTGGCAGCAATACTGCGCACCGTCATCGTCTGCGGTCAGGTCAATCTCGAGCTTTGAGGCCATTCCAGCCGCGAGGTTGCCATCGGCACCCACGAGCTTAAACTCTGTCTCGCCGCGGCCCTTGCGGTACCACATATAGGTCGGTGCCAGCCCTGTTTCGCTATCGTCGGCACCGAGTTGCTTCACATGGCCAATCGCCGAGAGCGTCAGGTGGCTTCCCGCCGTGCGCTCAACCGAAGAGTCGTATCCAAGATCCGACCCCTCCGCAGCATCCGCCGCAGGTCCGCTCACGGTCATCGTCATGCCATCGGGCATGGTCTTGACCGTGATGATTGCCGAGCGAATACCTGTTTCGGTCGTGGATCCATTCTTAACGGCGGCGATGGCGAATCGATACTCCGTATTGGGCTGCAGCCCATCCCACTTGAGCGAGGTCTGCGTGTTGTCGGCAATCTTCCAGCTATTGACGACCGCATCCGCCGCATTGCTCTGCAGCATGCCCACGCCGTAGCTAAAGCCACTCTTGTTTGCGAGTACATCGTCCCAGCTAAACGTAACGCTGGTCGAATCGACGGCGTTTGCCGTAAAGCCCGTCACGGCCGGCGCGTCGGGCATCTCGACGTCCTTAACGTCATAGCCCACGATCCAGAACTGGTCGGTGTCCTTGGTGCCGAGCTTGTCGCCCGAGTCTGCCTCGAACTTGTCGACATCCACCGCGTTGACGCCCAGACGCCACACAAAACCGTACTTGCCCTGCGCGGCCTCGGGCAGGTTGTCGACGGTGCCGCCGTATTCGGTCGATTCACTCGAGGAGTTACCCGTAGTAAAGCCGGCGTTGGCACCAAAGCACAGGCCGCCAAACAACTCGTGCTTTGCGAGCTTCGCGCCCATGACAACGCTGCCGTTCAGCGTCAAGCCGAGCTCGAGCTCCTGCTCCTTGCCCTCCTCGACTTCGATGGTCTGCTCAATGCTCGCCCCCGACTGCGCGGCGGCGCCGTTAAACCCATCGTGCGTGTAGGCGCGCGTTACGCCAGGCTTGCCCAGGCCAAAGGAATCCCCAACGGGAGTCTCGCCGTTGAGCGTCGTTTGATAGGTTCCGGGTTCTCCCGACCGGTTGGTCAAAAAGTAGCTGAGCGGCGTCATATTGTGCTGTTTGGCAATGCGGTCATAGGCCTCGACATTAACGACCGAGGTCTGCGCGCCGAGCGACACGGGCGCCGCCATCACGCCCTTGCCACCAGTTTCCTCATTTTCGATCTCATACTCGTAATAGACCATCGGAATCGTGTAGAGCACGGCCTTGTCACCCTCGCCGGCATGCGACTCATAGCTTACGCTTGCGCTGACCGTGCGCTCGCTCCGGTAGTCATAGCATCCCTCGGCGGCAAAATCGACTGAAGCATTCATCGCGACCAGGGGCGGACCGGTCTGCACCTCGACGGCAACGCCCAACTCGGCGCCAATGGTATAGCCCTGGGATGTCCCCGTGCCCTTTTCCTCTCCGTATGACGTGCCGCCCAACACCAGATAGCCGTATGCCTGCTCCAGATCCTCAACATAGGGCGCATCCTGCAGCACGGCAAGCACGCGCGGGTTGGTATAGACCTTGTAGCGGTCCTTGTACGTGATCTTGACGCTGTCGTTGTCGACATCGGGCAGCGCGAGCGAGATAAATGTGCCATAGGTAGTGCCGCGACGGTTGCTCTCGCTAATCACCTGTTCCTCGCCGCGGCGCACCTTTCCGTTCTCGTCGAGCGAAAAATGCGAGGCGGTCATCCAATAGTAGTCATCGTTCTTGCGCAGGTCCTCGTCGCGGTGCTTGCCCACCACGGCGATAAAGCTCTCGTTATAGCGGTCCGAACCCGAGACGCTGCCCGCCTTGACGTCGCTGATCCACACCTGCTCTATACCCTTGTGGTCATGCTTGTTGCTGCTGTTGTATTGCTGACCGCTCATGCTCATGGTTCCGACCATGGACCCCAAGCCCTGAGCCCCGCTCTGTGCCGTGTTGCAGGCAAAGTCGCGGAACACATCGCCGCCCACGAGCACCTCGTCGACCGCCAGCTGCTCGGACAGGCCGTCAAGGTTGGCAGTGGCAAGGGCAATAGGCGCCAAGGTGCACGGATAGCGCTTATCCTGAGCGCTATCCTTCCATGCGCTGTTGGGCACATGCATCAGCCCATAGGAGGCGAGGAGCCCGTCTCTGTATTCCTTGCAATCGGAAAGCTTGAACTCGCCAGACTCCGAGTCAAAATACGCGTAGCGGTACAGCGCGCCGTACAGCCCCTTGCTGCCGTCAGAAGCGCCGTAATCAAAAGCGCTGCGTTGCCAGTCATAGCCCGCAAGAATAAGGCCCGTGACGGTTTCACCCGTCTTCTTTCCTTCTTCATCGTAGGCGGCAAACGTGCCGAACGTCGCATTCGCAGCGACCATGGTCTTGCCGTTCGCGGAGAGGGAGATTGCGCCCGCGTCGCCCAGAGCATCGACATGGACGAGCGCACCCTTGGATGCATCCCACGAAAACAGCTCGCAATGGGTCGACTTATCAATATTCTTCTTGCCGTAGGGTGCCGAGACCACGATGGCGAGGTCATCGCAAAAATCGCGATCGAGGTCGCCGGCCGCTAGCGAAACGACAGGAGCTGACTGAAGCTGCGTCCAGGAGTCGTTCCCGCCCTTGTTGTGCGTGGTGTAGTCCGCGGCGTTACCGGCATCGATCTTGACGACGCTTTGCTTCCAGTTGCCGCCCTCCAAGTCATACATGTCGGCTACAGCCTTGCGCACGCCGTTCTCGTCGACATAGCAGCCCGCGTAGACAAAAAGCTCGTCGACGCCGTCGCCATCGACATCGCCCGCCTCGACATCAAAGACGGCGTCGTGCTCTTGCAGGTAACCGGCATCCAGGTACTTAAAACGGCCTTCGTACATCATATTAGTGTTGACCGTCACCGGCAGGTGTGTGTCGAGAGTGCGCGTACGCCCGTTGCTAAACGAGTAGAGGACCAGCTCAACCTTTCCGGCGTATGACTTGCCGTCAATCGTCGTGGAGGAACTGTCGCCGTAGGCACGGAGCTCGGCAACGCGGCTCTTTTTGCCCGTGCTGGCGTCGCTGCAGAACTCAACACTCGTGGCGTGAATGCCCGAGAAACCGTTGTTGTCGTTGGCGAGTACTGTTGAGGACTCATTGTTGCTTAGGTACGACCAGGTGCCGCCACCGTAGTCGCTATGCTTGTAGAGATCGCTGTTCGTATCGAAGTTGTTGACGTTTTGCCAGAACTTTGCGGCGCCCCACACACTTCCATAGCCATCGGTGAGTTTGCTGCTGCCGCCAATGTCACCGCGCTCGACGTTCTCGAGCTTGTCGCGCAGAGTGTAGCGATTGCCATGGCTACCGTTAGCTGCCATATAGACCTCGCTGCGCGTGGCAAACGTCGTGGGGGTATCAGTGGAATAGGGGCCAACGGTATCGGCCGGAATGTCCTCGCTCGTGCCCAGACCCAGGGCTTGATAATCCTGCTCGGTCATATCGGTGATTGCGGGCGCGTCTGCCGCCTGGGCAACCTGGGGCGTGGCCGTGAAGCAGGCGACGCTCGTGGCGATCAACGCAGCAAGCGCCGCCGTCCCAACAAGCGGGATTTTCGACAGCCTACGGATACGGGGGTGTGGAACGTACATGAGGGACCTCGCTTTACTCGAGTGGAGTGGACTCATTTTTGCAAATGATACGTCCGATGCCCGATATCACGTGTCTCATTTTCGCCAACGGCGTGTCTCATTTTTGAGAATCCGAGATGCCGCGGAAATCTTATCCCAGCTCAAAGGCCATTTCTGGGATGTATTTTCCGTCGAGTGCCTCATCGGGAAACTGCATCCCATTTCAAGCGTCGATTCTGGGACGCACTTTCCCCTTAGACCCTCAACCGGAAACCGCATCCCACTTTGAGCGCAAATTCCGGGATGCATTTTCCGCTTGAGCCTCATTGGGAAACGGCGTCCCACTTTGAGGGCTGATTGTGGGATGCATTTTCCGGTTTTGCTCTCATTGGGAAAATGCATCCCGTTTCTTGACCGAATAATGGGACGCAATTTCCCGTTGGAGCGCCTTTGGGAAAGTGTGTCCCACTTCGACCGCCCAGAGTGGGATGCACTTTCCGCAAAGCACCTCAACGGGAAACTACGTCCCATTCCAAAGGCAAATTCCGGGACGCATTTTTCGAAAGCCTGCCCATCCGGAAAGCCCGTCCCACTTTGGACGCATCCGGGCACGGAACCATCGACCTATCAGGCCTCCCATCAATAAAGAGGCGTCCTCCCGGACGGCGGGGCACGAAGTTCATCGCGAGTTCCGCACGCAAAGAAGGCCACTTAATGTGGCCTTCGTCTTGCGCAGGACTGTAGAGCAGGGAACTTCGTGCCCCGACGCCCGGGAGGACGTTTCATTTAGAAAGATGGACCGACCGCCGTCAGCGATGGGAGCTACTCCCCCAGCACGGCCTTTTTGGCGGCTGCAGCCATGTTGTCCAGATCCTCCTTGGTGGGATGGTCCTTCGCGGCAACCCAGTTGTCGAGCAGCAACTTAGCGCGGGCGTTGTCGGGATCTTGCTCGAGCATGGCCTCGTAGCGCTGCTTGACCGCGGGGCCCATCTTGCCCTGGCACATCGCCCAGCCCGCAAGCTCGGCAT
>CABPDL010000026.1:0-30123 GCA_902406375.1 uncultured Collinsella sp.
GGCAAATATGAGTACTGTCACCTTTTTAGTAACAGCCAAAACTGCCCCAAACGACCTCATTGCGGCCTAGATATGCCTTCAAATTGATCAAAATGCCCGGTAGCATGCTTCTGTGTGCCAACGTTAATGAACATATTTACTGTTGTGTCTATTATCTTGTAAGATCGATATGATACTACGCTAGCAACAGTACTCATATTTGCCATTTTTTGTCCACAGGACTTAGAGAACGCCAAAAAATCTAGCAATGCCAGCGAGCAAACCGCGTCAGCCGATGCAAGGAGTGTCCCCAAGTGCCGGCAGATAAGGAACGTCCCTAACTGCCAGGTTTGAAAGGTAGTCATTGGGGACGTTCTTAAACGACTAGTCAAACAAGAACGTCCCCAACGACTACTCATTTAAGTATGTCCCCAATGAGTGCCCCTGGAGCAAGACAACGCCGCAGGTAGAGGGCGGACAGCGAGCGCCGTTACGCGGGTTGGTAAACCCGCGTAACTAAACCCGCTCCGCGATCTCGTGAATGAGGTAGTCGGTCTTTTCCCAGCCCAGGCACGGATCGGTGATCGACTTGCCAAAGACACCGCCGTCGACCGGCTGGTTGCCGTCCTCAAGGTAGGACTCGATCATAAAGCCCTTGACCAGCCTTGAAATGGCTTCGTTGCGGCGGCAGCTGTCGAGCACCTCCTTGCAAATGCGATACTGCTCCAGCGGACGCTTGCCCGAGTTGTCGTGGTTGCAGTCGATGACCGCTGCCGGATTGGCATAGCCGGCGTGCTCGGTATAGCGCTCGGCCAGGCGCTCGAGGTGCTCGTAGTGGTAGTTGGGGTAGGTGCGCCCATCGAGACCGATGTAGCCACGCATAACGGCGTGCGCGAGCGGATTGCCGTCGCACTCGACCTCCCAGTTGCGGAAGATGAAACTCTGATGCGCCTGAGCGGCGTAGATGGAGTTGAGCATGACGGTGGTGGAGCCGGCAGTGGGGTTCTTCATGCCCACCGGCACCGAAATGCCGCTCGACACCAGACGGTGCTCCTGGTTCTCGACCGAGCGCGCGCCCACAGCGACGTAGCTCAGCAGATCGACAAGGTACTGATAGTTAGAGGGGTAGAGCATCTCGTCGGCGGTAAAGAAGCCGGTCTCCTCGATGACGCGCAGGTGCATGTGGCGAATGGCCTTGACGCCCTCGAGCAGGTCATCGGGCGCCTCGGGGTCGGGATTGTGCAGTAGACCCTTGTAGCCGGTACCCTTGGTGCGCGGCTTGTTGGTGTAGACACGCGGGATGATGATGAGCTTGTCCTTGACCTCCTCGGCGGTTTTGGCCAGGCGGTTCATGTACTCGAGGACCGAGTCCTCGCGGTCGGCAGAGCACGGTCCGATGATGAGCACCTTGCGCGCGTCCTCGCCGGTAAAGACCTTGGCGACCTCGGCGTCGAATGCCTGCTTCTTAGCGGTAAGCTCGGCGGAAAGCGGCATTTCCTCGCGGATCTCCATGGGGATCGGCAGCCTGCGTTTAAATTCCATGGCCATGCGGGGCCTCCTCAATCAATTGATGGCAACGAGAACATTGTCGAATGCTCGGCATTATCCGCTGTCGCACGCTAAAGTGCAAGCACAACCAGCCAAAAAGGGAATGGATAACGAGCGAGGATTTTCGGGCGCTTCCAACGAGAGTGGATAATCTCCCGTTTTTGACCTATGTTCGCGCTAAAAGTGGGAGATTATCCACTCTCGTCGAGCAAGCGTCCGAAAATCCTCGCTCGTGGCCCCTTTTCCTCCGTCCCCGAGAGATCGAAGCTCGTCTACCGAATGGTTGATGCGGCGGCCCTGCGGCCATGCCACACTCATAGATGGCCTGACCCAACTTGGAAGGAGCCTCCATGGGCCTTGACAACGTAACTCTGCGCGCCGCCACGCTCGATGACCTGGATGGTATCGCCGCCATCTACAACCAGCTGTGGTGCAACACGCTGCGCAACCGCGGCGACGTCGAAGCTGCCGATTTCTGCGCGCGCTTCAACATTGCCATGCAGCTGCAGCGCTCCCCCATCGCGCTCGTCGCCGAGGCAGAGGGCCGCATTATCGCCGCCTGCTGCATCGGTATCTTCGAGGACGGCAAGCCGCGTACCAACCCCACGTGGGTACCCTGCTACGACGAGATGTTCGCCCAGGCAACCGAGATGGCAAAGACCGCCGATGCCAAACTCGAGGGCTCGCTCTTTGGCGACAGTCGCGAAAAGGCCACGGCCGATCGCTTTGCCGCCACGGGCGACGAGTATGCCCAGGGCCAGCTCAACCTGATCATCATTGTGCCCGAGTGGCAGGGCAAGGGACTCGGCCGCGAGCTCATCGACCTTGCGCGCGCCGAACTCGCCAAAGCCGGGTGCACCAAGTTCTTCCTGATGAGCGACTGCAACTCTGACTGGCAGTTCTACGAGCACCTCAACATGAAACGCATCCTGGAGGATCACAGCCAAGACACCGGCGACGGCTTTATCGTCTACATGTACGGAGGCGACACGCAGGATTAGCCTGAGTGCCGCCTCATGGGCTTTCTCCAAAACAGCCCAAACCAATCAGCCGCGCCAAAAGGGACATGCCAAAAAGGGACAGGTTTATTTTGGCAGGTTTTATCTGGGCAAACGCCAACCGCCGTGAGGAGAGCTGCTTGCCCTTGCGGCGGCCTTCTCGCCGAAAAACCAAGTGAGTAGACCTTTTGCAGGAGGCCGAGCACACTCCAAAACGCCACAGCTCTGACCTGCGGTTTTATTTAGCGTTTGTCGCGGTGTGCTCGACAGATCCAAAAAAGCCTACTCACTTGCATCTGAGGCGCACCGGATCGGCAAAAAACCGCCGCGAAAGGGGTCCGATCCTCTTCGCGGCAGTTGTTAATACGCCGAACTTGTTATCGCAAAAGCCAATCACGCGCCGAGACCACGCTACAGTCTTTCGACTCATACGTTGAATCCACGCGGGCCACAACATAGCGCGCATCTTTTGCAATGTCGATCTCATCGCATACAGCCTGTAAATGGCGGGCGTACTTATCGTGATACGTTCTGGATGATTTTATTTCGATAGCCTTGGGACTCCCTGAGTTTGTGCAGTCGAGCAAATCGATTTCTCGCTTGCCGTCGTCCCTATAGAAATACAACTCGGGATTCTCGCCCACGTTGAGATGGCTCTTCGCCGTTTCGGAAACGATGAGGTTTTCGAAAACTGCCCCCAGATAAGAGCTCTCCAAAAGTTGCTCCAGTGATCCAATTTTGAGCAAGTAGCAGAGCAGCCCCGTGTCGTAAAAATAAAGCTTGGGCGTTTTAGTCAAACGTTTCCTGGCATTTGCATAATAGGGCTGCAGTGAAAACGTCAGGTAGCTCTGCTCCAGGATAGACAACCAGCTTTTAATGGTCGATACGTTCACACCCGTATCTCGAGAAAGCGAAGATATATTAATGAGAGCACCGGCGCTCTGGGCAATTATGGACAGAAACTTATGAAACTCCGCTTTATTGCGCACGTCAAGCAAGCCCACAACATCGCGCTCAACATAGGTATCAATATAGCTGGGGAAATAAACCGAGGACGGCATTCCGGCGGAACGCAGGCGAGGGTATCCCCCTTCGAGCGCAAACAAATCCACTTCCAACTGCCCCTGCTGGCCCCTCTCCGCTTCTCGAAACGAAAATGGCAGCAATTTTAAGATCCCGACTCGCCCGGCAAGAGACTGGCCGATGCTTTTCATCATCAAAAAGTTTTGCGATCCCGTAAGGATGTATTGACCGGCGTCTCCCCGCTCATCCGAAACAACCTGAATCATCGAGAACAAATCCGGGGCGTATTGCGCCTCGTCGATGATGAGTCCGCCCTTTCGGTTGCGGATAAAACTCACCGGATCCTCCAAGGCCGCGCGCCTCGTTTGGGGGTCCTCAAGCGTAACATAGGAATAGTCGGGAAAGGCATGCCGAACCAGCGTAGACTTACCGCTCTGCCTAGGCCCCGTCAACGACACAACAGGAAACCAACCCGCCATGCGAATGAGCAACTCATGCAAATCCCTGTTAATGTACTCGGCCATATCAACGCCCCTTATAACGCTGTTACCATAATCGTATAGTATCATTTGCCATAATCTTGCAGTAGCGTTTTCCATAATCTTGTAGTAGTGTTTTCCACAATCTTTTAGTAGCCCAGTTCAAAAACGTTATTTATAGAGCCGAAATCTCAGACCCTAAATAACAATAGCCACCACAATGGGAACTGTCCCCATTGTGGTGGCTTGCAGGCGAGTTGACTTATTCGACTATCGCGGGCCGGCCGTGTCCGAGTCTAGAGCGTGGCAAGTCGCTTGGATTCGCGGACGGCGAGGGCGATGGAGATAAGACCAGTGATGGCGTCAGCCGCCACCAAGGCAAACCAGACACCCTGAACGCCCATCATGTTGCCAAGCAGGTACATAAGCGGCACGGAGCAGATCACGTAGCGGAGCAGACCGGTGAACGTGGCGATACCCACCTTCTCAACCGCCTGGAAGTACATCGACATGGTCATGGCAAGATAGCCCAGGGCCACGGCCAGGATAACGATGCGCGTGGCGTTGGCGGCAACCTCGACGAGCGCCGGGTCGCTACCAGCAAAAAAGGCGCAGACCGGCGTTGCGGCCACCCATAGCACAGCAGACACCGCAGCAAGCGTCACGACCTGGTACTTAAGCGTGCAGGAGAGCGTTTCCTTGAGGCGCGCCCACGCCTTGGCGCCGGCGTTGAAGGCGGCAATGGGCTGCAGGCCGTACGAGAAGCACTGGGCGACCATCATGGTAATGTAGAGGATGTAGCCGTTGATCACACCAAAGGCCGCGATGTAGAGCGAACCCATGTCGCCGCCGAGCTGGCCAAGCAACGAGTTGGCAACGGTGTTGAAGATGAACGTGGCAGCTTGCACCAAAAAGAACGGGAAACCAATCTTGATGATCTGGCCGCAGATGGCCATGTCGAGTTTGAGGTCGGCGGCGCTGATCTGGAGCTGCGACTTCTTACCGCCGATGAACCAGAAGATACCGATGGCCCAGATACCGATGGAAAGACCGTAGTACACGCCAGCTCCCATAACGCCAAGCTTGAGCACAAACGTGGAAAGCGCAAGCCAGCAGATAGCGACGATGGCAGACACGGTCATGAGGTTGGCCTGGATCTGAACCTTCTCGTCCACACGCATGACGGCGGTGACCATCTGACCAATGACCGTGAGCGGCAGCAGCACGGAGAAGGTGCGCACGCCGGCAACGGTATCGGCCATGATGTCGGGCGTGGCGCCGAAGAATGCGCAGATGGGCTCGGTAAACACAGCCATCACCACAGCAAGCAGCACACTCACAATCGTGGTAAGCCAAAAACCCTGGCTAAACGCCTTGCTGGCGCCCTTAATGTCGCCGGCACCCAAAAGGTTGCCCACCACGGCGGGCACGCCGGTGCCAAACAGGTTGCCAAAGGCCAGGTTAATGTACTCGACCGACATGATGATCGAAACACAGGCCAGGCCGTGTGCACCCAGGCCCCAACCCATCACGAGGCCCTCAAGGACCACCATGATAATCTGGGCGAGCATACCCTGGCCGGTGATGATGGTGTACTTGCGCACCAGGCCGGGAATCGGCTGCGAGGCAAGCTCACGCTCCTCCTCAACAGCGGCGGTCGTTTCTTCTGCCATTGTTCTCCCCTTTCCATGAGAGATTGATGAATGGATGCATGAATGGATGGGCGGCACGCACAGGCTGCGGCACCGCCCAGCGATGCAGCAGCCCCGCTAGGCCTCGTAGACCACCTTGCCGGCAATCATCGTGAGAGACGCCGTGGCCTCGAGGACCTCAGCCGGTTCGCAGTCAAAGAGGTTACGGTCGAGCACACAGATATCAGCCTGTTTGCCGCATGCGAGCGTACCGATGCGATCCTCGGCATGCATGGCGTAGGCGCTGCCGTAGGTGTAGGCGCGCAGGGCCTCGGCCATGGTGATGCGCTCCTGCGGGAACCACCCTTCTGGGTTGGAGCCGTCCTCGAGCATGCGGAAGACCGCGCCGTACACCTCCTCCATGGGCTCCAAGCCCACAACGGGGAAGTCACTGCCCAGGTGCACCACGGCACCGCTGGCAAGCAGGCTATGCAGGGGCCACGAAAGCGCAGCACGCTCGGGGCCCACGGCATCGTCCTTGGCAAGGTCAGCCATATCGAGCAGCATGTGCCACGGCTGCATACCAGGGCATATACCCAGCTCGGCATAGCGCGGCAGATCCTCGGGCTGAACCGTCTCGTTGTGCTCCATGGAGTGGCGGCAACCCCGCTTACCATGCAAGCGCTCGCCCTCCTCAAAGCAATCAAGCACAAAACGCACCGAGCGATCGCCGATCGTATGGACGCGCGTGTCAACGCCCCATTCCTGCGCCCTGACAATGGCGGCACGGATGCGCTCTGGATCCTCCGCGGGCTCACCGCAGGTATCGGGCGCGTTGGAATAGGGTTCAAGCATCCAAGCGGTGTGGTCGGAGCACACGCCATCAAGAAACTGCTTAAAGCCGTGCCACTCGACCTGCGTACCCGAGAAGGCGTATTTCTCCTTGATCTGCTCGAGCGTTAAGGACTCGTTTTCGAACAGATCGGTGTACAGGAACACGCGCAGTGGCAAGTCGCCCTTGGCATTAAGACCTGCCAACACCGCATACGGGTTTTCCATGCTCACAAACGTAGGATTGACCATGCCGACCGTAGTGATTCCCAGGGCATTGGCGCGCCGGGCGGTTTTTGCAAACGACGCGTCAACAACCTCGGGCGCTGGGTCGTAGACCTCGTCCATAAAGAAGACGCCGGCGTTGTTGGAAAACACGCCCGTCAGATTGCCCTCGGCATCCTTAAGGATCTTGCCGCCTGCGGGATCGGGCGTCTGCGAAGTTACTCCCACCTTGTTGATGGCGCAGGTATTGGCACTAAAGGTATGCAGGTCAACCTGCTGCAGAAAGACCGGGCGGTCCGAGATGTACTCATCGATCATCGCGGCTGTGGGCATCTCGGGGACATCCCACTGGAACTGGATAATCTGGCAGCCCAGAATCCACTCGTTATCGGGATGGTCGGCCGCAAACGCCACGACACGTTCCATCGCCATCTCAAAACTGGTGCAGTCGATGAGGTTGACGGCAAAATCGGGGTCGGTCATAAACGCGCCCTGGGCAAAATGCGTGTGCGAGTCGATCAGGCCGGGCATGACGAGCTGGTCGCCAAAGTCGCGCACCTCGGTATCGGGACCGATAAACGGTGCCAGGTGAGCATCGTCACCGCAGGCAACAATCTTATCACCGCGCACGGCAACGCCGCCCTTAAACGGCTCGAGCCCATCGCCGGTAAAGACGGCGTTGCTCTTGATAACTACATCAGCCTTGTCCATGTGAGCCTCCTCAGGCATCTTTGGTTGCAACGCGGACGCACCGCCCGCGTGGGCACTCGGTTGGGAGCGTAGCGCTCCCGCATCGGCGCGTGCCTACAAGCCGTGCTCGGACGTCTGTCCCACGTCCGCGGCTTCGCGCTACACCCATTGATACACAGGGGCAAATCCGTGCCAAGGCCAGGGATCGCAAACGGTCAGTTTAAGCAGGTTTACACGCTTTACCTGCAGGTTTATTGTCTGAGATTATTACCGCGTCATTACGCCCAACGGCGTGCCCGCCCACACGGCAAGACCCGCATGCAAGGAAGAATAGGACTAGGAACGCCAAAAGGCATCTATGAGGTCATCTCGGTTGGAGACACCGCTTTTAACGTAGATGCGATGCAAGTGCGCCTTGACAGTGCCAGGGCTGATGACCAACTCGCTGGCGATGTTTTGGGCGTCGTTGCCCTTCAGCACCAGCGTGAGCACCTCCTGCTCGCGCCGCGACAGCTTATGGGCATCGGCATAGATCACAACGCGTGATGCTAGATCGTCCCCAGAGCGTGCGCTCTCGGCCGCCACGTCCTCATCGGCACGCGGATGACGGGCATACACGCGCAGGATATGGCTAAACTGGCAAAAGAGTTGGACCGCGCATGCCACGAGCAGCACGTTTTCGGAGATATTGCGCTCGGACAGATACCACAAAAAGAGGCTGATGACGGGGTTTTGAGAGTCGGGGCGGCAGAGCAAAATCATGTAGGTGTCCTCGGCGATTACGCAAAACGCAAGAACGAGTGCCACCTTCCAAAAGAGCTTTGAGCGGTCGAGGTCGAGTTTCTCAACACGCGTGGCCCTGTGCCGGTAATGCCAGGCGGCATAGGCAAGACATCCTACATTGCCCAGGTCACGCGTGAGCCAAAAGAGATACTGCTGCATCTCTCCGGCAGCACCGCTGCGAGGCACCAGCACCAATTGCAAGATTGAAAACGGCACGATAGCAAGTCCGAGCATGCGCGACGTCGGCCTTTTGCGCAAGCGCGCAAACATCCACAGTACCACGCAGGCATAGATGGCAATACCGAGCACGCAGCGCAGCAAGGGGTGCTGCAACGGCTCGCTAAAGGTAACAGCGTAGTCGTATTTGAGCCGATTGTACTCGTCAAAAAAAAATGACCGACATATCGAGCATGTAGAGCAAAAAGCCCGCCGCGGCCACCAGGCTGTCGCGACGGCGCGTCATGAGCCAAACCACCAATGCCACGGCACTGGTCACCAGAGCCACACCCATGATAATCGTGGTGTAGATATAGAACGCGAAACTCATGCCCGCCTCCCCTGTCTAGATGCCGTGAGGATGTTGACAGATTCTTTGCCGCAAGATTAGACTCACCGATTAAACGTACCGTATCGTTTAGATAAACAAGCTGTGTCTCACCAATGAAAGGAGATGCCATGGCGCCTATCGCACCGCTCAAAATACTCGTCGCCCCTGTCGCCAAGGCCATCGTCCACCTGAGCGACTCACTTACCTACAATGACGTCCCCTGTGTCGTCGAGGCGCGTTCGGACAGCTGCCCCTACCTGGGCCACGTCCCCTACTTTGCGCCTAAGCTCGTTTCCGATCCCGAGCACCGCGAACAGTAATCCAAGATGCACCAAGCGCTGCGCAACTCGCGGCGCTTACTGTTTTGGTGCAAAGTAACCTGACCCCCGTGCACCAACGCCGGGATTGTCGACGCTTCGGCCGCGGCGCGATATGAGGCGCGAAACCTCGCCCAATAACAGGCCAATCACTACGCCCGCGAGAATCGGCAACTTTGCCATCTCGGCAGGTGAGCTGTTGAGCGGCACAATCGTAGCAACAATCGAAAGCACGAGCTCCACCACGGGAATCGCAAGCGCCACCGCGAGCACCTTGCCCTCGAAAGGCGCACGGAACACACGCGAGCGATTATCGTGCTTGCGCAGACGCCAAAACGCTGGGAACATGGGGATATAGCTCATGAGCAGAAAGACGACGTTCATCGAGAAGAAGACCCAAAAGACGTCGGAACCCTCACCCAGCGGAATCTGGAGCAGCAGCACCAGGCTGGCAAAACAGCCGTTAATGAGCGCCGAGCCGTTGGGCATGCCGGTCTTTTTGGACACCAACGCAAAGGGACGCGGCATGTTGCCATGGCGCGCGGCATAGCTCGCTACGTTGTTGACGCCAAAGCTCCAGCAGATCATATTGGCGAACAACGTCACCAAAAAGGCCACGCCCACGACCATCGTCAGCGGGTGGGTGCGCCCCACCATAGCGGCGACTGCGTCCACAATGCCCGAATCGAGTGAAAGCTGCTCGGTGGGAACCGCGGCTCCAATGCCAATGCCACAGATGATGTAGATCGCCGCAATGGCCACGCCACCGGCAATAACCGCCTTGGGGATATCACGCGACGGGTTCTTCATCGTGCTGGCAAAGGTCGCGACCACTTCGAAGCCCATAAAGTTGAACAGGATAATCGATAGGTACGTCAACGAATTGGTGTCGCCCAGATCTGGAATGAAGGTCTTAAACGACATGTCGTTGGCAAAGCCGTTATTGCAGGCAAACCAAATGCCGACGATTCCCACCACAGCGGTAATGAGCACCTTGATGACGGCGCCGCCGTCCATGACCCAATCTGCCTCGGCCACCGGCTGCATTGCCATGACCGTGACGCCCCACACAAAGACAATCTCGATGGCGATTCGGATCCCGAGTGAAAACTCGATACCCCACACCGCATTAATGACACTGGGGAACATGCAGGCGATACTTGCCACCCACAGCGGAAAGTTAACCCAGTAGCACCAAGAGCAACGGGCGCCCCAACGGTCGCCCAGGCCCAAGCGAACCCAATCGTACAGGCCGCCCTCGGAATCAAACGCCGTACCCAGCTCGGCCACCACCAGACCATAGGGAAGCAAAAACGTAATGATAAGGAAGATCCACCAGAAGAACTGCACGTTGCCCATGGCAGATGCCGGAGCCGCCGCCTCGATGGTAAACACGACGCAGATAACCGAAAGGATGACCTCGATCAGGGAGAACTTTTTACCTGCCATGGCGCGCGCCCCCTACAGCAAAAAGGATGGCATCTGTACCGAAGGCGCAGCCCAAGGTAGGGTTGCAGGCCGCGTCACCGGTGCAGGTGCCATCCCAGAGAGAGGAGAGGATGCATTTGTTGGACCAACGCTCGCGGAACAGGCGCGTGTAGATAACGATACGCTGGTACATAGATACTCCGATCAAAACGGCCGCGTTCACGACCGATAACTTTCGGCAATTGAAGACGCGTCTGACCTGGGAAATTCAAGCGAACAATTGGCCTAACCCGCAAAAAATCCCAGGCCAGACGCGTACTCAATCAAAGAAAAGGGCACTCCGAAGTGGAGGCAACGGAGTGCCCAAAGAAAAACCCAACCGACCAAGACATCGAATAAACCGACCATCAATGCCCCGAGATGGTCCGATTCACCGACCGTCCGATTGATCGGCTGGGTTCCCGAAGCATCACGGCTCGGAAAGTCAGACGTTTACTCGGCGTGCTCAGGTGCGCCAGATTGGCGCGAACGAGGAGCGTAGCGTACTGACGCTACGTAAGCGACGAGTGAACGCCAAGGTGGCGTGCCTGAGTTACGCCGAGGGCTCCTGCTGGGTAATGCAGTGGATGTTGCCGCCACCGAAGACGACCTGCTCGGACTGGACGCCGACGCACTTGTAGACGCCCTCGCCCCAGACCTCGTCGTAGATCTTCTGGAGCGTGTCGACGGCCAGCTGGTCGTTCTCGTCGCCGTACTGCGGGACGATAACGCCGTGGTTGGTCACGAGGTAGTTCATGTAGGAGGCGATCAGCGGCTCGTCGGGGACGCGAGGCTCGGCGTTCTCGTCGGCGTCGATGGTGTCGCAGGAGGCCTGGTCCATGAACAGCGGGTTCACGGGCATGCAGAGCTTGTAGACCTTCATCTTGCGGCCCTTGGCGTCAACGGCGTTGGAGAGGGTCTCGTAGGCAGCGTGGCACTGCTCGTAGAACGGATACTCGGGATCGTCGGTCCAGATGCAGGCCATGACGCCCGGGGCGATGAACGTGGCGACGTCGTCGATGTGGCCGTTGGTCTCCTCGGGGTCGATGCCCTCCTTGACCCAGATGACCTTCTCGACACCCAGGTAATCCTTGAGGTGCTCGTCCATGTAGGCGCGAAGCTCCTCGCTCCAGGGCTCAAACTTCTTCTTGAACTTGGGCCAGATGGACTCGGGATCCTCTTCCTCTTCGAGCACTGCAGAGCAGGTGCGGCCCGGGGAAAGCAGGCACTGGTCGGTCACGACAAGGGTGCCCTCGCCGTCGACGGTGATGGAGCCGCCCTCGAGGATCATGTCATCGGGACGATAGCGGCGGCAGCCGGAGAGCTCAGCCATCTTGAGGGCGATCTGCTCGTCCTTGTTCCACGGGAAGTAGAGGCCGTCGACGAGGCCGCCGTAGGCGTTGAAGTGCCAGTGGTTGGCGCGCTTCTCGCCCTTGCCGTTGATGACGTAGGTAGCGGCGGTGTCGCGGAACCAAGCATCGTCGGTGGTCATCTCGATGACGGTGACGTTCTCGTCCTCTTCGAAGACGGCCTTGCAGTTGGCGTAGTCGGCCTGGTTGGCGCACATGGTGACCGGGGTGAACTCGGCGATGGCGCGAGCGATGGCGGCATACTGCTTCTGAGCCGGCTTGGCGCCGTGGGCCCAGGTGTCGGTGCGGTGGGGCCAGCCCATCCACACGCGATCCTGCGGGGCAAACTCAGCAGGCATAAAGAAGCCGTCGGCCTTGGGGGTGGACTCGGACTCGGTGATCGTACGCATAAGATTTCCTCCAAATCGAACGATCGCTTGCTGCGGGCGGGTTACCCGCAGCCTAAAACCAAGAGATGGTAGGCGCCCGTTCCCCGGCAAAGGTCGGGGCGCCCGGCGCCGGTTTTCACGGAGTCGCACCGGCAAGCGACGACGTAACCAAGTGCGCGGAGACAAAACGCACGAAGGATACGGAAGAGAGATTGGGGTGGGCGGTGGTTACCGGAGCTATCGCTCACACCCACCCCGGGGAATGGTTAGCAAACCTGTCGCTTGGGCACGTCTCCGAAGAGGCTAGAGTGCCCGGAGTCGGGAGCGACAAGCCCGACGAAGCGCACGTTGGTACGCGAGGAGGGTTGGAGCCCCAGAACCGGGTGCTCTAGTTCTCCTCGGCCTCGGCGGCCTCCTCAGCGAGACGCTGAGCTGCCAGCTCGGGAGTGAGGCCCTTGTACTCGGTCTCGCGGCCCTTGGCGCTGACGACGCGGACAACCTCGCCGATGAGCAGAAGCACGATGAAGATAACGATCATCGGGAGCTTGTCGCCAATTTCAGCGGCAGAGAGCGGCACCAGCGTTGCAACGATGGCCAGGATCAGCTCGATGCAAGGGATGGCCAGCATGACCTTCATCATGGCGCCCTTAAACGGGAACGTGAAGATACGCTCGCGGTTGGGGTCGTTCTTGCGAAGGTTGAGGAACGCCGGGAACATCGGGATGTAGGTCAGCAGCAGGAAGACGACGGAGGTGCCGAAGAGCATCCAGAAGACACCGTTGGAGATGGCGTCGATGGGCACGAGCTGCAGGCACAGCACCAGGGAGGCAACGATGGCGTTGACCAGGTTGGCGCCGTTGGGCATGTCGTCATCCGAGATCATCGAGGCGAAGACCTTGGGCATGTTGCCGTGCTCGGCAGCATAGCGGGCGACGGAGTTGACGCCGAAGGACCAGGCGGCCATGTTGGCGAACAGGGTGATCAGGAAGGCGATGCAGATGACCTTGAAGATCATGGAGTCGCCCACCATGGTCTGGACTGCGACAATCATGCCATAGTCGGGGTCGATGGAATCGGCCGGCACAGCAGCACCGATGCCAAAGCCAGCGAACAGGTAGATCACGGCGATGGACAGGCCACCGACGATGATAGCCTTGGGGATATCGCGAGCGGGATCGGCCATGTCGTCGGTCATGGTGCAGATGACCTCGAAGCCCATGAAGTTAAAGATGATGATCGACAGGTAGCCGAGAGCGTTGGTGTTGGTGAGCTCGGGCAGGAAGGTGGCAGCGGACATGTCGTTCGCAAAACCGTTCTCCATGGCATACCAAATGCCCAAAGCGCCAACGATAACGGCGACGGCGACCTTGATGATGGCGCCACCGTTAAGGACCCACTCGGAGTCGGCCGCCTTGGAGCGGCCCATGAGGTAGACGATCCACACAAAGGCAAGATCGATACCCATCTTGGCGATCAAGTTGAACTCGACGCCAAAGACCATGCCCAAAATGTCGGGGAACATGGTAGCCAGCGAGGCGATCCACAGCGGGTAGTTGACCCAGTAGTAGTACGAGATGCGGGCGCCCCATTTGTCGCCCAGGCCATCGCGTACCCAGTCGTAAATGCCGCCCTCGCCGTCATAGGTGGTACCGAGCTCGGCGACAACCATGCCGTAGGGAAGCAGGAAGGTCAGGATCAGGAAGATCCACCAGAAGAACTGCTGGTTGCCAATGGCAGCAGCAGGAGCGGCGGCCTCGCAAACGAAGACGACGCAGATGATGGTCGAAATGACCGTCAAGAAGGAAAGCTTTTTCTTTCCGTCGCTCATGATGAGCTCCTTCGCTCAGTCTTGGACAGATCCGAGGCCCTAAGGTATTAAGGCAATTGCTTGGGCCTCGGTGAGCGGGCGACAGGAGACGAGCATCCGCCGCCCGCAAACGTGCTTTTAGAAGCCTTGAGGCTTAGAGCTGCTCGAGAGCCTCGAGAGCGGCGTGGAGCTCAGCCTTGGCGGAGTACTCGACACCCTCGTCGTTGAGCGGGGTGCGCTTGCCCAGGGCGGCAAGGAGAGCACGGATGGAGTGCTTGCGGTTCTCGGCCTCGACCCAGCACAGGGAGCGCTCGGGATCGTCCATGACCTCGTCGACGACCTCCTCGTTGCGGGTGGCCGGCAGGCAGTGCATGAACTTGGAGTTGGGGCCGGCGAAGTTCATCATGTCCATGGTGACCTGATACTTGGGATAGAACACGTCCATGTAGTTCTCGCCCGAGACCTCCTCGTCGTACAGGCCATACCACACGTCGGTGTAGATGAAGTCGGCGCCCTTGATGCACTCGATGTCGTCGGAGATGACGACAGAGCCGCCGGAGACCTTGCAGTTCTCCTCGGCGATGGCCATCATCTGCTTGCCGAACTCGGCGCGCTCTTCGACGGTGCCAACGTGTAGGCCGCCGTCGGGGATCTGGTGGCCCTTAGGTCCAAACTGGACAAACTTCATGCCGACCTTGGAAGCGATGAACATGAGGGAGACGCAGACCTGGGTGGCGTCGCCGATGAAGGCCAGGGTGCAGTCCTCGATCTTCTTGCCCTCGGGGAGGTTCTCGAGCATGGTCATGAGGTCGCCCATCTCCTGCGTGGGATGGTTGAACTCGGACATGCCATTGATGACGGGCACAGCGGAACCCTTGGCGAGGCCGACGACGTCCTTGTGACGGTCAACGCGAGCCATCATGATGTCGAGCAGGTCGCCCATGACGCGAGCGGTGTCGCCCAGGGACTCGTGGCCACCGAGCTGAATGGTGCCAGGGCCATAGAACTGAGCATGGCCGCCGAGGTCGCACATGGCGGTCTCGAAGGAAAGACGGGTGCGGGTGGAAACCTGCTGGAAGATCATGCCAAGGCTCTGGTTGCGGAGCAGGTGCGGATAATAGCCGTCAACCTTGATGGCCTTCTTCATTGCCAGGCCAAGATCCTCGATAGCCAGGATCTGCTCTTTGGTGAAGTCGTTGGTGTCGATGAAATCCTTAGGCAGCGCCATGTCGATTCCTTTCCGCCGGTCGTGCCGACTATTGCTATGAGGCGCTCGAACATCACGCCTCGTGTTGACAAGACCATCATTCACCCGTATGCAATTTTTACCTAGTTTATTCGGGATTAAAGACCATTCACGGAGTTACATCCCCTCTAAACCAATATAAACCCGCAGGTAGCCAGCTTGCAGGGGGTTTACTATCTAGAACCGCGAACGGTATACGGCTATGCTGTATCTCGGCGCCTAATCCGCAATGGAACGAAGGGTTGAGACGTCTATATCCCACAAGGTATACAGGGCTCGGCCATAGATGAAATGAGATGGGACGGTGGCAGATGAACACCCTGATGTTCTTCTATACCCTAGCGATACTCGTGATCTGTATTGTGACGGCAGTGCTTTCGCTTGCCGCCTATGCCTCGTCTCGTCGACGCTTCTTTATCTATGGCAGCGGCGTTTTTATTTGCTATGCCATCGAAATGACCGAGATCTTCTTTTTTGAATACACGTTGCAAAACCAGAGTTTTCCAGCCAGCGACTATTACTCAATTACCATGCCTGTGTTGCGGACCCTTGTGGCGACCGCTTCACAAGCTTTTATCTGGCTCATTGCCATGGACTTGCTCGACAAACATTCAAAAAAGCAGTTTGTTATTCCCGTCGCAACGTTCTTCCTGAGCGAGCTGCTGATCATTGTCGCTGTCCCCTACGGCCCCATACATCAATGGCTCTACTACACGATGCGTCAGGTATTCCTTGTATTTGTGGGACTGTATATCTTTTGGACGGCGCATAAAAGCACGCAGGTCGAGCTTAAGGCGCGCGTCAACAATCAACGAAAGCACCTCATTATCGGCGCCATTCTGGTCGGGTGCATCGTTGCCGAGGATTTCTACAACATCCTTGTTGTTCCCATGAGCCTGGCACCCTCTTGGCTGCAGCTGTACCTGTCCGAGCGCAACTTTAGCGAGAACATCTTTGCGTGCTACTTTGCGATTCTGCTGATCATCTATGCCTATCACGTGCTTTCGATTCGCATGCAGGAGGCGCCCGAGGAAAAGAACGTCAGCGATCTTGATCGACACATCGAAGAGCAGATGCCCTTCTATCGCAACGCCTACAAGCTCTCCAACCGCGAAACCGAAGTCATGCGTCTGGTTGTGTTGGGCAAATCGAACCAAGAGATCGCTGACGAGCTCTTCCTTGCCGTGGGTACCGTCAAGACCCACATCCACAACATCCTGGTCAAAACCGAGCAGCAAAACCGTACGACCCTGATCCTCCACTTTTGGAAACGATAACCTACCAAAAAGGGACAGGTTTATTTTGGCAGGTTTTATCTGGGCAAATGCCAAAACCGCCGCGAGGGAGCTACTTTCCCTCGCGGCGGTTTTCTAGCTCACGCTTTCTTTCGTCTCAATCTGTAACATATGGAGACCAAATCGCCGTCTTACTGTTACAGATCGAGACGAGTTACAGAACGCGCGTCGAATAATCTCAATCTGTAACAGGTAGAAGCGTTTTTGCCAGTCAGATGTTACAGATTGAGATAAACGAAGGAGCGGTAGCGTTAAACAAGTCCGCCACAAAGTTATTCGGAGAGATCCGATCCTAGAGTTGTCTACCAGGTACGATATGTGCACTGATATTTTGTCTCAAACCCGGGCATCCCGTTGCCGCGTGGGCTTAACGCGGCACCCGTATAGAGAATCGTTTGCCCCGTACGAGAATACGAAGTTTTGAAAGACAGCCTCTTGTATGTCTGGTCGAAACAATCAACATTCTCGCTCGGGTGGTTCGCAGTGGAGAACGACTTGTAAGTGTCCAAGACGTCCGCTGTCACAAGACGACAAGGCGCGACAGAACCTGCATCTGGTTTCGCCGTCGCACAAACGGGAATTGTGACCATCGACAGGGTAAGCATAAAACATGCGAACATTGCCTTCACAAAGTTCTTCGTTACATGGCGTTTCATGGTTATCTTCCTTTCCTAGTTTTACTGTCGTTCGTCTTGAAAAGCTGCGCGTATACATTACCGATCCACTTCGAATCACCTCCCATTTCTCTGGTAACGACACGCGAGTCATCCCCTGTGAGCAATACGGAGGCATCGCAGAGCGATTCGAGGTTTCCGATAAGATGAGAAGAGATAATGACATGTGCTCCTCTACCCGCTTCATCTCTAAGAGCATTCGAAACAATCGCAACGTGTCTCACATCAAGTGCATTCATGGGCTCATCCAAAAGGACGACTTCGCAATAGGACATATACGCCATCGCGACATTAAGTAATTGTCTATTTCCATCAGACAGCCTAGATACGGGCGTATTCTTCAACCCAGTCAAGTCAAAGCGATCAAGCACTTGGTCCAAAGTGCGAGGTGAATGCCAAATTCTCCTGCATCGGTCGAGATGAAAAGCGACGGTCATGTATGGAATCAATAGCGACGGCCTATTCGGAACCAAAAAGAATACCTTTCTCATTTCCTCACGGTCGACGCATACTTTTGCATGAAAACAGAGAGAACCTGACACGCGCACTGATGGCCCAGCATCTCCCCAAAGAGTATTCAGTAGCGTAGTCTTGCCATGTCCATTTGGCGCGACAAGACCCCATATCTGGCCAGCGGGCATATCAAACTGCAATCCCTTTACCAGCTGGTTTTTTCCAACCGTCAACGCATCCAGCGACAGAGAGAGCAAGCTTTTCTCGCCCAAACTATCCGGGCGAATATGGTTCCAGGCCCAGCGATTCTTGCTTTTTAGACGCGAAAACGAAATGACCCCCAACGCGCAAACAGCAAACGCGCCCATCACGGCAAAGAGGCAGTGCGATGCACTGGCTTCAGGAACGAGAGATACCTCCGCTCCATTGGCGTAAGATGCGCCGCCGAGCGCAAACGAAGAGGCAGAATAGCTCGACACCATATACGGCAGCAACGCATGCCATGGAGCATCTTTGCTCGCATAAAACGGAAGCTGGCTTATGCCCCCCACAAGAGCGATCACCATGGACGAAATGGCCCTGTTTCTGCTTCCGGCGTACACGCACACGCCCAAGCAAGCAAACATCATCGACAGCACAGCTTCAAAGACGGCAAATAGCCCTAGCTGAACTAACACAGTTCTTTCGACTACGTCACCATACTGAATGAATACGACTGGGTACTCTGTCTGACCTACACCGTTAAACACCGTTGCCAATACAAAACAGGGAGCCAACGCCAGAACCAAAACCAGCATCGATGCAATACCAGAGACGAGAACGCGGCATGCATTCATCTCTAACTTTGACAACAACGCTCGATCGTAGAACCGCTTTCCATCCCCCTCAAGCGACATATAGAGGACGAGGACCGGGACCAAAAGCCACGCTATTGCAGGAACAGCGCCGCAATAATATGCGAGAAGGATCATCCCGGGCATTTTTGTTGTTGAGTCGTACGATTCCGGATGGGCCAGCATCGATATGGCTCGGGGAAGACGTTCTTGGGCTTCAAGCGATAACTCCGAATCAACACCATTCAAATAACCGAGTCGGTATTCCTTGAGCAATAGATTGTCGTAATCGGCAATCGCATCGTAATACTCTCTGGAGTCCGCCTTGCTTTCAAGCGCCCGATCAAGGCACGCCCTTTCGTCGGCAATGATGCTGTTGAGCTCCTGTGGGGCAGTGTCATAAACGCCGTCAGAGACTTGAGAGACCAAAAGGGCTCTCTGGTCTTCGATGGAAGCTCTACCATATAGATAATCTGCTCCCGTTGGAACGGATAGAAATACCGGGATGCAGAATACGAGCGCGAGCAGCGCCGTCAGCAACATAATTCCCCGGTTGCGCGCAAGAACTTCTAAATTAAGCCGTACATATGTGAGGCAATCACAGGTCTTCACAGCAAGCACCTCCGGTTCGCAACACACGAGTCGTCAGACCCGTTGTCCGGAAGTATCGCCTTCATCGTCAGAACTGTCTGTAGACGTGTAGGATGGATTTACAATCTTATTTGTCTACAGGCTTCTACCTGCTATTTTCTATAACATCTGCCATAAGACTAAAAACCCTATCTCTAAGTTCACGCTCCGAGTGAACTCCAAGCAAGGCATAGCTCTTGCTCTTGGCCTCTTTGACGGTTCCCCGAGCAACGTTAAGATGTGCGCAAATCTCGGTGGTTCTATTGCCATCAAAAACGCATGTCATGATATCGGCATAAAGCGGCGTGAAACCAAGCCTCAAGAAGGCCTCACGCACGGTATCGCGTCGATCACCCACCCGAACCGTATCTTTCGAACGCAAGAATAGCAGCGAATTAGCCATAAGGATAAGTACGACAAGGAACGCAGTCACGCGTAAGGCAGGCATAAGGCCGCCAACGGCCTCACCGCTCCCAACGGACTCAAAGAAAATGTACAGTCGACTTACCACATCGTGAACCCAGAACGCTGCTCCAGCACCCACAGACACCGAAGAAAGGGTGAGTTCAGGCGAAAGGCACAAGTGCATTTCAGACATCCACCGTATAGCCGCACGGCAACACAGGGCCACAAGCACTATAGCTATCGATAGGATTATCGCATCATGCTCAAAGCCGAAGCATACGAGGATTTCCTCGATGCCCATTCCAGACGCATACATAAACAGGAAGCAGACGAAGACTATCCTGCAGTTCTGATTGAACGATGAGGACCCCAGCGATTCTGAACGGTGATCATGGCCTTTTGTTGCGTCAAGATGCCACGCATCCTTTGACAAGAGAAGTCCAGCCGTCGCCTCTGAAATGTTTTTATATCCGGTTTTAGTCAAGGCCCGCGACAAATAGGTACGGGCAGTAGACGGGGAAATGTCCAAGGCAGAAGCAATCTCCTCGTACGTTTTTCCCTCTATCCTCATAGAGAAAACCGCGGACTCCCTTTGAGAAAAACCCGAAGCCGTAGGGATATCGGCAACTGCAGAGTGTTTTCCTCCTAATTTGGCGGCCGCAGAAAAAGCGCTCGTTAAGTCGGGGAAAAATCGCGTTATGGCCCTGGCAAGGATACTGCCCAAAACGGTAACCAGAAGCAATACGATCTCTTGATGCCCACCAAAGCTCAGGAGCACAGCCCCGATGTTTATATTGCGCGAAAACAAACAATCCGTATCGAGAATAACGGCGGCATTACCAAACGCAAGAGGTTCGACGAGCGAGGCAGCAACCCCCATCTCGGCGTTAACGGAAAGGAAAGAACCGATGGAGTCCATCAACGGGACGAGAAGAAACTGAAGGCCAACAAGCAAAGCAATCAAGAGCACAACGGGGCTGTAAAGTGCGAGCTCAGGATACCCGTGGAGAGCAGAGCCATCGGCCACATGTTTCCCCTTTAATCCCGCACGTATGTTTGCGAATTCACCGCCAAGCACCCAAGAACAGCAAGCGACAAGCAAGGGGGCTAGTAACAACAAAATAAACGCGAGCGCCGAAACCACAACATGAAATTGATGAAAGACATTAAGAGATATCGTGTACATCACAAGAAGTGCAATGTCTACGAGCATAAGTCCAAAAAGCCTTTTGGAAATACCCGGTCTCACAGGGCGAGAGATGAGGCCCACACAGAAGCCCGAAAACAGATGCAGACCGATAAGAACGGTGCCAGAAAGGCCCGTATAAATACTTGGCGCCACACAATACAGACCAGCCGCCCCTATAAACAACATAATTGAATGCCAGAGGAACGAGCGCGTCACGTTTTGCAGGGTAGCTGCCTCGGTTGCCATAGAATCAAAGCTCCTAGATAGCATTTTGGGTATTTTAACATCGTTCCCGGCGTTAAAAAAATGTTACCCGAATTAATCAATATCCCCCCTCCACCAAAAGGTACCACGCTGATCCTCCACTTTTGGAAGCGATAACCTGCTAAAAAGGGACAGGTTTGTTTTGGCAGGTTTTATCTGGGCAAACGCCAACCGCCGCGAGGGAGCTGCTTTCCCTCGCGGCGGTCTTCTAGCGGTAAAAACCAAGTGAGTAGGCTTTTGGCGGGATGCCGAGCACGCCCCAAAACGCCACAGCCCTGACCTGCGGTTTTGTTGAGCGTTTGTCGCAATGTGCTCGGCAGATCCAAAAAAGTCTACTCACTTAGTTTTGAGATGCATCAGGCGGGCAAAAAACCGCCGCGGAAGGGGGCCGACTCCCTCCGCGGCGGTTGTTTGCGTTGGTTTTGCGACGGTTTTGCCCGTCTGCTACTCGCTGTAACGGGTGGCGATGGCAGCTTGTACCATGCCGGTGCTCATGAGGTAGGTCACCAGGAAGTAACCACCATAGGCCGCCAGGAAAATCGCGCAGGTGAGGCCCACGGTACCGCCGATGCTCATGTTGCCAAACGTGCTCACCAGCTCGATGATCACCTTGAGCGCCACAAAGGAGTGCGCCAGACCCACTGCCAGCGGGAACAGGAAGAACACCGCTTGCTGCGCCATCACCGAATGGCGAATCTGGCGGTCGTCACAGCCGATCTGCGCCAGCACGCGATAGCTGCGGCTGCCATCTGCCACGTTGGAGAGCTGCTGGATCGACAGAATTGCCGCGCATGCAACGACCAGCACAAAGCCAATATAGATGGCTAGGTAGCTAATCATGCCGTTCATCTGCGCCGCCTGCGTATAGATCTCGGAGCGTGTCATGAAGACTCCCCACGACCCCGGCTCCTTGCCGTCAACGAGCAGATTGTCGAGCATGGTGTATTTAATGCTCTCGTCTGCCTTGGTCACATCCATCCCCTGCTTGTAGTTAACGAGCAGATTACTGGAATACGGCTGCAGGTTAAGCTGGGACAGCAGCTCGTCGGCTACGACCACGGTACCGGGATTGCTGCCGAGTGCCGAGTTGGCGATGGCAGCCGTGTCCTCGTCCGACTTATCGGTTGCGGGCTTGAGCGTATGTCCGCCCAAGGTGAGGGTATGGCCCCCAGCCATGTACTTGGTGTACAGGTCGCCCAACTCGCCGCCCATATCGCACGTAAGCAAGTACTGGTCGCGGCCAATGCTCACCGGCTCCTTGCCCATCATCTGGCGCAGTTTGTTGTACTGGCTCGCCGGCGTCACAAACAGGCCCATATCATCGGCATTGCTACCCTCGAGCGCCTTGGGGAGCTTTTCGCCCATGGCCTTGCACATCTCGCCCGCCGTCACCGAAGGATCCGAGCCGCCAAGCGTATAGCTCAGATACGAATCAATCTGCACATGCTCGCCGGCAACGTCGGCGATATTGACCTTCTTTCCGGCCTCGTTGCCATTATCTGCCGACTTGCCCTTGATACTTTCCGCAACGTTATCGGGATCGATACGGTCACCGTGCCATGCAGAGTACAAATCGACCGTTGCGTCTGCCAGCACCATGCGATCGGCCTCGGAAGGATTGACATACTCCTTGTAGTAGTCGAGCCTATCGGGCATGTAATAGATATACGTCTGCGTCATATCCGCCGGCGTATAGCGCTCGAGGTTTTCGTTCATCACGTTGGCGATCGACATACCGCAGGTCACCGAGGTAATGGCCAGAAACAGGATCATCGCGATAACGCCCATCGAAAAGCACACCGTGTTGACCTTGGCCGCAAGCTGGCGCACGGTAAACATGTTGAGGCCGCGCCAATACACGCCGCGCAGGCTCTGCAGCAGCTTGATGAGCATGCCCGAGAGTCCCCAGAACAGGGCAAAAGTGCCCACTGTAACCATAGCGGTCGTAATGCCAAACTGACTCATGGCCTCTTGCAGCTTGCTGTCCGTCGCGGTTAGCGGAAACCCATCACGTAGCAGACGGTAATAGGCCGCGCCCACAAGCACCACGCCCACGGCAAAGATGGCAATCGCGATCCAGGGGTTGCGTGTCTTGATGCTCTCGTTGCGACGCTCGGCACCCATGAGCTCAATGAGCTTAGTGCGACGAACGGCGCGCAGGTTCAGCAGTAACGTGAGTACGAACATCACGAGCATGCAGGCAAGGGTCAGGTTGAACGCATGCACCGAGAAGAAGAAGTGAAAATTGGCGATCTGTGTCTTAAAGAGCGAGGCCGTAAAGAATGTCATGAGCTGGGAGAGTCCCACACCCAGCACAATGCCGGCGACAAAGGCCACGACCGAGACGATCACCGTCTCGAGCGCCATGATCGTGGCGACGCGCCCGCGGCCCATGCCGAGCACCTGGTACAGGCCAAACTCCTTTTTGCGGCGTTTCATGATGAAGTTATTGGCATACACCATCAAAAAGGCCATGACGCCGGCCAAAAAGTACGTGAGGTAGCCGAGCATGATACCCATGACCTCGGACAAGCCCGCTTCCTCGATGCCGGCGATGTCGACCTGCATCGAGACGGTGTTAAAGGCATAGAAGACCGTGACGCCCAGGGTGAGCGTCAACAAGTAAACGAGGTAGTCGCGGCCGGCGCGGCGGACGTTGCCCCAAGCGAGTTTACAGAGCATCGGAGCCCTCACCGCCCATCATGGCAACGACCTCCATAATGCGGTCGAAGAACTCTCGGCGGTCGGTGTCGCCGCGGCGCAGCTCGGTGAAGATCTTGCCGTCACGAATAAACAGCACACGGCTCGTGTAGCTGGCGGCAAAACTGTCGTGCGTAACCATGAGCACCGTGGCGCGCAGGCGGCGATTCAGGGCCTCCAGGCTCTCGAGCAGCAGGCGAGCGCTCTTGGAATCGAGGGCGCCGGTGGGCTCGTCGGCCATGATCATGGTGGGGTCGGTGACAAGCGCGCGACAGGCGGCAACGCGCTGCTGCTGGCCGCCGGACATCTGGTAGGGATATTTGTCGAGCACCTGGCTCACGGACAGACGCGCGGCCACGTCCTGCACGCGGGTCGAGATCTCTGCCGAATTTGTGCGGGCGATGGTGAGCGGCAGGGCGATGTTCTCGCGTGCCGTGAGCGTATCGAGCAGGTTGGAATCCTGGAAGATAAAGCCCAGCTCCTCGCGGCGGAACTGCGAGAGCTTGGCCTGCTTCATGCGCGTAACGTCCTGCCCGTTGATGCGAATGGTGCCGCTCGTGGCGCTATCGATGGTCGACACGCAGTTGAGCAACGTCGACTTGCCCGAGCCCGAGGCGCCCATGATGCCAACGAATTCGCCGCGGTTGACGGTAAAGCTGACGTCGTTGAGCGCGCGGGTCACATTGCCCAGCGCTCCATATACCTTTTCGAGATGCGCGACCTCCAGTACCGGGGTCGCCATGTGCGTGGTTTGCATACCGAGTCCTTTCTTGCGATTAGTCTACGGCATCTATAGTCGCAAGAAGACGAGTCGGCTACCATCGATATGGCTTACGCTTGCCTTACCGTTGCGTAAGGTAAGCGTAGTCTGCCATGTGTTGATGTTGAGAGAGGGCTCCTGTTGAAGACTGTTCATGTTGCCGCTGGGATCATTCGCAAGGAAGGATCTGACGAGCTGCTTGCCGTGCAGCGCGGCTATGGCGACATGCAGGGACTTTGGGAGTTCCCAGGCGGCAAGCTCATGCGCGGCGAGACGCCCGAGGACGCCGTACGCCGCGAGCTTATGGAGGAGCTGCAGGTAAAAGTCACCAACCTGCGCGATTTCTACACCGTTGAGTATGACTACCCCGATTTTCATCTCTCCATGGAGTGCTACTACTGCTCGCTCGCCGATGAATCCGATGAGCCTCAGAAGCACGACCGCCAACTTGATATCCGCTGGATTCCGCGCACCTCGCTTGCCACGGTGGAATGGATGCCCGCAGACAAGGGGCTCATCGATGCCCTGATTGAGCTGAAGGAAGACCGGCTTGAGTCCAACGGCACTGTCAACGACGCCGAGGCCGCCACGACCGAACACCCCGCTACCAAACCCAAGCGCGCACCTAAACGCCGCAGCAAAAAGCGTCCCAAGCCCGGTCTGCTCGACGGCATCGATACCTCGGACCTCTCCGCTGACGAGCGCGAACTGGTCCGCCGTCGCGCCGCCATCAAAAAGTCCATGAAGGGCAACAAGCGCGCCAACACCAAGCCCGAGCTGCTCGTACGTCAGCGCCTACGGGCCGCGGGCCTTACGGGCTATCGTTTGGAATGGAAGGTACCCGGCAAGCCCGACATCGCCTTCCCCGGCCGCAAGATCGCCATCTTCGTCAACGGTTGCTTTTGGCACCGCTGCCCCAAGTGCAACCCAAGCCAGCCCAAGCGCAACGTTGAGTTTTGGGAGGCAAAGTTCCGTCGCAACGTCGAGCGCGACCGTGCTGCTGTGGCAGCGCTCACTCAAATGGGCTGGACGCCCATAACCATCTGGGAATGCGAACTCAAAAAAGACCGCATCGACGCCACGATGGAAAAGGTCATCGAGCAGGTGCGCGCCACAGAGCCGCAGCGCTAACAGCGAGCATTCACACGCTCCGCACGTCCGAGCCACATCCACGTCACAAACCTTAGAAAGCCCTTAAGCCCAAAACCTTTCAAGAGTGTTACTCAATAGCCTTGACCTGCGGTTTCATCGTAACACCAAACCAGGTTAAGCCTTTCTTTAGCGCTTCTTTGAACGGTCCGCTGCATAATACTGCCAACGCACGGGACCTAGCAGCACACCCTGTGCGCAACCTTTTGGTGGACATCGAGGAGGCCGCATAAGCATGCATTCTTCCAATGACGCAACACAGCAGCCATCCCTAACACATGCAGACCTTTTCTCCTTCCCCCCGACACAGAGAAATGGCCTCCTCGACTCCCCCACCACAAAAGCAAAACGCTCAACCGACCAGAACCTCAACTTGCGAGCATCGTTCGAAAAGCTCCAAGCATCCCTAAACAAGGCGTTCCCCGAACAGGCAAGAGCAATCTAAGCCCATCGCGCTTTATACTGATGCCATGCGAAACATGGATCACATAGAATTGCACCGCGGAGGACGCGAGGAAGCGTTTCCCGAGACCGCCGATGACTGGCCCTATATTGCCGAACGCGCAGAATTCGCTCGCTATCCGGGCAATTCCGTCCCCTGGCACTGGCATTCCGAAGTTGAGCTTTTCTACATGGAGCAGGGAGCGATTGACTATCGAACGCGCGCGGCTCATGAGCACGTACGCTTTGAGGAAGGGTCCGCCGGCTTTATCAACGGTGGCGTTTTGCACAGCACGCTGCAATCACCCAATTCGGCACCAGCCATTCAAATGTTGCATATCTTTCAGCCGTCGATGCTCGGCGATCCCGCGGGACGCCTTCAAAAGCGCTATATCAATCCTTTACTGCAATGTCGAGGCGTCGATGTGCTCAAATGGTCGCCCACCAACCCCGACGATATGCCCTTTATCGATTTGCTAAAGAGTTCCTTTAACCACGACCTTCAACGGCCGCAGAACGAGATGGCGCTTCGGAATAGCTTGTCAGAGCTCTGGATTCAGATTTACGCCAAGGCCGAACCGCTCTTTTCCTCCGACAACGCCTCTTGGATGACCAACCGCGACGTACAGTTCAAGGCAATCCTGGACTATATCCGCGCGAACTATGCAGCCGCTATAGATGTGCCCCAGATGGCATCTGCAGCCGGCGTAAGCGAAAGAGAGTGTTACCGCATTATCGAAGCTTGCGCAGGAACGACCCCGGCGGCATATCTGCGCGCATACCGCGTAAACCGTGCTTGCGAACTTTTGACACACACCACGCGAACGGTCCAGACAGTCGCGCGCCAATGCGGCTTTGCGACAGCAAGCCATCTTGGCCAGGTATTTAAAGAACAAATGGGATGCACTCCTTCGAGCTATCGAGCAGCGAGGCAGAATCTCGATAGCACCAGGCAGAAATCCCGCTAGCCTTTCTTCTGTCACCGCATCAAACTTGCAGGCAAACAACAGAGAGGAGCAATCATATGAAGCACTTTGACCATATCGTATTTGACGTTGATGGGACATTGGCAGATACAGAAGAAAGCGTTCTATCATCGCTTGTCCAGATTGTCCAAGAAGAGACCGGCAAAACGCTCCCCCGACACGAGCTTGAATTTGCCCTCGGCATACCCGGCAAGGATGCCCTTGAGAAACTTGGAATCTACTCGCAGGCAACGTTGGATCGCTGGTGCCAAGTTGCCGCCAGCTTTAAAAGCACCATCAGCGTGTTTCCAGGTTTGCTTGAAGTCATCGCAACACTCGCCGATAGCGGCTGCAAACTTGGCATCGTCTCCTCACGTGCGCGCGACGAATACACAAAAGAAATTGCACCCCTTGGTTTCGATAAGTATTTTGAGCACATCATCCTTGTCGAAGACACAACCGAACATAAACCCGCACCCGCACCCATGCTCGAATATCTCCGGCGTACGGGCGCGAATCCTGGCAACGTCGTCTACGTTGGCGACACCGTCTACGACGAACAATGCGCAACTTCGGCAGGGGTCAGTTTTGCCAGAGCGGCATGGGGATCACACCAAGACATCCCAAACGCCACCTACAACCTCAAAACCCCCAACGACCTACTAACCCTAACAACCAAATAACCCACGCGTCCCACCCTTTCAGCCCCAACACCACAAGGGCGATTGAGCAGAACGGCTTGGGCGGGTCCCCGTACTTAGTTTCCAAAATCATTCCGCAGCGCGAAGGCTTCTTATTATTTTCCGCCCTAACGCCACAAGGGCGACGACCTCGAGTAGGTCAACCTGGGAGGGACGAGGGCTTAGTTCCCCAATCTTTCCGCAGGGGGCAAAAAGCCTCGCCGCACGAAGTGCGCAGCGAGGCTTTTTGCATGCCCGAGGACGATTGGGGAACTAAGCCCCCGTCCCTCCCCGGGATATGTAGCGAGTCGGAGTACCCTTGCTGTTACTCTGCCTTGCCCACAGAGTTGAGGTTGGTCATGCGGATCTTAACCAGCTCGGTGATCTCGCGCATGCCCTCCTTGGCCGGCTTCTTGGGATCGAAGCAGGCGGGGTTCTCGGCCATGTAGGCCATGAAGCCCTTGGTGAAGGCCTGACGCAGCTCGGTAGCGTAGTTAACCTTGCAGATGCCGTTCTTCACGGCCTCGGCAACCTGCTCATCGGGCACACCGGAGGTGCCGTGCAGGACCAGCGGCACGTCGACGGCGTCGCGGATGGCCTTGACCACGGACTGCTCGATGTGCGGATCGCTCGTGTACACGCCGTGGCTGGTGCCAACGCCAATAGCGAGGGAGGTGCAGCCAGTGCGCTCGACGAACTCCTTGGCCTCGGCAGGATCGGTGTAGGGGCTCTCGCCCTCAACCGCGGGACCGTCGTCCTCCTTGCCGCCGACCTTGCCGAGCTCAGCCTCGACGGGCACGCCCATGGCGCGGCCAGCATCGGCGACGGACTTGGTCAGGGCGATGTTGTCCTCGAAGGACTCGTGCGAGCCGTCAATCATAACGGAGGTGTAGCCAGTGCGGAAAGCCTGCATGCAGCGGTCATAGCCATCGCCGTGATCGAGGTGCAGAGCGACGGGCACGGAAGCGCGCTCGGCGGCAGCCTTGACCATGCCGTAGAAGTAGTCCAGACCAGCGGTCTTGATGGTGCCCGGGGTGGTCTGCATGATGACGGGGGACTTGGTCTCCTCGGCAGCGGCCAGAACGGCCATAACAAACTCGAGGTTCTCGACGTTGAACGCGCCGACGGCGTAGTGGCCGGCCTGAGCGTCCTTGAGCATCTTTTCGGTGGTAACAAGTGCCATGAGCGTTTGCTCCTCTCCCTCGCCCGCATCTGGACATCGGGCGTAGTTGTTCACAAGGCGTTTTACCTTGCGTTTTGCTGCGCTCATTGTATGAAATTCAGCGGCTTTGCACGTGCGAGATATTGTCATCGCGCGAGGTTCAACCTTCATTTTTGAAAAGCAAACGGAAGGGATCGAACCCGAGCGCGCGTGTTCGATATTGAGTTTTGAGCCTTGATCGTCTTTCTTTTATAGAAAAGATAAGTAATCGAAAGGTATTTTCTTACTCAAAAAGAAAATGAACGAAAATAGAGTCAACACAATTCCTGCAAATTTCAGACGATGATGGAGCAGATATGGCCCACGCAACAACCCGAGCTTTCGCCGACGAGCGTCGTTCCGCCATCATGGAGATGCTCGATCATAATGCCTCGGTGCAGGTAGCAGAAATCGCCCAGACCTTTGGCGTGTCCTCCGTCACCGCCCGAGCCGACCTGGACGCGCTCGCCGAAGCAGGCAAGCTGCGCCGCACGCATGGCGGTGCCGTATCGCTCCACAAACGCCTGACCGTTTCCACGCAGGATCGCCGCATCAATGTCAACGTCGCCGCCAAGCAGGCCATCGCGCAAAGCGCCATTGAACTCGTCGGCAATGGTGACACTCTGCTCGTCGACTCGGGCACCACAGCGCTCGAGTTCGTCCGGCTCCTCGACCAGCGCGATGGCATCACCGTCATCACGGCCGACATTACCATTGCCGATTACATCGACGAGAGCATGCCCTTAGTCGATGTCGTCATGCTGGGCGGGGCACTGCGCAAAGGCCATCGCTATCTGTACGGCCCACTTACCATGCAGGCGCTCCAAATGGTCCACGCCGATCTTGCCGTCATGTGCCCTGGCGCTTTTGTTCCCGGCTGCGGCTTTACGACCGACTTTCCGCAGATGGCCGAGACCAAAGCGGCTATGGTCGGTGCCGCTCGTCAAAGTGTCGCCCTCATGGACGCCAGTAAGGTCAACGGACGTGGCATGTACCGCTTTGCCGAGCTGACCGACGTCAACGCCATCGTAATGGACCGTGACCCCGATCACGCCGTCGCCATCTCAATCGCCGAGATCGCCGACGACACCCGCCCAAATCTCGTCATCGCCGGCGCTTAAATCAGAACCACCCTTAAAAAGGGTGGTTTGCTCTTAGGGTATAACCCACGGGCC
>CABPDL010000027.1:0-30028 GCA_902406375.1 uncultured Collinsella sp.
CGCAGCGGATGCGCGGAATCCTATACGCCGCACCATTTGAGATTAAAGCTCCCGGTGAACTGCGCCCCAATTCTTGGACGGGCTAATAAGCGGCCTACGCCGCACATAGGGACTGATTCCGGAATTCCTCCGGGGTCAGCCCCTTCAGTTTAACCTGCCTCCTTCTCGTGTTCCAATGGATGATGTATTCGTCCAGGTCCCTCTTGAAGTCTTCGAAGCAAGGCCATTTTCTTCCGCGAAAGAACTCGTCCTTCATATGGCCGAACACCTGCTCCGTCGCGCCGTTGTCGATGCAGTTGCCCTTCCGGGACATGCTCTGCACCACGCCGGCCTCCTCCAACCGCTTGCACCACCCGGCCTGCTGGTACTGCCAGCCCATGTCCGAGTGCAGGACCGGCCTGGAGCCCTCGGGCATCTTGGACACGAGCTGGTCGAGCAGCTCGTGCTGCTGGGCCATGTTGGGATGCAGCGACGTGGACCAGGCGACGATCTCCTTGCTGCCGAAATCGTAGACCGGCGCGAAGTAGGCCTTGCCCCAGGGCTGCTTGAACTCGGTGACGTCGGTGCCCATCTTCTCCCACGGCCCGTCGGCGGCGAAGTCCCTGCCGATGACGTTCTCGAAGGTCTTTCCGACCTTGCCCCTGTACGAGTTGTAGCTGTGGTAGTCGGTCTCGCGGCGGATCCCGCAGCTGATGCCCATCTCGCGCATCATCTTCAGCGTCGTCTTGTCGGCTATGCGCACGCCCCGCTCGGCGCGCAGGCACATGGCGATCTGCCTGTGGCCGCACCCGTTGGCGGTGCGCGAGAATATCTCGGCGGCGGCCTCCCAGAGCTCGGGCCTGGTGGGAGCCTTGGGGTGCGACAGCGCGTAGTAGTAGCTCGACCTCGCCAGGCCGGCGCACTCGAGCAGGTCGGCGAGGGGGTATTGCCCTGAAAGCCCGCTCACGACCGCGGCCTTCTCGCCGTTCGAGAGCGTTTCTCCGCCTTCAGGGCGATCGATTTTTTTAGGTAGGCGTTCTCCGCCTCGAGCCTCTTGATCCTGCGCTCGAGCTCCTGCTCGCGCGTCGTCTCCCCGGACGGGGAGCCGGACCCCCTCGGCCTCCCCCTGGGCTTTGGCCTGAGCGCCTCCGGGCCCTCCTCCCTGTAGGCCTTCAGCCATTTCTTGAAAGGGCTTGGCGAGGCTACCCCGAACTTCTCCATGGCCTCGGGCTTCGTCATGCCCTCGTCGACGACCGCCCTGACGGCGGCCAGCTTCGTCTCGAACGAATAGGCGGTGTGCTTCTTTCCCATCATGGCCAGAACCTCGATACCAGCAGACCTGTAGGTGCACAGCCATTCTCTCACGGTTTCCTCCGGCATCCCGAGAAGGGCCGCGATCGCCGCGCGGCCGTGCCCCCCGTCGTGCAGCTCTGCCGCTCGCAGTCTCATCCCGACGTCGTACAAAGCGTTTCCAGCCATAAAAAAGCCTCCCATTTCTTGTGTCCAAGAAATGGGAGGCAGTTCACCGGCAACGGGGGCTTTTCTTTTACGTAAACACCGCATTGATTCGAACCTCGGTCGAGGCGCGGGCGTAAAGAAAACGCGGAGCGTTTTTAGCCCGCGGGCGAGCACGCCGGCAGGCGGGCGAAGCCGGTGCGGATCCGCGCAGCGGATGCGCGGAATCCTATACGCCGCACCATTTGAGATTAAAGCTCCCGGCAACGGGGGCTTTTCTTTTGCGCCAGCTTGAGTGCTTTCGTCCAAAGGGACGATTTCCTGTCGACTCGTGTAAGATTCCGAGTAGATGTCGCGACTTATTCGCGACCACTCCTTCTCTCAACGACCGATCAGGGTGATACTTCGTGGCAGAGCGTCCGACATACAAGCTCAGGTTTCTCGATCCCAAGAAGCGCTTTCCGGCGATGCCCGAGCAGCCAGCGGGACGCTCATATGGCGTGGTCTGGAAACTCTTTGGCGAGGATCAGCATGAATCTTGCTATGTCGTCGAATTCGTTGGCAAAAGTCATGTGTCGCTTTTGGGCTACGTAAGCGTTTCGGGCGAGGTGTACAAGGTGGACCGCCCCGTTAGCGAGACTCCGCTGCCCAACGATCCCGACATGGAACTGGTCCTTGACGAGTCGGACTCCGGTATTGGTGAGATTGTGGTTCGGGGAGCCAACGGCACGATGCGCGCGTGCGCGCGAACCGTCGGCTCTCCCGAAGGCCCCATGCGCGAGCAGTCCGACCACGAGACATGGAATTCGACCCGCTCCCTTCCTTACGGCGAGTTCATGGCATCGATGTTCCTGCGCTACGTGATATTCGCTGACTCCGAAAATGCCATTGCGAGCACGGCGGACGCCGGCGGACTCGACGAGGGTATGCAAAATGTTATCGACAAGATCAAGCTCGTAAAGTTGCCCGAGCCGGTCGAGGTGTTTTTGGGCTTTAACACGGCACCGCTCCCTGATGCTATCGAGACGCTGCTTTACCGCGTTGACCATGCCGAGAATCCGAGCGGTATCGAGCGCTATGCCGCCGCCCTTATGAGTGAAATTGACTTGCCCCGCTTGCGCACCATCGCCGCTAAGTCCGAGATGAGCCTGGCTCGCATTGATCGCTCAAAGCTTTTCTATCTCAATTTTGATCGCAGCCTGCTGGACCAGGACGAGATTGACATGCTGCTTGCCATCGAGTGCCGTCTTAACCGTCTCTCCGGCATCCTTGAGCACATCGGGGCCGGATTGGTCCCTGCGGCATCCTCGCCGAGCCTTGAGGGCTGCGCGCTCTTTGATGCGTGGCATATCGCTAAGACGACCAACGATGTTCCTCGACTGCTCGATACGGCCTCGAGCGATAACCCGTGGGGCGAACCGGGTACGGTGGCTTGCCAGCCGGGCGGTGAGTGGGATGTGCGTACCCGCTTCGCGCGTATTGTCGAGGCGCTTAACGTGGTCACGCGGCTCGACTATACCTATCGGGCAAACGTTGCCGAGGGGATTATGCTCGTTCGGTTTGGGCAGTCTGTCGTTGATGCCATGCCGCAACGTGAATACGACGCTCAAGATGACGCCTGGCACGAGCTGGACGAGGACACGCGCACGATCTGGGCCGCGGAGCACGATGCGCGCGTGGCGCTCACGCTTGCGGCAGCGTGTTTTGCCGCGGGCACCTGCATCACGCGCTGCTATGTGCAGATTGCTGCTCCCGACAGTGAGCAGGGCGAGTGCGTTGTCGCAACGTATTTCTTTGGGCGTGCGGCCTATCTGGCCGATTGCGTGCCTGTCGCCAAGGATCTTGAGAGCATGGACATGGACGATATGCCGTGCAAGCGTGTGCTTGAGGCGTATGAGTCAACCGCTCCGGAGACGATTGAGCCGGCGGAGGTTCATGCTCGTCCGCGTGATGACCATCGCATGCTGCCGCCGGCGCTGCGCGATCTGCTGCTTGCCGATACGGCTGACGAGCTGGAGGTCATGGAAGAGGACGACGACCCATACGTGGCCCGTGTTGTTGAATTGCGCGAGCAGGCAAAAGTCGACCGTACAGGTGCTTTTGAAGGCTTTTCCCGTCTTGTCGAGGAGTTGGAGGCCAAGTGCGCCGTCGCCGAGCTTTTGGCGACAGGTCCGGTTCAAACGCAGTTTTGCGATAACCAGCTGGTGCGCATGGTGCTACCGGTGTTGGAAGAAGACCGCTCTGTGCGAATCCTTCGTGCGCCCGATGCGCTGTACTTTGCCCAGCACGAGATCTGCGGCTTTTACGCCGAGCAAGAGGACTTTGAACGAGCACTGCCCGAGGTGCGCCATCTTTACGATCTGGCGCGCTCGTCCATGCAGTCGCACTTTGCGCTCATCAACGTGCTTGCGCGTCTGGAGCGCTTTGACGAGATTATCGAGGTGGCGCGCCACGGCCTACGTATTGCCAGCGATCGTTCTGCAATCGGCTACCTTTTCTATCGCTTGGCGTTTGCCTATTGGAATTGCGATCAGCTCGACCTGGCGCTGGCTTGTTACCGTCTGGTGCCGCGCGGCGAGGAGTCGGGCAGCAGCGCGCTGGAAGAAATGCAGGGCCTTATGAACGAGATGGGCGTCAGCGAGCCTCCGACGTTCGAGGAAGCGGTCGAGACCATCCACAAGGCTGGACTAGAGCTGCCGCCAGTGTCCGCCGTGACGAATCAGCTGGCAGATGCCGCTGTGCAACTGGTCGACAACGGTTTCTTTTTCCTGGCGCGCGGTTGTATCTTCCAAATGTGGCGCACCATGGGCAACGACGAGCTCGGCTCCCTCAACCGCTCGCTGGGGTAGGCGAAGCTTTCAAGAAGGAAAGGCTGCTAGGCAATTAGAAAATTTCCTCTTGCTCATCCTTGGCTGTTTGGTTACTATAGAACGGCTGTTACGGAGAGCTGACCGAGAGGCCGAAGGTGCTCGCCTGCTAAGCGAGTATGCCCCAAAAGGGCATCTGGGGTTCGAATCCCCAGCTCTCCGCCAGTATGACTTGAAAGAAGGGTCCCATTTGGGGCCCTTTTTTGTGCGGAGAAAGGAGGCTGGGGATTCGAACCCGAGAGGGCACGGGCGTTAAGCAAACGCGAAAGCGTTTGTAGCCCGTGGGCGAAAAGCCGCCAGGCTTTGAAGCCGGAGGGCATGCGCAGCATGCCCGGACATCCCCAGCTCTCCGCCAGTATGAACTTGAAGAAGGGTCCCATTTGGGGCCCTTTTTATTATCAAGAATGGCGGCTGGGGATTCGAACCTCAAAAAAAGGAGGCATCCTTTCGGACGCCTCCTTTCAGTGGACTTATTATTCTTGCGCCCTACACCTCGGGCGCCTTGGCGACGGTCTCGCTTTCTGCCGTGAGTGGGCGGTTGCCGATGCGACGGCCCAAGCGATCGAGCTTCACGAGTAGCCATTCAATGGGATTCGGCCCTGCGCCTTCCTCGTCGGCAACTAGGTCCATGACGGCGATCTTGGTGCCGTCCTGCTTGAGCGTGACGCTGCCCACCTTGTCGCCCACATGCACCGTGCCCGAAAGATCGTCGTAGCTAACCTTTTCGGTCACCTCGCCGGCAAGGGAAAACACGGTCGCTTGCGCCGTGGGATCGGCGAGTGTGGCGTCGATCGTCTTATCCGTCCAGTCGGTTTGACCAATGCGCGCCATAAGCGGGTTGCCGTTGGCGGTCTTTTCCTGTGTGTTGGCGATTGCGACCGTCACCTTGTGACCGTAGTACCAATTGGCAAGGGTTGCGGTATCGGTAAAGCGCTGGTCGGTGGTGGTGGAGTTCAAAACGACGGTGTAGATCTCGTCGCCGTCGCGGTTGTAGGCGCTCGTAAAGCAATAGCCCGCGTCGTCGGTGGTGCCGGTCTTGCCACCGATGTTGCCATCTTGGCCCAGCAAATAGTTATGCGTGTCCATGGAATGCGAATGGTCGGTGCCGTCGGCGCCCGTGACCTCGATCCAGGAATCTTCGCTCGCTACGACCTCGCGGATCGTGTCGTTTTTCATGGCCTCCTGCATCATCAGCGCTACGTCGTGTGCGGTTGAGTGCATATCGCCAGCCCACTCATCAAAGTCCAGACCATGCGGGTTTTCAAAAAGCGTGCCGGTGCAACCGAGCTTCTTAGCGCGCTCGTTCATGGCTTTCACAAATGTTGCCTCGGCGTCTTTGGTCTTAGGGTCGATCTTCTTGCCCACATATTCGGCGAGTACGATGGCGGCGTCGTTGCCCGAGGGAATCATCAGGCCGCGCAGTGCCTGCTTCACGGTGAGCTCGTCGCCTTCGAGTAGGCCGGCTGTTGAATTGCCCACGGTGGCTGCGGCGTTGCTCACCGTGACCTTCTCGTCCATCTTGCAATTCTCGACGGTTAGGATTGCGGTCATGACCTTGGTGATCGAGGCAATCTTGACCTGCTCATCGGCGCCGCGGGCATAGTAGACGGTGCCGTCTTTGCCCATGACGAGGGCATTGGTCGCATCGATATCGGGCAGGTTTTCGGCCGTGATGCCGCGCGCATCGGCGGTTTTGCCGCAAACATTGTCGGTCGTGAGTACTTGGGCGCCGGCGACGGTGGGCACGCCAGCGGCAAGGGCGATAGTGCAGACAAAGCCGGCGGCAAGCTGAGCTGAGCGCTTTGCAAAAGAGGTGAGGGACTTCACAGATTTCGCTTTCGACGGGATGGTCTCTTCTGGAACTAGAGTATATCGTTTGCCGGTGTCGGCGATCATCGCGTGCGTGCGTGGCCCACATCCGCGCCCGAACGGGCACAAGGGTGCTTAAGGCCGACTTAATCACCCACGCTTGTTGTGTGTGGCATGCGCCCCCTCGGGCATAATGGAGCGCGAGAGGAGCACGCATGAACGAGCGCATTTTGGTAGTTGATGACGAAAAGGCCATCGCCGACTTGGTTGGTATCTACCTTACAAAAGAAGGCTTTGACGTACAGGTCGCCTATAGCGGGGCCGATGCTGCCAAGGCAATCTTGGAGCAGGAGTTCGATCTTGCGCTGCTGGATGTCATGCTGCCCGATATCGATGGGCTTGAGTTGCTGCGTACGATCCGTTCCAGCCATACCTATCCCGTGATCATGCTGACGGCGCGCGATGCCCAGCAAGACAAGATCGAGGGCCTTTCGCTTGGCGCGGACGATTACGTGGTTAAGCCGTTCCGTCCGCTTGAGCTCATCGCGCGCGTGCATGCTCAGCTTCGCCGCTACACCAGCTACGGTAGCCGCGCGCAGGTGGCCGAGTCGCCGATCATCCAGCTCGACGGCCTGGAGATCAACCGCGATGCTCGTTCCGTAATGGTGGACGGTGCGCCGGTGCGCCTCACGCCCATCGAGTATTCCATCTTGCTGTATCTGGTCGAGCATCGCGGCAGTGTGGTGGCCGTGGAGGATCTGTTCCGCGCGGTGTGGAACGAGGATTTTATGCCCGGCTCCAACAATACGGTGATGGTGCACATTCGCCACCTGCGCGAAAAGATCGGTGACGACGCTCAAAAGCCGCGCTTTATCAAAAACGTCTGGGGCGTCGGCTACATAATCGAATAACGCCTTTGATGGTGGGGAAGTGGACATGACAAAAGACGATAGGCAGGCATTCGAGGTGCCCGATCGACTCTTTGAATACGTGAGGTCGGTCGTCGACAACCGCGCGCTTGCAACGGTGCTGCTCTTTTTGCTGAGCCTGCTGCTGATTGGCATCGATAACATCGCTGGAATCTTGGCGGTGCTGCTTGTCGGCTTTTTGCTGATCGATCGATTTGAAATCGTACGCCGCTGCGTGGTGATTGGCGGTGCCGCGTGGGCCATGACGTTGGCGATTGGCGCCATGGCACTCGGCGGCATCGAAGGGCCGGTGCTGTTCGATGCCGGCTTTGTATTCAACATGCTTGGCTTTGTGCTGGCGCTTGCCGTGTGCGTGCTGTTCTTTTGCGGCCGCGCCCTGTACTACCAGGGCTATGAGCAGGGCGAGCAGCATGCCGATTGTGTGCTGGCCGCTCGTATTCAAGATCGCCTGATCGATCACCCCGACACCTGGGACAACATCGACGGCGACTTCCTGGAGGTCGAGGGCGCACTCAACCGTGTGCGCGATCGCGAGCGCAGGGTGCAGCAGGCCTTGCGTGACGAGTCTCATCGCAAGGACGACCTGGTCACGTACTTGGCACATGACCTACGCACCCCGCTTGCCAGTGTGGTGGGCTATCTTTCGCTGCTTCAAGAGGCTCCTGAGCTGCCGGTTGAGCAACGTGCGCACTTTACGGGCGTGGCGCTCGACAAGGCGCACCGGCTCGATGCGCTCATCGAAGAGTTCTTCGATATCACGCGCTTTGACTTCCACGATATCGTGCTCACGCGCGGCTATGTTGATCTGGGGTTGCTGCTGGCTCAGGTGGCTGACGAGTTCTATCCCATCCTCAACGAGCAGCATAAGGAAGCCCAGGTTGATATTCGCGAGGACCTGACGGTGCTCGTGGATGGCGATAAGATGGCCCGCGTGTTCAACAACATCATGAAAAACGCCGTCGCCTATAGCTATGAGGGCTCGACTATCACGATTGAGGCCAGGCGCCAAGACGATGGCGGCGTGCGCGTGCGCTTTATCAATCAGGGCGATCCTATCCCTGCGGCTAAGCTCAAGGTGATCTTTGAGAAGTTCTATCGCCTGGATGCGGCGCGTGCGACCAATCGCGGTGGTGCCGGTTTGGGCCTTGCTATTGCCAAGGAGATCATCGCGGCACACGGCGGTACCGTTGCAAGTGAATCGACGCCCGAACACACGATATTCACCATCGAGCTGCCCGCCGCATAGCCAGTGTGCCCTTACAAACACTTGACAATGTGCTCACGTGCGTATGAGCCGCGATTCCTACTATTGATACTGCTGAATTGATATCGATATGGAGGTGTGCGGTATGACGGCTGCTGCGGCTGCGGAGCCCACGGAGCTTGAAGAACTCATGGAAGCGCAGGCCGAGGCCGCGCATGAGCGCGAGGTTGGGGATGCGACTCGCCCCACGGCAGAGGATCTTGCCGCCTCGCCGACGCGCATCGATGTCGAGGGCATCGACCTGTTCTATGGCGACCACCATGCGCTCAAGGACGTGAATATCAAGATCCGCGACAAGCAGATCACCTCGTTCATCGGGCCTTCGGGCTGCGGAAAGTCCACGTTGCTGCGCTGCTTTAACCGCATGAACGACGGCATCAAGGATTGCCGCATCGAGGGTAAGATTGCGCTCGATGGTCAAGATATCCTGGGCGATTGCGACATCTGCCGTTTGCGCCAGCGCGTGGGCATGGTGTTCCAACGCCCCAACCCATTTCCCATGAGCATCTACGACAACGTCGCCTACGGTCCTCGCGGTATGGGTGTGCGCGACCGCGCCGTGCTCGATGAGCTGGTCGAGGACTCCCTGCGTCGCGCTGCCCTGTGGGACGAGGTCAAGGACAAGCTCAAAGAGTCGGGCCTGGGTCTTTCGGGTGGACAGCAGCAGCGCCTGTGCATCGCCCGCGCACTTGCCGTGCAGCCCGACATTCTGCTGATGGACGAGCCGACTTCGGCACTCGACCCTGTGTCGACGTTGGTGGTGGAGCAGTTGGCCTGCGAGCTCAAGGAGACCTGCACGCTGGTGGTCGTGACGCACAACATGCAGCAGGCCGCGCGTATTTCCGATTCGGTTGCGTTCTTTTTGCTGGGTGAGCTGGTGGAGCACGCGCCCACCGCGCAACTCTTCAAGAATCCGTCCGATCCGCGCACCGCGGATTATTTGACGGGGCGTTTTGGCTGACGCTGTCTTTTACAGGTGCCTTTAGGGTTAAGATGCGGTCATATCGGCCGCAAAGGGGTTCAACATGATCTATTACGTCGAGGACGATGACAACATCAGGGATTTGACAGTCTACGCGCTGCGCAAGCAGGGAATCGAGGCCGAGGGCTTTTCGTGTGATGGCGAGTTTAAAGCTGCCGTGGCGCGACGGGTGCCCGATGCTGTGCTGCTCGATATCATGCTGCCCGACACCGATGGCTTGGCGATTATGCGTCGCCTGCGTGCCGATCGCCTGACGGCGACGGTGCCCATCATGATGCTTACCGCCAAGGACACCGAACTCGACAAGGTGATGGCGCTCGATGGCGGTGCCGACGATTACCTGACTAAGCCGTTTTCGCTCATGGAGCTTGCGAGCCGCTGCCGCGCACTGCTGCGTCGCGGCGGCATGGTCAAGCAGGCGAGCGATGTGCTCAGCGTGGGCGACATCGTGCTTTCGCCTAGCCATCGCGAGGTGACCGTTGCCGGCGAGCCGCTTAAGCTCACCCTGCGCGAGTTCGACCTGCTCGAGTACCTCATGCGCAAGCCCGGCGTGGTCTTTACCCGCGAGTCGTTGCTGCAGAGCGTGTGGGGCTGGGACTTCGACGGCGGTTCGCGCACCGTTGACGTGCACGTGCAGACGCTTCGCCAAAAACTGGGCGAGCATGCCAGCGCCATCGAGACCGTGCGCGGCGTGGGTTATCGCCTGGCCGAGCCTTCTGCCGGTGATGGTGCCGAAGGCGACGACACCGCGGCCACCGCATCGGAGGAGTAACCCGTGGTCTTCGCCCCCCAGGGAAAACATACGCTGTCGCACCGCGTTTTTGTGACGATCTTTGTCTGCGCCATGGCGGTTATCGTGGCGTTTACGGTGCTGGGTGCGTTCTTTGTGCAAAACACTTTGGCGGATGCCACGAGTGCCAATCTGGCGCAGGAAACCGAGCTCATTGCTGCCGCCCTCGACGAGCAGCAGGAGCCCATTCCGTTCTTGCGAAGCCTCGATCGCGAGGATCTTCGTATCACGCTGATCAATAAGGACGGATCTGTTGCCTACGACAACGAGGCGTCGCCTTCCACACTGCCCAACCATGGCGATCGCCCCGAGGTCATCGAGGCCTTTGAGAGTGGTTCGGGTTCCGCGGAGCGCGCAAGCTCTACACTCGACGAGATTATGCTGTATCGCGCCGTCACCCTTGATAACGGCCAGGTCGTTCGCTTGGCGCAGGCCCAGCCTGGCGTTGCGGCGATTTTGCTGTCGATGCTGGCGCCGATGCTGCTTATCGCAGCAGCGGGTGCAGTACTCTCGTTTTTTATGGCGCGCCGTGAGTCCCGTGCCATCATCGCGCCGTTGCAAGAGGTGGATTTGGATCACCCACGCCGTAGCTATGAGCACGCCTATGCCGAGATGGTCCCCATGCTTGAGCGCATCGAGTCGCAGCGCCAGGAACTCAAGCGCCAAATGGCGGTGCTAGCGGACAACGACCGTATGCGCCGCGAGTTCACGGCGAATATCACCCATGAGCTCAAGACGCCGCTTACGGCGATTTCGGGCTATGCCGAGCTCATCGCAAATGGCATGGTCGAGGGCGAGGACGACCTGCGCAACTTTGGCGGTCGCATCTATCGTGAGGCGGGCCGCTTGGCAGCGCTTGTCAACGACATCCTTACGCTGTCTAACTTGGACGAGGCCGAACGTGCAACTGAAGGCGAGGCAGTGCCCATTGGGTCCACGGAGCCTATTGAGCTCTCGCGTGCGATCTACGCGGTTGAGCAGCGTCTTGAACAGGTTGCCCGTCAGGCGAATGTGACGATAAGTCATGAGACCAAGCCTGTGGTCATCGAAGGCGTGTCGCGCTTGGTCGACGAGCTCATCTATAATCTGGCAAGCAACGCCATCCGCTACAATCGGCCCGGCGGTACGGTTACGCTGCAGTGCGGCACCAACGACGAAGGCCATCCGTTCCTCGCTGTCGCCGACACGGGAATCGGTATCGCGCCTGAAGAACAGGGCAAGGTATTTGAGCGGTTCTATCGCGTGGACAAGAGTAGGTCCAAGGCACGCGGCGGAACCGGCCTGGGGCTTGCCATTGTCAAGCATGCGGCCCTGTATCATCACGCCACGCTTGATCTGTCGAGCGAGTTGGGCGTGGGAACCACCATTACGGTGACGTTTCCCATACAGCAGGACGAGCCATTCGCATAGCGATACAACACAGATATTGATGTAGACGCCGCATTTGACTTTCGGGTGCGGCGTTGTTGTGCAATTTTACGATTGCTTCCGACATTTTTACAGGAGAGCCTGTTTCTTATGTATAGAGTTTGGTCTCGGTAAAAAGATGCGATAACATACGGACAGTTTTGTCAATCCGAACTGGGGAAATGAAAGGCAAGCTGCATGACCCTTCTCGAACTGTTCCAGCTGCTGAAGAAGCACCTCAAGCTGGTCATCACCCTTCCGGTGGTCTGCGCGATCGCCATGGGCATCGTGTCCTTCGTTGCGATGGACAACACCTATACCGCGACGACGAGCATGTACATTCTCGCCAAGACCGACGATAGCGGTCAGATGAGCTACAACGATCTCTCGGCGAGCCAGATGCTTTCCAACGATATCGCCACGCTGCTGGATAGCGATAGCGTTAAGAGCGGCGCCGCCAAAGAACTGGGCCTCACCGATTTGGATGACTACAAGGTGTCTGTTTCCTCCGAGACCACCACGCGTGTCATTACGCTTTCGGTTACCGGCACCGATGCCAAGGAGACGGCTGAGGTCGCAAAGGCCATTGCCAGCTCGGTGAGTACGGTCGCTCAGAACGTCGGCGCTGCCCAGAGCATCAACGTTATCGACGAGGCTAAGACCCCCGAAGCCCCCAGCGGCCCCAAGCGCACGCTGTATATTGCCGTCGCGTTCCTCGCCGGTATCTTTATCGCAGTTGCCTATGTCGTTTTGGCGGACATGCTCAATACCCGCATCCGCGGTGCCGAAGAGGCAGAAGAGCTCCTGGGTATTCCCGTTGTTGGCCGAATTCCGGCTATGAAAGGTGGTAAATAGGCATGGCTAAGGCAAAGAACACCGATAAGCTCGTTGTGCAGAATGCCGCCAAGACCCTTCTGGCCAACATCCGCTTTGCGAGCGTGGATGACCCCATTCGCACCATCACCGTTACCTCCTCGATTCCCAACGAGGGCAAGTCTACGGTTTCCATTAACCTTGCTCAGGCAATCGCCACGAGCGGCAAGTCCGTGCTCCTGGTCGAGGCCGATATGCGCCGCAGGTCCCTTTCCGATATGCTCGGCGTTCGTTCGCGCGGCGGACTCTATGCGGTCCTTTCCGAGCAGATCTCCATTGACCAGGCAATTGTCGAGACGGGTCAGAAGAACTTCTACTTCCTCGATGCTGAGCCGCATATTCCCAATCCTGCCGACATCATCGTCTCCCATCGCTTTGCCAAGCTGGTCAAGGCACTGTCTGCTAAGTTCCAGTACGTCATCTTCGATGCTCCTCCGGTCGGCACCTTCATCGATGCTGCCGAGATTGCCAGCCTGACCGACGGCGCGCTGTTCGTGGTGCGCGAGGACTTTACCAAGCGCGAAGAGGCGCTCAACGCTATCGCCCAGCTTAAGAAGTCCGAGAAGGTCAAGCTCATCGGTACCGTCATGAATTACTGTGAGACCGAGACCAGCGAGTACTATTATTCTTACTACACCAAGGACGGTAAGAAGGTTAAGAAGGGCTCCGACGATCAGGGCACTTCCAAAAAGGGCATTTTCACCAACCGAGCAAACGTTTAGTTGATTAAGGCTGACCTATGCGTGACATTCATTGCCATATCTTGCCGGGTGTAGACGACGGCGCCGCCGATCTCGAAGAGAGCTTGGCGATGCTCGAGGCTGCCAAGCGGGCCGGTGTAACCAGAATCGTTTGCACTCCTCACTGCCGTGATCCCTATTTTGATTACGACAAGATGTGGGATGCCTTTGAGCTGCTGCGCGATAACGCTGACGGTTTTCCGCTCCAGATGGGCTTCGAGGTCAACCATCGAAAGCTCGTTGAGCTTGGTATCGATGCCGCGGATCACTTGCATTTCGATGGGACCAACGAGTTTCTGCTCGAGCTTTCGGCGCATGCCGATGCGTATGCGTTTAGAGAGTACGAGAACACGATTTACGATTTGCAGTGCCGTGGCTATCAGGTGATCATCGCTCATCCTGAGCGCTATCGTGCGGTTCAAAAGGATGTAAGCGTGGCGGAGCGCCTGGTCGATATGGGCTGCAAGCTGCAGGCTTCGGCGGACTTTATTGCCGGCGGTCGCTTTGGTCGCGAGAAAAAGCCGGCACAGCGCCTGTTCGATCAGAACCTGTACAGCTTCATCGCGAGCGATGCCCATAACGTGGGTCATTACGACTGTCTGGCGAAGGCTCGCGCGAAGTTTAGCGTGCGCGGAGCTCATTTTCGCTAAAATCTGTCCCTAACGTTCGCGTTGAATGAAAGGGCAGCTATGGATATCCAACTTAAGACGGGATGCTTTGATGACGCGGCGTTGGTGCGCCGCGTCGTTTTTATGGACGAGCAGGGCTACGAGAATGAGTTTGACGCTATCGACGAGGATCCGAACTGCATCCATGTGACGCTCTATGTAGACGGTGAGCTTGCCGGTTGCTCGCGCGTGTTTCCCGAAGAACTCGAGCGCGCAGCTGACGCAGAGGCTCCGGTGTCGCCGGCGTGCGACTTGGACGAAGGCGTCGCGGCGGGGGAGACCTACATTATGGGGCGCGTGGCCGTGCTGCCGAGCATGCGCCGTCGCGGTTTGGCGAGCAAGATTGTCGAGGCCAGTGATACGTGCGCGCGTGATGCCGGCGCCAAGCTCATTAAGCTGCACGCGCAGGAATACGTGCTGCCGCTCTATGCCAAGGCGGGTTACACGCAGATTGCCCCGGTGGACTACGAAGACGAGGGCCAGCCCCATGTTTGGATGGCCAAGCGCGTAGATGGCAGATAGGGACGTTCCTTTCCTGCCGGCAGTCGGGGACACTCCTTGGCAATTGGCGCATCAGAGCGTTTGGACATACAGTTTTTCGATTCCGTATGTATATATGCGCGCTAATGGGTTATAAAATCTAAGTCTGGACATAGCAGGTCTGCGATGCGGCTCGGGCAACCGGGCCGTTTTTGCGGACGGGGGTAGCGCGAAAGGACTGCACATGCGTCAATTTAAGACCGAGAGCAAAAAACTGCTCGACCTCATGATCAACTCCATCTACACCAATAAGGAAATCTTCCTGCGCGAGCTTATCTCCAACGCGAGCGACGCCGTCGACAAGCTCAACTTTAAGAGCCTGCAGGACCCGATTGTCAAGCTCGACCAGGGCGACCTGGCTATTCGCGTCTCTTTTGATAAAGACGCCCGCACCATTACCATCTCGGATAACGGCATTGGCATGACCGCCGAGGAGCTCGAGCGCAATCTGGGCACCATCGCCCATTCCGGCTCCGAGGAGTTTAAGACTGAGAACGCCGAGCAGCAGGGTTCCGATGTCGACATCATCGGCCAGTTTGGCGTGGGCTTCTACTCTGCCTTTATGGTTGCCAGCCACGTAAAGGTTGTCAGCCGCGCCTATGGCGAGGACACCGCTCACGTGTGGGAGTCTGATGGTCTTGAGGGTTACACCATCGAAGACGGCGAGCGCGCCGAGCACGGCACCGATGTCATCCTGACGCTGCGCGAGAACGAGAAGCTCGACGCCGACGGCGAGGCCGAGACCTACGATCGCTTCCTGACCGAGTGGGGCCTCAAGAGCCTGATTCAGCAGTACAGCAACTATGTGCGCTACCCGATTCAGATGATGGTGAGCAAGAGTCGCCAGAAACCCAAGCCCGAGGACGCCGGCGACGACTACAAGCCCGAGTACGAGGACTACCAGGAGCTCGAGACCATCAACTCCATGACGCCGATCTGGAAAAAGCGCAGCTCCGACGTTGAGCAGAAGGATTACAACGAGTTCTACAAGTCCACGTTCCACGACTTTGACGATCCCGCGCGCACTATCAGCTTCCATGCCGAGGGTACGCTTGAGTACGATGCGCTGCTGTTTGTGCCGGGTCGCGCCCCGTTCGATCTGTACAGCAAGGACTACGAGAAGGGCCTGGCGCTCTACAGTTCCAACGTGCTGATTATGGAGAAGTGCGACGACCTGCTGCCCGACTACTACAACTTTGTGCGCGGTGTCGTGGACTCTGCCGACGTGACGCTCAACATCTCGCGTGAGACGCTGCAACAGAACCGTCAGCTCAAGGCCATTGCCAAGCGTGTCGAGAAGAAGATCACTGCCGATCTTGAGGACATGCGCGACAACGACCGCGAGGCATACGAGAAGTTCTTTGAGAACTTTGGTCGCGGTCTTAAGTACGGCATCTACTCGAGCTACGGCATGAAGGCCGACGAGCTCGCCGACCTGCTGCTGTTCTGGTCTGCCAAGGAGCAGAAGATGATCACCCTGGCCGAGTATGCCAAGGGCATGCCCGAGGATCAGAAGGCCATCTACTACGCCGCCGGCGACTCGCGTGAGCGCTTGGCCAAGATGCCCGTGGTAAAGGGCGTGCTCGAGCGCGGCTATGACGTGCTGTTGCTGACGCAGGATGTGGATGAGTTCACGTTCCAGGCTATGCGTGAGTACGTGGCCGCCGATATGCCCAAGATCTACGAGGACGACGCCGCCCGCGAGGCTGCCGAAAAGGCCGTTGCCGACGGTGCCGAGCCCGAGGTCGAGGATCGTCACCTGGAGCTCAAGAACGTTGCGACTGGCGATCTTGATCTGGCGACCGAGGACGAGAAGAAGGAGGCCGAGGACGCCACCAAGGAAAACGAGGACCTCTTTAGCGCTATGAAGGAGGCGCTCGGTGACAAGGTCGAGAAAGTTGCCGTCTCCGCGCGCCTGACCGATGCCCCCGCTTGCATCACCACCGAGGGTCCGCTTTCGCTCGAGATGGAGAAGGTGCTCCAGAAGGGGCCCGAGGGCGCGCCCGACGGCATGCCCAAGAGCCAGCGCGTGCTCGAGCTCAACGCCAAGCACCCGGTCTTTGACAAGCTTGTCGCTGCCCAGAAGGCAGGTGACGCCGACAAGATCAAGCAGTACTCCGGCCTGCTCTACGATCAGGCCCTGCTGGTCGAGGGTATCCTCCCCGAGGACCCCGTTGCCTTCGCGGCGGCTGTTTGCAACTTGATGTAGTTAAGTAGTTACGCCTTTGGGTCCGCCGTTCTAACGAACCTATTGGTTCCGTCGTTCTAACGAACGACGGACCGGTCGACGCTGCAAACGCCCCTAAGCGGCAATCTGACGTTCAATCGTCGGTCGCGTACCAAAGTACGCTTCCCTCCTCTTTCACGTCACCTTGCTCGCTCAGGGGCGTTTTCGCTGACTTATGCTCAACCTGCGACGCTTTCGTGGCCCTAAGTAGTCATCGGGGACGTTCTTGTTTGACTAGTCGTTTAAGAACGTTCCCAATGACTATTCGGATTGCTAATTTGTGCGGGCTGTGGTTTTGTGACCTGCTGAAATTAAAGATACTGTACAGCTGTACACTAACTCATCTTCGTAGTATATTGCTACCCGCAAAACTCAGCACCATTGTGCCGCGAGGCACTAAAGCGCCTACGTACAATGGTTGTCGATAGTACGATTCGATTCAACGACAGGATGGATGGTCCAAGCGTGAGTCTCGGCAGCAAACTATCCAACGCAAAGGTCTCCTTTGCGATATTCAAGCGCGACATTAAGCGACTGCTTGTGAACCCCGTCGCCTTGGTGGTTACCCTGGGCGTGTGCGTTATCCCCTCGCTGTATGCCTGGTACAACATCGTGGCAAACTGGGATCCGTACGGAAACACCCAAGGTATCAAGATTGCCATCGCCAACAACGATCAGGGCACTCAGAATGACTTGGTGGGCGAGCTCAACGCGGGCGACCAGGTCGTCGATCAGCTCAAGGAGAACGATCAGCTGGGCTGGACCTTCGTCGATTCGGCCGCCGATGCCAAAGAGGGCGTCGAGAGTGGTGAGTACTATGCGGCCATCGTAATCCCCAAGAACTTCTCCGACAATCTTGTTTCGATGCTCGATGGCAATTACCATCAGCCGAAGCTCATCTATTACGTCAACGAGAAGAAGAGCGCTATTGCGCCCAAGGTCACCGACACTGGTGCCAATACCATCGAGGAGCAGATCAACTCGGAGTTTGTCTCCACGGTGGGCGAGACCGTCGCGGGCATTGCCAAAGATGCTGGCATCGACCTTAAAGACAAGGCGACCCAGACCCGGGATTCGCTGGCGGGCTCGGTGTCCGAGGCGTCTGATACCCTGGGCGAAGTACGCGATTCCATCGGCGACATGAACACCGCCATCGACAAGACGAGCAGCTCGATTGCTTCGGCTGATGCGGCGCTTGCCGGCTTGCAAGGTCAGGCACCGTCGCTGACGCAGGCAATCTCCCAGGGCAACGACCTGCTGGGCGAGGCTCGCGCCACGTCGGGCAACTCTATCACCTCGCTCTCCAAGGCACTCTCGGAAGGTAGCCTTGCACTCACCAAGACGTCAGCCTCCGCGAACGCTGCGATTGGCAAGCTAACGGGTACGGTCACATCTACGACCACCCGCATCGACAACTCGCTCGAGTCTCTCCAGGCGACGATCGATCACAATAAGGCCGTTATCGGGCACTTGGAGATTCTCGTTAATGACACGTCGACAGGTTCCGAGGAAATTGACGCGCGCATTGTATCGACCATCGATTCGCTTCGCGAGCAAAACCAGAAGCTGCAGAGCATCAAGGATGGCCTTTCTGCACAGTCGAGCGCCATGGCAAACGACGCTACGGCAATCTCGAACGCGAGCAACGCACTCAACGCGGCAATTCAGACCGGTACGGCTAACCTCGGTCAGGCTCAGACCGATCTGGGTCAGAACGCACTTCCGAAGGCTTCGAGCGCGCTTGACTCCTTTGCCGCCGTTTCGGGCGATTTGACCGGCATTGTGTCGGGTGTGACCCCCACGATAGCGAGCGCGCGCGGCACGCTGGCGCAGCTCGACGCCACGCTCAAGCAGGCAAAGACCACGCTGTCCCAAACCGACGCCTCCCTTGCCAAGGTTCAGGACAAGCTCGCGACCGCCGCCAATGACATTGCGGCGCTGCAGACCTCTGAGTCTATGGGCGAGTTAGCCGACCTCATGGACGTCGACGTCAATGACGTGGCAGATTTCATGGCATCTCCGGTTGAGCTGACGTCCAAGTCAATCTATCCGGTCAAGAGCTTTGGCTCGGGCATCGCGCCCTTCTACACCAATCTGGCGCTGTGGGTAGGCGGCTATGTGCTCATCGCTATCTATAAACTCGAGGTCGACCGCGAGGGCATCGGTAGCTTTACGGCGCGTCAGGGCTACTTTGGCCGCTGGCTGCTGCTGGTGATCCTGGGTGCGTTGCAGGCCATCATCGTTACGGTGGGAGATCTGGTCATTGGCGTTCAGTGCGTCAACCCGCTGCTCTTTGTACTGGGCGGCATCGCTATTTCGTTCACCTACGTCAACATCATCTATGCGCTGTCCACCACGTTTAAGCATATCGGTAAAGCCATTGGCGTCATCCTCGTCATTGTGCAGATCCCCGGCTCGTCGGGCATGTATCCCATCGAGATGATGCCCGGCTTCTTCCAATGGCTGCATCCGCTGCTGCCCTTCACCTATGGCATCAACCTGCTGCGCGAGACCGTCGGTGGCATGTATTCGTTCAACTACCTGTTCAACCTGTGCATCCTGGGCGTGTTCCTTGCCATCGCACTCTTTATTGGCTTGCAGCTGCGTCCGCTGCTGCTCAACCTCAACCTGCTCTTTGATAAACAGCTTTCCACGACGGGTCTGATGATCTGCGAGTCTAATGACCTGCCGCGTCAGCGCTATTCGCTGCGCACGGCCATGCGCGTCGTGCTCGATTCGGATTCGTACCGTCGCGAGGTGCTCGATCATGCCGTGGCGTTTGAGCATCGCTACCCGTACTACATCAAGGGCGGTTTTGCCGCCGTGGTAGGCGTGCAGGTTCTGCTCTTTGTGCTTTCGACGGTGCTCGATATCGACAATAACGGCAAGATCATCCTGCTCGTTATCTGGATCATTTCGGTTATCGCCATCTGCGGCTGGCTCATCAACATCGAATACATCCGTGCGAGCCTCAATACCCAGATGCGTATCTCGGCGCTTTCGGACGAGGACCTTCGCCGCGAGATGCGCGAGCACACGGCTGCCATCCCTGCCGCCCGTCGCATGTTTGGTCTCAACGCCAGCGAGCGTGGCGCCAAGGGAGGCGAACAGCCTACGAGCCGTCTGTCGCATATCGGTGCGCATCGTAAGGCTCAAGATGCCGACGGCGCTGACAACGTAAACGGAAACGACGGGGACACCACCTCGCTTGGCAAGCACTCTAAAGGAGGTGAGGCATAAATGAAAAACATCCTGCACCTGTTTAAGCGCGATGTCCAAAACGTGTCTCGCTCCGTGATCGGCATGGTCGTCGTGATGGGCCTGATCATCGTGCCATGTCTCTATGCATGGTTTAACATCGCCGGAAGCTGGGATCCCTACGGCAATACCGGCAACCTTAAGATTGCAGTGGTCAACACCGATGAGGGTTACGAGAGCGATCTGATTCCCGTCGAGGTCAACGTGGGCGAAAACGTAACCGCCACCCTGCGCGGCAACGAGAACTTCGACTGGGTTGTGCTCAACGATCGCGATAAGGCCATCGATGGCGTCAAGTCGGGCGCGTACTACGCTGCCGTCGTTATCCCTAAAACGTTTAGCGCCGACATGATGACGCTTTTCTCGACCGAGGTGAAGCACGCCGATATCGAGTTCTACGAGAACCAGAAGGCTAACGCCATCGCACAGATCGTGACTGAAAAGGGCTCGAGCGCCGTCCAGAGTCAGGTCAACGAGACCTTTACCAAGACCATCACGACCATCGGCCTTAAGACCGTGTCCAGCCTGCTCGACTACATGAGCACCGACCAGGTGAGCAACTTTATCGCCAATCTGTCCTCGACGCTGGGCGATTCGGTCGAGGACCTGCAGGACGTTCAGGCGAGTGCGACGTCGCTCGCGGGCATTTTGAGCTCCACGTCCGATTCGCTGACATCGGCGGGCGGCATGCTCAAGCAGACGGGCACCGTTGATGAGTCGACGAAGCAGCTGATGGAGCACGCCAAGAGCGGCATCAATGATTCCAAGGAAGCGCTCAAGGCCGCCAACGATGCCGTTGACGCGGCGATTGACGGAAGCGCGGGCTCGTTCGACAACGTGTCCGCCGAGCTTGCGAAGGCATTCGATGCCGCGAATCAGCATGTTTACCTTACGGTGTCTCAGCTCAACGAAGCCGCAGCGGCGCTCAATACGCGTGCTGACGATATCGATGCGATGGCCGATCAGCTCCGCAACCTTGCCGACCAGGTGAGTGATGACAAGCTCAAAGACGGTCTCGAGTCCGCTGCGACGTCGCTGGGCAGAATTGCCGTGGAGTACCGCAACAATGCGAAGGACCTGACGGCGACCGCAAAGTCCCTTTCGGACGGCATGGCGGAGGTCAACAACTCGCGTGCCGAGGTCGACCAGGCCATCGCCGATGCCAAGGCGGGTATCTCGGGAGCCAAGTCCGACTACGATTCCACGTTCTCGGTTAAGGCCAAGGAGCTCAAGAAGACCATTTCGGGCGTTCTGGATTCCCTGAACGGTATCTCGGGTGACTTGGATAGCGCTGTGAGCGGTCTGACCGACGCCTCTGGCTCGCTCGCAAAGGGCCTCTCCAAGGCTGCGACGCTGGTCAACAAGGCTTCTGATCAGTTGGGCGAGGCGTCGGACAAGATCAGCGCTTTTAAGGACGAGCTTGATAGCGCTCTGATGTCGGGTGACCTGGCCATGATTAAGACAATGATTGGCAACGACCCCGAGGGCCTCGCCGTGTCGCTTTCCGGCCCCGTCGCGCTCGACCGCAAACCGGTCTATCCGATCCGCAACTACGGTTCGGCCATGGCACCGTTCTACACGATTCTGTCGCTGTGGGTGGGCTCGATTGTACTGGCGGCCATGATGAAGGTCTCGGTTGACGATGAGCTCATCAACGAGCTGATCCCCGTGCGCCTGCACGAGATCTACCTGGGCCGCTACCTGTTCTTTGGAGGTCTGGCCCTGCTGCAGGCGACACTCGTGTGCGCGGGCGACATCCTGTTCTTTGGCATTCAGTGCGACAACCCGCTGCAATTTGTGCTGGCGGGTTGGGTCGCGAGTCTCGTGTTCTCCAATATCGTCTACACGCTTACGGTTTCGTTTGGCGATATCGGCAAGGCGCTCGCCGTCGTGCTGTTGGTTATGCAGGTCGGCGGTTCGGGCGGTACGTTCCCCATCGAGATGACCGGCCCCGTGTTCCAGGCGATCTACCCGTTCCTGCCGTTTACCCACGGCATCAACGCCATGCATGCCGCCATGGCCGGCGCCTACCATATGGAGTACTGGATTGAGTTGGGTATCTTGGCGAGTTACCTGATTCCGTCGCTGGCCCTGGGCGTCGTCTTCCGCCGCCCGGTCATCAAAGCCAACGACTGGATCATCGAAAAGCTGGAATCAACAAAGCTTATCTAGTACAGCAACGTTAACGCCGATGCAGCGCTAATGCCAGCGAGCGAGCCGCATTTGCGCCAAGGTGACGTGAAATGAAAGGGCGCTGACCTTCTGGTCGCGCCCTTGAAATTGAACGTCAGATTGGCGTGAATGCGGCTCGCGCAGCGTCGGCCGGTCCGCCGTTCGGTAGAACGGCGGAACAAAATGCTTTAGTGGGCTGGATTGCGGTGCAACGCTGGTTGTTGCTACAGTAGCGGGGCGTGCCGGGGGTCCGGCGCGTCCCGTTTTTATTTGACCATGAGGCGGCACGCGGCCATGCACGTGCGGACACCACGCCCAGACTGAGCGCGAGGATGCCCTATGGCTCAGAATGCCGTTGATGAAATCGAAAACATGCCCGATAGCCCTGTAGCGCGCGAAGACCTGGGTGCCGGCGGCACCTCCCGCGGCGCCGGCGCGCGTTCTCCGTTCTTCTGGAAGGTCTTGCTGCTTTCGGTGGCGGTCATCTGGGGCTATTCCTTTACCACCATGAAAGATGCGCTCGATACCATTCCGGTGTTCGAGCTGGTCTACGTTCGCTTTCTCCCGGCGTCACTGGTTATGTTTGCTATTTTCCATAAGCGCATCATCGCTCATTTCAATGCCCGCAACCTGATCGTCGGGCTGGGCATGGGTGCGCTCATGTGGGGAGCATACGGACTGCAAACGATTGGCCTGGCGCAGACCACGGCAGGCAAGAGTGCATTTTTGACGGGCACGTACTGTATCCTTGTGCCGTTTGCCAGCTATGTCCTGAGCGGCGAAAAGCTCACCCGCTATAACCTGGGTGCGGCACTGCTGTGCCTGGCGGGCATTGGCCTGGTGGCACTCGATAGCGTCGAGTTCAATGCCGGCGATGTTATTACCTTGGGCGGCGCGATCTTCTTCGCCATCCAGATGGCGGTGACTGCCAAGTACGGTCGCAAGATGGACATCAACGTCATCACGTTTTGGATGTTTGTGGGCAATGGCGTGCTGAGCCTGATCTCGTCGCTGCTATTCGAGACCCAGGCGCCTCTGTCCGTGTGGACGCCGAATTTTATCTGTGTGATGGCGTTTCTCTCGGTGGGCTGCACATGCGTGGCTCTGCTCATCCAAAACGTCGGCCTGGCGCATGTCCCGGCTTCGACGGGCTCGCTGCTCCTTTCGATGGAGTCGCCTTCGGGCGTGTTGTTTTCGGTGCTGCTGATGGGGGAGGCGCTCACCTCGCGCCTGCTCGCCGGCTTTGTGCTTATCTTCCTGTCGATTATCTTGAGCGAGACTCACTTCGATTTTTTGCGTCGAAAGCCGCGCCCGCAATTGTAAACAACTTGTTGCGCCGCCCTCCTGGGGCGGCATTTTTTATGCCTCGCCCTTAAAGTTGTACCTTGCGCTTTACGCTATCAAAGTGCTTACTGCAAAAACGTTACTGGAGGGCATTTATGGCACCAGCTCAGTCCGATCTTCAACCGCAATCAGCGCCCAAGGCCACCGCAGCGGCGCAGGCCGCTATCGGTGACGGTCTCGTTGCAGAAGCTCAGGCTTTTGCAGACGAGCTCGCTGCGTGGCGACACGATTTACACCAGATGCCCGAGCTGGGTAATAGCCTCCCGCAGACCTCTGCGTATATTCAAGCGCGCCTGACCGAGATGGACATCCCATTTGCCACGCTCGTCGATGGTTCCTGTGTTGTGGGCCTTGTCGGCTCCGGTGCCGCCGCGGCCCAGGGCAATGGCGTCTGCACGGACGAACAGGCCGGTACGGTCATCATGCTCCGTGGCGACATGGATGCCCTGCCCGTTGCCGAAGAGTCAGGCGAGCCTTTCGCCTCTACGAACGGCTGCATGCACGCATGTGGACACGATATGCACGCGACGGCGTTGCTTGGAGCGGCTCGCCTGCTCAAGGCCCGCGAGTCCGCGCTTGTCGACGCCAACGCCACGGTTAAGTTGCTGTTCCAGCCGGGCGAGGAAACCTTTGAGGGTGCCCGCGCCGCCATCGCCGACGGTCTGCTGCAGAACCCGCGCCCCCAGGTCGCCTTTGCCATGCATGTCAATAGCCAGTCGCCGCTTGGCCTGGTGCTCTACGGCAGCCCGGCGCTCTCGGGCGTGTACGGTTTTCGCATCACGCTTCAGGGCAAGGGCGGCCATGGCTCGAGCCCCGAGATCTGCATCGACCCCATCACGGCCGGCGTCCATGTGCATCTGGCGCTTCAGGAGCTCATCTCCCGCGAGGTGCCGGCGGCCAAGGAGGTCGCGCTTACCGTTGGCAAGTTCGCCGGCGGTCAGGCCGCAAATGTCATCCCTGATACTTGTGTGCTCGAGGGAACGCTGCGTGGCTTCGATGTCGAGCTCATGGAGCACCTCAAGGCCCGCATCGCGGAGGTCGTCAAAGGCGTTGCCACGACCTATCGTACGCCGGCGACTATTGAGACGCTCTCGGATGTTCCCCCACTCGTACTCGATGACGATATGACGCAGGCGTCGCTTGGCTACGTGGGCGCGGTGCTGCCCAAGTCCGCCTTCCTGCCGCTGTTCCACGCCATGGCGAGCGAGGACTTCGCGTTGATCTCGAGCGAGATCCCGAGTGCGTACTTTACCGTGGGCGCTGCCGTGACTGATACGGACGAGCATTTTGCTCAGCATCATCCCAAGGCACGTTTTAGCGATGCCGAGCTTCCCCTTGGCGCCGCGGCTTATGCCGCCGTCGCTTTGGGCTACATCGCCGACCACCGGTAGCACCCAACCTTGCCTTTCAAGCCTGCGGGCATGGCCGTAAGGCCTATGCCCTTGTCTTTCAAGGCAATCTTGGGTGCTACCGGCGCCCGGCGCCGGCTATTCGTTTGTTAAATAAGGAGCAGTATGTCCCAGCAGCGTAAGTTCTTCCCCGGCTGGCTCGTGGTGGCCTCCGGCTTTGTGATCATGGCCACGTGCTACATCATTTTCGTCAACTGCATGAGCCTGTTCCAGCCGTTGATCGTCAGCGACCTGGGCATTTCCCTTGCGCAGTACACCATCTCCAACGCCCACTAGCGCTGCGTCTAAGCAGTTTGGCATGGCCGACTTGGGTAAGGTCACGGGCACCATTACCTCGTTCGAGATGGTCGGCGGCACCGTGGGCGCCATTGTCTCGGGCGTGCTGTTCGATGCCACGGGCTCCTTTGCGAGCACCTGGATTGTGTGCCTGGCGTGCTCCGTGGTCATGCTCGTGTTCCTGCTGGCGTCCGAGCCCATCGCTGCCAAGCTGCGCGCGAGCGTGGCAGGGGAGTAGGTAGGCCAAAGCGCATCGCCGCTTGTCCGTTTGTCTGCGGCCGCCCTGGGAGCCGAATGGCTGCTCGTACCATCGTTCGGTTTCCACGGCGGCCACGGGCGCACAAAAATGATCTGCTTTCCTCCGTCCCCTACGGATCACGTGATGATCCCCTGGGGACGGAGGAAAACGAATCGGCTGCCGCGGCGGCGCGTCTGACCGAACGAGTCCCCATACCCTCGTTCGGTCAGACGCGCCGCCGCGTTGCTGCTTTGTGCCGTATAATGTCCACTACCTATGACGCGATACAAAAGAAAGGTGTTTGCCCATGCAGGCACAGAAGGCGGAGGGAACCCGCGACCTTATCGGCGCCGAGATGCGCGCCTGGCAAAAGATGCAGCAGATTGCGGCCGGCGTGTTCGAGCCGTTTGGTTTTAAGCCCATCGAGACGCCCGCCATCGAGCAGGTGGACGTGTTTGTCCACGGTATCGGCCAGTCGACCGACGTCGTGCGCAAGGAGATGTTCCGCGTGTTTAGCGGCGCCAACCTGGAGCGCGTCTTTACCGAAGGCACCGACACCAAGCTTAAGCCCAAGCAGCGCCTGGCCCTTCGTCCCGAGGGCACGGCCGGTGTGGTGCGCGCCGTCGTGGAGAACAACCTGGTGCCCCAGGGCTCCACGCCGTTTAAGGCTTATTACGCCGAGGCCATGTTCCGTGGCGAGCGTCCCCAGAAGGGTCGCCTGCGCCAGTTCCACCAGGTGGGCATCGAGTGGCTCGGCGCTCCCGATCCGGCTGCCGACGCCGAGTGCATCATCATGCTCATGGAGTTCTACAAGCGCCTTGGTTTCGATCTTTCCAAGCTCCGCCTGCTTATTAACTCAATGGGCGATGCCCAGTGCCGTCCGGCCTATCGCGAGCAGGTTAAGCAGTTCATTCTCGACCACGCCGACGAGATGTGCGACGAGTGCCGCGAGCGCGCCGAGCTCAACCCGTTGCGCGCCTTCGACTGCAAGAACGACCACTGCCGCGAGATCATGGCCGACGCCCCGCTGATGGGCGACAACCTGTGCGACGAGTGCCGCGAGCACTACGAGCAGGTCAAGCGCTATCTGGATGCGGCGGGTATCGAGTATGTCGAGGATCCCACCCTGGTGCGCGGCCTGGACTACTACACTCGTACCGTCTTTGAGGTCGAGGCTCCCGGTGCCGGTGTCGGCTCCATCGGTGGCGGCGGTCGCTATGACGGCTTGGTCGAGCTCGAGGGCGGCAAGCCCACGGCCGGCGTCGGCTTCGCCGTCGGTTTTGAGCGCGCCCTGCTGGCCCTGCAGGCCTTTGGCAGCGACCTGGGCGCCGATGAGACCCCGTGCGTCTACGTTGCCAACGCCGGCAAGGATCTGCGTCAGAACGTCTTTGCCATCACGCAGGAGCTTCGCTCCGCAGGCATCGTGACCGAGGCCGACTACCAGGGTCGTTCGCTCAAGGCCCAGTTTAAGCAGGCCGACAAGGTGGGCGCCAAGCTCATCCTGGTCCTGGGTGGCGACGAGCTTGCCGCCGGCAAGGTCAAGGTGCGCGACATGCAGAGTCACGACGAGGTTCTCGTCGATTTGGCCAACGTGGTCGAGGCGGTTCGCGAGCGCCTGTAACGCATGTTTTTTTGAGCTGCGGGCCTGCTAACGTGCCCTGCTCATGGAGAGCGATTGTTACGGGGGTGTTTCGCTTTTATGCGGAATGCCCCCGTTTGCATATGCCGTCCACCGAGAAATACGACCATTTGGGGCAAAAACCCTTGCAATGCAGAAAATACTTTTGTGTGGTAAAGCGCAATCAGCTCCGAAAGTTTTTGCCGAGTGCCTATAATGGATACCGCATGTTACGTGCATAGAAGGAGGAATGGGAGGAAACGTGGCTGAGAACCTAAGCAACCAGTCTGTACCCGAAGCCGCGGCGCGCGTCGCTGCCGTGGTCAACCGCCTCGTTAACCGAATCGGCTCGAATGCCGAGTCCAAGGAGCGTCTCGCCGAGATCGAGATCCCCGAGGAGCTGCGCGACAATCTGGTGCTGTTCTTGCGCCTGGAGCGCCGTGTGCTTAGCGAGTATGATCCCGAGATCGCGGACCTGTTCGACAAGATTTTGACAGCCGAGATTGTGGCCAATGCCGGAAACCCCGGCACCCGTGCTGCCGACGAGTCCGTCGACGAGCAGGGCGTGCCCACTGCCGACGAGCCCACCGCCGTGGCGTTTCGCGAAGTCGTCGATCTGATCGACAGCCTGCCGCTCGATAAACAGCAGGTTATCGTCCGCGCCTTTACGAGCTTCTTCCATCTGGCAAACCTGTCGGAGGAGAATTACCGTGTGGCGCAGCTGCGCGAGCGCGAGGCCGGTGCGTCGACCGATACCGAGGTCGATCCCGCCAACGAACTCACCGTCGCCTATCACCAGTTGGTAAACGAGATGGGTGTCGAGGGCGCCAACGAGCTGCTCGGCAAGCTTGAGTTCCACCCTGTCTTTACCGCACATCCCACCGAAGCCCGTCGCAAGGCCGTCGAGGGCAAGATTCGCCGTATCTCCAACCTGCTGGAGGAGCGTCCGCGTCTGGGCGGCTCCGACCTGGTGGAGAACGAGCGCCATATGCTGCAGGAGATCGACGCCCTGGTGCGTACGAGCCCCATCGCGCTCAAGAAGCCCACGCCGGTCGAGGAAGCCGATACCATCATCGACATCTTCGATAACACACTGTTCGATGTGATCCCCGTCATCTACCGTCGTTTTGACGACTGGGTGCTGGGCGACAAGGCCGGCACCGTGCCGCCGCTGTGCCCGGCGTTCTTCCATCCCGGCAGCTGGATCGGTTCCGACCGCGACGGTAACCCCAACGTTACCGCCAAGGTGAGCCGCGAGGTCGCCGCCAAGTACTTCACGCACATGGTGCTCAAGCTCGAGGACAAGTGCCGCCGCATCGGCCGCAACCTTACGCTCGAGGCCGCCTACAGCAAGCCGTCGGCAGAGCTCATGAACCTGTGGAACCATCAGGTCGAGATGAGCGCTCAGTACACGGCTCGCGCCGAGCTGATTTCCGAGCACGAGCCGCATCGCGCCGTCATGCTCGTCATGGCCGACCGTCTGAACGCCACCGTGCGCCGTATCACCGATACCATGTACCACAGCGCCGATGAGTTCCTGGAGGACCTGCGTGTCGTCCAGCGCTCGCTGGCCGCTTGCGGTGCCGTCCGTGCTGCCTACGGCCCGGTCCAGACCATCATCTGGCAGGTCGAGTCCTTCGGCTTCCATATGGTCGAGATGGAGTTCCGTCAGCACTCCGTGGTGCATGCCCGCGCCCTCAAGGATATCCACGAGAACGGTATCCATGGCGACCTGCAGCCCATGACGCGTGAGGTCATCGATACCTTCCGTGCTATCGGTTCCATCCAAAAGCGCTACGGCAAGAAGATGGCGCACCGCTACATCATCTCGTTCACCAAGAGCGCCCAGCATGTGGCCGACGTCTTTGAGCTTGCCCACCTGTCCTTTGCACACGAGGAGGATGTCCCCGAGCTCGACGTGATCCCGCTGTTTGAGCAGCTCGAGGACCTCGAGGGCTGCGTCGACGTGCTCGACCAGATGCTTACGCTGCCCGTGGTGCAAAAGCGCCTTGCCCAGACCAACCGCCGCATGGAGGTCATGCTGGGCTACTCCGACTCCTCCAAGGATGCCGGTCCTACCACGGCCATGCTCGCGCTGCACTCCGCGCAGGAGCGCATTGCCAAGTGGGCCGAGAAAAACGATATCGATCTGGTGCTCATGCACGGTCGCGGCGGTGCCGTGGGCCGTGGCGGCGGTCCGGCCAACAAGGCCGTGCTGGCGCAGCCCAAGGGTTCGGTCAACTGCTTCTTTAAGCTCACCGAGCAGGGCGAGGTCATCTTTGCCCGTTACGGCAACCGCACGCTGGCTCAGCGCCATGTTGAGTCCGTTGCCGCCGCAACGCTTTTGCAGTCGGCTCCGAGCGTCGAGAAGACCAACACCGAGACCACGCAGAAGTTCTGGGATATGGCCGAGAAGCTCAACGCAGTAAGCCATGAGCGCTATCTGGACCTGCTGAACACTGAGGACTTTACACCGTGGTTCTCGACCGTGACGCCGCTGACCGAGGTCGGTCTGCTGCCGATTGGCTCGCGCCCGGCCAAGCGCGGTCTGGGTGCCAAGTCGCTCGACGACCTGCGTACCATTCCGTGGATCTTCAGCTGGAGCCAGGCGCGCATTAACCTGGCCGCTTGGTACGGCCTGGGCACCGCCTGCGAGCAGTTTGGCGACCTTGACCAGCTCAAGGCTGCCTACCAGGAGTGGCCGTTCTTCCGCACCTTTATCGACAACATCGAGATGTCGATCGCCAAGACCGACCAGCGCATCGCCAAGATGTACCTGCACCTGGGCGATCGCCAGGATTTGTCCGAGAAGGTCTTCACCGAGATGCAGCTCACCCGTAAGTGGGTCCTTGCCATCGTCGGTGACGAGTGGCCGCTGCAGCGTCGCCGCGTGCTCGGCTGCGCCGTCCGCGTGCGTAACCCCTATGTTGACGCCCTATCCATCGCCCAGGTTCGCGCCCTTCGCGAGGTGCGTATGAACCAGGACGAGATGGCGGAGGAGAAGAAGGCCGAGTACATGAGCCTGATTCTTTCGACTGTGACCGGCGTCTCGGCAGGATTGCAAAACACGGGGTAATCGATAGCCCTGTAGTCGCTGTCCGGGGCTGCCGTATGTTTACTTTCCGGCGCGTCCTCGGACATGCAAGAAGCCCTCGCTGCGCACTTCGTGCGGCGAGGGCTTCT
>CABPDL010000028.1:0-28767 GCA_902406375.1 uncultured Collinsella sp.
ACCTCGGTAAGCTGGTCGCCCAGGAAGATGGACATAATCGCCGGAGGAGCCTCGTTGGCGCCCAGACGATGGTCGTTGCCGGCCGAGGCAACGGAGGCACGCAGGAGCTCCTGATAGTTATCGACGGCCTCGATCACCGCGGTGAGGAAGACGATGAACTGCAGGTTGTCGAGCGGGGTGTCGCCCGGATCGAGCAGATTCTCGGACTCGGTGCCAAGCGACCAGTTGTTGTGCTTGCCCGAACCGTTGATGCCCTCGAAGGGCTTCTCGTGCAGCAGGCAGACCAAGTCGTGGCGGGAGGCGATGAGCTTCATTTTCTCCATCATGACCAGATTCTGGTCGATGGCCTCGTTGACCTCGCCATAGACCGGGGCGAGCTCATGCTGGCAGGGAGCAACCTCGTTGTGCTTGGTCTTGGCGGGAATGCCAAGCGCCCACAGTTCATCGTCCAAATCCTTCATATAGGCCGAGACAGTGGGGCGGATAGCGCCAAAGTAGTGCTCCTCGAGCTCCTGGCCCTTGCAGGGAGCAGCACCAAAGAGGGTGCGGCCGGTGATGACCAGGTCCTTGCGCTTGCGATAGGCGTCCTTCTTGATCAGGAAGTACTCCTGCTCGTCGCCCACGGAAGGAACGACCTTCTTGGGGGTCTTGCCAAACAGCGCCAAAACGCGCTTAGACTCACGCGAGAGCGCAGTCATGGAGCGCAGCAGCGGGGTCTTCTTGTCCAGGGCCTCGCCCGTGTAGGAGCAGAAAGCCGTGGGGATGCACAGGACATCGTCCTTGATAAAGGCGGGGCTAGTGGGGTCCCAAGCGGTGTAGCCACGGGCCTCGAAGGTAGCACGCAGACCGCCGTTGGGGAAGCTCGAGGCATCGGGCTCGCCCTGGATGAGGTTCTTGCCCGTAAACTTGGTAATGGCGGTGCCGTCGTGGTTGGGCTCCAGGAAGCTGTCGTGCTTCTCGGAAGTAATGCCCGAAAGCGGCTGGAACCAGTGCGCGTAGTGCGTCGCGCCCTTGGAGATGGCCCAGACCTTCATGGCATGGGCGACGGCGTTGGCCACATCCAGGTCGAGCGGCTCACCGCCCTCGAGGGTTGCAGCAAGGCGCTTCCAAATGTCCTTGGGGAGGTAGTCCTTCATGACTTCCTCAGAGAACACCATGGTCCCGAAGCGGTCAGTAAGTTCGGCCATACGAAACTCCCTTCGTATCGGCACCGCGTGAGAAGCGGTGTTGATTACTAACGAACGAGTCATAGCTTAGACTCGCCGTGTTTCCGCGACATTACCGTTATGTTGCTGTCGCGAAACCAATCATTGAGGTTACCCTATCGAGGCGGCGTTGCCACCCTCAACAGCCAATCAACTGCATAAATTGCAGACCTCTCCCCATGGTTTAAGGGTAGTCAATGTAGAATGGGGCTTTATTAACTGGTATTTCGCATCAGATACCATTCAATATAGCCCCATCCTACATTGACCGCCCTGTTATAGGAAATGCCGATAGCGAAGCATTTTCGATTGGTATCACCAAATCGCGAGAGAAATTCCGTCTTGGCGCAGTGGTGCTGTAGAATCCTTGCAACAAAACATCGCACCTAGGCATCTAAAGGAGCACGATATGCGCGTCGACGAGGTTTTTAAGCAGGCAGCATCCCAGGGCACCGCGCCCGTTTCGTTTGAGATGTTCCCGCCCAAGGGCGAGCTGACCCTCGATACGGCTCGCAAAGTGGCAGGCAATCTGTGCAAGCTTTCGCCGAGCTTTGTCTCGGTCACCTGTTCGGCCGGCGGCTCGGGTAACGGTGCCACCACCGCCCCCATCGCGCATATGATTACGAGCGAATTCGATACGCCCTCGGTAGCGCACCTCACCTGCGTGGGCCGCACGCATGCCGATATCGCCGCCAAGATTGACGAGTATCGCTCGGCCGGTGTGGAAAACGTGCTAGCCCTGCGCGGCGATCTTCCCGCCGGCGCAACCGAGGACGACAAGCCCGCCTCGGACTACGCCTACGCCCGCGACCTCATCCCGGAGCTCGTCGATGCCGGCTTTTGCGTGGGCGCCGCAGCCTACCCCGAGGGCCACATTGCCTGTGAGGATCTCAACCTCTCGGTCGAATACCTCAAGCAAAAACAGGACGCCGGCGCGAGCTTCTTTGTGACGCAGCTCTTTTTTGACAACGAGTGCTTCTACCGCTTTCGCGAGCTTGCCGACAAGGCCGGTATCACCGTGCCCATTACCGCGGGCATCATGCCGTTTATGGGCAAGTCACAGATCAGCCGCATGGTCTTTATGTGCGGCGCGTCGCTGCCCTCCCCCGTCATCAAGATTCTCGCCAAGTACGAGAACGACCCCGAGAGCCTGCAGGCAGCCGGTGTAGATTATGCCGCCCGTCAGCTTTGCGACCTCAAGGAGCACGGCGCCGACGGCCTGCACCTGTACACTATGAATCGTCCTGCGATCGCCGCAACCATTATGGAGCGCCTGGGGTAATGGAAAAACCGCACATCGATACAGCTTTTGGTGAAGTGCCGGCCGACCTTGCGTCGCCGGCGCTCTACCGTATCGATGCTGCCCATCGCCCCCGAGTCGACCGTGCCGAAATGCTGCGCTACCTGGGCTACGGCGGTCAGCAGATTGAGCCCGAGCTGTCGCAGCGTATTGAGCTTGTCGTTGAGCGTTTGGAACTGGACATTGAGCCCCGTGGCGTGCGACGCGTGTTTGCCGTCGATGCCACGGGCGTCGACGAGCAGGGCGAGCCTTGCATCCGCCTGGTCGGCACCAACGTTGAGCTGCGCGGCCGCGATATCTATCGCCACCTCAAAGACGCCCGCTTTGCCGCACTCATGGCATGCACCCTCGGCATGGACGCCGAGCGTCGCCTGCGAACCACGGGAGCCCAGCAGCCCCTAGAGGGAGCCGTGCTCGACGCCGCATGCTCTGCCTATGTAGAAGCCGCCGTCGAGCAGATGGACCAACAGGTCAAGGCTGCGGCCGCCGCACACGGACTCGCCGGTAACTGGCGCTTCAGCCCCGGCTACGGCGACTGCCCGCTTACGGCCCAGCACTCAATCGTGGCTGCGCTCAACGCCACGCGGCTCATCGGGCTTACCGTCACGCCGACCAGCCTGCTCATGCCCACCAAGAGCGTGACCGCGGTGATCGGTCTGTTTGATGGCAAGGTCCGCGACGCCCAGAGCCGCCCCACCTGCAATATCTGCCGCATGCGCGAGCACTGCCGTTTCCGCGCCGCCCACACCACCTGCTATTCCAGCCATTAGGAGCCCTCGATGTTTACTCCGCTTATCACCCATGATTCCGACGGTACCGCGCTGGCAGCGCCCGTCAATACTGCGCGTTGTAACGGCGCCACGTACAAGACGCGCACGATCGGCGACCTTCGCATTAAGGACGATCGCCTGCGCGCCGCCATCGAGGGCACGGGGCACCTGCTGTTCGATGGCGGCATGGGCACCATGCTGCAGGCGGCCGGCATGAAGGCCGGCGCCCTGCCCGAGCTGCTCAACTTTGAGGAGCCCCAGGTTATCACTGATATTCAGCGTCAGTACGTCGAGGCTGGCTGCGACGTAATCACCGCCAACACCTTTGGTGCCAACGCCCACAAGCTCGACGGTGCCGCCACCGTGGCAGATGTCTTTGCCGCCGCCGTCGCCTGCGCCCGCGCGGCCGGCGCCCACTACGTCGCCGGCGATATCGGTCCCATCGGCGCGCTGCTTCGCCCCTTGGGCACCCTGAGCTTCGACGAGGCCTATGACCTCTTTGCCGAGGAAGTGCGTGCCGGCGTCGATGCGGGTGTGGACCTCTTTATTATCGAGACCATGACTGACCTTGCCGAGATCAAGGCGGCGGTCCTCGCCTGCCGCGAGAACTCCGACCTGCCCGTCTTTGCCACCATGACCTTTGAGGAAGACGGCCGTACCTTCCTGGGAACGAGCCCCGAGGTCGCCGCCATCACCCTCGACGCCATCGGCGCCGACGTCCTGGGCATCAACTGCAGCCAGGGACCGGCCGAACTCAGAGGGCTCGCCGCACGCATGCTCACCGTTACGGACAAGCCCGTTATGGTGCAGGCCAATGCGGGACTGCCCCGCGTGGACGATGACGGCAATACCGTCTTTGACATCCAGGCACCCGAATACGCCGAGGCCGTCGCCGGCATGATTGAGGACGGCGTGAGCGTCGTGGGTGGCTGCTGTGGCACCACGCCCACGCACATGGCGGCACTTCGCACCCTCATCGACAACCACACGCCCAGCCCACGTCACCGCAAGCCCAGTATGTCGGTCACGAGCGCCCAGACGGTCGTGGACCTTCCCTGTGACGGCCACAAGATCGCCGTCATCGGCGAGCGCATCAATCCCACCGGCAAAAAGCGCCTGCAACAGGCCCTGCGCGACGGCGACCTAGACTACGTCGTGAGCCAGGGCATCAGCCAGCAGGAACAGGGCGCCGACATCCTGGACGTCAACGTAGGCCTGCCCGAGATCGACGAGGTCAAGATCATCCAGCAGGCGACCGAGCAGCTCCAGGGCTCCACGCTGCTGCCGCTGCAGATCGACTCCACCGACCCCGCAGCCGTCGAGGCAGCCGTGCGCCGCTACGCCGGCAAGCCCATCATCAACTCGGTCAATGGCAAACAGCAGATCATGGATGAGATCTTCCCGCTAGTCGCCCACTACGGCACCAACGTCGTCGGCCTCACACTCGACGAAGGCGGCATCCCCGATACTGCCGAGGCTCGCTTCGCCATCGCCGAGCGCATCGTGGCCGAGGCTGCCCGTTACGGCATCGGACCGGACCGCATCCTCATCGACTGCCTGGTCATGACCGCCTCGACCAACCAGCGCCAGGCCGAACAGATCCTGCGCGCCATGTCCCTGTGCAAGGAACGCCTGGGCGTCAAGTGCGCGCTCGGCGTGTCGAATATCAGCTTTGGCCTGCCTGCCCGCCCGTTGCTGGGCTCAGTCTTTTTGGCCGCCGCGTTTGGCGCGGGCCTGGACGCCCCCATCATGAACCCGGGCTCCAAGCGCTTTATGGATACCGTCTACAGCTATCGCGTCCTGAGCGTTGAGGACGAGGGCTCGACCGGATACATCGAGCGCTATGCCGGCTGGACCGATCCGTACAAGATCGCCGCCAACCCGGCAGCAGCTCAGGCCGCATCGACCGACACCGCGCCCGCTGCCGGCACCGCCGGCACCGACGGCAATGACGACCCGATTCGTCGCATGGTCGTCTCGGGCCGCAAGGGAGAGATCGCTGCCGAGACCGAGCGTCTGCTGGCAGACCACGACGCTATGGACCTCATCAACAATCACTTTATCCCCGCCCTCGACGAGGTGGGCGTCCTCTTTGACCAGGGCAAGTTCTTCTTGCCGCAGCTCATGGCCTCGGCCGAGGCCGCGCGTGTGGGCTTCGACACCATCAAGCGCCTGATGCCCGCCGGCGAGATTGCCGACAAGGGCAAGATCTGCGTGGCCACCGTCAAGGGCGACATCCACGATATCGGCAAGAATATCGTCAAAATGCTGCTCGACAACTACGGCTACACCGTCTTTGACCTGGGCCGCGACGTCGATCCGCAGGAGGTACTCAAGACCGTCAAGGAGCGCGATATCAAACTCGTCGGCCTCTCGGCGCTTATGACCACCACCGTCGTCGCCATGGAGGAGACCATCAAGCTGCTCCATGCCGAGATTCCGGGCGTCAAGATCATCGTGGGCGGCGCCGTGCTCACCCCCGAATACGCCAAGCAGATCGGCGCGGACTACTACGCCAAGGATGCCGCCGAAAGCGCGCGCATCGCCGAAGAGGTCTTTGGGCAGTAACACAACGGAAACAACCGAGCACCAAAACGTGCCGCATGCGCCACTTGGCACGTGCGGCACGTTAGAATAGATAAGACTATGCTCGTTTTGGCAGATAGGAGCGCAAGGATGGCGATCACGCCCGCAGAAATCGCGGAAACCCGCGGCATGGTCGAGGAGCAGAACCTCGACATCAGGACCATCACCATGGGTGTTTCGCTCATGGGTTGCGGTGACGAGAACCTCGACCGCATGTGCACGAAGATCTACGACCACGTGACGCACACGGCTGAGCATCTGGTCGAGACCGCCGAGAACCTCGAGCGCGAGTACGGTATCCCCATCGTCAACAAGCGCGTTTCCGTCACCCCGGTGGCCCAGATCGCCGCGTGCTGCAAGGATGAGGACCTCACCCCCATCGCGCACGCCCTCGACCGCGCGGCCGAGACGCTCGGCATCGATTACCTGGGCGGCTTCTCCGCGCTCGTCCAGAAGGGCATCGGCGACGCCGACCGCCGCGTCATCCAGTCCATCCCCCAGGCGCTCGCCACCACGAGCCGCGTCTGCTCCAGCGTCAACGTCGCCAGCCTGCGCGCCGGTATCAACATGGATGCCGTGCTCATGGCCGCCCAGACCATCATCGATGCCGCTAAACTCACGGCCGACCAGGATTCCGTCGGCGCTTCCAAGTTTGTCTGCTTTGCCAACATGGTCGAGGACTCCCCGTTTATGGCGGGCGCCGTCCACGGCGGTGGCGAGGCCGACGCCGTCATCAACGTAGGCGTCTCGGGCCCCGGCGTTATGGCGGCAGCCCTGGAGACGCTGCCCGATTCCGCATCGATGATGGAGGTCGCCGAGAAGATTAAGCAGACCGCCTTTAAGATCACCCGTGCCGGTGAGCTCATGAGCCGCGAGGCCGCCCGTCGCCTGGGTGTCGAGAAGGGCATCGTCGACCTGTCGCTGGCGCCTACGCCTGCCATCGGCGATTCCGTTGCCCGCATCCTCGAGATCATCGGTGTTGGCACCTGCGGTGGCCCGGGCACGACCTGCGCACTCGCCATGCTCAACGATGCCGTCAAGAAGGGCGGCGTTATGGCCAGCTCCAGCGTGGGCGGTCTCTCCGGCGCTTTCATCCCCGTGTCCGAGGACGCCGGCATGATCGCCGCCGTCGAAGCCGGCGCGCTTTCGCTCGAGAAGCTCGAGGCCATGACTTGCGTGTGCTCCGTTGGCCTGGACATGATCGCCATCCCCGGCGACACCCCGGTCGAGACCATCGCCGGCATCATCGCCGACGAGATGGCCATCGGCGTCATCAACAACAAGACCACGGCCGTCCGCGTGATTCCCGCCATCGGCAAGGGCGTGGGCGACTGCGTCGAGTACGGCGGCCTGTTCGGCCGTGCGCCCATCATGCCGGTGAACCCCAACGCCGGCACCGTGCTTGCCCATCGCGGTGGACGTTTCCCGGCGCCGCTGAACTCGCTGAAGAACTAGCTGAGGGGGACTGGCGAGGAGCCCCGGGGAGGGCAAATATATAAGGTCGCCTGCTCGGACAGTCCTGGCTCGCACGGAGAGCACATTAAGTGCTCTCCGGCTCGTGCGGAACTCGCGATCGACCTTATATATTTGCCCTCCCCGGGGCTCCCGCACAACGGGCCCTCGGTTGGGTTCTATCCCTTTGGCAGTCGCTTCGCTTCTGCCCTACTTTGCTGGTATGGCGGTTTGGCGTTGGATCGGTTCTTTCTGATATATGCTGGTTGCGGCTCTTCTTTTGGGAGGAGTCGCTTTTTTGTTGCTAGGAGGTTGGCCCGTGGCTGATGGGGAGAATCGTTCTGAGCTGCTTTCTGCTGATTGGAATGGCGAATGGATGCGCTTGCAGGCTGGTCGGCGGCGGGCTGATGACTCTTTTGAGTGGGATAAGCGGGCTCGGCATTTTCGGCCGCTTGAGACTGCTCCGTATGCCCGGGACTTTATCAAGCTGTTGGCGTTAAAGCCTGGTGAATCCGTGCTTGATATGGGGTGTGGAGCTGGGTCGATTGCTATTCCGCTTGCTCAGGCTGGACATCCTGTGATTGCTGCTGACTTTTCCCCTGCCATGTTGGGCACGCTTGATGCTGGCATTGAGTACTATGGACTCGAGGATCGCATTACGCCGCTTGAGCTCGCTTGGGATGATGATTGGGATTTGGTTGGACCGGTCGCGAAAGCGGTGGATGTTGCCTTTGCCAGTCGGTCGGTTACGACGACCAATCTAAAAGATGCGCTTGCCAAGCTCGACCGCACGGCTCGTCGGCGTTGTGCTGTCACGATGGTCGCCAACTCCAGCCCGCGCTATGATCTGCACTTGATGAACGCTATCGGCGCCTCGGTTACCTGCAGTAATGGCTTTGTGTACGCCTTCAACATCCTCATTCAGATGGGTGCCCTGCCGCAGGTCACGTACTTTGAATCGCCGCGTCGCGATACCTTCGACAGTCTTGAAGCGGGCGTGGCGGACTTTTCCCGCATGCTTGAGCATGGCAACGAGGATAAGGTCGACCGTCTGCGCGACTACATCGCCCAACACATGATCGAGAATCCCCATGCCGGTGAGCCGGGCTCCAAGGGTGTGCCGCAGGGACGCTACATGCTCGACCACGTCCGCAAGGTCCGTTGGGCATTTATTGCATGGGATCCAGTCTCTGCGCCCAGCTCATAGCCTGTTCGCAGCCCACGCCGCCCACTCACTCGGCATCCGCATTCTTTTTGAACTGGGCAAACGCGCTCCACACCGCGCCGTTCCTGCGCTATCGTGGGACAGCTCACGTAGATTAAGGCCCCGTCGCGGGGCGCCCCATACATAGAAAGCGAGAACCCATGGCACTGACAGGAGCCCAGGTCAAGCAGCTTCGCAGCATGGCCCATCACCTCAACCCCGCCATCATCATCGGTAAGTCCGATGTCAACGAGGGCACCGTCGAGCAGACGGCCGCCTACCTGGAGAAGCACGAACTCGTTAAGTGCTCCGTGCTCGATGGCTCCAGTCTTTCCGCCCGCGAGGCCGCCGAAGAGCTCTCCGAGCGTTGCCACGCCGAGGTCGTCCAGGTCATCGGCCGCAAGTTCTCGCTGTATCGCGAGTCCTCGCGCAAGGACATCGAGAAGATCAAGCTCGTCTAAGAGCCAATGATCCGGCGAGCCAACACATAGCAAGCTTACGGGTGCCCAAGTACTTCGGGCGCCCGTTTTTTATCGCTCGACCAGCACGCGATTGAGCCGCCCCTCCACCAAGCGCTCGTATAGACGCCGCGTCTCGGGCTCGGGCACGCCATTGACCTGCTCCCTTAGATGGTGCATATGCCCGCTGTACAGCTCGACGATATCGCGCCGCCGCCCCGCCGCGCTGTAGACGCGCATGGCGCAGCGCACCATATCCTCACGCGCCGTTTCCTGCCGAAGCCCCGACTCCGCCAGCCAAATCGCCGACTGCAGGTCGTTTTCTTCTAGGGCGGCATTTGCTCCCTTAATCATGCAATCGATGTACTTTGACTGCATAATGCGTCGCATACGCAAAAAGTAGGTGGGGTTACAGCCATTGGGAACATACAGCGGCCCGGCATAAAGCTGCTCAATCTTAAGGCACAGCTCAACTAAATGGGGCCCGCGCGCACCCGTGCGATTTCCCAAAACCTCGCGGCTTATCTGGTCAAACAGCCGTACATCGGTCTTGACGTAGTCGCCGTTGAGTCCGATGCATTCATTTTGGATGAGCACACACGACTTGCCATCCGGCGTCGGTCCCAAAGCCGACCGCAAGCGCGATATCGTCGAGTACAGGTTGTTGCGGGCGCTATTGAACTCGGCATGGGGCCACAACTCCATGGCCAGCGTCTCACGATCGACGAGCGCATCCATGCCCAGCGCAAGCCGCTCGGCAAGTGTCGCCGCCTTCTTGCGGCGCCACATTTTGTCCGTGATGGGAAACCCGTCGCGCTCGGCGCGAAACGCACCAAACATGCGAATCTCGATATGGTCAATGGTATCAACGGCTTCAACCTCGCCGGCCTGGAACAGGCGCTCGCCCTCCCCTTCCAAATCGTCGCGCAGCGAGTACCGCGACAGCTCGCGCACGGGAAGCTTCTTGCGAATCCTGGTCGCCGGCTCGCCCAGACAATGCATGGCAAGGCGCGCAAAGAGCCGATACGATGGTTCCAGAATCCCCGCACGATTCATGGACATCCAGGCCGCAAGATCGCTGTCTCGGCCCGCACAGGCCAAATGCAGCGCCACCATCCAGGCCTCCGCTCCACCAACCTGCGTCTGGCTTATATCGAGCAACTCCGCTTCCTCACGTACCGAAACCATCGAGGTGTTACGCAGATACGCCGCGCGCTCCAGCAGCAATGCGTTATCGCGCATGTACGCAATCGACTCCTCGGCAAGTTTGAGCACTTGGACCGCACGGAACTTTGCATTAACCGGCCGTCCCTCTGCCAGCGACTGCCAGCCTTCTAGCAACAGGCCAAACAGCTGAATCTGGTTATCGCGCATGCGCACGGCAAAACGATCGAGCTCGTTGAACGCCGCGTCGTCGGTTACCGGCAGGCCGGAAAGGAGCCGCCGTGCCGCCAACACCATGCGCACCCAGATAGCCATCGCCTTAAGCCCACGCACATCGAGCGCTTCCCGCACCACCGTCATCTCGTCGTCGCGCTCGTCGGTTCCCGTAAACGACCCGTCAAAGAGCTCCACCAGCATGCTATCGGCCCGTATAACAATCCCCGCGATGTCGAGCTCACAGTCGTAGGCCTTGCTCGTTTTGAGCTGCTGTAGAACGCCGCCGTCATCTCCCCGCTCGGTCAGGCAGCGCTTGACCTCGATATGCGCGGACAACATATCGAGTGCGGTATGGGATGTCTCGATTTCTGGCACGGTCAGGTTCGTAGGAAGCCCAAGCCCGTTGTCCCCATAGCAAACAGCCGTCAGTGTCTGGGCCACCCTCCATGAAACAGGGTCTATTTCGCAGGCCGCCCGTTCGCCCCCGCGCTCGATGACCGATGCCATATAGCGAGCGAGCTTTGTATTGGACACGCTGACCGCTGCCAGATATACGCCAAGCGCCTCGGCAGGCGTTGGCTCTGGAGCCGGATCCTCGGCATCGATCGTGCCCAGCGCTGCTCGGCAGATATCGGCCCCGTGCCCCGTCAGAGCCAGATCGACCCCATACTGCCCAGCAAGTTCAAGGACCGCATCACGGTCCAAAAAGGCGTCCGCCAGGCCCATCGCCGCATCGCATCGGCCCGCCTTAAGCAAAATCCGGGCCGCCCTCGGAACAAGTTCGGGGCGAACCTCGGCCACCAACTTACGCAAGCGCAAGCGTCCGTTATCCTCCGTGCCCAGACACGTAAAACTCCGCTCGGCGGGGTCCAAGCCAAAGATCGGGTAGTCGCGTACGAAGTAGGACTGGTCGACCATCGATAGCCTCACCCCGCAAGCCTCGAGTTCTGCGATATTGCCCTCGCCCATCAAAATCATGAGACATGCCACGCAAAACAGTGCATTATTGTCGAGCGAAGCCAGGTCGACAAGTGCCGCGCCATATACGTTGACAATCTCGTTTTCGAGCAGACCGGCTACGTCGCCTTGGCCATACAGACCCGTCTGCAATGCCGAAACGAGCTCGGGCACGCCCTGCGTGAGCTGATAAAAGTCGAGCGATGTGCTGATCGAAAACGCCGATGCCCACGCCGAATACTCATAGGCATGCACCTTGAGCATCTGCGCATTGATCTTAACCGAATCGCCCAGCCCATGAATCAGTTGACGATTTGAAGGACGGCAGGAGATAAAGACCCCTACCCCCATAGCGCGCAGGCCGCGAATCCTGTCGATGAGGTCTTCGATATCGTGCTGATCGAGGTTTGGCACATTATCAATCGCGATAAGGGAGTGCGGTTTGTCTTTGAGTTCTTCGGTAACCACCTCGAGCTGCATAAACACCTCGCGCCCAGTGGCGCGATCGGCCTCGATAATCCGCACGGGGCCTCGCGTCGGGTCGCATTTAACCTCATGGGTGTACTGCAGCAGTACCGAGGTCTTCCCAAACCCGTCGGGCGCATAAAGAACCACAATGCCGGCCTTTCGGCCCTTGGCGATAAGCTCATTCATCAAGCGTTCGCGTCGCACCATATAGCCTCCGCCCAGCGGCATCAGCTCGAGGTCGTCTATACTGCCCAAATCGTTTACCATGCCCGCTCCTCAACTCGACCGTATGGACACTGTAACCGCAAGACCATACAAGCCGCGCTATGAATAGAGCGACCTTGTGTTTTAGGTTGTCTTTTGGTACGCAAGCGGCAAGTTTTTGTACAGCGAGGGCCGATTGTTATTAATCCCCCGACTAATCGGTCTTTAAGCAGGTAAATGGCTTGTCAGCTTGTCCCATCTAAGCGGCAGTGTAACGCAAATGAACAAGGTTCAGCCATGTCATTCAACTCGCCTAGCACCCGCTACCGTCTACGACCTTTTAGTGGCATTTTTGCATAGAATCTGGTATGGAATGAATCAAGCTGTTTGACATCCGGTATTCGCCAAGCTTGCGGCAAGATTTTGGTCAAGCGGGCGGAGAGGGATAACAAAAAGGCCCCCGCAAAGCGGAGGCCTTAGGCAAGGCTATGTCGAGATGCAGGATTCGCGCTACTCGCAGAGCGAAAGGGCGGCCTCGTCGGCAACGACAACGCAGTTGGTGTGCAGTTGCAAGATCGAGGCAGGGCACTCGGGGGTAACCGGACCAAAGCACATGTCATGCACGGCCTGAGCCTTGGCCTCGCCATTGGCGACAACCAGGATCATGCGGGCATACATGATGGTCTGAGTGCCCATGGTGTAGGCCTGACGGGGCACGTCGTCGATGCTGTCAAACAGGCGGCTGTTGGCCTGAATAGTGCTCTCGGTAAGGTCGACACAGTGCGTACCCTTGGAGAAGTGGTCATCGGGCTCGTTGAAGCCGATGTGACCGTTGTTACCGATGCCGAGCAGCTGCAGATCGGGGTAACCGGCGGCAGCGACGATCTCGTCGTACTCAGAGCAGGCAGCGGCAGCGTCGGGATTGGAGCCATCAGGCACATGCGTGTTGTTCAGGTCGATGTTGATGTGATCGAAGAAGTTCTCACGCATGAAGTAGTGATAGCTCTGGGGATCGTCGTGCGAAAGGCCGCGATACTCGTCCAGGTTGTAAGTGCTGACCTCGGCAAAGTCGACGTCGCCCTTCTCGTACCAAGCAGCGAGCTGCTTGTAGGCACCGATCGGGGTGGAGCCGGTGGCAAGACCCAGCACGCAATCGGGCTTGAGGATAACCTGCGCCGAGATGATATTGGCGGCCTTGCGGCTCATATCCTCGTAGTCTTTAGCTTTAATGATCTTCATTACGCGTCCTTTCTCGTACAAGAGAGGCAAGGCTCCCCTTACAAGCACTTGCCCGCGGCCCGCGTCGGCCGCAACCAACGTGTGCGGCCACCAGGGCGAGGTCGCGTAATGTATGTGTCTCGTGTCTAGCCGCGTCGAGGCCCCTGCCCGTCCACGGTGACCCAAAGCCGTTTAGCTTCGGACAAATCCCATCTTGCCACGGAGGGCGCCCTCTTTCAAGGGCGCCCTCCATAAACGTGTTTGAATTGTAGGCTAATGGCCACGTGCACTTACTAGCGCTCGCGAGCAACGATGAGCTGGTCCATCTCTTCGACATGCGCACCAACGGAGCCCTTGATACTCGAGAACTCAACGGAGTTGCACACCAAGATGGGAACCGTCACATCGTAGCCCTCGGCAGCAATTGCCTCGCGATCGAACTCGATGAGCACGTCACCCTTATGGACGACATCGCCCACCTGTGCATGCACGCTAAAATGCTTGCCCTCAAGCTGAACAGTGTCCAAGCCAACGTGGATGAGCACGTCTAGGCCATCGACCGTGTTGAGCGCAACGGCGTGACCCGTGGGAAAAATGGCCTCGACCTTGGCGTCTGCCGGCGCAATCACACGCGTGCCGGTAGGCTGAATCGCCACGCCCTGGCCCAAAAGGCCGGTGGCAAATGTCTGGTCATTGACCTCGGACAACGGAATGACGTCGCCCGAGATGGGAGCATCCAGCGTAAGAACTCGTCCACGCATACCAAAAGACCTTAGGACTTTAGTGAACATGCTCCCCCTCGGACATACCAATCAATCAAAATAGCTTTAACAGTTTACCACTTGGCACCCGTTTTTGACCATTAGGGAAGTTCGCGCTTGACAACCTCGACGATGTCGTCGACAACACGCTGAGTGAGCTCGTGCGTCTCCGCCTCGGCCATAACACGGACCAGCGGCTCGGTACCGCTCGGGCGCACCAGAATGCGGCCGCGGCCGTCAAGCTCCTTCTCGGCGGCAGCGACGGCGTCCCAAATGGGCTGGCAATCGTCCAGGCCGGCCTTGTTGTCGGAATGCACGTTGACGAGTACCTGCGGGTACTTCTTCATGATACCGGCAAGGTCGGTGAGGGTACGACCGGTGCGCTTGAGCACGGCCAGCAGCTGCAGAGCCGTCACCAGGCCGTCACCGGTGGTGTTGTGCTCCAGGAAGATGATGTGGCCGGACTGTTCGCCGCCGATGACGGCGCCATCCGCGAGCATGCGCTCCAAAACGTAGCGGTCACCCACGGCGGTCTGAACCATCTCGAAGCCCTGCTCCTTCATAGCGATGGAGAAGCCAAGGTTGCACATGACGGTCGAGACGATCTCGGAGTTGGCGAGCTTGCCGCGGGCGGCGAGGTCAGAACCGCAGATAGCCAGGATGTAGTCACCGTCGATCTCATTGCCCTCGCCGTCGACGAACAGCACGCGGTCGGCGTCGCCGTCGTGGGCCAGGCCGATATCGGCGTGGGTGCGCAGCACGAGCTCGCGCAGGGGCTCAAGGTGAGTGGAGCCGCACTCAACGTTAATGTCGGTGCCGCAGTAATCGGTGTTGATGGCATGGACCGTGGCGCCCAGGCGCTGCAGCGCAGCGGGCGTGGTCTGGCAGGAAGCACCGTGACCGCAGTCGACGGCAACGACCAGGCCATCGAGCCTCAGGCCATCAAGCGTATCGATGGCGTGGTCGACGTATGCCTTGCGAGCGTCCTTCATCTTGATGATGTGGCCCACGCCGGCACCGGTCGGCAGCGTGTCGGCAGCCATGGCTTCCTCGGACATGACCCAGGCGCTGATCTCTTCCTCGACCGCATCGGGAAGCTTCATGCCCTTGCGGCTAAAGAACTTGATGCCGTTGAACTCCGGCGGATTATGCGAAGCAGAGATGACGATGCCGCCGTCGAGCTCATTCTGGACGGTGAGCAGCGCCACGGCAGGCGTGGGGATGACGCCGCAGCAGTGCGGACGGCCGCCCTCGGCCATGATGCCGGCGGTCAGAGCGCTCTCGAGCATGGTGCCCGAAAGACGCGTGTCGCGGCCGACACAGATATCCGGACCAAGGAACTTGGTCGCCGCGCGGCCCAGGCGAAACGCGAGGTCACACGAGAGGTCGGCATTGGCGACGCCACGGACGCCGTCGGTACCGAAGATGTTCTGGGGCATAGGATCGCTCCTTCCCTAGCAGGCGATATGCAACCGCCCACCCTAGTCGAAAAAGAAAAGCGGGACCCGCCGAGGAATCGGCAGGCCCCGCTTGTACATTGTATCTCGTAAGGAGATAAAACCTTAGCGCTTGGAGAACTGGGGAGCGCGGCGGGCCTTCTTGAGGCCGTACTTCTTGCGCTCGACCACGCGAGCATCGCGCGTAAGGAAACCGGCCTTCTTGAGGTCAGCACGGTAGTCGCCAGCGTTCAGAAGAGCGCGGGCGATGCCCAGGCGCAGAGCGCCGGACTGACCGGAGATGCCGCCGCCATCGCACAGAGCGATGACATCGAACTGACCGGCGGTGTCGGTCACCTTGAAGGGAGCAAGGGCGTTCTCAACGAGCTGATGACGGCCGAAATACTGCTCGGCGTCACGCTTGTTGATGGTCACCTTGCCGGTGCCGGGGACGAGACGGACGCGGGCGACGGCGTTCTTACGACGGCCGGTACCCTGGTAGACAACGGTGTTCTCAGCCATCTTTAAGCCTCCAGCTCAATCTTCGTGGGGTTCTGGGCAGCGTGCGGATGCTCGGCACCAGCGTAGACCTTAAGCTTGGTCATCTGGGCACGGCCGAGGGTGGTCTTGGGCAGCATACCGCGAACGGCGCGCTCGATGACCTTCTCCGGGTGCTTCTCCATAGCCTGGCGGAAGCTCTCAGCCTTGAGGCCGCCGTTGTAGCCGCTGTGGCGATAATAGGTCTTCGTGTCGGCCTTGTTACCGGTAAGCTGGACCTTATCGGCGTTGATGACGACAACGAAGTCGCCGCAGTCGCTGTTGGGCGTGAACTGGGGCTTGTTCTTACCGCGCAGGATCATTGCGATCTGGGTGGCAAGACGGCCCAGGACAGCACCATCGGCGTCGACGAGAACCCAGTTGCGCTGGACCTCGCCCTGCTTGGCGTAGTGAGTCGATTTCGAAATCACTTAGACTCCTCCATGTACAGTACGTGTTGTTACAGAGATTCACGGGGCTCTGCAAGTAACCCGTCCATATTACCCCGCTCGCCGCCCGAGTCAACAGGTATTTTGGCTCTGACCAGAGTTTCTGCACATGTCATCCACGAGCCGTGATTTTTCCAACTCTTTAGCTGTTGTCATTTTTTGAGGGTTCGCCGTCGCTAGCGCTCAACGAACTCTTGGATTTCCGCGAGCAGGCGCTTTGCCTCCTGACGGCCCTGGATATACAGGTCCAAAAGCTTTGCCGGATCATGCTCAACGTGACCGACCTCGACCGGCTTTTGCGGAGCAACGACCAGCGCGCGGCCCTCGCGCTCATACTTCCACAGATGCATGCGCTGGATGTTATAGCGGTCGTGGCGCGTCTCGATGGCCTCGAGCAGGTAGGGGTAGTCGGCATAGCGGGCGCGTGCAGCGGGCATAAACTCGTAGGGCTTTTTTTCGTACGAGCGGTCCTGCGTGACAATGACAACCGCGCGGTCGAAGCCCGCCTCCTTCAGTACGTGCTCGATAGGGACCGAATCGGCTACGCCGCCGTCGACGTATTTGTGCCCATCGATCTCGACCGGCGGCGTCACCAGCGGCAGCGACGTCGAGGCGCGCACGGCGTCGAGATCGAGCACGGCGCTTTTGACCGGGAGGTACGCGGCGGTTCCAAAGAGCATGTCCGTCGCGACGGCGTACATCTCGATGGGGCTCGCGTCGAACGTCTCGTTGTCAAAGGGGTCCAGGCGGTCCTGGACATCGTTGAAGATAAAGTCGTAACCCACGATGGAGCCCGTGGACGCAAACGATGCGGCGCCCATGAAGCGGTTGTCGTTGCAGAAAGCCAGGTTGATGCGGTTGGCACGGCCGATCTGGTGCGACTTGTAGTTCACGCCGTTGAGGGCGCCGGCCGATACGCCATATACCGCCGGAATCTCGACGCCGGCCTCCATGAGAACGTCGAGTACGCCTGCGGTAAATTGCCCGCGGAAGCTGCCGCCCTCCAAAACGAGCGCAACCTTGCCGGCGTTCTTTGCCTTATCTTCTGCAGTCATGTTGACCTCCTGCGATTGCGTTTTGGCTTTCTTCTACCCAGTTTTGGAATGGAGGGCGCGCAGGTTTTGGAGTTGAGGAGATGGAGCGGAAAGCACATCCCAGTTTGAGGCGGGATTCCGGGATGAACTTTCCGCTTGGACCGCCGTTGGGAAAGCGTGTCCCGTTCTGAGCGCGGATTCCGGGATGGATTTTCCGCCTGGGCCGCCGTTGGGAAAGCGCGTCCCACCCTACGTTGCCGTAGCGTTTGCTTAACGCCCGCGCCCTGCACAGAGTTCGATTCTCCGCGGGTTTGGGGTTCCGTTGATGCGGCGCATGGCCGGCTGAGATTCGATAACATCGCATCCATATTGGGCTGATAGTTTGCGCGGAGAATCCGCGTATTTGCTTCGCAAATCCGCGCCGGCTTCGGCCGGCTGCCGCCGCCCTCGCCCGCGGGCTACAAACGCTTCGCGTTTGCTTAACGCCCGCGCCCTGCATAGAGTTCGATTCTCCGCGGTATCCATATGTAATAAAAAGGCAGGTAGAGACACTTCTCTACCTGCCTGTTACTTATGGTGGAGGCGCGGAGAATCGAACTCCGGTCCACGAAAGCCCCCTGATTGGCATCTCCAAGCTCAGTCGCTGGTTTTGCCTCGGACGCTTTGCGCGCAGCGACACGCTCGCGGCGTCCTAACCGGTTCGGTCTTAGCCTGCGCCATACCGATTACGTGCGCAGGAGCATTCCCCTAACATGACGTCGCGCCGGTGTCGGGGAAATCACCGGGTTGACGCGCCGCTATAAACTAAGCAGCGAGAGCCATAGGCTCAAAAGAAGAGTTGTTGTCAATTCAATTTGACGGTACCCCTGTTTAACGAGGCGAGGAGACCTCGGCTTGCTTCCTCTCTCAGAGCTATCGTGTCGAAACCAGTCGCCCCCGAATGTCGGGAAAGTCTGGATGGCATTGGGCACGAGCACCCAACAGCCGTCGACTTTTCAAGGAACATACGGGGCGAGCCCCGCTTGTGAAGTGCTATGTTACCACGTTCTCAAGGAACACAGCTGTTCTATGCACGAGCTGTGAAGACCCCAATGTGCGCTGTACTTCGCACTTTTGCTACCGATCGCGTCACGTATATTTTCGCCAAGCACAATTGACCCGTCGAAAGGACCGTTATGGATACCAAGCAGCAACTCGTCAATGCCCTCGTGGGCCTGGGCTCAACCATTACCGAAGCTATGGATGTCATCGAGGGCTTTGTCCCCTGCGGACATCCCGCCCTCGTGGTCACGGGTGCCCTCAACGCGCTCACCGACGGCGCCGATGAGGCCACACTCGCCGAGCACGTTGAAACCGTCCGCGGCTTCATCGACCACGTAAGCGAAAACCGCGGCGTCACCGCACATCATGACATCGAGCTTGGTGAGCTCACGGGTGCAAAGGCCGAACTCTTTGCCGAAATCAGCGCTATAGCCAACCTCACCAAAACCGCTGGTGTCAAGAACACCCAGGTCAACGAATGGCTCTACCGCAGCCTCGCTGCCCTCAATCAATCCGATGCCACAGCAGTAGACAAACTCGCCGAAGCCGCCGCCATAAAAACGCGGCTTTAAAGACTTAGTTCTCATTTCGAGCCATAACTGAAGAGCAAGCCAGACACAGCACATAATCACATGAGAGATTTGAGAGTATCCAGCTTGCTCTTCGAATAAAAATGATATCTGTCCAGGCTAATTAACGCTTTGCTTTTCGCACAATCCAACGTACCAGCCTAAATCCGAGCACGATAAGCGCAATTAGTATCGCAAGTAAGACGATTTCGGGACCGCGCACAAAACCACCGCCCTAGTATGCATAGGTGTGCAGAGTCGTTCCCTGCATTTCCGCGCCCAAGAACACATTTCCAGTATACAAGCCTGGTATAGACACATTCACGCGCTGTAGCGCTCGTGTACTATTCCAGGTAAAGGAATCAGATGCCGTTCCCAGGGGAACAGAATAATTCGAACCCCATGCACTCGTTATCTTATGATTGCCGATTTTAATGTAGAACTCCTGAAATATCACCGAGTTATAGTAAACCCTCCATGTGCCAGAGGCGTTTTGATAATAAGAATCCCACGCGTTACACGGCTCAATAGTCGGAATATATTCAATTCCAATTTTGCCTTCAGTTCCATCCGGCAAAATAACGGTATATTCCTGACTCGCACGATCTTTCAGTTGAAATGAAACACTCACTGGATATTCGCTATTGTCATTAGTCAGGAAATCATCCGCAAACCCTATTGAGGGCGTAAACAGCGATAGGGCAGCCACTAACAGTAGTAATGCAACAGGTAAAGATAGGCGCTTGTTCATAATGCTCGCTCCTAAAATAAATTCAGCTCCATCAACTAAGCATATCTAAGACGCTTATTGCCAAATATGGTTCCGAATCTTGATAGCATCATGAACCTCCATATTTTTCTTTTAGGATATCGCTTTATGTACCTGTACGCAAGCACTTTAACTTTGTTATTTGGGAGCCAGCCGGCGAAAGGATAGAAGTAAACTGTCCGTGGAAATTGCCGAGATAAACGCTTTGGTCAGAAGCACTTGGCCCCATCAATCCATCGGAGGCTCTCCCAACAAAGCACATCTCCGAAACAGATTTCCGGCCATCTGACCCAAAATATTGAGTCGACAGGACTGAGAAGGCATCTAGAGGGGCGGCGCATTTAAAGAATAAGGCGGTCCATGGCAAAAAAGCGTGCACCCCTTGGGGTGACGGAGCTCCAGGGGCGCACATATAGATTTACGTTAGCGGGACAACCGCCCACCACGTTCGGCCAAAGCCAGAATCGGCATTATTTGGCGCGGGGTCTTTGCTGCAAGATCGGCATGTTCGAGCAGCTTGCGATCGTTGGTCACCAAGTAATCGACCTGCGCGCGCTTGCACGCGGCGAGCACCAAGTTGTCTTCGTAATCGCGATGGAGCGCTAAGTATTTGTCGGCCAGCCAAAGGTCCGACGCATCTGCACCCACGGCCGTGGCGTTTTCGGTCATGTTCCGAACAAACGCCAACGCCGCATCGCCAATTGCACGGGCAGATGCCTCGTCGAGCGCTCCCCCGCTGGCAAGAACGCTGCGCTTCAGTTCGTGCTGTACAACATACAGTACGTCCTTAGCGATATGCACCGGAAAGAACAGCAACGCCCCCGATTCCGTCGCCCGCCCAATAAACGCACGCGCGGCAAGCGACTCGGCATGGTCGACGCAAAACGAATCAACCCATACGTTGGCGTCCACCATGATCTTGAGAGGCACCCCACTCACTGGATCATCCCCTTTTGGCGATAACGCTCATCCATGGCTTCGGAATAGATTGCGTCCCAACCGCGATCGTCGGATACGGGCGACGTAGCGATACCCAGGTCCGCGTAAAGCTGATCCGCCGCCGCCCATGATGCGGCGAACGAAGTATCGGGCGCGACGGTCTGCTTGCGGCCGTCGACGGCCGCAAGCACTTCCTCGCACTGCCCGCCACCCTGCGCGACCTTGGCCACCACCTTTTTGATGAGCTCGGGCAGTGACCCGCCCGAAAGCCGCAGTACCTCCTCGGCACGATTCTTGACCTGGCGATCTACGCGAACATTCACCTGCGCCATGCCGCTAACAGCACCCACGGCGATCCCGCTCCCTTCAATTGCTAGCTCTGCTAGCCACACTATATAGAGAAGCTAGCACATGGTCAAACGCAAAAGGCCTGCGCCCGGACGACACCGATGCCGTCTGGGCGCAGGCCAGATAACGTGGGCGAACACGTCTGCTAACGCAGGTAAGCCTTCGCGTTGCTCAGGCTGTAGGCAATCGTTGAGCCGTTGTGCAGCAGTGACGACGTCTGCGGAGTGATCATGCCGGTAATGCCCAGCGCCAGGAGCGCCGAGTTGGTGAGCATCACCTTGGAATACGAACTCGTCAGACGATCGATAAGCCCCTGACTCATACGGCGCAGGCGCACGATCGCGGCAAGATCCGTATCGGTCAGGATGATGTCGGCAACCTCCTTGGCGATGTCGCTTCCGCCACCCATCGCCAAGCCCACGTCGGCCAAACCGAGCGCCGGCGAATCGTTGACACCGTCGCCCACCATGGCAACGTGGCGCCCCTCGCGCTTAATCCGCTCCACATAGGCGTACTTGTCCTCGGGCAGCAGTTCGGCCTTAAACTCGTCGACGCCCGCCTCGCGCGCGATGCGCTCGGCCGTGCGCTCGGAGTCGCCCGTAAGCATAATGACATGCTTGACGCCCAGCGCATGCAGGTCGGCGATGGCCTCACGGACCCCGGGCTTGAGCGGATCCTCGATACCGAGCACGCCGACGACCTTGCCATCGACCGCCAGATACAGCGGTGACAGGCCCTGCATCTGAGACTCAATGCGCTCCTTAATGTCGGAATCGAGCTGCGCGCTCTCGTCCTCAAACACAAAGTGTGCCGAGCCGATAATCGCGCGACGCCCTTCAATGGACGAAGCGATGCCGTGCGCCACGATGTACTCGACGGCAGCATGGCGCTCGCGGTGCTCGAGCCCGCGCTCGCGTGCCGCATTGACCACGGCACGCGCCACCGGATGCGGAAAATGCTCCTCCAAGCAAGCGGAAAGGCGCAGGACCTCGTCCTCGCTCCAGCCATCGGTGGTGAGCACGCAGGCAAGACGCGGCTGCGCCTCGGTAAGCGTGCCGGTCTTGTCAAACACAATGGTGTCGGCCTTGGCAAACGACTCAAAGTACTTCGCGCCCTTGACCATGACGCCCATCTTGGCAGCATCGCTCATAGCGGTCATGACGGCAACGGAACCCGTGAGCTTGAGTGCGCACGAGTAGTCGACCATCAGTGCCGCCGAGGTCTTGATGAGGCTGCGGGTAGTAAGCGCAACCAGGCCCGCGAGCAAGAAGTTCCACGGGACGATCTTGTTGGCAAGGTCCTCCATATGCGACTGGCCCTCGGACTTGAGCGAGTCGGCCGTCTGCACGAGCGAGACGATTGAGCGCAGTTTGGTTTGCGCCGTATTGGCGCGCACGCGCACCAAGATGCTGCCGTCTTCCACGACGGTGCCGGCGAACACGTCGTCGCCTGCGCTACGCTCGACGGCCAGCGGCTCGCCGGTCAGGGTCGCTTGGTTGACCATAGCGCTCCCCTGCTCGACAACACCGTCGATGCAAATGGACATGCCAGTGCGCACGGCTACCAAGTCGCCGGGCTCGAGCTCGGTGGCGGCAACGCTTACCTCGGTGTCACCGACCACTTTTTGTGCCTTATCGGGCACGTCGAGCAGCGAGTTGATGAGCTCGTTTTCGCTCATGGCGCGCGTGTAGTCCTCGAGCAATTCGCCCACGTTGAGCAGGAACATCGTCTGGCCGGCGGTATCGACGTCGCGTTTGACAAACGAGATACCAATGGCCGAAGCATCGAGCACGGGAACGGTCAGGCGCGGCTGCGCGAGCTCACGGAGGGCGGCGCGCAAAAATGCCATGTAACCGGCCACGACAAACACAGCACGCAGAGGCGTCGGCAAGAACCAGCGGCGCGCGTAGTGGGCGCCGATAAGTGTGGCAAGATCCATGACGAGCTTGTGCTTGCGTGGCTCAAGCTGCATCACGTAACCCGTCTTTGCGTCGGCGATGGCCTGAGCGTCGAGCGCACCGACGGCGGCCAGCACGGCATCGCGGCGCGACTCGTCGTATTCGAGTGCCATCTGGCCAATGCGGCCGTAGACGCGCACCTTGTGCACGCCGTCGATGTCGCCGCCAAGCTTAAGAAGTGCATCGAGATCGCTCTCTGGCACAGGACCCGCCAATTGAAGACGGGTCCTGCCGGGGATCTCGCTAATAATCGAGAATCTCATAGTTTGTGCCTGGGAGCGTTACTCGGCTGCCTCGTCAGCAGCGGCCTCGCTCTGGGTGATGTAAGCAGCCTCGGCAACCATGTCGTCGACATTAGCCTTGGCCTGCTCGACCATGTCCTGGTAGCCGTTCTTGATGCGCATGCCGCACGCGATACCCTGCACGCAGGCGTTCTTTACCGGAGCGCTGGTAAGCAGCTTGATGCCGGCCGTGCCAAGCAGAAAACCGCCACCGACAAGCAGGGTATTGAACGTCGACTTCTTCATGTTGCTTCTCCTTTTTGCCGCATTGGACGCGGCATGGTGCTTCAGCACCCGAGTAAACAAGTTTGCTCGAGCACGCTTTTGAAATATCTCAATTTTATCTAACTATCTAGGTCAGCCATGGCTAACCTTTTGAAAATTAACGATGCGGAGTAACCGATTGTCAATGTGAGAAAGGGACTGTCCCTTTGCCCCTTCTTACAACTGCCAGGTAGCTGCTTCCTTTTGCAGCGCCACCATGCGGGCGAATTCTCCACCTGCCGCCTTGAGCTGCGCCGGAGTGCCCTGCTCGGCAACCACACCATCCTTGAGTACAACGATCTTATCGGCATTTTCCACCGTGCGCATACGGTGGGCAATAACGATAACCGTCTTACCTGCAAGCAGACGGGAGAGCGCCTGCTGAACCACGGTCTCGTTCTCCACATCCAAGCTCGCCGTCGCCTCGTCCAACAGCACGATAGGCGCGTCTTTGAGCAGCGCACGGGCGATAGAGATGCGCTGGCGCTCACCGCCGGACAGCTTGGAGCCGTTCTCGCCGATCATGGTGTCATAGCCCTGCGGCATGCGGCTCACAAACTCGTCGCAGTTGGCGGCACGCGCGGCAGCAAGCACTTCCTCATCGGTGGCATCGCGACGACCAAGACGGATGTTTCCCATCACCGTGTCGTCAAAGAGCAGCACGTCTTGGAACACAATGGCGTAGTCGCGCAGCAGCGCCTCGGGATCCACGCTCGCAACATCCACGCCGCCCACGGTGACCGTGCCTTCGGTGGCGTCCCAAAAGCGCGCGGCCAGGCGGCTCACCGTGGACTTACCGGAGCCCGAAGGACCGACCAGTGCCGTGACCTCGCCTTCCTTGGCGGTAAAGCTCACATCGGTAAGAACTTTCTCGCCGGCGCGGCCGTCCTCGCCCGCACCATAGCCAAATGCCACGTGATCGAACACCACATCGTGGCCTACGGGCTCAAACTGCTCGCTGCCCCGCGCCACGGGCTCTTCCATGATGGAACGCATGCGCTTGGCCGACGACTCGGCGGCAAACAGCTCGGACATCAGCATCAGCGCCTGATCAAAGGGCGCATAGATGCGGCTCACCATAAGCAGGAAGGCAAACATCATCAAAAAGTCGACCTGGCCGGAGGCGACCATCGCAGCGCCCGTGACCAACGTGGTGGCAATCCCCAGGCGCAGGATGGCAAAGGCGGAGTTGACCAAAAGCCCATTGGCGAGCTCGCCCTTGGTGGTCTCGCGCTCCTCGGCATCGATCACGGCGTTGAGCCCCTCAAGATAATGAGTCTCCTGGTTAGTGGCGCGGATCTCGCGCACGCAGTCGAGCGTCTCCTGGATCGCCTCGGTAACCTTGACCTTCTCGGCACGCACATGGTCGAACACCGGGGTCATGGGGCCGCGTGTCAGATACAGCACGGCAAAGGCCACGGGCACGCTCCAAAACGCCGCGATCGCCAGCTGCCAGCAAAAGAACAGCGACGCCACGAACACAATAGCGCTTGCGATGATGGCACCCCAAAGCTCTCCCAGCACGTGGCTGTAGGCGTGCTCCATGGCCTGGACGTCGCCCATGATGGTCTCGGTTAAATCGGCCAGATCACGACGGCCAAAAAACGACAGCGGCAGCTTGCGCAAGCGCTCGGCAATCTCCATACGCTGCTTGCCGCACTCCTCGTAAAAGATGCAGTAGGTGTAGTAATACTGCTGCCAGTTAGAGGCAAAGAGCAACACGAAAAAGACCAGGAGGCCGCCCACAATCGGCAGGGCATCCGGCAGGTCGGCACCGGTGGCGAGATGTTCGACAAAACCAGCCATGACCAGGAACAAAAAGCCCATGCCGGCCATGGTCACAAGATTGGTGAGCGTGGTCCAGAAAATGCCGCGTTTTACGCCGGCGACACCTTTATCGGATAGGAAATACTTCTTTTGGAATGAGGCGAACATTTAGGCCTCGCCTCCCTTCGCGACGGCGACATCCGCGGTCGCTGCAGTGATTTTCCAGCTCGCGGCCTGTTCGTATTCGGCCCACATCTTGGCGTACAGGCCTTTTTGGGACAGCAGCTCGGCATGGGTGCCAGTCTCCTGCACGCTACCTTGGTTGAGCACCACGATCTTGTCGGCCCCCACCACGGTCGAAAGCCGGTGCGCGATCATAATGACTGTGCGACCCGCCGCCAGTTTGCTAAAGGCGCGCTGGATGAGCGCCTCGTTCTCGGGGTCGGCAAAGGCTGTGGCCTCGTCGAGCACCACGATGGGCGCGTCCTTAAGGATTGCGCGGGCGAGCGCCACGCGCTGGACCTCGCCGCCCGAAAGGTACGCCCCGCCGGCGCCGAGCATGGTGTCGATGCCCTGCGGGAGCTTGGCCACGATATCGTCGCACTGGGCCGCGGAGAGGGCCGCGCGCACTTCGTCGTCAGTGGCCGTAGGCTTGGAGGCGCGCACGTTATCGGCAAGTGTTTGGCGGAACAGCTGGTTGGTCTGAAACACAAAGGCGACCTGGTCCATGAGCTCGTGCGGATCCATGTCGCGAACGTCTACGCCGCCCACGAGCACACGACCCAAGGAAACATCCCAAAAACGCGGGATCAGGCTTGCGCAGGTCGACTTACCGCCGCCCGAGGGACCAACCAACGCAAGGGTGCTACCTGCGGGAACGCTAAAGCTCACATGATCGACGGCAGGCACCTCGGCGCCCTCGTAGGTAAAGCTCACGTCCTCAAAGCGTACATCGCTGCCAGCGGGGTGCTTGGGTTGAGCGGGCACGGAGAGCTGCTTGGAATCCATAACGCTTCGGATGCGAGCCAGCGAATCAGCACTCATCTGAGACGCCTCGCCCACAAACATAAGCTTGGTCATGGCCGTCGGCACCACGGCCGAAAAGATCGCGTAAAACGTAAAATTGACCATAAAGTGCGCGAAGTCCGTCTCGCCCGGCGCCAGCAGCAGCGCCACAGGCAAAAGAAATGCCACAAGGCCGTTGAGCGCAGTAAGGTTGAGCACCTGCGGACCCCGGCAAAACGTACCCGCATAGTTTTGCGCCATATCGGCGTATTCGGCGATCGCATCGTGGAACGCCTTAAAGGAGTAGACCGTCTGCTGGAATACCTTGACCACGGGGATGCCGCGTACGTATTCGGTGCCGGTCTTGTTCATCTTGACCAGCGCGCCCATGTAAGCCTTCATAAACTCGGCGCCCTTGCCGCTCATCATGGTGGCCATGGCGCAAAACGAAACGACGACCGAGATTAAGCATGCCGCGCCCAAACGCCAATCGAGGGCAAATAGCAGCACAAGCAGGCCCACGACCATGGCGGTGGCACCGGCGATATCGGGCAGCATGTGCGCGAGCAGCGTCTCGGTGGAGGCGGCACAGCCGTCTACGATACGGCGCAGCTCACCGGTGGCGTGCGTGTCAAAGTAGCCGAGCGGCAGCTTAAGCAGATGCTCGCTCGTAGCCTTGCGGATATTGGATGCGCAGCGAAACGCGGACAGGTGCGTGCACATGAGTCCCACGAAATAGACCACGATGCTTGCCAGGGCAAAACCAACAGCCCACCAACCATACATCGCGATGTCGGCGGCCTCGCTCCAGTTGGGCGCCACGGCAATCAGGTCTCGCGCAACAAGCCAGATGCACACGTACGGGCCAAAGCTCAACAGCTGCGAGAACGCCGAGAGGGCCATGCCCAAATACGTTAGGAATTTACGGTCACCGGCATATGCAAGTAGCTCGCCGATGCCGCCGCCTTCCTTTTTTGATCCCTTTGCCATGAGATTCCTTTCTAACGGCTTGAGAGTTAACCGTAAGAAACTTATCATGGGCGTGTTAGCCAAGACACACAATCGAGGCAGGCGTGGACGTTTCTGCAAAGGAAGGGGACGCTTTTGAAAATGCGGCGGGCAGCAACCGATATAACCGAGCTCTACGCACCGCAGTTTGAGCAGTTTGGTCTGCAGCTTTCCGGCAAGGGCGCCGTCTTTACCGGTGAGGTGACAAACGATCGGGCGCACGGACGCGCATGGATCATGCCCCTCTCCCCTGCCTGCATCGTCATGGAGCATTACATTACCCCGATGCACGATATGTACCTGGCCGAATACACACCCGAACCGTACGCGTGCGTGAGCGAGGTCAGCGCGCCCACGCTCATGTGCATGCCCGAAGCCGGCATAACGCCTGCGAACCTTAAACCCCTGCATGGACCGTGGCCAAACAATGCTGTGTGCAGCTTTATCCAAGATAACTGTGGCGAGGAGTTAAGCCCACTGTTTGCAGGGCGGCTCTATCACTCGCGCTCGGTGCTCTTTTTGCCTGGATATTTTGACGAACTGGAGTACCGCTATCCCACCGAGTTCGCAGGGGTCTTTGAGGCGTTTGCCGAGCCATGGCACGAGGAGGCGACGTCTGCCATCTGCCACACGTTGCGCAGGATTAACGAGGACCGCGCCCGCACCGTAGGCGGACACGTCTATATGCAAGGCATCGTGGAGACCATGGTCGCGGAGCTCGCCTGTTCGCGCGCGGCCCACAAGCAGGCGCGGCAGGCGGCAGACACACGCGTCAGCATAACCATTGCCGAAGAAGCAACGGCAATGATTGAGCGCGCGCTCGACAAGGGCAAACGTGTGGGTATCAACGAGGTGGCCGAGAGGCTCTACACAAGCCGCTCCAAGCTATGCGCCACCTTTAAGGCCCAAACTAGCGAGTCCCTGGGCGCCTACATTCGCAGACGCCGTATGGAGCGAGCACAGGACCTTTTGGCCGATAGCGCGCTCACGATAGCGCAGGTGGCAGAGCGTCTAGGCTACCCTCAGCAGGCTGCCTTCGCCCAAGCCTTCAAGCAACACACCGGCACCACCCCCACCGCTTGGCGCTCCCAACATATATAAAGAATGAAGGCGCCAACAGCGCCCTCATTCACCAAATTCAATCCAGCCCACCTGACCCGAACGGCCGAGTCGTCACGGAACCGAGGGGCCGGGCGCAGGGCCTTGCCTCTCAATGAGTTCCCTTCAAAACAATGGGCGTGCCGACGGCACGCCCATTCACTCTATTCCATTCAGCCCACCTGACCCGAACGGCCGAGTCGTCGCAGAACCCGGGAGCCCCGGCAGGGCGGGTGCTTGCTCAAAATGAGTTCCGCACGCAAAGAAGGCCACTTAATGTGGCCTTCGTCTTGCGCAGGAC
>CABPDL010000029.1:0-27599 GCA_902406375.1 uncultured Collinsella sp.
AAGACGGAAAGCACATTAAGTGCTTTCCTTTGCGTGCGGAACTCGCGACAAACTTAACCCCCGCCCCCAGCCCCGGAGACCCTCCCTGCCGTCACTTTGTTCGAGTCGTTGTTGTTCCTCGCCGCTTCGCGGCTCGGCGGCCCCGTTCTCCGCGGCGGGGTTTGTCTAAGGATCTTGCTGAAGCTCTGCCTTTGGCTCAAATGAAAACGGGGGACGCATCTGCATCCCCCGTTTTTGTTGCGGTTAGTCCAAGTCAATAAACTTGGTACTTATGACATGGCCGTCTTTGACGAGCATTCTGGCCATGGTGGGGCCTCGGGTGCCTCTGGGGTAGCTGGCGCTGCCCGGGTTGAGGACTAGGCAGCGGCCCACTTGGGCTTCTTTGGTTACGTGGGTGTGGCCGTTGATGGCTACGTCTACGGATCCCACCGGAAGGTCTTCGCGGTAGTGGGCTACGGCAAATTTGAGGCCTTCGTAGGTAAAGAGCGCAAGACGGTCTACATCGGGGCCGTAGTCGCGGTAGTAATCGTTGTTGCCCAGTACGGCCCGCACGGGGGCGATGGTGCATAGGTGCTCGTAGTCCATCTCTGACGTAAGGTCGCCGGCGTGGATAATCAGGTCTGCGCCCTCAAGCTCGTCCAGGAGCGCAGGCGATAAATAGCCGTGGGTGTCCGAGATGATGTCGATACGCTTGGCGCTTGCACTGTTCATGGGATCCCTTCCGCAAAAAAAACGATTCGGCAGATACATACAAAAAAGGCCCCACGGCTCCGCAGACGATGGGTCTACAGGGCTGCGGGGCCAGTGTGCTAGAGACTCAGAGCCTTCTTGAGCGGCACGACGCGGCGGCGCGAAACCGGCACGCGTTCGTCGACGCCCGTAATGCCCAGCTGGATGGCGCCCGAGGGCACCGTCTCAACGTCCGTGACGCACGCCAGGTTGACGATATAGCGGCGGTGAACACGGAAGAAGCCAAAATCGCAGAGCTTGGCCTCAAACTGCGCCAGCGAGGTCGTCGACAAAAAGCGATCATCGACGGTATAGATGCAGGAGTAATCGTCCTTGGCCATGATAAAGCGAATGTCGTCCACGGGAATGAGCACCTTGCGGCCGCCCTTTTCCACCGGGATACGCTCGATGGTCACCTTGCTGTCCGTAACCGGCTTGGCGCGCTGCATAACCTTCTCGATCGCGCGATCCAAGCGAGCTTCCTCGACCGGCTTCATCAGATAATCGACGGCATCCACGTCGAATGCCTCGACCGCATGGTCGCTATACGCAGTCACAAACACGATCGCCGGCGGATTTTTGAGCTTATGCAGCGCCTCGGCAAGTTGCAGGCCCGAGGCACCGGGCATCGAGATATCGAGAAACACGACATCCACGCGACTTTCCATAAGCATCTCGATGGCGGAGCGGACGCTCGACGCCTCCGTGATCGTGCCGATCTTGCCCGTTTGCTCGAGCAGGAAGCGAAGCTCCGAGCGAGCCGGCGCCTCATCATCCACAATCATCGCACGCAGCATAGGGATAAAACCTTTCGTCAACTAACTACGCCGGGCATCCGTCGCATGACGTTGAGCCCGTAGCCTTTTATTTTACTCTTGAATGTCAAAGATGCTCTCTGACAAATCAAGATGAAGGAGCACTTTGGTGCCCTTGCCCGGCGCCGATTCGACACGCGTATAGGAGTGCGGCCCATAAAAGCGATGGATGCGCTCCGAAATATTGTGCATGGCCACACCGGCGCCGCCACCCTGGGGAGAGCTGGCGTCGGGACGGGCAGAGCGCTCGTCAAACAGTCTGGCGGCGGTACCCTCATCCATGCCCACGCCATTATCGGCCACGGCAATCAAGATTGCATCCTCGCCGTCTTGGTGAACGGTCACGTCGATCCTCAGGGCGTCGTCATCGCCCATACCATGACGTACGGCGTTCTCGACAATCGGCTGGATCACGAACGCCGGCACCAGCGTATCTTCCACGTCCTCGGACACATCGAACGTCGCAAGCACGCGGTCCTCGCCAAAGCGGGCCTTCTCAAAGGTAAGGTAGCGCTTGGTCTGTGCGACCTCGCGCGAGACCGGAATAAGCGATCCCGAGTTGTCGAGTGTAGCACGATAGAACGATGAGAACTCACGAAGCAGTTCGCGGGCCCGCAGCGGGTCGGTGCGCGTAAACGATGCAATGGTGTTCAGCGTGTTGAACAGGAAGTGCGGGTTAATCTGCGCCTGCAGCGCACGCACCTCGGCGCGCGCCGTGAGTTCCTTTTGCACCTCGAGCTCGTGGATGGCGAGCTGCGTGGACAAGATCTCGGCAAAGCCCGAGGCAAGCGCATACTGGGTACGGTCGACGGCGCGCGGGGTCTTGTAGTAGAACTTGAGCGTGCCGACGGTACGATCGCCCACCTTGATGGGGGCGATAATGCCGGCGGGAACTTGGTTGTGCGAGCCGTCCGAGCCCACGACATCCACCATACGGTTGAACGACTGCACGATGCCATGTTCGATAACGTAGCGTGTGGCAAGCGTGTGGATGGGAGTATCGGGCAGCAGTTTTTCCTCAAACTCGCCCGCGCAGGCAAGCACGTTGTCCTCGTCGGTGATGGCCACCGTCATGGCGCGCGTCTCGGGCAAAATGCGCCGGCACACCAAACGCGCCGACTCCTGCGTCAGACCGCCCTTAATGTCCTCGAGCATGGCCGAGGCCACCGAGAGCGTCTCCTCGGCGTACTGGGAGCGCACCGAATCGGGATTGAGCGTCAAAAAGATAAAGATGCACAGAAAGATGCACAGCAGCGCGCAGGCAATCACCGTGGCGATCGGCTCGATACCGGTCACCAAGGCAAAAATAAAGTACACCAGCACGCAAATGGCGCATGCAACGGCAATGATGCGAAAGATTGATATTGAACTATCGCGCTGGGCGCGGCGGTCGATCATTCGGCCCCCTCCAGGATACTGATCAGTTGTGCGTCACGCCAAAGCCCGTCCATGATCTTGGGCCAAAAGCTCTGGAAACGCAGGTAGCTTGCAGCGTTTTGGCGCGCATAGGCCTTTGCCTCGCCGATACCGTGACGCCAAATGCGAAGGTAGCCCTCGTGCTCGCGGGTAAACATGCTGCGGACCATGGCGGTCTTGCGCACGCGGTCGTCGAGCTCGCGCGAAATCCACGGGCCCGGGTAGGGCATGAGCGATGCCGCCGTAACGGGAATGAGCTCCTTTTGATGCGCGGCAAATGTCAACTTGGCCCGTTCGTAGTACCAACGGTATACATCCTGCATAAAGCGCGGCGAGCGCTTTTCGGACTCTGGAGGCAGGTGACGCACGGTCCACTCGTTATCGAACCACACGTCGTAGCCAAACATGCGCATGTTAAAGAGGTAATCCAAGTCCTCGCCGCGGGTGATAAACGGGTCAAAGGCCACACGCGTAAAGGCGCGGGCGTGCAGGGCCATCAGGCCGCCGCACACGTAGTTGGAGCGCGAGATGCGGGTGCCCGAGAGCGCCTTTTTCATCCAACGGTTGAACTCGATGCGCTTGGTCCACCAACGATGGCAGATGCCCGCCTTGTCCGTGGGAGCCAACGGCGAGCCGTCGCGATCGTAGAAATAGCCGCTCTTGACCAAAATCGGCAAGCCCTGACGCGTCTGCTGCCCCAACGCATAGGTCGCGCGCTTCATAAAGTCGGCGTCGATGACAGTCTCATCGTCATCCAAAAAGATAACCGCGTCATGCCCCAGCACAGCGGCACAGGCTAGCCCCATGTTGCGGATGGCACCGTAGCCTCGCAGGCTCACGCACTCGCCCGAACCCTTGGGCGCGATCTGAGCAACCCGGTCTGCGATGCGCGAGGCCTGGGTGTTGGTGACAACGGTGACCTTGAGCGTGGGATGCGCGTCGACAATCTCGTGCACGCGCAGCGACACATCGGCTGTGGCAGAAACAGGACAGACCACCAAAAGGATGATGCGCGGGATGTCGCACACCTGCTCAAGCGAGGCCAGGCAGCGGTCGAGTTCGGGATTGTCGGCGTTGAGTCGCGTCGAATGGTCATAGGTGCCAGGGGCGTTTGCGCAAGCGTCATCGCCCGCCCAATACGTTGGAATCACGACCGTGGCGTTCATGCCTTACCCTCCCTGCAACACAAAAACGGGACGCCGCCAAACACAGGCGACGCCCCGCGACCTAGCTGACTCCATCATACCCACTTGGGCTAATCATTGTTCGAAAGTCAGAATGTTTATCGCGGATAATCCCAAAAGAGTACCGTGGACAGGCACAATAGCCGCTCACTCCTATGCGGCATGCTCTGCCGCCCGAGTCATGCGGGACAGGCGGACCAGCAGCATAAAGCCAACGACCAGCAGCACACCAATGGAAAGGACGCCCAGCGACGGGTTGCCGGTCAGCGAGGTGACGATCGACACCAGGAAGGTGCCCATAACGCTTGCATAGCGGCCAAAGATGTCAAAGAAGCCGTAGTACTCGTTGGACTTTTCCTTGGGAATAATGCGGCCAAAGTAGCTGCGGCTGAGCGCCTGCACGCCGCCCTGGAACAGGCCGACCATAATGGCAAGCACCCAAAACTCAAAGGCGGTCTTTAGGAAGAACGCGGCGAACAGCACAATGCCCATATAGGCGGCGACTGCCACCAAGATCATGTTGAGCGTGCCCACGCGGCCGGCGAGCTTGCCGTAGATGATGGCGGACGGAAAGGCCACGAACTGCGTGACGAGCAGCGCCAGGACCAACTGGGTCGAATCGATGCCCAAGGCCGATCCGTAGCTGGTTGCCATGGAAATAACCGTGTGCACACCGTCGATGTAGAAGAAAAACGCGATCATGTAGATCAGCACGGTCTTGTTGTGGGCGATCTCGCGCATGGTGTGTCCGACCTCGGAGAACACACCGCCCACGATGTGGCCGATAGTATCCTCGGGACCGCGCTCGCGACCGTACTTTTGCTTATAGGTGCGAATGAGCGGCAGGGTAAAGATGAGCCACCAGGCACCAGTGATGATAAACGACAGACGCGTTGCCAGCATGGTGGGGACGCCAAGAGCGGGGCCACCCATGATAAGCGCCAAGCAGATGATGAACGGCACAGTGGAACCGATGTAGCCCCAGGCATAACCCGAGCTGGACACGGCGTCCATGCGCTCGTCGGTGGTAATGTCGGGCAGCATAGCGTCGTAGAACGTCATAGAAGAGTTAAGGCCGATGGTGCACAGCACGTACACGGTCAAAAATGCCATGGCGGACATTGGGATAGCCTGCGCCAGGCAAAGGACCAGGCCCGTGAGGAAGAAGCCCAAGAAGAACTTGATCTTGTTGCCGGCGTAATCGGCAAGCGCGCCCAGAATGGGCATGAGCATGGCAATGACTAGCGAGGCAATCGTCTGCGCGTTGCCCCAAGCGACCACCAGGTCTGCCGAGGAAGCACCGGTATTGATGGCGTTAAAGTAGATGGGCACCACCGAGGTATTGAGCAGCACGAGGGCCGAGTTGCCCACATCGTACATAACCCAGTTACGCTCGAGCTTGGTGTATTTCATGGACAGGGCCCCTTCGTATTCGCCCGATATGCAGTTAGTTCATCGTACCCCAATTGTCCAGAGGCGCCGGTAAGGATTCGGCAAAGGGGCACGCACGAGCCCTACTCTTCGCGGTCGAACTCTTCGTCGACGTCGAGCACGCGACCGCTGTAATTGACGTGGTTGGTCACGGCTTCCATATCGCCGGTCTCGATAAAGCGGGCGACCGTGCACTCGTAATCGACCAGCGCGCGGTCAAAGACCTCGGGGAAACTCTCGTTCGAGACCTCGTCGGTAAAGGGGTTCTTCCATGCCAAGTGGCCCAGGTTGCCGGTACGCTCGGGCAGCTCGGTCGTCACACGGTGCGCAAGGCCGTCGAGCAGCGAATAATCGTGCACCAAGCCCTCGATCAGGGCAATCGCGCGCGTCTTGGCCGAACCGGCCGGCTCGATAGTGCGGTAGAGCAGCTGCATGTCGGCTACGGCGCCGGCGTACTCCCCCGCCGGGATATCGATACCGTACACGCGCCCGGCGACGTAGCTCATCAGCACGCCGGCAACACGATTGATGCGGTCGGTCGTGACGATCTCGCCCGCCGGCGGATAATCCTCGACCGTTGCCCCATCGCGCTTGAGCTGCAGCATCAGCACGTCCAGGTCGCTTTCGAGCACGGCGTGAACTTGGCTGCCCGAAGCCTCGAGCTCGGGGTCGGACTCAACAATGCCAAACTGCTGCTCGTAGACAAAGGGGTGGGCATTGCGGTCGAGCACATAGTGCGACAGCAGGCCCAGCGCAAAGGCGCGACCCAGGTTGGCATCGCGCGGCTGCAGGTGCGACACGCCGTCGCGCAGACACGAGAACTGGCGCGACATACGCGAGCGGTGCATGACCTGAGCAAGCAACGTGCAATCGGAAACGCGCGGCGTGAGCATGTGGAAGAAAAACGGGTCGGGGCCCTGGTTGCCCAGGATAAAGGCAATACGCTCCTCGTCGGACGTGATAACGCCCTGCGGAAGACGGTCGATGCTTTCCTCGCCAAACAGATGATGCGTAATGAGCGCAGGCATAATGATCCTTTCGATTTCATTCGATGCCACCCATTATGCCCACCGCGCGCCCGTGCCAAACCTGCGGCGGTAAACGACGGCACGCAAGCCTCTTACGCAAGCCCCAGGTGCGACTTGACCTCGGCGGCACGACGACGGGACACCGGCACCGTCGAGCTCACGCGGTCGAGCCTGAGCTCCATCAACCCCGTGGAGCCAATCTCAACATTGTGCACGTCTTCCAAATTGACCAGATAGCTGCGATGGACGCGGATAAAGCCCTCGGAGCCCAAGCGACGTTCGAGCGAAGAGATCGACTCATTAATCAGATATGTTCCCTCGGCGCAGACGGCGTTGCAAAAATCGGCACGCGCCTCAAAGTAGCAGACATCCGCCACGGGGATGAACACCTTTTTACCCCCGCGGTCCACCGTCAGGCGAAGGGGCTGGCGCGGGGTATGGACAGCGCGGCGAACACCCAGGGCGGTTTCGATCTTGTCGAGCGCCTTTGACAGGCGGGCATCCTCGACCGGCTTGACGACATAGTCGACAGCATCGAGGTTATACGCGTCGGCCGCGAACTCTGCAAACGCCGTCACAAACACCACCACCGGCGGCGTCTTTAGGTTTTGCAGGGTCTCGGCTAGCTCAATTCCCGAGCGGCCGGGCATCGTGATATCCAAAAACAGCACGTCGGGCTTGTTCGACAGAATCGACTCCACGGCCTCGGTGACATTGCCCGCCTCGGCAATCTGTCCCACACGTGCATCCTTTTCCAGCAGATAACGTAGCTCAGCCCTAATAGGAGGCTCGTCATCAACCACCAAGATGTTCCATCCCTCGGACATATGCGCTTCCCCTCTTTTTTCTCTCAATCCAACCGCGCGCTACACCTTCATCGGCGCCGGCTCATGCGGCTCGCCGTTCAGCTCGACGATGACCTGCGTCCCCACGCCCTCCTGGGACTTCACGCGCATGCCAGAATCTTCCCCGTAAAAGAAATGGATGCGCTGAAGCACGTTGAAGAGCGCCAGGCCGCAGCCTCGCTTGATGGAGCCGTCGGCGGTAATGCTCTCGGGCTCCTCTCGGCGATGCTGCTCAAACAGGTGCGCGCAGACTTCTTCGCTCATACCGATGCCGTCATCTTCGACGATGATCTCCAGACCGTCATCGGTCTCAAAAGCCCCAACACGAATAGAAAGCGGCTCGGTCTCGCGCTGGGCATGCTTGATGCAGTTTTCGAGCAGCGGCTGTAAGATAAACGGCGGCACCATGCTGTCGCGCACCTCAAAGTCGATGTCGACCGAAACGCGCAGACGGCCGTCGCCATACCGGGCCTGCATAAGATTGATATAACGAGTGCCCTGTTCCACCTCATGCTCGAGCGTGGTGAGCGTATCGGAGTCAGAAAGCGTCTGACGATAGTAATTAGAAAAGTCGATCAGCAGCGATCGCGCCTTGTCGGGCTCGGTTCGCACGAGCGACACGATAGTGCTGATGGTATTGAACAGAAAATGCGGGTCGACCTGCGACTGCAGGGCGCGCAGCTCCACGCGGGCCGTAAGCTCGTCCTGGCGCTCGAGCTCAAAGCTGGCGAGCTGCGTGGAAATGAGATCGGCAAAGCCCGAGGCCAACGCCGTCTGGCGCATATCGATGCTGCTCAGGCGGGGATAGTACAGCTCGAGCGTGCCCACGCAATGCCCGCGCACGGTAAGCGGTGCGACAATACCGGCGCGCAGGCGCGGAAAGTAGCCACCTGTCTCGGTCGAGGCATCGCGCGAGAAAACGCTTTGCTCACCGCTGTTGATCACATTGAGCGTGGTCCGCAGCACCACCGGGGTGCCCGCGGGGCATTTTGCCGAGTCCTCGCCCCAGCTTGCCAACACCTGCTTGCCGTCGGTAAAGCAGATGGCAGAGGCGATGGTTTCGGACAGGATGATCTTAGAGGCGCCCAGGGCAGCTTCGGGCGTAAGGCCGCGCGACGTGTAGGCGAATATTTTCGACGCGATGGCGAGCGTGCGGTCGGTAGCGCTCGATGTGAGGTCGTCGGGAACGACAAAGACGTACGAGAAGAAGAAGCACAGCATGACCAAGCCGGCAATGACGACAACGGCCGGAACGGGATTGGGATTATCGGTTAGATCCCAGATGAGCAGCAGGATAAGCAGCGGAACGACAATACCGAGCAAGATGGCTTGAACCACATGCTGAGCGGTACGAAAGACCTTGGTAGAGTTGTAGCTCTTGCCCAGAATCAGCCTATTGAGATCCACCGTCATCTCCTTCTTACTGACGCACCCCATAGCAATAAAGAGGGCCGCAAGCGACCCTCTCCATTGCATTATGCAATCAAAAACTGTGTTTTACATCCAGCCATCGACAAACGGTATCTTAGGCGCTGTATTTGTTGGCCTCGCCAAAGGTGCCAGCCTCGACGATCCAGCCGTCCTTCATGATGACGTCCATGTTGTCGGTGTTGAGCACGTGGATGTCGGCGGCGACGTCACCGTTGACGACCAGCAGGTCGGCGCACTTGCCGGCCTCGATGGAACCGGTCTCGTCCTCGATGTGGCACATCTTGGCACCGTTGAGGGTGGCACAGGTGATGGTCTCGACCGGGGTGAAGCCGATCTTGTCGACGAACTCGTACATCTCCTCGATAGAGCAGGTGCCGTACGGGGTGACGAAGGAGAAGGAGTCGGAGCCGATCGTCATGACGACGCCGCGCTTCTTGGCCTCGCGCAGGCAGTCGTAGTTGCGCTGCAGCTCCTTCTCGACCAGGGTGCCCTCGTACTTGTCGTGCAGCTCGGGGACGTAGACGGGCGGATAGGTGGCGTACCAAGTGGGCAGGAAGGCGATCGTCGGGGTGAAGAAGGTGCCCTGCTCGGCCATGAGGTCCATGGTGCGCTCATCGATATCGAAGCCGTGAATCAACTGCTCGCAGCCAAAGCGAACGGAATCGTAGGCAGCGGCGTGGTTGTTGTAGCAGTGGCTCCACACGGGGATGCCGACCATCTTTGCCTCTTCGACCACAGCCTGGATCTCCTCGGAGCAGTAGTGCTGGTCGCGGCCGGAGTCCCAGCGCCAGATGCCGCCACCGGTAGCCCAGATCTTGATGGCATCGGGGTTCTCGCGCAGGCGACGACGGACGGCCTTACGCAGATCCCAAGGACCGTCGACCTGATCGCCCCAGGGGTGCGATTCCTTGTTGAGCTCCTGGCTGCAATGGTGGGAGTCGCCGTGGCCTGCAACGCGGCAGAAGCCAAGGCCGGTTGCCAGAACGCGCGGGCCCTTGAAGACGCCCTTGTCGATGCAGTCGCGGATCTGGATACCAAAGCGACCGATCTCGCAGACGGTGGTGAGGCCGTGGGTGAGGCAGTCGTAGGCCTGCTTGACGGCGACGGCCTGCTTCTCGAGGAGCGGCTGCATAACCCAATCGGTGTCATCGTCGGTCAGGTTGCCCGAGAAGTGCAGGTGGGTGTCGATCAGGCCGGGAAGGACGGTCTTGCCGGCGGCGTCGATAACCTCAACGCCCTCGGGAAGGTCCTGCATAGCACCGGCATACTCGATCTTGCCGTTGTCGTCGACGAGAACGAGGGAGTTCTCGACCGGCTCGGCACCGGTACCGTCGATGAGCTTGCCGCCAACGATTGCATACTTAGTGGACATGGTTCCTCCTTATGGATCCATATAGTGGGCGAGGCCGTGTTGGGTTAAGGCCTCACAAAACTACCCAAGTGGTGCCGGGTTCGGTGCGCGGAAGAGAGGATCCCGCGCACCCGATCCGCCCCGGCTAGGCGCTACTTTTTGCGGGAATTGGTAAAGGCCATGAGGGCCAGGCCAATGGCCAGCCAGCCGATCACGATGCTCCACTCCACCATGTTGAGGGAGGCGGGAGAGAACGGAATCACGAGCAGCCCGATGATGACGGCGCAGGCAGCGACAGCGAGGCAGATGCCAAACTTGCCGCCGGGCACCTCGTAGGGACGAGGCAGGTCGGGCTCGGTGAAGCGCATGCGCAGGCAAGCGAGGGCGACCATGCCGCAGGAGAAGATGAAGGCGAGGGCCGACACGTTGGTCAGAGGAATGAGCATGTTCTTGCCCAGGAACGGACCGATGACGGTGATGACGCCCAGGACGACGCAGGCGAGCTTGGGAGCGCCGGACTTGGGATCGACCTCGGCGAACTTCTCGGGCAGCTGGCCCTTGCGGCCCATGGCGAGCATGATGCGGCTCGTGGCGCCGTAGAAGGAGTTCATCGGGCCCATGGGTCCAAGCGTGGCGATGACGAGCATGGCCAGGTACAGAAGCATGTTGATGCCCTTGAGGCAGGCAAGCGCGGGAACCGGGCTCTTAACAAACTCATGCCAGTCGAGGATGGTGCCGAACGAGTAGATGCAGACCATGTAGAAGCCGCCTGCGGCCAGCAGAGCTAGGGAGATGATCTTGCCGAACTTGTTCCAGTTGAGGCCCTCGGCTGCTTCCTCAGCCTGCTGAGGAATGGTGTCGAAACCGGCGTAGAAGAACGGGGTCAGAACCAGGACCGACACGATGCCGGCGAACAGGCTGGTGCCCTCGGTAGCGGGCTTGCCGCCACCAGCGCCGGTGACCTGGGAGAACACGGGCATGGCGTGTTCCGGCGAACCGGTGAACAGCGAGACGCCCATGGCGAGCAGCATGCCGCAGAGCAGGGCCTTGGTCAGGAAGGCCTGGAGCTTGGCGGCCGAGCTGGCACCGCGGAAGTTGAGGAAGATGACGTAGACTGCAAAGCCGAGCGCGATCAGCGTCGGGAACAGGTAAACGTCGGCGCCCAGGATGGTATAGAGCTTGACGGCACGCAGCCACTCAAGACCGGGCAGGCTGCCGAACATCTCGGACACGAGGGTCGAGATAGCGATTGCCTCCCACGGGCACAGGATGCCGTTGCCCAGGGCCAGGAGCCAACCGGTGATATAGCTCAGCGTACGGCCAAAGCTACGATCGACATACTCGACGATGCCGCCCGAGATGGGGATAGCAGCCGTAAGCTCACCGAAAACAGCTCCGACGGGCACGAGAAAGATTGCACCCAAGAGGAATGCGATCATAGCGGGAACGGGACCGCCGCCCACGACCATCCAGTCGCCGACCTGCAGAACCCAGCCAGTTCCGATGATGGCACCGAAACCGATGGTGAAGAAGTTCCAGAGCGAAAGCGTTTTCTTCATGCCGCCGTTACCTTCGACTGCAACTTCTGCGTTCTTGTCCGCCATTGTTCCCCTCCTTTCCTTATTGACGCCTCTTTGGCGTCACCCCTTGCGCGGTCTGTTTTGCCGCGCGCTTTTATTTCGTGGCTTTACAATACGGCCTTGGCACAGCAGCGCCGCTTGTGGCTCGACCGAAGGCAGAACTGCAAAACGAGCGGCGCCGTTTTTGGGACGAACGGCACGGTTTGCCGCTCATTGTTGTCGCCCGTCCGACGGGCGTACGCTCATCGGACGCATATAGAGATGTTTTTGAGGCCGTGTGTTTTGCGCCTTTCGTACCGTTTACCGAGCTTTTGACGCTCGGACCCATTTGTTGCACATCCTTTTTGTAGGATAGACAGGTTATACATGAGACAAGGCGGTACGAATGGCATACGGATACAACGACGGTGATCAACGGCGACAAAGCGTTCGCCTTGCTGGCCGCACCACGCCGACGCCCAGAAGTGCCACGAGCAGCAATCCGCAACGCCCTCAAGAGCAACCCAGGCCTTCGTCTCGGCAGCAGACAAACAGAACACGGCAGAGCGGCCGTCCGAGCACGGGCACAAGCGCACAGCAAGATAGCCGCTTGGGCGCGCGCACTCAACAGCGCCAAGCCGAGGTTCCGCAACTGCGCCGCAACGGCGCACGTCAGCCCGGCAGCCATATCAACCGCTTCTTTTCGCATCCCCAAGGCGGACGCGACGGCAAGCCCTACCGCTCGACATCGTACGTGAATGCCCCCGCCCTGCCGGCTCGTCGGCTTTGCCTCGCACTGTGCTCTATCCTCACCTGTCTGGTCTTTGTGCTTATGAGCTCCTGTATGTCCCACGGCTCGGCCGGTCTCGAGCCCACCGCCGAGGACAAGCTGCTCAAGGCCCCCGTCGCGCCCGGTTATTCTTTCGCCTTTTCGACCCCGCGCTCGCAATGGCAAGCCGGCACGATGCCGCATACCTATCAGATCGACCCTGCATGGTCGGAGCTGCCTTACGCCGGCGGTACCATCCGCCAAAATGCTTGCGGGCCTACGTGCCTCACCATGGTCTATATCTTTAAGACGGGACGCACCGATATGACTCCCGTCGATATGTGCGCGCTTTCCGAGGCAGGCAATTACGCCCCCACCGGTGCAACCGAATGGTCGTTTATGACGAGCGGTGCGTGGCAGCTGGGCCTTAACGCAACGGAGCTCCATATCGATCGCAGCTCTATCACCCAGGCGCTGCGCTCGGGTGCGCCCATTATCGCATCGGTTCGTCCCGGCACCTTTACCAGTGTTGGACACTATATCGTGCTCTGGGGCATCGACGATGCCGATCAAGTGGGAGTCTACGACCCCAACTCGGCCAGCCGCAGCGCCCGTCGCTGGGGTGTCGTAGAAGTCCTCAACGAAATCGAAGCCATGTGGGCCTACTACTAGTCATTGGGCACTCATTGCACTCATTGGGGACAGACTTAAATGAGTAGCCCCAGGCTGCCAGGAACTGCCGACACGGAAAGCGCATCCCATTTTGGAGCTCAATAGCGGGATGCACTTTCCGTTAGCGGCCCGTTTGGGAAACTACGTTCCACTTTCCGGCAACATTCCGGGATGCATTTTCCGGTTGAGGCCCTCAAGGGAAACTATGTCCCATGTTGGACGCTCATTCTGGGATGTGCTTTCCGCAGTTGATCGATGCGGCCTTTAAGGACTGTCCCAAGCTGCCGGCAGGAAAGGAACGTCCCCAAGTGCCGGGTTTCCGCAGCCTGCAATGCTCCTCATGAACAGCCGCCTCAATAACAAAAGCCCCCGCGGCCGAAACGGGCCACGGGGGCAGCAGGCTTGCAAGGGTTAACTCAAGTCCTCGCCATTTGATGCAATGACCTTTTGATACCAGCAGAAGCTGTCCTTTCGGTAGCGATCGAACGTGCCTTTGCCCGTATCATCGGCATCGACATAAACAAAGCCATAGCGCTTCTTCATCTGCCCCGTCGAGGCCGACACCAAATCGATACAGCCCCACGGCGTGTATCCCATCAGGTCAACACCGTCCTCGACAATTGCATCGCGCAGCGCAAGAATATGCCTTCGCAGGTAATCAATATGATACGCATCGTGGACTTTGCCGTCTTCCAGCGCATCGAGTCCGCCCACACCGTTCTCGGCGATAAAGAGCGGAAGATGGTAACGATCGTGGTAGCCGGCAAGCGTCACGCGCAAACCCAGCGCATCGATCTGCCACTTCCAGGCAGTCTCTTTATCCTTGAGGTACGGATTGCGCAACGTCGGGAACACGTTGCCCTCCGCCTTCTCGGCGATCACCTGATCATCGGCGCACACCAAGCGCGAGCAATAGTACGAGAACGAGATGAAGTCGACCGTATGCTCTGCCAGATACTCCGTATCGCCCGGCTCAAAGGGCACGTGAACACCCTCTTTCTCGAGTGCACGCAGCTTCCAAGCAGGATAGGCGCCCGCAGCCATCACGTCTGTGTAGAAGTAGCGGCCGCGGTCCTCCTCATACGCAAGCCATACGTCCTCGGGCGCACAACGGTACGGATAGGTCGCACCGGCAGCGACCATGCAACCCACCTTGTTTGCGGGATCGATCTTGTGCAGAATCTCGACAGCGCGAGCGCTCGCCATAAACATATGGTGCGAGAACGCCGCGGTCACGGCTGCACGGTCACGCTCATCCTCGAGCGTGACACCCGCGTTGAGATAGGACAGCGCCACGCTGTTGATCTCGTTGAACGTAAGCCAATAACGCACGAGGCCCTGGTACGCGCGTCCGACGGTCTCGACGTAGTGCGCATACCGCTCGATCATCTCTCGGCTTTGCCAGCCACCATAGCGCTCGACCAGAGCCAACGGATAGTCGTAGTGCGACAGCGTCACGAGCGGCTCGATTCCGTGCTCGCGCAGCGCCTCGAATACCTGACGGTAAAACTCCAAGCCCTCACCGTTGGGCTCGGCCTCCATCCCTGTGGGAAAAATACGGCTCCAACAAATTGAAAGACGCAGGCACTTAAAGCCCATCTCGGCAAAGAGCTCGACGTCCTCGCGCCAATGATGGAAGAAGTCGTTGCCCCAACGGCATGGATACAGCCTGTCCGGATCATCCACGGGCTTTTGCCTGCCAAACATCACATCCCAGCGGTCGGGACCCTGTGGAATCAGGTCGGAGTGCGACATACCGCGGCCGCCCTCGTTCCAGCCCCCTTCGGCCTGGTTGGCAGCGAGCGCGCCGCCCCACAAAAAGCCCTCGGGCATACCGGCAGCAGACGTTCTGTCAAAGTAACCCATGCTACTCAGTATCCTTGGCAGAAGCTGCCGCGGCGTTCTCCTGCTCCTGCGCCAGGAGCTGGTTGTCGTACACCTTAAAGAACGGGTACCAGACCACAGCCATGACCACGATCAAAACGATCGTAAATACCCAGATACGCGGGTCGAGGCACTGGATAAAGCCCTGAACGAAGATGGGGAACGTGCCGCTCACCAAGATGTAGAAGTTAGAGACAAGACCCAGTGAGATTGCACCCCAATACAGCAGGGCCGAAATCATACCGCCCAGCACAAACGGAATCATGAGGATCGGGTTGAAGATGATGGGTGCGCCAAAGATCGCGGGCTCGGAGATACGGAAGAAGCTCGGCACGATCGATGCCTTGCCAAATGCCTTGAGCTGCTGCGACTTTGCCTTAAACGCGCAGAGCGCCACAAAAGAGAACGTATTGCCCGTGCCGCCGATGAGGTTGATGACCATCGACATGAGTACCGGGTGGAACTCAAGCGGCTGCCCAGCAGCGTAGAGCGAGGCGTTGGCAGCAAAGGCGGCAAGCGTGACCGGGGCGGTGATGGGCATCACGATCATGTTGCCGTGGACACCAAAGCACCAAAACAGCAGCGTCATGAAGCAGATAAGCAGTGCGCCGGGCACAGAGTCAACTGCGACGGAAAGCGGGGCAGCGAGCAGCTTCTCGATAACCGAGGGGATGGACAGCGTGGGATCGATCATCTGGATCAGCAGGTTGCCACCAAAGAAGATGAGGATGTTGACGAGCATAGGCACGATGGCGCCAAAGGTTTCGGACAAAAACGGCGGCACGCCATCGGGCATCTTGATGGTGATGCCCTTGGTCTGGCAGAAGCGCGTGACCTCGACGGAGACCAGGGCAACGATGATGGCGGTAAACAGGCCCTGCGCACCCAGATAGGTGCAGGGGACCGCCTGGAGCACGGACTCATCAGCAAGCTGGTAGTAGGACGACGGCGCCGCGGCGATCAGGAACATCACCAGCGAGGTCATACCGGCGTTAAGCTTGGGCATCTTGTAGGTGCCCGCCAGGTTATAGGCGATTGCGAACGTCACGATCACCGACAGTATGCCCATCGTCATATTGAAGGGGATGAGCAGCGTGAGCTTATTGGCCGTCGCAAAATCGAGCCAAGGGCCAAAGACGGACCAGAACCCGCCCTGCGCCACCAGGTCGGCCGTGACCGGCGGGTTGGCGAGGATCATAAAGACGGCAGATACCAAGATGAAGCTGATCGCGCTCATAAAGCCCTTTTGCATGGAGGCAAAGTGGCGCTCGGTGCCGCAGAAATTGGCGATAGGGGTCAGTTTTTCCTGAAGCAGGGTCATGAACTTCTCCATGGTTGCCTCCTAACCCAACAGCGACTGGGCGAGTGCCAGCACGTTGGCGGCGTTGCCCATGCCGTAGTCCTGTGCGGGGATGACCGCGGTCGGCTTACCGCTCCCCTGCTTGACGGTGTTGAGCTGGTAGGACACCTGCGGCCCCAAGAGCAGCACGTCATAATTGGCGCACGTCTCCTGATACTCGCCGATACCCACCGCATCGATATCGAGCTCGATGCCGTTTTGCTCCGCATATTTCTCGAGTTTCTTCATCAGAATGCTTGTAGACAGACCAGCTGCGCAAACAAGAAGGATCTTCATAAGGGATTCCCTTCGCATTGATTGGTTGGATAGTCACCGCACGCCGCTAGGCGTTCTTGGTTGCAGTGCACTCATACAGGCAGATCAGCTCCTGCACGAGCTCCTGAGCAAGCATGGAGCACATGAGGTGGTCCTGAGCATGGACCAGCAACACATCCACCGACAGATGCTCGCCCGCCGCCTCGGTCGAAAGCAGCTGCGTTTGGATGTGGTGAGCCTTGATTCCCGCATCCTTTGACTGCTTCATGAGTTTGGTGGCAGCGTCAAAATCCCCCGCTTTTGCCTTTTCAAGGGCTTCGAAGGCAAGGCTGCGTGCCTCTCCCGCTGCAGCGACCAGCTGAAACGAAACCATCTCGGTTCCCTGATCGTCCATAACGGTCTCCTCTCCCGTGATGTTTGGTTTGTACTTGAATATTCGAAACGCCTATCTCCCGCCCGCAATCCTCGAGGTTTATTGCAGGTAGACTGACAGGGTCATCGACAAAAGAAGTCTTAAGCCGTATGCGCTTGCACAAGCGCCATCAGCTCATGCCAGGACCGGCGCTCGCGTAGGCGCTCGACCCCCTGGCGGTCCATAAAGATCTCGGCGAGCAGTGAGCTCAAGATCCGCGCCTCATCGCCGCCCGACCGGGCAAACGACACCATAAAGACGATATCGACCTCATGGCCGTATTCGTCCCAAAGAATGGGATGTTCGAGCAGGCCCACGGTAACAAAGGCCTCGGCGCTCAAGGGATGCATCCCATGGGGCATGGCTACCCCATTGCCAAACGAGGTGGCACTCGCGCTCTCGCGCTCGGCGACCTCTTGGGCAAACTGGGCATCGACACGGCCGCTCTCGACGGCGCGCTCGGAGAGATATCGGAGAACGGCCTGCTTCGACGGCGCCTCAACGCGGTTGAAGAACAGGGCACGGCTAAAGAAAGAGCTTACGGAGTCCGATTGCGCAGTGTCGTCGCTCAGCACCTTGCGGATAGCGTTGACATCGCTCGTCTCCAAGAAGAAATCGGCCTCGCGGACGGGCACGGGCAACTTGACATTGAGCGGCACCGTTGTGAACACGTAGTCGATGTGCGAAAAATCGAACGTTCCCACGCGGGCGACATCGCATGTCTCAATCGAATCGATATACATGCCAAACTGCTTGCGGTACTGGTGCTCGAGCATACGGGCGCTTCCCGCTCCCGAGGCGCACACGATCAGGATGCGCTTGCGACGCGGCTGGTCGGCTTGCTGCTCGAGGGCCAGGGCAAATGCCATGGCGATGTAGCCGAGCTCTTCATCAGAGGGCTGGCTGCCAAAATGACGCTCGAGTACCTGCGAGGTGCCAGCTGCCATCGAATAGGCCAACGGAAACCTCGTCTTGATATCGGGCAGCATGGGGTTATCCATATGCATGTGATATTCAAGGCGATAGCCCAGAGGGCCGATATGCCGAGCAAGGTTCATGCGAAGTTCAAGATCGCCGCTAAAGTCAAACCTAAACTCATCGTTGACCGCACGTACCATCTCGGAAGCAATCTCCCACATCTCGTCCGAGATAACGGCAGAGCCCTTCTCGGGCACGCCCGTGCCCCTGCCGAGCAAATGGATTGCGATAAAGGCAACCTCTTCTCGGGGCATGCTCACGCCCAGGGCATCCTTGATGTTTGCGGCAATCTGGAAAGCCGCGGCGTATTCGCGCGTTCCCTCCAGTTTTTGAACGTCCGATTCTGCAGCTGGGACATAGCAGCCCTGCTCGATGCGGCCAAGAGCAATGTAAAGATGCATGATGAGATTGCGGGATGCCAGCGAGCTCACCGTGACGGGCGAGGCCGTCAGGGCATCGTCCACACATGCGGCGATGGCCCGCAGGCGCTCGGCGAGCTTTGCATCGTCGGTGTCGGGCAACACGGGCCTCACCAGCGAGGCCAGGCACAGGCGCCGTTGTGACTCCCCGCCCGCAACGCGGATTCCGTAGCGTGGGCGCTTTTCGAGCGTTAAGTCAAATTGAGCGAGTTTCTGCTCTACCAGACGCATGTCATTGGACAGAGTTCGCGCCGAAACGTAGAGTAAATCCGCATACTCCTCAATCGTCACCCACTGGGACCGCATGAGGAGGTCGTTAAGAAGGAAGGACACACGGCCGTCGCGCGTATCAGGAATGCCCGGATGGGCCAGAGCCGCACCGTCTAGCAAGCGAGCAAGCTCATCTGCACGTGCAACATCGATACGATACTGCCCCTTGCTGCCAACGATGCGTGCAACCCCTGCAAGGTTGTCGTTTGCGCGATGGATATAGTTTCTCACGGCGCGCTCGCTTACCTCGAGACGCTTGGCAAGTACCGCGACAGCGACAGGCTGAGCGTCCTCGATCATATTTACAAGCTGCTTGACGCGAGCATCCATGTCCTCCTCCTTTCCCTGCGTCTAGTCTAACGCGGTAAAGAATGACACTCCACGTCGCGCTCGTTCCGCCAACTCGGAACAGGTTGCGGGGAGTCCAGCTGAGCTATGGAGAGCCTGGGGAGAGGGCCCGAAGGCAATGCGTCGGTGTGGGATGCGCCTTCCCAGCCATTGGGCAGTCATTGGGGACAGACTTAAATGAGTAGTCGTTGTGAACGTTGTTGTTTGACTAGTCGTTTAAGAACGTCCCCAATGGCTATTAAGGACTGTCCCAAGCTGCCGGCAGGAAAGGACCGTCCCCAAGTGCCGGGTTTGTCCCCAATGACTAGGTGAATAGCAAAAGCCCCGCAGCCGGAGCGGACTGCGGGGCTCATGAAGAGAGGCTAGTTTGTGGGCGTCTTGCCTGGCGCCCACGGGAGAGGCAACAGAGTAGAGGCTACTCGTGAATGCGGGTACCGGAGAGACCGGCCATGGTCTCGGCGGCCTTGTCCAGGGCGCCGATGATGCAGGTGCGGCCCTTGCGGGAACGGGCGAACTTGATGGCGGCGCGGACCTTGGGCTCCATGGAACCCTTGCCGAACTGGCCCTCGTCGGCCAGGCGCTCGGCCTCGTCGGCGGTGAGGTCCTCGAGCTCCTCCTGGTTGGGCTTGCCAAAGTTGATGGCGACATGCTCGACGGCGGTCAGCAGGAACAGAACGTCGGCGTCGCAGTCCTCGGCCAGCAGCTCGCCGCCCAGGTCCTTGTCGATGACGGCGGGAACGCCCTTGTAGCAGCCCTTGTTCTCGTAGTCGCGGACGACGGGGATGCCGCCGCCACCGCAGGCGATGACGATGAACTCGTTGTCGAGCAGGTTGAGGATGGAGTCAGCCTCGACGATCTTCTTGGGATCGGGGGAGGCGACGACGCGACGCCAGCCGCGGCCGGAATCCTCGACGAAGACCTTGGAGGGGTCCTCGGCCATGAACTCCTTGGCCTGCTCCTCGGTGTAGAAGGGGCCGATCGGCTTGGTCGGGTTCTTGAACGCGGGATCGTCCGGGTCGCACTCGATCTGGGTGACGACGGTGGCGGCGTGCCAACGCTTATAGCGCTTGTGCATCTCGCGGCCGATGCCCTGCTGCAGGTGGTAGCCGATGTAGCCCTGGGACATGGCGCCGCACTCGGGCAGCGGCATCTCGGGGGTGCCGATGGCATCGTGGGCAGCAGCGAAGGCGTTCTGGATCATGCCGACCTGCGGGCCGTTGCCGTGGGTGATGATGATCTCGTTGCCCTGCTCGATGAGACCCAGGAGAGCGTGGGCGGTGTTGCTCACGGCCTCGATCTGCTCGACGGGGTTGTTGCCGAGGGCGTTGCCGCCAAGGGCGACGACGATGCGGTCGGGCTTACCGTACGGTTTACTCATAGTATTCGTTCACTTCCCAGCTACTAGCGAAGCGTCGCGTACATCATGGCCTTAATGGTATGCATGCGGTTCTCGGCCTCCTGGAACACACGAGACTGCGCGCTCTCAAAGACCTCGTCGGAAACCTCCATCTCGGTCACGCCGAACTTCTCGGCAATCTCGGCGCCGATGGTGGTCTGCGTATCGTGGAAGCTCGGCAGGCAGTGCATAAAGATGGCGCCGGGGTTTGCCTTGGCCATGACCTCGGGCGTTACTCGATAGGGAGAGAGAAGATCGATTCGGCTCTTCCACAGCTCCTCAGCCTGGCCCATACCGACCCAAACGTCCGTATAGATCACGTCTGCATCCTTGACGCCCTCGTCGATATCCTCAGTGAGCTGGATCGTGCAGCCATTCTGAGCGGCGATCTCCTGGCAGCGCTCAAGAAGCTCGGGATCGAAGTGCGTGGCGCCCTCGACATCGCCCTTGGGTCCGCAGGAGCAGAAGTTAATGCCGAGCTTGGCGCAGATAACCATCAGGGAGTCGCTGACGTTGCCCTGCTCCTTGCCCATATAGGTGAGCTTCATGCCGCGCGTGTCGCCAAACTCCTCACGCATGGTAAGAATGTCGGCAAGGGCCTGGGTGGGATGGTACTCGTTGGTCAGACCGTTCCAGACGGGAACGCCAGCCTTGGCGGCAAGCTCCTCGACGATCGACTGGTCGGAGCCGCGATACTCAATACCGTCATACATGCGACCGAGCACGCGGGCGGTATCCTCGATGGACTCTTTCTTGCCCATCTGCGACGAGCCGGGGTCGAGGTAGGTCACACCCATACCCAGGTCCATACCGCCGACCTCGAAGGCACAGCGCGTGCGCGTTGAGGTCTTCTCAAACAGCAGGACAATGTTCTTGCCCTCGAGAAAGCGGTGCGGATAACCGGCGCGCTTCATATTCTTGAAGTTCTTTGAGAGGTCGAGCATGTACTCGATTTCCTCGGACGTAAAGTCAAGCAGGGTAAGAACGCTTCGACCAGAAAGATTAAGAGCCATGATTTGAGTCCTTTCGGTTGTTGGAACACACAAGGAGGGATGGGCGGCGCAGACGCACACGCGCCGCCCAGATACGCTAACGCTGACTAGATTTCCTCACGCCAGAACGGCATGGTCATGCAGCGCGGGCCGCCGCGACCGCGAGAAAGCTCCTCGGAGGGGGCGACGAGCAGCTCGACGCCGGCCTTGTAAAGAGCATCGTTGGTGACAACGTTGCGCTCATACACGCAGACCTTGCCCGGTGCGACCGCAAGAGTGTTGGAACCATCGTTCCACTGCTCACGGGAAGCCTCGATCGGATCGCCACCACCGCACTCAATCATGGTGATGTGGTCCATACCCGTCGCAAGCTCGAGAATATGCTGCAGGGTGCCCTCGAGCTCCTCGATATGCACCTCCCCCTCCGAATCGCCCTTGGTCAGGCGGTAGGCACGAAGCGTCTGGTAGATGCCGGGATAGACCGTGAACTTATCGCGATCGACCTGCGTGCAGACGGTGTCGAGGTGCATGTAGGCGTAGCCGTGCGGGATCTTGATGGCATAGATGTTCTCGATCTCGGCCTCATCGGAACCCCAGAACATATTCTTGGCGAGCTCATCGATGGCCGCAGTCTGGGTGCGCTCGGAAATACCGATGGCGAGCGTCTTGGCGTTGATGTTGAGGATATCGCCGCCCTCGATATGCCACTCGCTGTTGTGGTCATACCAAATGGGGCTACCGGCGTAATCGGGATGGTTGCGGAGCACCGTTTCGTAGAAGATTACCTCGCGATTGCGCTGATTCCAGTACATGCGGTTCATGGTAGCGCCCTTGCCCACGACAGCCAGGGGATCACGGGAGAAATACGAGGCGGGCATGGGGAAGAGGACCATGTCGTCGCCCTTCAGCTCATCGCCGTCCAAGCTGGCAAGAGAGCCGCCGACATGCGGGATCTCGAGGTCGCGCACATACAGTCCGCCCATAGCCGTGAGGACAAATTCCTTGTTGTCCTTGATGGAATCGAGCTTCTCGACAACGGCCTGGCGAAGAGCGGCGTTCTTGATACCCGACTCGTTCATGAACTTTCCCATGAACTCCGCACGCGCGCCCTCGACCTTATCAAACGTCTCGGCAACCAGGTCTTCCATATAGACGACCTCGGCGCCAGCGCCGCGAAGAAGGTCGGTAAACTGATCGTGCTCTTTCTGGGCATAGTCCAGATAGAACGCGTCGTGAATCCAAACGCGGTCGAAATCCTCCGCCTTCATGTTTACAAGATCCATACCGGGGCGATGGACGCACACCTTCTTAAGGGCGCCAATCTCGCTATGAACGTTCAGTCCTTTGTTCATCTCTATCCTTCTTTCTTACAACTGTATGTAAGGTTTTGCTTTTACGGCAAGGGGATAAGGCCCGAAACCGCAGTGAATGCCATGCAGATAACGCTCACGACCAGGAAGAATTTCCAAGCAACCTTCCACCACTGGCCAAGCGGAATCTTGCAGACGCCAAGACCGGCAACGAGCATCGCGCTTGTCGGCGAAATGAGAGACATGGCCGCGCTGCCCATGGAAAGACCCGTAACTGCAGCCTCGGGGTTTAAGCCCATCAGCTCAACAAGCGGGCCAAAAATTGGAATCGTAAGAGCAGCGATACCCGAAGAGCTCGGAACGAGGATCGACAGAAGGTTATCCACGACATAGAGGATGCTCGTAAAGATAACGGCTGGAACTCCAGTGAGAGCCGTGGCGAGCGTATTGAGAATCGTATCGATGATGAGGCCGTCATTGGCGATTACGAGGATTCCGCGGGCAAGTCCAACAACGATGGCGGAGAACGCGAAATCTGCAATTCCCTTAACGAACTCGCCAGCGATCTCCTTCTCATTCATCCCGGAAACAACACCAGAAAGAAGGGCCATGGCCAAGAAAATCGCAGAGATTTCGTTCATGTACCAGCCCTGGGCTACCAGGCCCCAAATGATAGCGCCAAGTCCAAGCACGAAAATAACCATGACGGCTTTTTGCTTAGCGGTGAACTCGCTATCGAGGAGGTTCTCATCCGCGCCAAACTCTTTGCGTTTCTCGATATCATCGTGGAAAGCGGGGGACGCTTCGGGGTTTTTCTTAACCTTGAGGGCATACATTACAACCCATGCGACGGCAACCGCCGTGAGCACGGCAAGGGCAATAGTACGCAACCAAAGCTGGGGGTTGCCCTGGATACCGAGGATGCCCTGGGAAATCAGGACGTTGAACGGATTGACGGTAGATGCGATGTATCCGATACGGGCACCCACAAACACCGTCATGAACGCTGTAATTGAGTCGAAGCCCATGGCCATCATGATCGGCATAAGAATCGCAAAGAACGGGAGCGTTTCCTCAGCCATGCCAAAGGTGCTTCCACCCAGAGCGAAAAGGATCATCAAGATCGGGATGATGAGAACGTCTTTACTCTTGAACTTCTTGACGACACGCGCCACGCCGCTTGTAATCGCACCCGTCGCGGTGATGACCTGGAACGAACCTCCCACAATCAGGATGAACGCAACAACCTCCACGGCCTGCTGGATACCGACCGCAGGGGCTTCCAAAACATCAAAGACACCTTGACGAAGATCGACCTCGTTGCCGTCCTCATCGGTATAGACCTTGTCGATGGGTTCATAAGTGCCCGCGACCGTCACCTCGCGACCGTTAACTTCCTGACGTTCAAACGATCCCGAAGGAACCAACCAGGTCATAACCGCAAAAATAGCCATTAAAGCAAGGATGATGGTGTATACATGGGGGACGCGGATACCGCGCTTCTTCTCTGTCTCTGCCATTTCCCCTCCTTAATTCGTTGGTGTAACCTCTGCCGGCGATTTGATTTTTTCATCAGCCGCATCCCCCGCGTGCTTTTCGTCCACCAGCGCGCTGGTTTTCGCTATAAACGGTTTTCTACTTGACGTTATTTATCAATTATTGCTTTAGATTGATATTTAATGTCAATTCCATGTCTTGAAAAGCATCTATGAATACTCAATTTATGACAAAAGGTGAAATGATTTAAAAATGTGTCACCATAAGAGTCGAGATAACGCTACATCCGGAACGAGGATTCATGTCTGCTCTCCAGGTCCAAAATGAAATAGGAAAGCTTCAGAAAGCCCTCCTGCACTGCCCCGGCAACGAAACGCGCAACTATCCAGACGGACAATTCAACCAGGTGTTTACGCTGCGCCCCTCAAACAGCTCCTTTGACCTCGAAAAAGCGCTGGCAGAGCATCGCTCCTATTCGGACATCCTAAAGAACGAGGGGGTGGAGCTCTTCTATGTCGAAGACCTGCTCATCGAAGCCCTCGATCAGTCGAGCCGGGCCCGCCAGTCTTTTATCGATCTGTATATCTCCGAGTGCGGAGTCAGGGGAATCGAGCTTCAATCGGCTATACGCGATCTTCTCGAGGGTGCCAAGAGCTCTCTCGACCTTGTCCAAACAGCCATCAAAGGCATTCGCTACGGCCAGGTCTTTGATACCGAGAGGGAAGCGCATAGCCTCGCGGCATTGACTGGAGACGCTTACCTCCCCGAGGACCTTCTCGTAAACCCGCTTAACACCATGTGGTTCACGCGTGACCCGGTAAGCGTCATAGGAAGCGGCGCGACACTCAATCACATGTACTGGCCAGAACGAAACCGCGAGGTGGTCGCCTACCACACGATCTTTAACTACCATCCGACCTTTATGGGAACGCCGCAGTTTTTCAAGCACGAATCTACATATCATCTCGAAGGCGGCGACGTTCACAATCTAAACAGTGAAAACGTAGCTATCGGCATCTCGCAGCGCACCGAGCCCCTGGCCATAGACTCGCTAGCACGAGAGGTGCTGTGGAATAAGGACTCGACCATCGAATCTGTCTGGGCGATCAAGGTCCCCTATGACGAACTCTGCATTCACTTAGACACCTATTTCAGCCGTGTCGACTACGATACGTTCCTCATCGATCGCACTTTGCTGGAGGAGGCCGAAGTCTACCGAATCACGCGAGGGAGACGCGAGTGGACGACCCGTGCCGCAATCGTCGAGGGAGGGATCCGCGAGGCGATTGGGATGGCACTTGGCTCAAATAATCTGAGGTTTATCCTCTGCGGCGGATCGAACCCCGCTGCCGCCGAGCGCGAAAGGGCCAACAACGCCGCGAGCACACTCTGCCTTAAGCCCGGAAAGGTCTGCGTTTACGGGGAGAACACCGAGACCAACGCCGCTCTCGAACAGGCCGGGATAGAACTCGTGCCCATATCGATCTTTGAGCTCACAAGCGGCTTTGGCGGGCCCGACTGCCTCTGTCTCCCCCTAGCCCGCTCAATCTAGCCATGGGGGTCGGAGAGAACATCAAGGCCCTTCGAAAGAAGAGCTCCCTCACGCAAGAGGAGTTTGCAAAGCTCATCGGCGTCTCCAAGGAGACCGTATGCCGCTGGGAAAAGGGCCGTTCGGCGATACGTCAATCGACGCTGCAAACAATAACTTCGGTGTTTAACCTGCAGCCTGACGACCTGACCTCAGAGGCCGCAGGTCTTGCAGCACAGAATGAGTTTCCCAAGAAAAGTAGGCCAGAGGAAAACTGCCAGCCGAGCGAAATGTGCGATGCGTTTAAGATCACGATGAGCAGCGGCAGAACAGGCCTTAAACGGACGGGAACGGTACCATCGGCCCCCTCGCTACTCGCCCGGCACCCCAACTGCTTCTTTGTCCAAATGGACACTTCAGCCATGTCGAAATGCTATCCAATCGGCTCGCTCCTGCTTGTCGATCCTAATAAAAAGCCATGGAATGGTTGTACGGTGTTGGCAATTGCAGACAATTCGAGAATGGTGATCAGGCGCTACAGCGTCGGCACAAGCTCGATAATGCTTTCGTCATACTCCTACCGAACGGCCGAGCCCGACATTGTGCTCGACAAGCGCAGGATTAGAATCCTCGGTGTCATTGTTTGGTTTCAAGCCTCCCATGACCTGGGCGAATAATCACTAGAAATCAGCACTTATTACAGCAAAAGCCCCGCAGTCGGAGCGGACTGCGGGGCTCATGAAGAGAGGCTAGTTTGTGGGCGCTTTGCCTGGCGCCCACGAGAGATGCAACAGAGTAGAGGCTACTCGTGGATGCGGGTACCGGAGAGGCCGGCCATGGTCTCGGCGGCCTTGTCCAGGGCGCCGATGATGCAGGTGCGGCCCTTGCGGGAACGGGCGAACTTGATGGCGGCGCGGACCTTGGGCTCCATGGAACCCTTGCCGAACTGGCCCTCGTCGGCCAGGCGCTCGGCCTCGTCGGCGGTGAGGTCCTCGAGCTCCTCCTGGTTGGGCTTGCCAAAGTTGATGGCGACATGCTCGACGGCGGTCAGCAGGAACAGAACGTCGGCGTCGCAGTCCTCGGCCAGCAGCTCGCCGCCCAGGTCCTTGTCGATGACGGCGGGAACGCCCTTGTAGCAGCCCTTGTTCTCGTAGTCGCGGACGACGGGGATGCCGCCGCCACCGCAGGCGATGACGATGAACTCGTTGTCGAGCAGGTTGAGGATGGAGTCAGCCTCGACGATCTTCTTGGGATCGGGGGAGGCGACGACGCGACGCCAGCCGCGGCCGGAATCCTCGACGAAGACCTTGGAGGGGTCCTCGGCCATGAACTCCTTGGCCTGCTCCTCGGTGTAGAAGGGGCCGATCGGCTTGGTCGGGTTCTTGAACGCGGGATCGTCCGGGTCGCACTCGATCTGGGTGACGACGGTGGCGGCGTGCCAACGCTTATAGCGCTTGTGCATCTCGCGGCCGATGCCCTGCTGCAGGTGGTAGCCGATGTAGCCCTGGGACATGGCGCCGCACTCGGGCAGCGGCATCTCGGGGGTGCCGATGGCATCGTGGGCAGCAGCGAAGGCGTTCTGGATCATGCCGACCTGCGGGCCGTTGCCGTGGGTGATGATGATCTCGTTGCCCTGCTCGATGAGACCCAGGAGAGCGTGGGCGGTGTTGCTCACGGCCTCGATCTGCTCGACGGGGTTGTTGCCGAGGGCGTTGCCGCC
>CABPDL010000030.1:0-27461 GCA_902406375.1 uncultured Collinsella sp.
CGATCCGGTCGCACGGAGAGCATTTCCCAGTTGACAAAACTATAGGAACACCCCCTCACCTACAGCGCGCCGTCCAGCATAAGGTTCACCTTGAGCACGTTGACCGTGGGCTCGCCGAAGACGCCCAGGAATCGGCCCTTGGTGCACTGGGCGATGATGTCGCGCACCTCGCCTTCGCTCTTGCCCGTGGCCTTCGCCAGGCGCGGTACCTGGTACTCGGCGGCATCGGGGGAGATCTCGGGGTCGAGCCCTGAGCCGGAACACGTCACCAGGTCGACGGGCACGGCATCCATGCCGGCGTCGGGGTTGGAGGCGCGAATCTTCTCGACGCGCGCGTCCACAAGCTGCCGGTACTCCTCACTCGCCGGGGACAGGTTGGACGGGGCACCATACGCCATGGGCTCGCCGTCTTCGCCTTCGACAATTGACACGTTCTGGATACGACCCCACATGTGGGCTTCGTCATCGAAGTTCTGGCCGATGAGCTCGGAACCCACAACCTTGCCGTCGACCTTGATGAGCGAACCGTTCGCCTGATACGGGAATGCAACCTGAACGATGCCGGTCACGACGAGCGTGTATCCCAGGCCGCAGACGATGGTAAACAACGCGAACACGCCAAGTGCGCGCGGTGCGATACCTTTGAACATACAAACCTCCGTCTACATCATGCCAATGCCGAACAAGGCCAGCAGCATGTCGATAATCTTGATGAATACGAACGGCGCCACGATACCGCCCAGACCCCACACCAGCAGGTTGTGGGTCAGCAGCTGTCCGGACGGGACCTCGCGGTACTTAACGCCCTTGAGAGCCGCCGGAATTAGCGCGACGATGACCAGCGCGTTGTAGATGATGGCGGACAGCACGGCCGTCAACGGGTTGGTGAGGCCCAGGATGTTGAGGGCGCCCAGTCCCGAATAGATCGGCGAGAACAGGGCCGGGATGATAGCGAAGTACTTCGCCACGTCGTTGGCCACCGAGAAGGTCGTGAGCGAGCCGCGGGTCATGAGCAGCTGCTTGCCAATACGCACGACCTCGATGAGCTTGGTGGGGCTGGAGTCGAGGTCGACCATGTTACCGGCCTCCTTGGCAGCCTGGGTGCCCGTGTTCATGGCCACGGCGACGTCGGCCTGGGCCAGAGCGGGCGCGTCGTTGGTGCCGTCGCCGGTCATGGCGACCAGGTGGCCCTCACGCTGGAACTCGCGGATCTTCTCGAGCTTGCCTTCAGGGGTGGCCTCGGCCAGGAAGTCGTCAACGCCGGCCTCGGCGGCGATTGCCGCGGCGGTGAGCGGATTGTCGCCCGTCACCATGATGGTCTTGATGCCCATGCGGCGCAGGTCGGCGAACTTCTCCTTAACGCCGGACTTGATGATGTCCTTGAGGTACACAACGCCCAGCACGCGGCAGTTCTTGGTCACGACCAGCGGGGTGCCGCCGGCCTTGGCGATGCGCTCGACGGCCTCGTCGCACTCCTGGGAGAACACGCCGCCGGCTGCCTCCACATAGGTGCGCACGGAATCGGCAGCGCCCTTGCGGATCTCATTGCCCTCGTAGTTCACGCCGGACATACGCGTTGCCGCGGTGAACGGGATGAACTCCATACCCTTATCCTCGAGCGTGCGGCCGCGCAGACCGAACTGCTCCTTGGCGAGCACGACGATGGAACGGCCCTCGGGGGTCTCGTCGGCCAGCGAGGAAAGCTGGGCGGCATCGGCCAGCTCCGCGGGATCGACGCCGTCGACCGGGATGAACTCGGCGGCTTGGCGGTTACCCAGGGTGATGGTGCCGGTCTTGTCGAGCATGAGGATGTCGACGTCGCCGGCGGCCTCGATGGCGCGGCCGGACATGGCCAGCACGTTGGCCTCGTTCAGACGGCTCATGCCGGCGATGCCGATGGCGGACAGAAGGGCGCCGATGGTAGTGGGAGCCAGGCACACGAGCAGCGCCACGAGCGTGGTCACGGCCGTGGGGTTGACTATGTCGTTAAGACCGACCGAGAAGCAGGAGTAACAATACAGGGCCAGCGTGACCAGGATAAAGACGATGGAGAGGGCCACCAGGAAGATCTCCAGAGCGATCTCGTTAGGGGTCTTCTTGCGCGCGGCACCCTCGACCATCGCGATCATCTTGTCCAGGAAGCTCTGGCCGGGCTCACTGGAGATCTTGACGATAATCCAGTCGGACAGCACCGTGGTACCGCCGGTAACGGCAGAGCGGTCGCCGCCGGCCTCGCGGACCACGGGGGCGGACTCGCCGGTGATGGCGGACTCGTCAACGGAGGCAGCGCCCTCGATGACGTCGCCGTCGCCGGGAATCTGCTCGCCGGCGCGTACGATCACCAGGTCGCCGCGCGTGAGCTCGGTGCCGGGAACGACGGTGAAGTGCTCCTTGTCCTCAACGGACTCGATGCGATGGGCCTCGACATCCTTCTTGGCCGCACGCAGGGAATCGGCCTGAGCCTTACCGCGGCCCTCGGCAAGCGCCTCGGCGAAGTTCGAGAACAGGTCGGTGAGCCACAGGATGACCGCGATGGCGACCACATAGTAGGTGGGCACACCCGCGTCCTGCACACCGAAGATGGAAGCGACGGCCAGGACGGAGGTCATGACGGCTGAAAGCCACACCAGGAACATGACCGGGTTTTGAATCTGGACGCGAGGGTCCAGCTTGGCAAACGAGTCGCGGACCGCGCGGCCCATCATGTCTTTTTGCATAGTCATAAATCTGCGCCCTCCTTTACGCAATCATCTGGAAGAACTCGGCAACGGGGCCAAGCGCCAGGGCCGGGAAGAAGCTCAGGGCACCGATCAGCAGAACGATGAACACGAGCAGGAATACGAACATGCCGTTGGTGGTAGACAGGGTACCGGCGCTCTCGGCGACCTTACCCTTCTTGGCCAGCGAGCCGGCGATAGCCAGCGTACCGATGATGGGCATGAAGCGGGCGAACAGCATCTCGAGGCCGAGCATGACGTTGATCCAGGGAATGTTGCAGTTCATACCTGCAAACGCCGAGCCGTTGTTGCCGCCGCATGAGGTGAAGGCATACAGCACCTCGGAGAAGCCATGCGCCCCGCCGTTGGAGAGCTGGTCGGCAAGACCGGGCACCATGCAGGCGATGGCCGAGCACACCAGAATGGCAAACGGAGTTGCCAGGCACAGGACAACTGCCCAGCGCATCTCGCCCGGCTCGATCTTCTTGCCCAGGAACTCGGGCGTGCGGCCGACCATAAGGCCGGCGATGAACACTGTGAGGATGGCGAAGCCGATCATGCCGTACAGGCCGCAGCCCACGCCGCCGAAGACGACCTCGCCCAGAGCCATCTGGAGCATCTGGACAAAACCGCCCAGCGGGGTGTAGGAGTCGTGCATGGAGTTAACCGAGCCGTTGGAAGCGGCGGTGGTGTAAGCCGACCACGTGGAGGAGGTGGCGATACCGAAGCGGCTCTCCTTGCCCTCCATGTTGCCGCCGGCCTGGCCGTCGGTCATCTCGATATTGACCGCTCCGCCATCGGCCAGCTGCGGGGTGCCCGCATGCTCGTTAACGGCGATGATGCCGGTAAAGACCACGAGCAGGATAAGCATCGCCGCGAAGATGGCCTTGCCCTGCTTGGTGTTCTTGACGCCGATACCGAAGGTGAAGCAGCAGGCGGCCGGGATCAGCAGCAGGCTGGTCATCTCGATGATGTTGGTGAAGGCACTGGGGTTCTCATACGGATGGGCTGAGTTCACGCCGAAGAAGCCGCCGCCGTTGGTGCCGGACTGCTTGATGGCGACCTGAGGAGCCGCGGGACCCTGGGGCAGGAACTGCTCGGTGACCACGCGCGCACCCTCGACAACCTTGCCGTCGACCTTGACCGTATCGCCCTCGATCTGGGCGCCGTCGATGACGCTCCAGCCGCCGTCTGCATTAGGCTGGACAGCGACGGGCTCTACGAGCTCAGCCTTCTGAGCCGGCTGGAAGTTGGAGATGACGCCACCGGCAGCCAGGCAGATGCCGAACACGAGGTTCAGCGGGATGAGCACATACAGGACGGTGCGGGTGAGGTCGACCCAGAAGGAACCCAGACCCTGCTCCTTGACCTGACGGAAGCCGCGGATCAGCGCGAACATGACCGCAATACCGGTGCCGGCGGACAAGAAGTTCTGCACGGTGAGGCCCATGAACTGCACAAGGTAGGACAGGGTGGTCTCACCGGAATAGGATTGCCAATTGGTGTTGGTTATGAAGGAAGCGGCCGTATTGAACGACAGGTCCCATGACACACCCGGCAGGTGCTGGGGATTGCCTGGCAAGAAGGGCTGAAGCGCTTGGAGTGCCACAAGGGCCACGAGGCCGATCCCCGAAAAGACCAGCACGCTCGCCAGATAGCGCCTACACCCCATCTGCTCTGCCGCGTCGATGCGAAGCAGACGATAGACGCCACGCTCCACAGGAGCAATCACAGGCGACAGGAACGTATGCTCGCCATCCATGATATGGGCCATGAACCGACCGAGCGGAACGGCCAGGACGACGAGCACGGCAAAGTACAAGATGTACTGAATCGCAGCGTCCATAGTTTACGAATCACTCCTCATCAGAATGTAGATGTAATAGATAAGGAGTCCGATGCAGACGACTCCGATAATGGGAATGAGGATGTCCATTACCGCCCCTTTCACGCGCGGTCCGATGTCTCGGACGCCTGCTCCCGCAAGCGCCTGGGGACAGTAAACGCTTCTAGAGATTAAAGAGGCGTGAGGGCCGGGGCTCACGACCTTAAGATGCCGTAAAGATGCAGGTAGAAAGCACTATTGCGGCTGCAGTGCGCCTATACTCGACCTCGCGAGCATACAGTGGCGTCCTCACCGCGTATGCACGCATGGACAACGTTTCAGAAAGGCTACGCTATGCAGCGCGACGCATCGGACACTCGCGTCAATCCAGACCTCATCCTCAAGGCAATTGAGAAAGACGAGGTCGCCGATGACGCCCGAACCAGCCGGGGACACCTCAAGATTTTCTTTGGCTACGCTGCTGGTGCAGGCAAAACCTATGCGATGCTTCAAGCCGCCCACGCCGCCAAGCGGCGAGGTGTCGACGTCGTCGCGGGATACATCGAGCCGCACGAACGTCCGGCAACTGCCCATCTTGCACAAGGGCTTGAGAACGTGCCCTGTAAACTCATCGAGCACAACGGCATTGCGCTCAGCGAGTTCGATCTAGATGCGGCTATCGAACGCGCCCCTCAGCTCATCCTTGTCGACGAGCTCGCCCATACGAATGCGCCGGGGTCTCGCCACGACAAACGCTATCAAGACGTCGAGGAACTTCTACATGCAGGCATCGACGTCTATACGACCGTAAACGTTCAGCATATCGAGAGCCTAAACGACATGGTTGCATCCATCACCGGCGTTGTCGTGAGCGAACGAATCCCCGACCGTATCTTCGATGATGCCGACCAGGTCGAGCTCGTCGACATAGAGCCCGAAGACCTACTTGAGCGCCTTCGCGCCGGCCTCGTCTACCGTCCCGCACAAGCCGACCGAGCGCAACAGCATTTTTTTACCGTCGAAAACCTCACCGCACTCCGAGAAATCGCGCTGCGCCGCTGCGCCGATCGCACCGGCCACCTCACAGACGCCGCACGCGTGCTGGGAAACCGTGACTACTACACCAAGGAGCGTATCTTAGTCTGTGTCTCCCCGGCGCCGACCAATCCCCGCATCGTCCGTGCCGCCGCACGCATGGCGAAAGCGTTTCGCAGCGAGCTCGTCGCCCTGTTCGTAGAAAGCCCGCGCACGCAAGCCATGAGCGATGATGAGCGCGCCAAGCTTGCAGCCAATATCGCCCTAGCCGAGCAGCTCGGAGCACATATGGAAACCGTCTATGGCGACGACGTCGCGTTTCAGATCTCCGAGTTCGCGCGCCTGTCGGGTATTTCGAAGATCGTCATGGGGCGCACGGGCGAGCACAGCAGCGTCCGTCAGGCCCTCTTTGGCCGCAAATCTCTCGTAGAACAGCTCATAACATTCGCCCCGAACCTCGACATTTACATCATTCCAGACCAGTCGACTCCGCCCTCCCGACCCAAAGGACGCCGCCATGCGCTCGCCCTGCAGCCGCCCAGCAGCCGTGACGTGCTTCGCACGCTGGCCCTCTCTCTTGTCGCCACGGCGATCGGCACGGCTTTCCGCCATCTGGGATTTGCCGATTCCAGCATCATATCCCTCTATATCCTCACGGCCCTGCTGACCGCCGTCACCACGACGGGGCGTATCTGCACGATCGTATCGAGCGTGCTCTCTGTAGTGCTTTACAACTTCTGCTTCGTCACGCCTCTGTTTTCGCTCGCCAGCTACGACCGAAGCTATCTGGTCACGTTCGGCATCATGTTCGCTACCGCTATGGTCGCCGGCGAGTTAACTGCGCGCATCGCCGACAATGCCCGCACCTCCGCCGAGAACGCATTCAAAACGCGCGTACTCCTCGAAACGAACCAGCTCTTACAGCAAGCCCATAGCGCGGAGGAGTGCGCCCGCGTCGCCATGAACCAACTCATCAAACTGCTAAAACTCGACGTGGTCTTCTACACCGCCGAACACGGCACGCTCGGCAAGACGCTCTATGAGTCCGCTGGCACCGAAAACCGATCCGCGTCGCTGCTCACCGACTACGAGCGCGCCGTTGCAACCTGGACCTACACCAACAACAAGCGCGCGGGCGCAAGCACGCGGACCCTGCCTGAGGCGCGCTGCCTCTACCTCGCGGTTCGCACCGGCGACAAGGTATTCGGTGTCATCGGCATCGACCTGGAGGGGCGCGAGATCGAAGCCTTCGAGCATTCGATCGTCCTATCTATCGTAGGCGAATGCGCCTTGGCGCTCGAAAGCGACCGGGCGGCGCAAGAGCGCGAAGAGGCTGCGGTCTTGGCGAAAAACGAGCAGCTGCGCGCCAACCTTTTGCGCTCCATCGGCCACGATTTGAGGACACCCCTCACGGCTATATCCGGATCTGCGGCAATCCTTCGGAAGAGCGACGAGAAGCTCAGCCTCGAACAACGCTGCGATCTTGCCGATGCCATCTACGACGACTCCCTCTGGCTTATCGATACCGTGGAGAACCTCCTCGCCATCACACGCGTCGAGGATGGCACCATTCGCCTCAACTTCACATCCGAGCTCATCGACGAGGTCATCGAGGCCGCCCTCAGCCATGTCGCCCAAGCATCGCATGGACGTACCGTCACCATCGAGCACACTGACGACATCCTGCTGGTACGCATCGACGTCCATCTCATCATGCAGGTGCTTACGAATCTCATCATGAACGCCTTCAAATACACGCCCGAGGACTCGACTGTCACCATCAGCGCACGTCGCGAGGGCGCGTTCGTCGTGGTGGACGTCGCAGACGATGGGCCGGGTGTGGCAGACTGCGACAAGCCTCATATCTTTGAGCGCTTCTTCACCTCACGCAATACGCGGCCCGTGGATTCGCGTCGAAGCATCGGCCTTGGGCTGTCGCTCTGCCGCTCCATCGTGGAGGCGCATGGCGGCGTCATCGAAGCTCGCGACAACCACCCCCATGGGGCCGTCTTCCGTTTTACCCTGCCCGCCGAGGAGATCGAGATTCATGAATAATGCCGCTAAGCCACGCATCCTCCTGGTCGAAGATGACCTGACCGTTCAAAACCTCGTTTCGACCGCGCTTGACCTCCACGGCTATGTCGTGAGCAAGGTTTGCAACGGCCAGGCCGCCATCATGGATGCGGTGTCGCACGGCCCCAGCCTCATCATGCTCGACCTCGGCCTTCCCGACATTGACGGTATCGAGGTCATCACGAAGATCCGAAGCTGGTCGGCAGTCCCCATTATCGTCATTTCGGCGCGCACCGAAGATTCCGACAAGATTGCAGCACTTGACGCAGGGGCAGACGACTACCTCACCAAGCCCTTTTCTGTGGATGAGTTGCTCGCGCGCGTCCGTGCGAATTTGAGGCGCTCCTCGATGGCGTCAAGCGAGTCGACAGAAGCGAGCACGTTCGACAACGGTCCGCTGCATATCGACTACGCCGCGGGATACGCGACGAAAGACGGACGCGAGCTCTCGCTCACCCCAACCGAGTACAAATTGCTCGTCCTTCTGGCGAAAAACGTCGACAAGGTGCTCACCCACACCTTCATCACCCGCGAGATATGGGGCACGAGCTGGGACAGCGATCTGGCGAGCCTGCGCGTGTTCATGCGCACCCTGCGCAAGAAGATCGAGGCAGACCCCTCTCACCCCAAGATGATTCAGACGCACATGGGTGTCGGGTACCGCATGCAGCGTCTCTAGCCCACCCCTCAAAAAAGTTGCGGTGGAATACGGAGTAGATAAGGCCTTTGACAGCCAAAACAGTCCGCATTTCACCGCAACTGATGAGCGGGGTGGAGTTAGAGGCCCAGGTAGCTGGTCATGCCCTCGACGGCGAGCTTGGCGCCGGCTACAGCATGGACCACAGTGAGCGGGCCGTTGACCACATAGTTAGCGATACCCCAAAATCACTCTTTAACTCACCGCGCTCGCCCCCATATGTGCAAAGCGCCCCGCGAACGGATACTCGCGAGGCGCCTGGATGCCTGGATGTCCGGGCCTTATTTGATCCCGCGGCCCAAGTCTTCGGCAATTTTGTCTACGCCCTTAAGTGCGGCGCAGGTCTTTTTGTTGGAGCAATGTCCCGTGCAAACGCCACCTTGAGCGCAGTCGGCGCAGGTGCCCTTGCGATAAATGCGCACGCACACGGCGACAAACGCAATGGCGATAACGGCCAGCACAACAATATCGATAGGTGCCATAGCAAGCCTCCTCTAGTTAACCATCACTTACTTTACCCCATTCTCAACCTACCAAAAAGGGACAGGTTTATTTTGGTCGGTTTTATCTGCGGAAACGTCACATCTCCCCCACCAAAAAGCCCGAGTGTCGCTGGGACACCCGGGCTCGTGAAAAGGGGCTAATCCTTATTCGGACTTAGGCGGAAACCGTGGCAGAAGCGGTGTTGGTCTCGTCCTCGTCGGTCCATGCATGCTTGGGCATGGGACGGAAGATCTGGAAGAGCATCGCAGCCAGCAGCACGATGGCCACAACCGTCCAGATACCAAACTGCCCAAGAACAAGCAGGTTATAGAACTGGTTGATGAACAGGCCGATGACCCAAGCAAAGGCACACTCGTAGCCGATGGCAATCGCGGTCCACTTACCGGAGTTCATCTGATTACGGATGGTGCCGATAGCGGCAAAGCACGGAGCGCACAGCAGGTTGAAGGCACCAAAGGCGACGCAAGCGCCCATGGTCGGGAACATAGCCGCAAACGCGGTCCACAGGCTCGGGTCGGTCTCGCCGGCGTCGGCAACGGACAGCAGCGAGCCGGCGGTGGCGACAACGTTCTCCTTGGCAACGAGACCCGAGACGGTCAGTGCGGTGGCCTGCCAGGTGCTAAAGCCGAGCGGGGCGAAGATCCAAGCGACCAGGTTGCCGAACATGGCAAGCACGGAGTAATCCATGAACTCCTCGGGGATGCCCTCCATGGAAGGCAGGTAGCCAAAGGCGCCGTTGTAGCTACCAAAGTTGGAGAGGAACCAAACGACGACGGTGGACGCAAAGATGACCGTGCCGGCCTTCTTGATAAAGGCGAAGCAGCGCTCCCACACGTGCAGCGCCCAAGAGCGGATCGCCGGGAAGTGGTAGGCAGGAAGCTCCATAACAAACGGCGTCGGGCGGCCGGCGAAGAGCTTGGTCTTCTTGAGCATGAGGCCCGAGGCAATGACGGCAAAGACGCCCAGGAAGTAGAAGAGCGGGCTGATCCACGCAGCGGTGGTAGAAGAGTCGCCAATGATGGAACCCATAAGCAGGGCGATGATCGGCAGCTTGGCGCCGCAAGGGATGAACGTGGTGGTCATGACCGTCATGCGGCGGTCCTTCTCGTTCTCGATGGTCTTGGTAGCCATGACGCCGGGGACGCCGCAGCCCGAGGACACGAGCATGGGGATAAAGGACTTACCGGACAGGCCAAAGCGGCGGAACACGCGGTCCATGATGAAGGCGACGCGGGCCATGTAACCGCAGTCCTCCAAGAAAGACAGCATCACAAAGAGCAGGAACATCTGCGGGACGAAGCCCATGATGGCGCCGATGCCAGCCACGATGCCGTCGCAGACCAGCGAATCGACGAGGCCACCGTCCTCGGTACCGCCCGCCACGAGAGCGTCATGCACCGCGGTGGTGATACCCGGGACATAGGGGCCGTACTGTGCCGGGTCGACCGAGTCGGCGTTGTCGCCCGCAGCCTCAACAGCTGCGTCATAGGCGTCGCGACCCTGACCGAGCACGTACCAGCCGTCGGTGCCGAAGAGCTGGTCGTTGGTGAAGTCGGTCACCGTGCCGCCCAGGGTGGAAACGGCGATGTAGTACACGCAGAACATGATGACCACAAAGATCGGCAGGCCCAGGATACGGTTGGTAACCACGCGGTCGATCTTCTCGGAGGTGCTCATCTTGGCCGGAGCCTTGGTCATGCACTCGTCGATAATGTGGGCAATCACGCCATAGCGCTCGCCGGTGATGATGGACTCGGCGTCGTCGTCGCAATCCTGCTCGCACTGGGCGACCAGCTGCTCGACGCGAGCGGCCTTCTCCTTGGTGAGGTTGATGAGCTTGCAGGCGTCCGCGTCGCGCTCAAACAGCTTGACAGCGTAGTAGCGACGCTTGTTGGCGGGAACGCTCGCCGGCAGGTTGTTCTCGATGTGGTCCAGAACGTCCTCGATGGAGGAATCGAACTTGTGCTCCGGCACCTGGCCCTTGGAAGCAGCAGACTTCTTGACCTGCTCGAACAGCTCCTTGATACCCTTGTTTTTAAGGGCCGAGATCATCATGACCGGGCAACCGAGCTTCTTGGACAGCTTGTCGGTGTCGATCTTGTCGCCGTTCTTCTCCACGAGGTCGGCCATGTTGAGGGCCACGACCACGGGCAGGCCGGTCTCGATGACCTGAAGTGCCAGGTACAGATTGCGCTCAAGGTTGGTCGCGTCGACAACCTGGACGACCACATCGGGCTCGCCGCTCATGAGGTAATCGCGCGAGCACTGCTCCTCGGGGCTGTAGGGGGAAAGCGAGTAGATGCCGGGGAGGTCCGTAATCGTGACGTTCTTGTCACTCAGGAGCTTGGCTTCCTTTTTCTCAACCGTGACGCCGGGCCAGTTGCCAACGTAGCCGTTGGCGCCGGTGATCAGGTTGAAAAGCGTGGTCTTGCCGCAGTTGGGGTTACCCGCCAGCGCGACATGGATCTGAGAATCCGCCATTCAATCCTTCTTCCTTGTGTGCCCGCGCTGCTTTCTCCGCACGGGCTGGATAATGTGCTTCAACATTGCAAATTTAAGTTAGAAAAACCTAACTTTATCTGCATAAATAGTTGCCGCGGGCCCTTACTGGACCTCGACGACGGCAGCCTCCTCCTTGCGGATGGAAAGCTCGTAGCCGCGCACGTTGATCTCGACCGGATCTCCGAGCGGTGCAACCTTAACGACCTTGAACGAAGTGCCCTTGATGAGGCCCAGGTCCATAAGGTGACGGCGAAGCGCGCCCTCGCCGTGAAGCTTGACGATGGTAGAGCTCTCGCCCACCTTAACGTCACCCAACGTCTTCATATTCTTTTCCCCCTTTCAGCTTTAATGAAATGCTGCGAACTAACCGACGGTCATGATGTGCATGGCGACCTTGGTATCGATACCAAAGCGTGCGCCCAGCACGGTGACGATGATATTGGCACCACTCGAGCTCACCACGTGAACCTCACTGCCCTCGACAAAGCCGAGGTCCTTGAGGTGGTGCTTCATGTCCTCATTGCCCTTTACACGAGACACGTGCACGGTTTCGCCCGCTTTCACCATCGAAAGCGGCATGGCCGGCATCTGCGGTCCGCAAGACATGAGTGTGCTCCTAACGTCAGTTCGTCCTCAACATCGACGCAGCAAAAGTTAACCACGTCTATGTTCGCTACAGTAAACTAGCACGTGGTTAACTTTTTGGAAAGGGTCCCTATTCAGTTTTCGAAAAAGTTTCCCATATGAAACAGGTGTGACAAGGGGACAGCCCCTTTGTCACATTGTTGCGTTTAGAGGGAGAGGTTTCTGATCGACGTGACACACGAGGCCTCGTCTACGCCCGAAATGCGGAAGATGATGTCCTCGCCGCACTCGCCGTAGAGAGCCATGAGCCCCATTACATCGCGGCCGTCGGTATGGCGATCGCCGATGCTGACCGATACGTTGCTACGATGCTTGGCAATTATGTCATAGAGCAGCGCAACCGGGCGGGCATGCAGTCCCAACGGATCTTTAATCGTCTTTGTAAACTCGACCATGTCCCCTCCCACGGCATCGCACATTCGGCCGGCAAACCCAGCCACGTGGTAGTTATTGTAGCGTTAGATGCTTGTCGAGAGCTCCTCTGAACACCTCGTGGGCAAAAAGTGGCAAATATGAGTACTGTCACCAATTTAGTAGCAGCAAAATCGAGAGCAAATTGCCTCCTTTGAGCGATTCGAAGAGGTTGAAAGCCGTCAAACGCCCTTTAAAGGGGGTTATATAAATTGATTTTGAGCCCGTTTTTGCTCAGAACAGGCCGAAAAATATGACACCTCTTTTGCAACAGTACTCATATTTGGCATTTTTTGACCACGGGGTCCAAAACCATGCCCCAAAACACAAAAGGAGGGGCCTCGTAAGGCCCCTCCTTAGGAAAGGGAATCGATTTATTCCACAGCCGTAGATTAATCCTAGCCGCTACTCCATCATGTCGAGGACGGAGGGTCGCAGCTCGCTCTCGGCGGCCTCGGGATCGGTCTCGCGCAGGCGGTTGATATAGCGGTTGTACCACATCACGGCAAGGCCCAGGAAGACAACTACACCGCCAACGTTGTAGACCAGCGTCAGCCACAGCGGCTGATCGAGCGGGATGGTGCCGCAGACAAGCACAAAGCAGAAGACCACAAGCAGGAATGCGGCAACGACCAGACCAAAGCTGCGCGAGCCCATGCGGAAGTCACGGGGGGCGGCGTCGAAGTTCTTGCGCAGCATAAAGTAGGCAAGCAGGATCAGCAGCGGCGGGAGCAGAGCAGTGGCAGCCGTCATGTTGGTGACGATCATGAGCAGGTCGTCGAGGTTACCAGAGCCCAAGGCCGGGATGATCAGGATGGGGACGACGATGGCGAACTGCAGCCAAGCGGCGCGGGCGGGAATGCCGTGCTCGTTGAGCTCGACGATCTTGCTACCAAAGACGCCCTTGGGGATCTCGGTGAAGAAGACCTTGATGGGAGCAGAGGTCCACATCATGAGGGAGCCCAGCGTGGCAGCGAGAAGGATCAGGCCAATGACGCGCGTAGACACTTCCATGGGAATGCCAAAGTGGACAAAGACAGCGCCGAATACGTCGAAGATACCGGTGGAGATGGCAACGCCGCCCTCGGGAATGAACAGGTTGACCAGCAGCGAAGCGCCTGCGTACAGAAGGCCGATGGTCAGGCCGGCGATAACGACGGTGCGCACGAAGGCCTTGACGCCGCCCTTAAGGTCGTTAAGGAACACGCCGACAGACTCAGCGCCGCCAACGCCCTGGATGATCCAGGCAAGCGTACCGAAGAAGCCCCACATAGTTGCGAAGTTGCTCATGTCGGGAGCCATGTTAGCGGGGGTAGGAGCCGTAGCGAACTCGACGCCGCCAAAGGCAGCAGCCAGGGACAGCAAGATGAACACGGCAGTCAGGCCGAGAGCCGCGGTCGAGCCGAAGGAGGAAATGGAGCCGATCCACTTAGCGCCCTTGGTCGAAACCCACGTGGCGATAGCAAAGACGACGATCTCGATAATGGTGATCCACAGCTGCGAGAGCTCAGCATTGGCACCAAAGAACACGTAGCTCGCGTAGATGATGACGTTGGGCAGGACGGACGCAAAGTAGAACAGGTTAACGAACCAGTAGCTAAATGCCGTCAGGAACGCCCAGCGACCACCCATCGAGGTCTTAACCCATGCGTACACGCCAGACTCGGAGTCCCTGTTGAGGCCGACGAACTCAGCGGTAACCAGGGTATAGGGGACAAAGTACAAAAGCGTGGCGAAGAAGAACGACGGCGCAGCTGCCAAGCCGATGGCCGCGTTGTTGTTGATGATGTTCTTGATACCGAACACGGCGGCGACCGTCATGCCCAGCAGAGCGAACGAACCGATCGTTCCTCGTTTTTCAGAGCTCATAAGCCCTCCCAATCATCCGTTATATCTCATCTAAAACCGTCCGGACTGCAAGCGCAATCGTGGACGGCGCACCTGCTAAGGGGAATGGGGAAAAGGGAGTCAACAAAGCCATCCCCCTTAACGGCGCGAAGCAAACGTCCAAACGGACGAATACTACTTGTTGGGGAAGGAATAACCTTCAACCGTCACGTGCAGTACCACGACGCGGGGATCCGCGGAATCGGCCACGACACGGTAGGCCTCGTCGATCTCGACGACGGCAACGCCGCCGGCGGGAATCGTCACGGTCTCCCCCGTACCCTCAAAGCGCTCGCGATCGTCGATATCGCTGTAGGCGCGCGTGCAGGTAAGATCCGTCTTGGAAGCCACCTCGACGGTCAGGTCGCCATCGAGCGGGGCGAGCACGGCATGGTAGCGACGGTGACCGACCAGATCGGCGGTAGCTGCCTCGTGGGCGTTCACCCACCAGTACACCAACGAGTCGCCGATGGAGTACGCCACGTCGTGCTGCAGGTCGGCAACACCATCGAGCGCCTGGCCGGTGCGCATCCACTTCTTGACAGACTTCATCTGAGCGTCGAAATCGGCGCGCGAGTTAAAGACATGCATGACTTATGCCTCCTTAATGGGTGCCAGCGCCTGAGCCAGATCGGCAGACGTCAGCGGTCGCAGGGACACCTCAAAGCTGAAGCTCTCAAAACGGGTGCGGTAGGAATCGAGTACCTCGGAACCCCAAGAGTTCGAGCCAAGGCCGAGCAGCTGGTCGTTGATGTTGACCGTGACCGTATCGCCCTTGACAAGGTCGTAGACGTGCTTGGCGTTATCGATTGCCTCGCAGCTATAGGGCCATGCCGAGAACGAGAACGGGTTGGAGGCGGCATCAGCCGGACGAGTCACCAACACGCCGTCACCGTGACTGGAGCGCAGGGCAACCCAGCGGGTACCCTCACGGTTGGCGCAGTCCTGAGGCATAACGTAGGGCGTAAACATGTCGTCGACCGTAGTGCGGTAATGACCGACCGGGTTGGCGCGCAGCGAGTCCGGATAGTTCTCGCCCGGGCCGTGGCCATACCACTCGACGGCACGATTGCAACCGGGGACCTCGAAGGAGATGCCGATGCGCGGGATGATATCCGAGTAATCGCCGTAGGGCTCGCCGGAAACCTTGAGGTCGACGCGGCCGCTCGGAAGCACGGTGTAGACGAGCTCGACGCGCATGCCGAACGCGCGGACGGGAGGAGCGATACGCTGGCTCACGGTAACGACGACCGCATTGCCATCCTGCTTCCAAGAAACCTTGCGGGTAGACGTCTGCATCACATCGATGAAGTTGTCCTTCCACAGGGAGTCATACTCCTGGGCGTGGTTATCGACGAGCGGATGCCAAAAACCAACCTGGGGGCCAGAAGCCATGACATCGCGGCCGGATGCCTTCCACTCGCTCACGGTACCGTTAACTTTGTTGAAGGTCAGCTCACCGTTGAGGGAGTGAATGCGGATCTCCTGCTCGGTCTCCTCGACCGTAAGCTCAGGACGAGCGGGGGCGGCGATGGCCGGCGCCGGATGGTTTGCGATGGCAAACTGGCTTGCGCCCAGCTGGAACATCGGCTCGCACCAGGCGTGAGCCGCCATGGTGTAGGCGCACACGGTCAGCAGGGTCTCGCCTACCGCGGCCTCGCGAATCACCAGTGGCAGCTGGACGGATTCGCCGGGAGCCACCGCGCCGGGCATAAGCGTCTTGCGGCACACTACATCGCCGTCTACCAGGGTCTCCGCCGACAGGCAGACATCCTCGAGGGTAGTAAACCAGCGCTTGTTCGTGACGGTCAGCTCGCCTGCCTCGGCATCGTAGGCCATGCGAACCGGGCAGATGACCTGGCCGTACTCGGTAAGGCCCGGGCTCGGCTGCTGCCAAGGGAACACCATGCCATCGATGCAGAAGTTGCTGTTGTTGGGGTAATCGCCATTGTCGCCGCCATACATGTCGTAGGCAACGCCGTCCTCGGTCACAGCAGCCAAACCGTGGTCGCACCATTCCCAGATAAACTGGCCTTGGATGCAATCCCAGCGATCGAAGACCTCCTGGTACTCGGACAGGCCTCCGGGGCCATTGCCCATGGAGTGGCCGTACTCGCAGTTGATGCGCGGCTTGGGGAAGGGATGCTCACCAAAGTCGTTCATCTGCGACACACGGGAGTACATCGTGGAAATGACATCGACGGTATCGGCGTTGCGGTCCTCCTCGTAGTGGACCGGACGACCGTCGAACTCGTGAGCCTTGGCGTACATCGCGCGGATGTTGCAGCCATAGCCGCTCTCGTTGCCCATCGACCACATAATGATGCAGGCGTGGTTGCGCTCCTGCATCACCAGGCGCTCAATGCGGTCGACGTAGGCCGGCTCCCATGCCGGGTCGTCGGTGACCAGGGCGATATTGCCGATATTCTCGAAGCCGTGACTCTCCATATCGGTCTCGGCGACCAACATGATGCCATACTCATCGCACAGCTCGTAGAAGCGCGGGTCATTGGCATAGTGAGAGGTGCGCACCGCGTTGATGTTGTGTCGCTTCATGAGCTCCAGGTCACGGCGCATGCGATCGAGGCCCACGGCGCGGCCCTTGTGATCGTCGTGATCGTGGCGGTTGACGCCATGCATCTTAAAGTAGGTGCCGTTGAGGTAGATATGATTGCCCTCGACCGTCACCTCGGCAAGGCCCTGGCGATGCGGAACGTACTCGCTGACCTCGTCACCGTCGTAGACCTCAAACGTAAGGTCATAGAGGAAGGGGTCCTCGGGGTTCCAGAAGTGGGCATCGGCAACGCTGCACTCGGCATGGCCGTCGACGCACTCGCCCGTAGTGACCACGTTCTCGCCATCGCTGAGCGTAAACACGACGCGGGTAGCGCCCTCGGCCACCGTCTCGAGCGTGATCAGAGCGGCATCGCCCTCGCGGTGCGTGCGGAACCTAAAGTCGACCAGGTGCGCGGCGGGACGCTGCATAAGGTACACATCGCGGAAGATGCCCGAGGCCCACCACATATCCTGGTCCTCGATATAGCTGCCATCGCTGTACTGCAGGACCTTGACCGCAAACAGGTTGTCGCCCTCGACGAGCGCGTTGGTCACGTCGAACTCGGCAGACAGGCGCGAACCCTTGGTCATGCCGATAAACTGGCCGTTGACGTACAGCTCGCCATAGCTCTCGATGCCGTCGAAGCGAATGATCTCGCGGGCGCCGGCAGGAACGGCGGGAAGGTTGACGATGCGCTGGTAGACGCCCGTGGGGTCGTCGGAGGGAACGAACGGCTGATCCACCGGAAACGGGAAACCCTCGTCGGTATAGGCAAGGTTGCCATAGCCGTCTACCTGCCACAGGTGCGGAACCTCCACGTGATCCCACTCGGACTTGTACGTGGAGAGCTCCTCGTTGGAGACGGCAGCAGGCCCCTCAAAGAGGCGGAACTGCCACGAGCCAGACAGCTGGACAAACCCGCGCGACAGCTCGCGGCTGTACGTAGCAGCGAGATCGGCGGTCTCATAACCCATAAAGTACGCATGGGGTGCCAGGCGGTTCCTGTGGGTGAGCGCTTGGTTTTCCCAATCGTTAATGGCGTCCATGGTGATGCTCCTTCGTCATCGTAGTGATTCTTGTGCAACCGGTTGTCCTTATCTTACGGGCGATGCAAAAAACTGTGCAACCGGTTGTCCGCTGAACGGTCGATTTGGCCGGATTAACGGTGCAACCGGTTGTACAACCGCGACACTTATGTCACCCTGAATATCGAAACTCAACGCAAAACATCGTTCTTAAGCTCGTAGGCAACCGCCACGCCCGCTGATATCTCACCCACACGAGACGTATTCGATTGCGGCTTGGTTGCAAAACGACACCTGTCACCGGATATCATGAACGCTGTTCAGGTGCACTATAGTAAGCTGTATCCGCACCAGCCCGTATCAGTGACAACATCGACCGCATTTTCCAGGAGACGCCATGACCCAGCCAGTTCGCACCGCACCTACGCTTGCCGAGGTTGCCGCAGCTGCCGGCGTGTCGCGCTCCACGGCATCGCGCGCCCTCAACGATTCGCCCCGCATTAGCGAGGAAACCAAAAAGCGCGTCCGTGCGGCGGCCAAGAAAGTCAATTTTGTCCCCAACGCTCGCGGCCGAGCGCTCGCTGTCGGGCGCACGGAAATCATCGCCGTGCTCGTGACCGAGCCCCTGAGTGAGCTCTTCAGCGACCCCACCTATAGCGAATTTTTGAGCGGCATTACCGAGGAACTGTCGGAGTCGTCCTATCTGCCCGTTATCTTGCAGGCGTCTTCTACGCATGAGCGCAACCGCGCACGCGAGCACTTTGAGCGCCGCTCGTTCGACGCCGTGATCGACGTCTCCCCTTACAAGGGCAGCGAGCTGCTCGAGGTGCTGCGCGAGCTGGGCGTACCCACCGTGTTGTGCGGCCAGCTCGAGGGCCACCCCTATCGCGATGTGTTCTCGACAGTCTACTCTGACGACGAAGAGGGTGGACGCTTTGCGGCACTCGCTATGAAAGATCGCGGGCGCAAAGATATCGTCGCCGTGTTGGGACCGCAAGACAACCCCGCTGTTGTCGACCGCCTGCGCGGCTACCGCACCGTCCTGGGCGAAGACCTCCCAGGCGCAAACGTTATCTATACCGGCTGGAACAGCGGAGACGGCTATCAGGCCATGCACCAGATCCTCGCGCGCGAGATTGCTTTCGATGGCGTGCTCTGCGGATCGGACCGTATCGCGGCTGGCGTCATCACCGCACTCAACGAGGCAGGCCTATCCGTTCCGGCGGACGTTTCTGTCGTCGGCTTCGACGATCACGAGATTGCGGCGCGCTGCGTCCCCGCACTCACGACCGTCCGCCAGCCCCTGCGCGAAGAAGGCCACATGGCCGCCAACATTGCGCTCGACATGATCAAGGGCGCCGAGCCCACCACCTCCGTGATGCACATGCAGCTCGTTCAGAGAGACTCGCTGTAGGAAACTGGGCCGGGCTTTTCGCCAGACAGTTGTTGCGGAAAGCCTGCCCCGTTTTGAGCGCTCATTCTGGGGCACAGTTTCCGTTAGACCGCTCAAGCGGAAACTGTGTCCCATTATTTTGCCGAATTCTGGGTCGCGCTTTCCCAGAGGACCCCCCCTTTGGGAAAGCGCGACCCGTTCTGGACGCAGATTCCGGGACGCACTTTCCGCAACGTCCGGTCAACCTATGCCCTCGCAACGCCCGCGCATAAAAAACGAGGGAAGGCACACGTCCTTCCCTCGTTACGGGCAATATGTAGCCGCTTGCCTACATCAGGCGCAGGCTGACGTCCTTGAGCTGGGCGCCGCTAACGGCACTCGGGGCGCCCGACATGAGGTCGGAGCCGCTGGCCGTCTTGGGGAACGCCATGACGTCGCGGATGGAATCGGAACCGGTGAGCAGCATGCATACGCGGTCCAGGCCCAGGGCGAAGCCGCCCATCGGGGGCGCACCAAACTTGAGAGCCTCCATGAGGAAGCCGAACTGCGACTCGGCGCGCTCCTCGGTAAAGCCCAGGAGCTTGAGCATGGACATCTGCATCTCGGCGTTGTGAATACGCATACCGCCGCCGCCGGCCTCAAAGCCGTCCATGACAAAGTCGTAGGTGCAGGAACCGGCTGCCAGCGGGTCGGCCTCGATCTTGGCGATGTCGGTCTCGGTCGGCAGGGTAAAGGGCTGGTGCTCGGCAGCATAGGCCTTGCGATCCTCGTCCCAGTGGAACAGCGGGAAGTTGACGACCCACAGGAAGTCGTGGCCCTCGCGCTTGATCTCGAGCGCGTTAGCCATGTGGGAACGCATGCCGCCCAGGATCTCGTCAGAGAGCAGGCGCGGACCGGCGGCGAACATCACAAGGTCGCCGGGCTCGACGTTCATGCGCTCGCGCAGAGCCGCCATCTCCTCGTCCGAGAAGAACTTGACGATGGGGCTGTTGATGGAGCCATCCTCGCGGAAAGCGATCCAGGCCAGGCCCTTAGCGCCAAACGTGGAAGCCACGCCGGCGAGCTTATCGATCTTGGCACGTGCCCAGGCACCGGCGCCCTTGGCGTTGATGGCCTTGACGACAGAGCCCTCCTCGTTTGCAGCAGTCGCGAAGACCTTGAACTTGGAGTTGGCAAAGATGTCGGTCAGGTCGACCAGGTGCATGCCGTAGCGGGTATCGGGCTTGTCGGAGCCATAGGTGTCCATGGCCTCCCAATAGTCCATGCGGCGCAGCGGCGTGGGCATCTCGACACCCATGCGGCCGAAGGCGTCGGCCAGGACCTCTTCGAGCGCGCTCATGACGTCGTTCTGGTCCACGAAGGACATCTCGATATCGACCTGGGTGAACTCGGGCTGACGGTCGGCGCGCAGGTCCTCGTCGCGGAAGCACTTGGCGACCTGGTAGTAGCGCTCGACGCCACCGACCATGAGCAGCTGCTTCAGGAGCTGCGGGGACTGCGGCAGGGCGTAGAAGTTGCCCGGCTGAATACGGCTGGGAACGATGAAGTCGCGGGCGCCCTCGGGCGTGGACTTAAACAGGGAGGGCGTCTCGACCTCCATGAACTCACGGTTGTGCAGCGCCTCGCGAATGGCAAAGGTAAAGTCGGAGCGCAGCTTGAGGTTGGCCATCATCTCGGGACGGCGGAGGTCCAGATAGCGATAGCGCAGGCGGGTGTCCTCGCTGGTCTCGATGCCGTCCTCAATCTGGAACGGCGGGGTGACGGACGTGTTGAGCACCTCGGCGTGGTCGGTCAGGACCTCGATCTCGCCGGTCGCGAGCTTAGTGTTGGTGGTCTCCTCGCCACGGGCGCGCACGACGCCGTGGATCTTGATGGGCCACTCGGGACGCATGGTCTCGGCGATCTTAAAGGCACCGCCGTCGGAGTGCTCGGGGTCGAAGGTGAGCTGTGTGATGCCCTCGCGGTCGCGAAGGTCGCAGAAAATAAGGCCGCCGTGGTCGCGGCGACGGCTCACCCAACCGGTGAGGGTGACCTCTTCGCCCACGTTCTCGAAGCGAAGCTCGCCGCAGGTACGGGTGTGCATGGAATGCTCATCGATGGGACGGGTCTGGCTCATACCAGTGATCCTCCTTTATGGATCTGTGCCGCCCCGTGTCGTTCCGGGCGGCGTCGTACAGATTTGCCCAGCCTGCGTAAACCGCGCAGCCAGACATGGCGTTCTATCTTATCGCACCCGCGTCGATGTGCCGCGAAAAAGTAGCTCTTGCTCAAAGACTTGACGGAGACGAAACAATTGACGCGGCCTGGCCGTCGCCAAGGCGCGCCGCGTGCGACAATGTGCCCCAATACAACCGCACTCGGAAAGGCCCGTCATGACCGCACGCCTCATCGTTATGGATATCGACTCCACACTCATCAACCAGGAGGTCATCGACCTGTTGGGCGAGGAGGCCGGCGTGGGCGAGCAAGTTGCACAGATCACCGAACGCGCCATGCGCGGCGAGCTTGACTTTAAGCAGGCGCTCGAGGAGCGCGTGGGGCTGCTTGCCGGCTTGGATGAGAGCGTGTTCGAACGCACCTTTGCGCGCGTGACGTTTACCCCCGGCGCGTTGGAGCTTGTGCGATCGGCGCACAGCAAGGGCTGGAAGGTCGGCGTGGTAAGCGGTGGCTTCCACGAGGTCGCCGACAAAATCGTGACCGCCGCGGGCATCGATTTTTGCCTGGCCAACCGCCTGGAAGTCGTGGACGGCAAGCTCACCGGTAAGCTGGCGGCCGACATCGTGACCAAGGAGTCCAAGCTCATCCAGCTGCTAGATTGGGCAGTTGAGTGCGGTGTCGATATGGCCCACACGGTCGCGATCGGCGACGGCGCCAACGACATCCCCATGATTCAGGCCGCGGGCACGGGCATCGCGTTTTGCGCCAAGCCCAAGACGCGCGAGGCGGCCCCGTTTGCCATCGACGAACGCAACCTGATGCTCGCCATGGACATCATCCTGCGCGACTAGTCAATCCATCTAACAAGTGAATCAGTCTGTCCTATAGTTTCCGAACAATTTTGTCTTAGTGTTCGGAAACATACCCTTTGAGTGCTAGACTTTGCGCCGTCGAAGGGAACATATATGGATAAGCGAGATCTTGAGCAATTGCTGAGCGATGTTGCCGGCGGAGCAGTCACCCCTGCCGACGCCCTCACGCGCATCCAGACGGCTCCGACCGCCGATTTGGGCTTTGCGCAGCTCGATCTTTCGCGCGGGGTGCGCCAGGGAGCCGGCGAGGTTGTCTACGGGGCCGGTAAAACCGCCGATCAGATTGCCGCCATTATCAAAGCGCTGCGCGATGCCGGCCAGGAGCGCATCCTGGTCACGCGCCTGGATGCCGAAAAAGCCGCGCGCACCGCCGAGCTTCTTGGCAACGGCATCGACCTGGGATATGTCCCGGACGCACAGCTCGCCCTCGTGGGCGGCAAGCCCTCCCCTACCGGCAACGGACGCATCGTCGTCGCCTGCGCCGGTACGAGCGACCTGCCCGTCGCCGAGGAAGCCGCATTGACGGCCGAGTTCTATGGCAACGAGGTCGACCGCCTCTACGACGTGGGTGTCGCCGGCCTGCACCGTCTGCTCGCGCATGCCGAGGAACTTGCCCAGGCACAGGTGGTCATCGCCATTGCCGGCATGGAGGGCGCACTGGCGAGCGTTGTCGGCGGCCTGGTAAGCTGTCCGGTCATAGCCGTTCCCACCAGCGTGGGTTACGGCGCGAGCTTTGGTGGCGTAGCCGCGCTGCTCGCCATGCTCAACTCCTGCGCCAGCGGCGTTTCGGTCGTCAACATCGACAACGGCTTTGGTGCCGCCTACCAGGCAAGTCTTATCAATCATCTGAGCGCCGGCACGCCCTGCGCCCGTTAAGGAGCATTCCATGTCCAATCATCAGCACACGCTTATCATCGACGGCACCTCGGGCATCAGCGGCGATATGACCGTCGCGGCCCTGCTCGACCTAGGCGCCAGCGAGGAGCACCTGCGCGAGCAGCTCGCCACGCTGCCGGTCGACGGCTTTACGATCGCCGTCACACGCGTAAGCAAGCATGGCATCGACGCCTGCGATTTCGACGTCCAGCTTGCAGAGGAACTCGAGAACCACGACCACGATATGGCCTGGCTCTACGGCAACGAAGCAGCTGCCGAGCACACACACGAGCATGAGCACCACCATCATGACCATGGCGAGCACGAACACGAGCACTGCCACGAGCATGACCACGACCACGAGAGTCATCATCACGCCCACCACCATCACCACCGTTCTTTAGCAGACGTCACCGCCATCATCGATGGCTCGCAGTTAAGCGATGGCGCCAAGCGTCGCGCGCTCGCCATCTTTACCGCGCTCGCCGCCGCCGAGGCCAAGGCCCACGGCAAAACGCCCGAGACCGTCATGTTCCACGAGGTGGGCACCGTCGACTCCATCGTCGACGTCTGCTCCGTCGCCATCTGCCTCGACAACCTGGGCATCGAAGACATCGTGGTCGAGTCGCTCTCCGAGGGTCACGGCACCATCCACTGTGCCCACGGCCTTATGCCCATCCCGGTGCCCGCCGTCGTCAACCTATGCCAAGCAGGCAATATCGCCCTCACGCCTGCACCGGTCGCCGGCGAGCTCGTGACGCCCACGGGCGCCGCCATCGTCGCCGCACTGCGCACGTCCGAGCACCTGCCGGCCCGCTACCGCATCGAGGCCGTCGGCTACGGCGCCGGTAAGCGCCCCTACGAGGGTTGCTCCGGTACGCTCCGCTGCCTGCTCGTTCACACGGACGCATAGCCATGGATGCCCGCAAGGCAAAAAGCCGCGCCGCCATCGTCGCGGCGTTCTCCGAACTGCTGCGCGAAGAGGACTACGGCAAGATCACCGTCGGCGACATCATCGCTCGCGCCCATGTGGGTCGGGCCACGTTCTATGGCCTCTTCAAGAGCAAAGATGACCTACTGTCCGAACTCGTGAGCGACATCTGCACCCACGCCCTCGACGACGATGGCACACCGCTCGATGATCCGCTCGTACAAGTCGAGCATATCCTCAACAACCTCTGGGAACGCCGCCAGGGCGTACGAGCGCTGGTAGCCGGCGCCGGCTCACGCGTCTTCGCCGACTGCTTACGCAAGACCATCATGTCACGAGCAGCCGAAACCGTCCCCACCGACCCAAACGGCCCCGCCGCCACCATGGACCGAAGCTTCCTACTACACCACATAGCCTCAAGCTTCGTAGGAATGGTCCAATGGTGGGCCTGGCACAACTTCCAAGCAGATAGGGCCGAAGTAGCCAAAGACTACCTATCAGCCATACAGCCCCTCTTCAGCTAAGTAAGCCCCCATCCCAAAGCGCCATCCCAGCAAAGCGCCCATCCCTTCCCCAAGTCACGTTTTCTTGTAAGGGCACCCAAAAACAAAGCGCCCCTCCCATCCATATTCAGATATATATGTTGGGTTGCTTGTTCCAACGCGACTAAGATCCCGCAGCTGGCCGCATGGGGTAACTTCCCAGCGCATTCCGCAGGACGAAAGAACCCCGCCGCACGAAGTGCGCAGCGGGGGTTCTTTCATGTCCGAGGACGCGCTGGGAAGTTACCCCATGCGGCCAGCGGACAACTATGTAGCCTTGGACTAGAACATGCCCAAGAAACCATGCACAAACAGCGCGGCCACAATAGCACCGACAAACGGCGCGATGCCAGGAACAAGCAGACCATACTTCCAGTTGTTGTCGGCCTTGTTCTTGATCGGCAGCACCTGATAGGCCATGCGAGGACCAAGGTCACGAGCCTGGTTCATGGCGAAGCCGGTGATGCCGCCCATGCCCATGCCAACGGCCCAAACGATCAGGCCGACGCAGATTGCGAGCATCAGAACGTTCTCGCCGGCGCGGCTAGCGGCAGCAAGGATGGCGCTGATGAACACGAAGGTGCAGATAGCCTCGCAGAAGAAGTTACGAGCATAGTTCGTGCCCTCGGTGGTGGGGTTGGTCGAGAAGATGTTGCGCTGGGCAATGGGGTCGACGACGTCCTCGGAAGCCTTGAACTCATCGGCATACATAAACCAAGCGATCACGGCACCCACAAAGCCGCCGAGCATATCGGCAAGCATGAAGGGGATGCAGTTGCCCCACGGCACCAGGCCGACGATGCACTGGGCAAGCACCATGGCGGGGTTCATGCACACAGCGCCACCAAAGACAAACAGGCAGACCGAGATGCCAAAGGACCAGGTGGTGATGGCAAACATATGGCCGGAGCCCTGATACTTGGTGCCCTTGAGCACGGTATCGCAGTGAACACCCACGCCAAAGACGATCATGAGGGCCGTTGCGCCGAATTCGCAGAGGAGTTTGGTAAGCATAAAACCTTATCTTTCTTGTCGGTTATAAACGATTCGTTTAAGCCGCGCACTAGTGCTGTGCGACAACAACACCCAGGCCATCGGGGATGACGGCGACCTTGGCATCGGCACCCTTCATCTCAAAGGCGAGCTTGAGCGCTTCCTCGATAGTGTTGACCGGCGTCATGTGCATATCCTTGAGCATCTGGTGATCGCACAGGTCGGTGACCATGATCACAGGGTGATGCGCCAGGATGCGGGCAAAGATCTGGCTCGTCCACTGATCGGGCAGGGTCTCGTCCTTAGGACGATCGATGCAGGCGCGCTCAAACTCTGCCGGATCGTTGTCGGCGATGTTGTGATAGAAGCCCTCGCCGCCGTGACCGTCGGCACAACCGGCGACGTCGATGATCACGCCGCCCTCGGGAAGCGTGGCCTCGGCAGCGCACATGCCCTTCACAGCCTGATAGATGTTCTGATCGAGGGGGTAGCCGCCGTTAGTGGTAATGGCGATCTCGCACTCGACGGGCTCAACGCCGGCAAGGCTCTTCACGAACTCGCAGCCAGCCTCGTGCGCCTTGTGGATGTCGCCGGCAAAGGAGCCAATGACCTCGTGCTTGCCGTTGAGCACCACGTTGAGCACAAAGGCAAGGTGAGCCATCTCGGCGGCGGCAAACATGTCCTCGCTCACGTGGTTGTGGCACAGGTTGCCGGCACGCGAGTGGGAATCGTTCACAAACTGACCGTTGTGGTTGTACATGATGGTCTTGTAGCTGGCGATGCCAGGCAGGACGGACTTGCGGCTACCAGAGAAACCGGCAAAGAAGTGCGGCTCAATAAAGCCCTCGGCAAGCAGCAGATCGCAATCGGCCGCAATCTTGTTGATGATGCACTCGCCACCAGAAGGCAGGGTGCCGATCTTTTTCATCATGCTGTCGTCAGTCGCGACGTGCATAACGATTTCTTCGTTGGCAACGATCTCCTCGCCGTACTTGTTGACGAGCTCCTCGTGCGTCGACGGACGATGCATACCCGTAGCAACCAGAATGCGAACGCGCGCCTCAGGCGCAGCGGAGTGGATGTGATGCAGCAGAATAGGCATCGTCACACGCGAGGGAACGGGACGCGTATGATCTGAGCTAATGATGACAATATCCTTCTTGCCAGCACAAAGCTCCTCGAGCGAAGGCGAGCCGTAAGGGTTGGAAAGCGACTCCTCCACCAGCTCTTCCTGCGATTTCTTGGTCTTAAACTCGTTTTGATGACCTTCCATCACACCCGCGAAGTTCTTATCCTCGAGCTCCAGATGCAACGTCTTGTGGTCAAACGGCAGTTCACATTCAAACAATGACGAGCGCCCTCTTCCTTTCAACTGACACACTAGATAAACCGTTGGAAGGATACGCCGCTCACCGAAAAACACCACCGTCCACCGACTCATTAACACAACGTTCATATTTGACCCACAACAAAACAACCGCGATCCCAAACGGGACCGCGGCCGCTACAGTCATAAGTCGAGAAGCGCCACATGCATCTCAAACCCGATCGATAAGACGCGAGGCGCAAAGCGCACTTTAATCTCTTCAGCCCCAATCCCAGAAGACCGAGGACAAAGAGGCCCGACGGGTTTCCCTCTGAATGCATTCCGCAGCACGAAGCCCCTTCCAAACGCGCGAAGCGCACTATATTCCCTCAGCCAGTATTCCGCCGAAGACAGGACATCGCAGGGGCTGCCGTATGTTTACTTTCCGGCGCACTCCGCAGGACGCAAGAAGCCCTCGCCGCACGAAGTGCGCAGCGAGGGCTTCTTGCATGT
>CABPDL010000031.1:0-27383 GCA_902406375.1 uncultured Collinsella sp.
AGTTCCGCACGCAAAGAAGGCCACTTAATGTGGCCTTCGTCTTGCGCAGGACTGTTCGAAATTTTGAGGAAGCACCCGCCCTGCCGGGGCTCCCGGGTTCTCGTTTACGAGAGCGACGTTCTCAGCAACTCGTTGAAGAGTTTCGGGTTGCCCTTGCCGCGGCTCGCCTTCATGCACTGGCCCACCAAAAAGCCGATGACTTTCTGGTTGCCGTCGCGGTACTGCTGTGCCTGATCGGCACAGTTAACCAGCACCTCGTCCACAATCGGCTGCAGCGCGCCGGCATCGCTCACCTGACGCATGCCGCGCTCGTCGACGATCTTGTTGGGGTCGTCGCCGGTCTGGGCCATGGCCTCAAAGACCTCGTGCGCCTGGTTGGAGCTAATGGCATCGGTCGCCAGCAGCTTAGCCAGCGCTGCCACCTGAGCCGGCGCGATGCCGGACTCGGCGAGCGACACGCCTGCACCCTTAAGGTAGGCGATCATCTCGTTCACCAGCAAGTTTGCAACCGTCTGGGCCTCCTTGCCGGCCATACCGGCAGCAGCGGCCTCAAAGAAGTCGGCAAACTCGGGGTCGCCGGCAATCTGCTCGGCGTCGGCCGTCTTAATGCCAAAGTCGGCCTCAAAACGGGCGCGCTTGGCATCGGGCAGCTCGGGAATCTCGCAACGGCAGCGGTCGATAAACTCGTCGTCCAGATCGAACGGCGCCAGGTCGGGATCGGGGAACAGACGATAGTCGTCTGCCGTTTCCTTCACACGCATGACCACGGTGCGCTTGCGGCTGGGCTCCCAGTGGCGGGTCTCCTGATAGATGATGCCGCCCTCCTCGAGCACCTCGGCCTGGCGGCAAATCTCGTAGGCAAGGCCGTCGTGCAGACTCTTAAACGAGTTGAGGTTCTTGAGCTCGGTCTTGGTGCCCAACTTGGTCTCGCCACGGCGACGCAGCGACACGTTGCCGTCGCAGCGCATGGAGCCCTTCTCCATGGAGCAGTCCGAAATGCCCAGCGTCACAAAGATGCGACGGAGCTTCTCCATAAACAGGCGAGCCTCCTCGGGTGTGCGCAGATCGGGCTCAGTCACGAGCTCAATCAAAGGCGTACCGCAGCGGTTGTAGTCGACGAGCGACTCGGCAGCGGCGGTAATGCGGCCCTCGGCGCCACCCACGTGCACCATCTTGGCGGCGTCCTCCTCCATGTGGATGCGCAGGATGCGGATGGGCACCGTGTAGGAACCGTCCTCGCGGCGCTCGGGCATCTGCAGGTTGGAGGCATCGTAGCTGGCCAGATGGCCGGCGCGCTGGTTGCCCTCGCGCATGGTCGACGTCATGGACGTGGACAGACCCTCGGCATTGGCCGAGGCGCTCGCCAGGCTCTGAGCCTCGGCCTCACCAAACGCGCAGTCGGGGCGCTCGGCGGCACCGCGACCGGTCACGTCCAGGTCCAGGTGGCCGTACATGGCAAAGGCGACCGGACCCTGCGTAGTCTGGAAGTTCTTGGCCATGTCGGGATAGAAGTAGTGCTTGCGGTAGAACATCGAGTGGCGCTGAATCTCGCAGTTGGTGGCGAGACCGGCCTTGACGATGCTCTCGATGGCGCGCTTGTTGGGCACCGGCAGGGCGCCGGGCAGGCCCAGGCACACCGGGCACACGTTGGCGTTGGGCTCGTCATCGTGGCTGAGCTTGCAATTGCAGAACATCTTGGTATCGAGTGCGGTGAGCTCGGTATGGATCTCCAGGCCGATCACGGCCTCCCAATCCTGCAGGACCTCAGAAAGCTCCTTCATTACAGCTCGCCTCCCTTCCCGGCAAAATCGGGCGCGACGGAAAGTGCGGGCGCACCCGTGGCGGCATCGGCAAAGCCGCGCTCCAGGGCGCGGGCAAACGTGAGCAGCTGACGGTCCTTAAAGGCAGGCCCCACCAGCTGGGCAGAAACGGGCAGCTTGCTGTCCTCGCCCAGGCCCAGCGGCACCGAGATACCGCCGTTGCCGCAAATGTTGAGCGAGATGGTGTACAGGTCGGAGAGATACATCTGCGTGGGGTCGCTGATCTCGCCAAACTTAAAGGCCGTGCGCGGCGAGGCGGGCATGAGGATGGTGTCCACCTTGGCATACGCGGCGTCGTAGTCCTGCGTGATGAGCGTGCGGGCCTTCTGTGCGGCGTAGTAGTACTTGTCGTACACGCCCGAGCTCAGCAGGTAGGCGCCGAGCATCTGGCGGCGCTTGGCCTCGGCGCCAAAGCCGTGGGCGCGCGAAAGCGAGCTCTGGTCGGACAGGTTGGCGCAGCCCTCCTCCTGATAGCCGTAGCGAATACCGTCGAAACGGGCCAGGTTGGAGAACGCCTCGGCCGGGCCGATGACGTAGTAGGCGGCGATGGCGGCATCCAGGTGCGGCAGGTCGACCTCGACCAGCTCGGCGCCCTGGTTCTGCAGCTCCTGGGCGGCGCGCTGAACAGCGGCCTTGACCTCGGGCGTCAGGCCCTCGGCCTCCATAAACGCGGGGATGATGCCCACGCGCTTGCCCTCGATGCTGTCGTTGAGGTGCTCGGTAAAGTCGACGGCACAATCCTGGCTGGTGCAGTCATACGGATCGTGGCCCGCGCCGGTAAGCGCGTTCATGGCCAGCGCGACATCCTCGACCGTGCGGCCAAAGGGTCCCACCTGGTCGAGCGACGAGCCAAAGGCAACCACGCCGTAACGGCTCACGGCACCATACGTGGGCTTAAAGCCCACCACGCCGCACAGCGACGCCGGCTGGCGAATGGAGCCGCCGGTGTCCGAGCCCAGCGAGAGCGCGACCTCGCCCGAGGCGACGGCGGCAGCGGAGCCGCCCGAGGAGCCGCCGGGCACGCGCTCGGTATCCCAGGGGTTGTTGGTGCGGTGGAACGCCGAGCTCTCGGTGGAGCTGCCAAAGGCAAACTCGTCCATGTTGGCCTTGCCCATGGGCAGGCAGCCAGCGTCGAGCATGCGCTGAACGCAGGTGGCGGTGTAGACGCTCTGGTAGTCCGCGAGCATGCGGGAAGCGCAGGTGGTGCGCGTGCCCACGAGGTTCATGTTGTCCTTGATGGCCAGCGGCACGCCCGCGAGCGGGGGCAGCGGCTTGCCTGCGGCACGGTCGGCATCCACGCGCGCGGCGGCCTCGAGCGCGAGCTCGGGCGCCACCTGCAGGAATGCCTGGACCCCGCCCTCGCGCGCCTCGATGGCGGCAAGGGAGGCCTGGGCCACCTCGGTTGCGGTAAAGTCACCGGCGGCAACGCCTGCGGCAATCTGGGCGGCGGTAAGGGAATCGAAGCTCTGCGCCATTACTCGCTCTCCCCCTCTCCCAAAATGGACGGCACGCGGAAGTAGCGGTCGCGCGCGCTGCCGGCGTTCTCGAGCGCGACGTCGAGCGGCAGATCGCGCTCGGGCTCGCGCAGGTCGTCGCCCATCACGTTGGACAGGCTTCCGATGGGATGGAACGTGGGCTCCACGTCGGGCAAGTCATATTGCAGGACGGGCTCGAGCATCTGGACGGCGTCGTTCATGTAGGACGTCATCTGGGCGAGCTCGTCATCGGTCAGTGCGATCTTTGCGTACTCGGCGATGCCGCGCACGTCTTTCTCGCTGAGTGCCATAGGCGCTCCCTTCCGCATAACAGATAAACCGCTCTAGTATACAAGGCAACGCCGCTTGGAGCAGGTGCTTTACCCAAATGCAGCGAAAACGTAACGAGGGCGGCGGGCTGGCAGGCGGCGGGCCGGCGGTTCTACAGCGAAACCGCACCGTCCATAGCGAAAAGCATCTCGCCCGCAACGATAACCATCACAACATTCGACACTTTTCGCCAAAATCGAGATTTTCATCGAATGTTGTGATGGTTCGGGAGTCCCGGCCACCACAAAGGTGCCTGTCCCCATTGCGGTGGTTCTGGAGAATGTCTTATGCCGAGGCCTTGGCCTTGCGGCGCTTGCGGACCGCGTGAATCACGATGTCCAGCAGCAACAGCACAATGGCTACGACCACAATGAGCACGGCAAACTCGCGCTTGCCCCAGTGGCGGCCGGCCAGCGACTTTTGCTTGTCGACGTCCTTCTTGTTGTACTTGGTGCGCACGCAATGCACCAGCAGGCGATGGTCGTTCACGCCGTAGGGCGTGCAGGTGACGAGCGTCACCTTGTCGGCACCGGGCTCGATGGTCAGCGACTCCATCTCCTCGGGCAGCACGACCTCGGAGTCCACCATCTTGTAGGCGAGCGTCTTGTTCATGGTGTGCAGCAGCACCAAGTCGCCGGGCTCCAGCGAGTGGATGTCGTCGAACATGCTCAGGTTGCGCATGCCCGAGTGCGCGGTGAGTACGCAATGCGTCGAGGTGCCGCCCACCGGCAGGCTCGTGCCCTCCAGGTGGCCGACGCCCGCCATGAGGACTTCTTCGCTCGTGCCGTGGTAAATGGGCATGCTCACGTCGATGGAAGGGATTTCGACCCAGCTCATCATGGGATCGCGGTCAAAGATAAGCTGCTGAGCGTAGGGCTCGATCTGGTCGGCGGGGAGCTCGGTGGCCTCGCCCGCCAGCTGCTCGTTAAAGGAGCGCGCCTGGAGCAGAATGCGCTCGCGCTCCTCGGCAGACAGCGCGTCCACGGTGCTGGACACGGTGCTGATCTGGTTGAACACGCCCGAGGCCTCGAGCCGGTCCAAGATCCACGGCCAGGTCATAAGGCCCACGCCAATAAAGATGATGATGGTGATGAGCCGGTCGGCCCAGCGCGGCAGCCGCTTGCGACGGCGCTTGGGCTTTGGTTGAGGTTTGGGCTGAGGGCTTGAGCCGCCGTTGTCCGCGGCGTTATTGCTCTTCATATGTTTGGCGCCCTGCACCATCGCCGGTCACTCCTCTACAGCTCAGGTTGTCTAAACAAATAATAGCCGATTAGCGAACTTCCGCGCCGAACAACGCAGCTAGGACCGAAGCACCGCCTACGGTTCGAATTCTTGGAGACCTTCTACAGCGCTTCTTGCCATGGATATTCCTTTCCAAACATGCGATCGACTTCGAGCTGAATTCGCTCATCGTCGATTGCCGCCAAAGACAGCGCAAGCGAAATGTCATCGACGCGGGAGGAGTCGGCAAACACAGGCGCATAGCGCCACACTTGGATTATCGCCGTTTCGTTATCCGGCAACTCCCCGTCTGCGACTTCGAGGTCGCTCAGTTGACGCCATGTACTTCTTAAGACGGCCTTTTGTTCCATACCCGGCGCAGCGAGCATCGAACGCGCAGCGAGTGCCGTCTCCCCGGCGTCAACAAGATAGTCGATCTGCGGCGTCTTCCTTGCAAAAAAGACCTTCGAGACAGGCGAGGAGAGCTCTGCCATGTGCTCGCTGAGCAGAAGATCGACGGCAACAGGGAACACGACGACACGTCGCTCGCGACGCTCGCGCCTCGCGAGCCCCCTGTCAACAAGCTCGGTTATGGCCTCGCTCGCGCGGCTTGCCGAGATCCCAAGCGCACGACAAAGGTCATAGGGGCGATATGGCTCCTGGGCTGCTCCCCAGATTGCGGCAGCCTGCGCGTTGGGTGACATCTTGGTCGCGTGATTGCGAAACCGGACACTGCCCCTCTCCGTGCAGGCCGTGCCCATAAATGGAAGAAAAGCCTGTCTGCCGGGGCAAACAAACGGAATCCCTTGTGCGACCAATGCTTTGCGCTGACGCGCATCGGCATCAGGAAACGAAACGACAACAGGAGTCTCCGCACGCAAGGCTAGCTGACTATAGACCCTCTTGGCCTCGGGAAGCCCGACGCCAGTAGGCAAACTTGCAAGCAAAAACGAAAAACCGTTTGCGTCAACAGCGCGGACCTCAATCGCTCGCAGATGCAGCGGCAAGCGTGCGGATCCAGGCCAAGTTTTGGCCTTGGCGGAAAGGCCTAGTGCTTCTTGTAAGTAGATTAGCGCTTCGTTCATTTCCATCGTTTTCGTTCGATTCCAGTTTTTATTGGAATTATACATAATTTTCGGAATTAACGAGATTCCGTTCGTGCCTAAGCCTGCATTTGAGTTTTCAAAATGTCCCGGATCGGCGGGATGATTCGGGATACAATATCAATAGAAAACGACGCACCCCGCGTAAATGTTTGGGAGCGCGGGCGGCCTAGTTTTCAGCTTTTGTTAAATGCCCGGGATCCTACCCCCGGGCATTCTTATTTGCGCTTTCGGCGCAAATGCCGTCCACCGTCCGCACCGCGCGTGCGCCTACGGACCTTAAACCGAACTTCATACGAGTCAAGAAACGCGATGACGAACGTGCCCACCGCCGCGAGGGCGGCGAGCGCGTTAAGGAATTTCAGCATATGGTGACCTCCGATCGAGTCGTCGGCCGCCCGCGCACGGGATGCGTCGCAAGGGTATTTTACTGCGAGTGCATGCACCCGCAGCTGCTAAACGCAATAATTGCAAACATTTGTTCGATAGTTATAAACACAATTCCTCATCCAGCGGAGCCTGGCCGCATTGTCCGGGTTTGCCCGACGTGTTTGCGTTTTCAGAATATCCCGGATCGGCTGGGCGATTCGGGATACAATTGCTACAGGAAACGACGCACCCCGCGTAAGTACTTAGGAGCGCGGGCGACCAGTTTCCGACGTTGTTAAATGCCCGGGCCTCTAACCCCGGGCATTTTAATTTGCACGCGCGGCGCAAATGCCGTCCACCGTCCGCACCGCGCGTGCGCCTACGGACCTTAAACCGAACTTCATACGAGTCAAGAAACGCGATGACGGATGAGTCCGCATCGGACGGTGGAGGCTGCCTGTGTTGTCCAAAAAGAACGGGGCAGACTCCAGTGCGGAGTCTGCCCCGAAAAGAGAATGGCAAAGCAAGAACGTGGATGGACGAGAAAAGTGTCCGCAAGTCTCATGGCCATCACATCCCACCTGCCAAAGGGATGGGTGAGTGAGCCTTACTCCTGCTCGGACTCCTCAGCCTGCTTACGGCTGCGGATGAGGTGTGCCACGCCGATGCACAGCACTGCGCTGCCAGCGATCCAAGTGAAGGTCACGCCGTTAAGACCGGTCAGCGGGAGGCCGGAGCCTTTCTTGTTCTTGACGGTAAGGGTAACGGTGCCGCCACCAGAAGAGGAATTGGTGACGAGACCAGAACCATTCTTGGATGTGGTCACCGTCAACGTATTCTCGCCCTCATTCTGATTAAGACCCGTGGCAGTAATGGTGAACGTGAATTTGGGCACGGTGTTATAGCCGGGGAGCGTATGGGTCTCCTCGACCGTGTAAGCGCCAGCATCGAGGCCCTTGACGCTGATTTCGCCCTTATCATCAGTCGTAAAATCATAAGCAGTATTGCCCAAAGAACCGTTCACTTAGACATACTGGGCGCCGGCGCTCTCGTCGGTTCCCTTGGAAGAGGTGCCGGGCGGAGAGCGGAGCATGGCCACCGGACCCACCGAAACACATCTCCACCGTTCCTTCAACTGGGAAAATGCCGCCCCGGAGCCCGGGAGGGACCCCGGGGGCTTTCGGCTAACTGCGGGAACGGCCTATCCGCTCAGTATGTTCAGCTGAGATCAGAAATCAACCGGAGAAATCGACCCTACTAAAAGGAGGCCGTATATGAAGACTGCATATCCCTTTTGCCTCCATATACACAAGAAGCGCCCCTCGGGCGCTTCTGAGAGGCTCCCCCTGGGATGTATCCCAGGGGGAGCCTATGGACCTTAAGGGCCGCTGCGAACCGTTCGCAGTCGGGCCGTCGAAGGCCTCGTTACTTAAGCTCGGGCCAGAAGTCCTTGTTGGCCTCGATCATGTCGTCGAGAATCTCCTTGGCGACCTTCATGGACGGGACCGTCTTGTTGAGCGTGAACGCCTTGAGCGCCTTCTCGTACGAACCCTCGATGCACGCCTCGACCACGAGCTTCTCGGAGTTGAGCTGCTGCATCATGAGGCCCTGCTGGAACAGCGGGATGTTGTCGCGCGAGATGACCTCGGGGCCGTTCTTGCCGATATACGCGGGAAGCTCGACCATCGCGTCGTACGGCATGTTCGGGATCGCGCCGCGGTTCTGGCAAATGACCAGGAAGCGAGCGAAGGCGCTACACTTCGAGCGATATTGAGCACCAACGCGGGCGCTAGCGCAGGTGTCGCCCGCGATACTCGGGAGAAACAGCATCGGAATCGGGGGAAGCCGAGGAGGCTGAAGCAGAGGAGACGAAGGAGGCCGCAGGCCTGGAGGCTCCCACGGTCCACCCGTTTCCGCCATCGCCAGCAGCCGCGTCGGCGCCCAGCGTCACCGCGGCGGCAACGGCCGCACGCTGCGCCGCGCGCCGCTTCTTGCGCACGTGCCCGGCCACAACGAGACCCACAACAATCGCCAGCAGCGCGCCCAGAACGCCCAGCGCCACCGCGGTGGTGTTGATGCCCTGTGCCTCCTCGGGCACGGGAACCTCATCCGGAATGCTTGCACGCACACCCGATACCAGCAGGCGGTGCGAGTTCACGCCGTAGGGCGTGCAGGTCATGAGCGTCACGCGGTCCTCGCCGGCGGTCACGCGCAACTTGGAATCGTCATCGGGCTCGATCACGTCTATGCGGTCGATCTTGTAGCCCAGTTCTTCGCCCATCACCTCGATGTAAAACGAGTCGCCCACCCGCAGCTCATCCAAGCGCGTGAACAGGAGCGAGCCCGGCACGCCACGGTGACCGGTGAGCACGGCATGCGTACTCTCGCCGCCCACGGGCAGCGACGTTCCGTACAGGTGGCCGGCGCCCGCGGCGAGCACCTCGTTGGAGGTGCCATGGTACACGGGCAGGTTCACGTCGATCTTGGGGATACGCACCGAGCACATAAGGCCCGAACCCGCGTCGAGCAGGCCCTGGTACGTGGTGTCTTGCGAGGCGATGGAGTCCTTGGCACCTGTTGCGGTGGAAGCGCCGGAGGTGCTACCGAACGGGTCCACGACCTCGCCGATGACGTCCTGACCGCCGGCGGCCAACTGCTCGTTGTAGGCGCGCGCTGCCGCGAGGGCCTCCTCTGCCTGCGGATAGGGCCAGCCATCCACGGTGTTTTGGGCCGCGGCAACTGCGGCCGTCTGCTCGGCCTGGGACATGGCGCGCAGGACGAGGGGCGTGGCCACGATAACAAAGCCGGCGGCAAAGCACAGAAGGGAAAGCAGGCGCAGGACGAGGGGCGGTTTACGTCGGCTGGGGGAAGCCGGGTTCGAACCGCCGCTCGGCGTGCGCATCGTCGATACGGGCTTGATTGCCTCCATGTGGTTCACCTCCGGGGGTGTGGGTGTGAGGGCACGGTCAAAGCACCGACCCCGCCGCGTGTCCAAGCGCGACGGGGTGCGGCGAAAGGGAATATGAGAACGCGGCGCGCAGGCGCTGATAGGAGACGACGATCGCCCGCTCGCCGCGTCATCAAGCTAGGGAATTAAGCGCGCATACGTGCACTCAGGGCGAAGGCGGCGCCAGCAGCCATGAGCAGCACGCCCACGGTGATGAAAACCTTGATGCCCAGGTCACCGGTCAAGGGCAGCTCGGTGAGGTTCTTGGCGTTCCAAATCTTGATGGTCGAGTTCTCAACGGAGACGCGAGGATCGGTAGCGTCCTTGGCATAAGAGACAGCAGTGATGGTCTTCTGGCCCTCGGGATCGTCGGACTTCACCGTAGCGGATACCGTAAAGGTGAACTTCGGCAGGGAGACGGCGGTGTAACCATTGGGAGGAACGATCTCCTCGATCTCATACGTGCCAGCGTCGAGACCATTAAAGTTGATGACGCCATCGTCGGTGGCGAACACGCCAACTTCGGCACCACCCTGAGTATCCTTAGTCGGAGTCGTGGTCAGGGTCTTCCATGCGCCGTTCTCGTAACCGAGATAGCTGCTTCCCGCCTTGATCGTGAACTTAGCACCCGAGAGCTTAGTGGTCATGTCCTTGGCGGTCTTCACGATGTTGAACTTATAGGAGTAGACATTCACCTCGTTACCAGGAATGGTCTGCTCATCGGAGGTGTTGTTGGGGTTGTGCGACCAGGTAAGTGAGTCCTTGTTGGGGTTGCCCTGGATGGCGGTGGAGTCAGAAAGCTTGGCATCTGCATCAAGGGTAGCACTCACCAGTACGGTCACCTTTGCGCCCTCGTTCAGCGCAGTAGCGCCCGCAACCTGGTTCACGTAGTTGCCAAGGTCGATGACGGTATCTACACCTCCGGCGTACTTACTATCGGTATCAGAAGTGGCAGCATAGGAAACACTGTAGTCGTTACTCACCTTAAGAGTAACGTCTCCAACCTTGACCGATTCAACCTTTACGCCCGTGGCGACGTTACCGACAATCGAAGAAATGGCAGAACTAGCAGTGTCGTTGATCTTGAACACACGTTTGGTCGAATAGCCGGTGTAGTACGGAACGGTAGTCTCAAGCGTGTAGTACACGGTGTCGCCCACGGAGAAGGACGGCTCATTGTTGTAGGTGCCGTCAGCATTGGCAAGATGCTTAGAGATGGTCGGAATCACGTTCTTCACGGTAACGGTGCCATTGACATCGGTGCCCGCAATGCTCGTCGGCGTAATGATGGGCAGCGAGAAGGACTCCTTGTCCGCAGCGGGATTGGTAACGTCCTTCAGGAACCAGATACCCGGGACGTTAAAGGTTTTCACATTGGCGTTGCCGGCCGTAGACGTGGTGAACTCGGTTGCAGCAGGAGTACCAGGGAAGGTCTGGTCCTCGAGGTTCTGGGCAAAGGTGCGCAGCGCGGCATCATTGTTCCAAGGCGAGGAGAGGTTAGGGGTTCCGCTATTGCTAAACACCCGCATGATCAAGAAGCCCATAGGATTATTCGACGTGTTACCCTCGGACACAAAATAGTTCTTGTCCTGCTTGTAGACAGTAAGCACGTTCTGGGCATTGCCCGTCTCATCAATGACAGCATTGAAGTCCATCGCGCTCTCGATGGTGCTCACGAGCGCATCGGTGGTATCAATCGTATAGGCAATCGACTTGTTGTTAACAACAACGTCCTTCAGCTCGGCAAGCTGCCAGCCGTTGAACTTGTGATCGGCAGCATCCGTCGACTGTTTGTTGATCGTAATGCTGTAGGTGGGATCCGCAGCCTTGGCCGTGGGGGCTGCGCCCAACAGGCCGGTTACGGCGATCGCTACGGCGGCGGCGCCGGCGATCAGCTTTTGTACGAATCGGTTCATGATTCCCCTTTCAGAAATGAGCCCGACATTCATAAACATCTATCTACCAGCGCCATCGGACGGGTCGTCCTGGCGGCGCTTTGTAGCGAACCAATACGCTCCCGCGGCGATGCCGCCCAGAAGCATGAGACCGGCGCCCACGAGGAGCATGGAGTTTTCGGTCCAACCCGCGCCGGTGAGCGGGAGGTCCGTGAGGACTTTCACGTTGGTGAAGGTGGAAGCGGGAATGGCGTTCGCGGGCGCGTCGGCGGTGCCGATGACCTTATTAACGGTGTTGCCCATGTCGTCCTTCACCTGCGTGACCTTGGTGGAGGTGGTGAGTCCGGAGTACTTGCCGGCGTCATTCAGCACGGCTTTTACCGTAACGGCCACCTGGTACTCGGCCTTGGAGTAGCGGAGCTTGTCGATGGCACCGGTGGGAGGCGCGACCTCCTTCACCGTGTAGGTATAGGTCTTGGCGCCAGTCGGGTTCGAATCGTTGATCTTGGCAAGATGGCCCTTGTTGAATGCAATCTCCCCAAAGTTCGCAACGATGTCGTTGACCTTGGACGCGTCCGTAGGTGCAACGGAAATGGTCGTTACGCCAGGCATCGGAGCCGCGGGATCGGACGTCGCCGCCGTGATCTCGAAGTCGAACAAAACATAGCTGCCATCAGCATCCTTCGGCCAATCCGCATTGCGGACGGACTTAGTCACCGGGATCGTCACGGACGTAACGCTGCGCTTGTTGGAGATGTACGCAGTGCTATCAATGATGCTCGGCTGCTCGTCCCCCTTCCACGCGATGGAGCCGTCCGTGCTGGACACCGTGAACTTGTAACCCGTCGGGTTCTTCTCGTAGCCAAACGGAGCCTGGGTCTCAACAAGGGTGTACGTGCCCGGCTGCAGGCCCTCGAGCGTGAACTTGCCAGACGTGCCATCAATGTCTTTCCACGTGATATCGCCCGAATCCGACTGGTCACTCACGGTCCAGGACTGCACCTCAGTCAAGCCATCGGCATCCAGTTTCGCAAGCTTCCACTCGGAACCAGCCAAAGGAGCGTACTTCACATCTCCGTCCTCAACCTTGGTCCAAGATACCGTACCGGTGATCTTGGTGTTGGCGATGGCGCTCTGCGGATTGGAAATCTCGTTGCCGTTGGCGTCCACGTTGCCCACAAGGTTGAGTTCATCGCCCGTGTGGAACATCTTCGAGGTATAGATCGTATTGGAAAGCTCGTAGCCCTCCGGCGCCTTGACCTCGCGAATGTAGTACGTGAAGTACTTCGTATCGCTCGTGTCGCCGATGTTGGCCTTCTGGTTCAGGTAGTTGTACTGAATGGTGCCAACGGCAGGATCGGAGTCATTCGTGCCGTTATCCAAAATGGAGACGATACGGTTCTCATCCTTCCGCGCATTGTCCTCGGTCGCGTAGATGGCCCACTCGGAACCCGCGAGCGGTTTGCCGTCCGCCGCATCGATCTTGCTCCACGCAACGGCGGAGCCGCCGGGCGTGTAGGTACCAGACCACGGGAAGTTGTGACGCTCCTGATCCATATCGATGACGGAAGCCGATTCACCCTCAGTGAAAATCCCCGCGACCGTGTGGTTATACATCTGGAAGTCCCCACCAACATAAACACGCCCGTTGGTGGTCACATGATCCTCGAAGCCGCCATTGGGAACAACTATGCTGCCCAACATAGCGGCTGCCGGGTCGTCGTCGGTCCACTTTCCGTCCGCACCAGGATAAAGCTCAGTATTGCCCTTAAGGGCCATACCACCGCGGATGGTGACCTGGCTGGCCGTTGCGAAATTCCACAGGATGCTCTGGGCGGCAGTGGAGTACAGAGCCCTGAGGCGCTTAGCCTCGTCGGTGTCACCTTCCTCGTACCCGCGGGAGATTTCCTTACCGTTCCACCAGAAACGCCAGCCGGTGTTGAACTCAACCGGAGTCCCCTTATCATCGATGATGTTGACGACCACGGAAGCGCCCTCGGGTATTTTATTGAAGCTGAAGTCCACGCCACGGTAGGTCTTGTCGCCAATGGAGTTGGTAAGATCCGACGCCTTCAGGTTAAAGACTTGAAGCGAAGAACCCTTGCCGCTATCGTCCGCATCGCCGGCAAACGTGATGAGCTTCTCGTTGTTGACAAGGGTTACCCGGTTGGGAACGACGTTGCCGTTAACGTCGGTATAGTTCGTCTTGCGCGTAAAGGTCTTGCGATCGCCGTTGAACGTGAGTCCGTACTGCTCCTTGTTGTTGTACTTTTTAATGGTGTAATTGGAATTCTCCTCGGCAACACTAACCGTGTAGCTCAATTTGGAATCAAGCTTTGCGAGAGGCGCGGAGATTTTCGCTTTTACTTCGGACTCCAGGTAATCGGTGTAATCCTTACCGTTGATCTTGAGGACGTTGGCTTTGTTGAACAGCGAACTTTGGTCCGCATTATCCCCTTCATAGTAGTTGCCCTGCTTCTTCACCACAGACTGGCGCTTGTTGTTAGTATCCCAATAGGTCCAATAGGTAATGGGACCGGCGATCTGCGCGGTGTAGTCATAGCCGGTATTCTCTTCCGACCTGCCGACCCAGGCACCCCTGGTCCAAGCACCAACCGTCGCAGTATTTAAGGTCGTTCCCAGACCGGTGCTCATTTTCTCAATCGAGCTGTTTATACCGGCGACCGCAAGCACCGTGCTTTTGTCGACAGGACGAAACTGAGAACCAAAACCAACGGTGCCGAAACGGAAGCCAGCGCCGCCCCAACTCCGCTTGATAGGATTCATGGCAAGCTTGCCACGGACCACGGTAAGGCCCTCCGCCTCAGCGGCATATGAGCCGGCGGGGGCATTGCTCGCATCAAGAGTATTAGTGTCGCTCGGCTTACCACCGATGTACATGTCGCGGCCGACGTAGGTGGCCACGCCGGGATCGGGGGTAGAGACATCGATATTCGTACCGATGCCGATGGAAGTTGGCTTATGGATGCCCGGAGTGAGAGGTCCAACGTCTTCCGCGCTTGCGGTGGAGACCGCGCTAAACGGCGACAACAGAGTGCTCACTACGAGAACAGTTGCCATAAAGCTACATGCGGCGAACTTCTTCACTTTGAGCACCCCATTACAGTTTCCTCAGTAGAAACTGTCCAGACATCGTTGGCAATGGCCTGCGAGATCGGTGGCATGACGAGCGACAGTACCAGGCTCAACACGGAGGCTCCGCACAAAACGCCTGCCAGTACACGGCGCGTCGCTTTTTTACTCTGCTTAGATTTGTCTGAATTCGCTTTCATCGATGTCTCCTCCCCAAGAGACCGCGATCTTGCTCTTTCACTATCAAACGTATCTGCGCAATCTGTAATTGCGCTCGTTTAGAGATGCAATTATAACGATTGTTCAAACATCTGAGCAACAAAACCGACATTTTTGTAGCGAGTTCTCAATTCTCTTGACATTTGCTCAGATTTACCTTCGTTTATTCGCTATCTATTTTTTGTTTCTGCTGGTAATTTAGTTGCGTATTATTTTTTAATGGCATTAGTTTTATTTGCACAACATTTTGCTCAAGAGCGAGCATCCTGTGAACGGTCGAAAATCGACCGTGAGCGGGGGTCATTAACCGGGATGAATATCCTACCAAACTGATGAGACTATCTTTAACTCATCGATGGTTAGCAGCGTAATGTTCAGACAACCATATTTGTATTTGCGCCCAGACTGTAGGCATCAACTCGCCCAAATCGCCTGAGGCCACCGTAAAGGCGCCTGTCCCCATTGTGGCGGTTCTCCCCAGCGCTACAGCAGATGTTCCTCGATAAAGATCGCGATGCCGTCTTCGTCATTGCTCGCGGTTACAAAGTCCGCGGCGGCACGGGTGGCGTCGCTGCCGTTTGCCATAGCCACGCCCACGCCGGCGTCGGCCACCATGCAGGTATCGTTATCGGCATCGCCAAACACGCAGATGTTCTGGAGCTCCATGCCGTTGAGCTCCGCCACGCGCACAAGGCCGCGCGTCTTGGATACGCGCGGGTCCATGAACTCGTAGAGGCGCTGCGTGGTTTGCAGGGCGGCCGCCTTAACAGTATCATCGGCAAACGTCAATGCTCGCTCAATCACCCGCGGCATTACCTCGGGCGCCATGGTAAACATCACCTTGGGCTGCGGCTCGCGCAAAAACTCGGCAAAATCGACCACCTGGTAGGGCACGCCGTCGACGCGCGACAGGTGCTCGACGCACGCGTTGCTCTCGGGCACGTAGAACACGCCGTCTCGGGGGCAGACGGGTGTTGCCGGAAGGTCCGCCATGTGCTTGCAGATGCGCGCGATGGTCTCGCCCGGCAGCGGATAGCTCAGCTCGTTGATGTCGTGCGCGCGGTCGATGACCTCGGCGCCACCGCAGCCCACCAGCACGTCCACCAGGCCTTCGATGCCCCAGAGCTCGTACATGGCCTCGGTCGCGTGGGCGTCGCGCCCGGTGCACAGGCCAAAGAGCACGCCGCGCTCGCGCAGGGCGCGGATCGCCGCCACGGTGCGCGGGGACACCGTGTGCTGGCTCGTGAGCAGTGTGCCGTCGATATCGCAGAACACGGCTTTGATGTGGCTGAAGGTAGTGTCCATGGGGGCCTTTCTGGGTTGTGCGGCGGTGTGGGGTATATTCGCAAACGGCGTACATGGTATACCAAGGCGCAGGCGCGGCCCGTTAAAGCAAAAACCACCACAAAGGTGCCTGGCTCCTTTGTGGTGGAAATGACGTTTGCGGGCCAAACCATCACAACATTCGACGTTTTTCGGCAAAATCGCAATTTTCATCGAATGTTGTGATGGTTTCTTACCTGTTTCTTACCGCTCTACGGCACGATCCAAGTGATTACGTCCAAACAGCAGCAACGCCGCAGGGACCGCCGTCACGACCATGCCTGCCCCCACGAGCGTCTGCTGCACGCCAAATGTTGCCGCCAGCCACGGGGCAATTGCCAGAGGGGCCACGCCAGCGAACATATTGCCAAAGCCCATGACCGAATTGACGCGACCAAGCTGCTCGAGCGGAGCCGTCGTTTGCACAATGGTGTTGTGGAGCGGGTTGACGACACCCCAAGCAATGCCCAGGGCGATCTGGCCGACGAGGGCCACGCCCACGTACGGCGTCCCCACATAGAGCAGACTTCCCAGGCCCACGGACATGAGCGCCACGAGCAGCGTTTTAAGGTTGACCAGGTGCGGCGGCAAGCGGAGCGCGAGCACGGCACCCAGCACCGCGCCCACGCCCGAGGCCGACGAGAGCCAGCCCATCCACTCAACGCCAACGTGCAGAACATCGCGATAGAAAAACGACTCGAGCGGATCGAAGGCACCGTGGCCAAAGTTCGAAAGAAAGATAATGCAGAACAGCAGGGCGAGGACGCTGTTGGTGAAGACTGTCTTGATGCTGGCTGCGAAGGTGGCGCGGGAGGATGCGCTGGGGTTGGAGCTTTGTCCCGCGCGCTCCCCTTCCTCTGCCGAATCGGCATTCGCATGCCCGGCGACATGGCTGGTCTGCGGCCTAAAGCCCCAGCCGGCGATGAGTGCCAGCACGGTAAAGAGCATCATAAGCACGAACACCGCGCGCGACGACGCAGCCGCCGCGACAAAGCCGCCCAGCGTGGGGCCAACGATGATACTCACGTTTGAGAACATGGCAATGGCGGAGTTGATGTCTTTGAGCTCGGCAGGATCATCGGTGAGGTAGGCTGGATAGGATGTGGCGATGGGCTGGGCGAACCCCATCACAAAGCCCAGGAGCATCGCACCGGCAAGGACTGTTCCGGTCGTGCTGCCAAAGGCGATGATTGCCGTGCCAGTTGCGAGCGTGCCGACGATGCTCAGCAAGAAATGGCGGCGCGGACCCCAGGCGTCGAGTGCCGCGCCACCCGCAAAGGATCCCAGGATCACGAAAACGTTCATGAACAGGACGGCCAGCGATGTCGCGACGACTGAGGCATCGTCCGCATAGGTAAGCGTTCCGATGACGCCGATAAAATAACTGGTCTGAAACCCGGTGTAGATGAGGAAGCGCATCGCCACCAGGCGCTTGGCCTGCACGGACAGCGATGATTGAGGCTTTGAGAAAAGAGAGGCGAGCATGGAGACTCCTTGTTTCATACGAATGCGGACGGCGGGCATTCGCCACCGTCTGTCAAATCAATCTATCCGCATGAAACATTAAGGACGCATCAAGCCCCTTTTCTCCGTTTTTCGCCCGTCATGAACTACTTGGTAGATTGTAAGGCATGCCCCGCACATCTACCAAAGCAAAATCCACCACAAAGGTGCCGGCACCTTTGTGGTGGAAGTGACGTTTGCCAAGATAAAACCTGCCAAAACAAACCTGTCCCTTTTTGGCAGGTTTTAGGCCAGATGGTCTTGGATGAGATCGCAGATGGCTCGGGCGTCGTTGATGTTGATGGCTCGGGTCGCAAAGCCGGCGTCGAAGGCCTGACGCGCCAGTGCCTCGTTGCAGGCAAGGGCCAGCGTGTGGCCATCGACCAGGTCGAGTGAGCTCTTGCCGCGCAGACGGTCGACACCGGAGCGCGCGACCACGATGTTGTCGAAGCTCTCGGTCTTGTAGCCCTCAATGATTACCACGTCGACATCGTTGTAGCGCGACAGCAGCTCGCGCGCGGGCATCTCGTCCTCCTCGCGCGTGTCGGCGTACTCCGCCCAGCGCGTGGCGCAGATGAGGCCCACGTGCTTGGATCCGGCCTGGTGATGGCGCCACGTATCCTTAGCGGGAACATCGATATCAAAGCCGTGATGCCCGTGATGCTTGAGCGAACCCACGCGCAGGCCGCGGCGAGTGAGCTCGGCTATGACCTTCTCGACGAGCGTGGTCTTGCCCGAGTTTTGGTAGCCGATAAACGCGATCGCGGGGACGGCCGGTGTCGGAGCTGCGGGCGCGACGGCGACGGGTGCGCCTGCGGGCGCGGCGCCGTCAGCGGCCACGGCCTCAACGGCAGCGGCCTGACGCTCTGCGCGATCCCATATGCCCGATCGGCCGCCCTCCTTGTGCAGCAGGCGCACGTCGACGATCTCCATGCCGCGATCGACCGCCTTGCACATGTCATAGATCGTAAGGCACGCGGCACTCGCGCCGGTCAGGGCCTCCATCTCGATGCCGGTCTTGCCCGTCACGCCGGCCGTAACCAGTACGTGAAAGCCAACCTGCCCATCCGTGCGCGCCGGCGCCCAGCCCTCGGGCACGTCCTCGGCCGGCGTCCCCGCCGGAGCGATGGGCGCAATGTCGCACTTGCTCTTGGTAATGAGCAGCGGATGGCACATGGGGATGATGTCGCTCGTGCGTTTGATGGCCATGATGCCCGCCACGCGCGCGCAGGCAAGCACGTCGCCCTTTTTGGCGCGGTCCTGCAGCACCATGGCCTGCGTCTCGGGATGCATGAGGATGGTGCCCTCGGCGATGGCGATGCGATGGGTCTCGGCCTTGTCGGACACGTCGACCATGCGAACCTCGCCCTTGGCGTCCACATGCGTCAGCTCGTCGCGACGGGCGTCGCGGGCGGGCTCGGTGACAGCGCTGGCAGTCGGCTGCGCGGGCACGGCGGCGTTGCCAGCATTCGCTGCAGCCGTGACTTTGTGGGCAGACATCGCGGCCCTGCGAGCGGCCTTGGTGGCATCGGCGTACCTGCTCTTGGCCATATGATCATCCTCCGATTTGGGACATAAATCGTTGCGTGCCCTCAATTATCGCGTGTTCCTGCGGTTTGTGGGCCACGGCATCGCGCCAAATCGAAAGTACCTGCATATCATCACCACGGCGCAGCGCTTCACGCACCGAATACTCAGCATCGCTGAACAGGCACGGACGCACGTTGCCATCGGCCGTCAGGCGCAGACGGTTGCAATTCGCGCAAAAATGGTTGGACATGGCGCTAATGAAGCCGACCGTTCCCGCCGCACCCGGAAAGTGCCAGTAGCGCGCAGGGCCCGCGCCGGCAGGAGCGTCGTTGATGTCGAGCGGCTCGAGCTCGGCCAGCCCCGTCGCGGCGACCCCGGTATTGATGCGCGCCCGCAGTTCGTCGCTCGGCACGGTATCGCTCGCGTCCCACAGCTCGGGATTGAGCGCGGGCGCATGCGGGTCCACAGCGCAATGCGAGCTCGTGTGCTCGTCGCCGATGGGCATGTACTCGATAAAGCGCAGGTGGATGGGGCGGTCGACGGTCAGCCGCGTAAGAGCCGCCACATCCTGGTTGAGCCGACGCACCACAACGCAGTTGACCTTAACGGGCTCAAAGCCCCAAGCCAGCGCCGCGTCGATGCCGGCCATGGTCTGTTCGAGCCGGCCCAGGTGCGTGATCTTTCCAAAGAGCGTAGGGTCGAGCGTGTCGAGCGAGATGTTGACGCGATTAAGCCCCGCGTCTTTGAGCTGCGGCGCCAGCTTGGGCAGCAGGGCGCCGTTGGTGGTAAGCGAGATGTCCTCGATCTGCGGAATCGCGCGGATGTCGCGAATGAGCGGGATAATACGGCGGCTGACCAGCGGCTCGCCACCCGTCAGGCGTACGCGGCGAATTCCCTCCCCCGCCACCAGGCGCACAAAGCGGGCGATTTCCTCGGCGCTGAGCAGCTCGTCGTGCGCGCGGGGCGCCACGCCATCGGCCGGCATGCAGTAAATGCAGCGGAAATTGCACTTGTCGGTAACGGCAATGCGCAGGTAGTTGATATCGCGACCAAAGCCGTCATGTTGCACGTGCCCGTCCACGCAGCCTCCCCTCACGCGGCGTTTTATTCTTCGGAAAACATAATACCGCACGAGAGAATCATGCCGACACCCGTACGACAGGACAGGTCGCTTCGAGCAAAACGGACTTTCCAAGCCCATCCTCAGCATACAAACCATCACAACATTCGATGCTTTTTCCGATTTTGGCGAAAAACGTCGAATGTTGTGATGGTCTGCCTGCCCACAGCACCCCGTAGAAGGGCCAGAACGCCCCTAAAGGCCACCACCCCAGTGTCGAATCACGAATTCTCGCAGGTCGTTTTGACGTTTCTGGAACGCTTCGCTTCGGTCGCACGTGAGACCCATAGCGAGTGCGATGGCGTTCACCGCCCGGTGCAATTGCAGCTGGTGGGCAAACTGAGTCCCGGTGAGGACGATCATCCTAAAGCCCAGCGCGCTCAGCACGGTCATACGCTCCGCATCCGACGCGCTGCGCTGTTTATCAAGATGGTCCGAACCGTTGTATTCAATTCCCGTACCGCTCGCAGGCGCATATACGTCAATCTCGAAATACCCGGCCTTAGCGAGATACTTGAACTCGCTGGGAACATCGACCCGATGGTTGAGCTCGATCTTGGCGTATCCCAGCCCTCCCTGGGAACGTTTTGCTACGACCATGATTGCGGTGGCCGTCTCCATGGGCGATCGCGCGCCATCGTGCACGCGTTTGAGCACGGCGGCCGCGCGTATGGCCCCCTGACGAGATCGATTCTCATCGCAATAAGCAATCAAGTCGGCAACGGTATACCTCTGCCCCATCTCGATATAATCGTCTGTCGACAGATGATTCAAATGGTATCGGGCGCAGATTTCATACCCATATTCCAGCTGCTCGGGCTCGCTCATCCACGAACCCGCTTGGACAAAGCACATGACCTCATCAACCACTAGAAGGCCCTCTGCCACCTCAAGAAGATGGTCTGGAGGTACCGGCGCCCCAAACACGTGGCACCTAAATCCAGCCGGCGTCGAGCGCTCAAAATCGAAGTTGACGAGCGTGTCGATATGACCGAGCTCTTCTCGTGGAATACCAAGCGAAACCAGATAGTCGGTAACGATCCCAACTGCCGCTGAAGCCCTCAGCCCCTTGACATCGAGTCCCAATTTGGACAGGCCCGCAGTCGGCTCCGCCTCGTTAGCAAGCGAGTCCTCATCGTATAGGCTGCTTGCTCGCGAGAGCGGCTCGGACGGGCGCGCCACGTTGTGGTACAGCCAGGCAGTCTTATGGGACAGGACGATCGGCAGGTCCATGAGCCCTCCAATGGAGTCGGATAACCAACCTTATTCCCCTGCCCACGGGTCCGCACACCTTCGTGCGCAAGAAAGCGATTCCACCCGATCGAGTGGTAGAAAAACCATCGCAACATTCGATGCTTTTCCCGATTTTGGCAAAAAACGTCGAATGTTGTGATGGTTTGAGGCGAGGTGAGAGGCACGGAGAGATCAAAGCATCGTGCTCGAACGGGTTAATCCAACTCTTTTAAGCCATGCGCCAGCTGCCAGTATTCGCCGTGCTGAGCGAGCAGCTCTTCGTGCGTGCCGCGCTCGATGATGCGGCCGTGTTCGAGGACCATGATGGCATCGGCGTCGCGGACGGTGGACAGGCGGTGCGCGATCATAAACGTGGTGCGTCCGCGCATGATGCGGTCCATACCGCGCTCGATGAGCTTTTCGGTACGCGTGTCAATGGAGCTCGTGGCCTCGTCCAAGATGAGCACCGGCGGGTCGGCAACGGCCACGCGCGCGATGGCGAGCAGTTGGCGCTGGCCCTGCGACAGGTTGGCGCCGTCGGCCGTGACCGGCGTGTCGTACCCTCTAGGCAGGCGGCGGATAAACGAATCCGCGCAGGCTGCCTCGGCAGCGGCGCGCACCTCCTCGTCGGTCGCGTCGAGCTTGCCAAAGCGGATGTTCTGCGCAATGGTGCCGCTAAACAGGTGCGTGTCCTGCAGCACAATGCCGAGCGACCCACGCAGACTGGCCTTGGCAATGTGCTTGACATCGATGCCGTCGTACGTGATCTCGCCGTCATCGACCTCGTAAAAGCGGTTGATGAGGTTGGTGATGGTCGTCTTTCCGGCGCCCGTCGAGCCCACAAACGCGATTTTTTGCCCCGGCTTGGCAAACAGGTTGAGGTCCGTGAGCACACGGGTGCCCGGCACGTAGGAAAAGTCCACGGCATGGAAGCGCACGTCGCCGGCAAGCGGGACCAAGCCGCACGTGAGCTCGGTACCGTCGGCAGCCACCGCACGGCCCGACTCATCAACGGCAGCCACATCATGCAGGTGCCCGTACGCGCCCACGCCCTGGCCCTCGGGAATCTTCCATGCCCACGCGGCGTCGCCCGTCTGCACCAGCTCCACGCAGCCCTCGTCCACCTCGGGCTCAAGATCCATGGCGGCAAACAGGCGCTCGGCACCGGCCAGCGCGTTGAGCAAAAAGTTGCCCAGCTGCGTAAACTGGTTGATGGGCATGGCGGCCTGGCGTACAAAGACCAGGTAACTTGCAAGCGCGCCCACGTCGGCGAGCCCCTTGATGCAGAGCATGCCGCCCGCCACGGCGACGATGGCGTAGTTGGCATAGCCGATCACCACGGTCATGGGCACCATCGAGTTGGCGTAGGCCTGCGCGGCACCACCGGTGCGGCGCAGTTCTTGGTTGCGCACGTCAAAACCAGCCACGTTGGCCTGTTCGTGATTAAAGACCTTGATGACCTTTTGGCCCGAGACCATCTCCTCGACGTATCCGTCCAAATCGCCCAGCGACGCCTGCTGGGCGGCAAAGAAACGCTTAGAACGCGCGCCCGAGTAGCGCGCGTACAGCACAATGGCCACATCGCACACGAGCGTGATAATCGTGAGCTGCCAGTTGAGGATGATGAGCATGGCCGTGGTGCCGACCACCTGGATGCTCGCCTGAATCACGTTGGCAAAGCTGTTGTTGAGCGCCTCGGAGACGGTGTCGACGTCGTTGGTAAAGAAGCTCATGATGTCGCCCGAGCGCGTGCTGTCGAAGTAGCTCAGCGGCAGCATCTGGATGTGCGCAAACAGGTCGCGGCGGATATCGGAGACCACGCGCTGGGCCGCGCGCACCATAATCTGCGAGTAGCCCAGAGCCGAGAGCACGCCCGCGGCGTAGATGGCAGCGGTAAAGATAACCTGCTTAGCGAGCAGTTCCTCGCCGCCCGTTGCCAAACCGTTGACGATGGGGCGCACCATGTAGGTACCGGCAAGGCTTGCGATGGCCGCAACAGAGGCAAGCACACCCACTGCGAGCAGCGAGAACTTGGCGTGGCCCATGTAGGAGAGCAGGCGGCGGAGCGTCTGCGCCAGATTGGCGGGACGGGCCTGAGCGGATGTCTTAGGCATGGCGCTCACCCCCTTCCGTGGCTTGAATTGATTCGTTGGGGCCGGCGGAAGACGGGGCATTTGCGCCGTCCACGACGCCCGCATCCCCCGCAAACTCCATCTGCGAGGCGTAAATCTCCTGGTAGATGCTATCGCCCGCCAGCAGCTCCTCATGCGTGCCCACGCCGTGGACACGGCCGTCGTCCAACACAATAATGCGGTCGGCATCCATGACGCTCGCAATGCGCTGCGTAATGACAATCACCGTCGTATTGGGAATCTGAGCGATATGCTCACGAATCTTGGCGTCGATCGCCATATCGACCGCGCTGGTCGAATCGTCAAAGATGAGCACGCGCGGATGCTTGAGCAGCGTTCGCGCGATGCACAGGCGTTGCTTCTGGCCACCCGAAACGCCGGCGCCGCCTTGGCCCAACTCGCCGTCCAATCCGCCGATGCGATCAAGGAACTCGTCCACGCACGCCGCGCGGCAAGCCGCGAGGAGCTCATCGTCCGACGCCTGCGGATTGCCCCACTGCAGGTTCTCACGCACGGTGCCCGTGAACAGCACATTCTTTTGCAGCACAATGCCCACGGCATCGCGCAAGGTAGCCAGGTCGTAGTCACGCACATCGTGTCCGCCCACAAGCACGGCACCCTCAGTGGCGTCGTACAGGCGCGCAATCAGCTGCACAAGCGAGCTCTTGCCCGAGCCCGTGCCGCCAAGGATGCCCACCGTCGAGCCGCTCTCGATGCGAAGGTCGATATGCTCGAGCACATCCTCGGCAGCATCCGCGCGGTACTTAAACGACACATCGCGAAACTCGATGCTTCCGTCGGCCACCTCGTGCACGGCAGCGGCAGCGTCGGGCGCTTGGATAAGCGAACGTTCGTCGAGCACCCGCGAGATGCGCTCCACGCTGGCAAGTGCGCGGGTGAGCAGCAAAAACACGTTGGAGATCATCATGAGCGAGTTCATGATCAGCAGCACGTAGCTCATAAAGCCCGTGAGCGAGCCCACGCCGAGCTCGCCGGCAAGAATCATGCGACCGCCGATCCACAGAATGGAAAGCGCCGCCACGTACATCGACAGCTGAAACACCGGCAAGTTGAGCACAGCGTTGCCAAAGGTCTTCGTCGCCGTATGCGCAAGCTCGGTATTGACGGCGTCGAACTTGGCCTCCTCGTGCTCGGCACGCACGTACGCCTTGACGGCGCGCACGGCGGTGAGGTCCTCCTGCACCACACCGTTGAGATGGTCCATCGAGGTCTGTAGCTGGCGGTAGAGCGGACTGACGCGATAGGTGATAACGCCCAGTACGATCGCCAGCACCGGCAGGATGATCGCGAATACCGTAGCGAGCGGACGCGACAGCACCAGCGCATAGACCAAGCCGACGATGAGCGTCACGGGGCCGCGCACCATGGGGCGAAAGCCGTTGCCGATAGCGTTCTGAATAACAGTGATGTCGGTGGTCATGCGAGTGACCAGCGAGCTGGCGTCGTAGTTGTCCAGATCGCCAAAAGCGAGCGTCTGAATCTTGCGATACTCGGCCTCGCGCAGGTTAGCGCCCAGCCCCGAGGCGACGCGAGCAGACGTGCGCGCATAGCCCAAGCCAAGTACCAGCGAAAATGCGGCACATACCAACATATACGTGCCCTGCAACAGTATGTAGTCGATGTCGCCCGCGGGCACGCCTACATCGATGATATTTGCCATGATGACCGGGATAAACAGCTCGAGCGCCGTCTCGGCCGTCACAAAGAGCACGCCGAGCATGGCATCGCGGCGGTATGCCCCCAGATAGGAAAACAGAATCTTGAGATTGCGCACGCAGGTTCATCCCCCATCAAACGTTGTTCGCAAACCCACGTATTATGGCGCGCCGTGCGGCGGTGTCAAGTGTTCCGAAATCGATTTCTGCAAGGCTAGTGCAGGCACCAAGCTCGCAGGACGCGCCCCTGTATTCAATTAGAAATAAACGCGAGCGTGACTTTTTCGCCCTGCCGCCAACACAAACCTTGACTCTACAATCGTTGTAGGGTTTTCACTACACTGGTAGCAAAACAAACCCAGCCAGAAAGCCCCGCCCATGGAACACGACCTTACACGCGGCAATGTCCTCAAGACCATCGCGGTCTTTGCCCTGCCTTATATGCTCTCCTACTTTTTGCAGATGCTCTACGGCATGGCCGACCTGTACATGATGGGGCAGTTTAGCGGCGCTGCCGGCATCACCGCTGTGGGCAACGGCGCGCAGACGCTCTATATCATTACCGTGACGCTCGTGGGTCTGGCCATGGGAACGACGGTCATCGTCGGCCACGCCGTGGGCTCGCGCCGCTTCGATCGCGCCGAGACCGCCATCGGCAACACCATCACGCTGTTTATGGGTGTCTCGGTGGTACTGGCAGGCATCTTGCTCGCGCTGTGCCCGCAGATCGTGGCACTCATTGGCACGCCGGCCGAGGCGGTCGAGGGCACCGCCGCCTACCTGCGCATTTGCTTTATCGGCATTCCCTTTATCGCCGCGTACAACATTCTTTCGGCCATCTTTCGCGGGCTGGGCGATTCGCGCTCGCCCATGTACGTAATTGGCGTGGCATGCATCATCAACATCGCGCTCGATTTTCTGTTTATCGGCCACATGGGGCTCGGCCCCGTGGGCGCAGCGCTCGGCACGGTGACCGCGCAGACGGCCAGCGTTGCCCTCGCGCTCGTGTGGCTCAAGAGCCGTCGCACAAACATCCACGTTAAGCGCAGCGACCTGCGCCCCCAGCCCGAGGTGCTCGGCAGCATTCTTAAAATCGGCGTGCCCGTGGCTGTGCAGGACGGCTGCATCCAGGTGGCGTTTATGTTTATCACCGTCATCGCCAACCACCGCGGTCTGGTCGACGCCGCCGCCGTGGGCCTGGTCGAGAAGATGATCAGCTTTTTGTTTATCGTGCCGAGTTCCATGGGCGCTACCGTCAGCGCGCTCACGGCACAAAACGCCGGCGCGGGCAAGGGCGACCGCGCGCGTCAGGTGCTCAAGGATGCCATGACCATCTCGGTGGTGTACGGCTGCCTGATTACAGCGCTGATGTGGCTGGTGGCGCCGGCGTTTATTGGCTTTTTTGCCAAGGACGCCGCGGTGGTCGCGGCCGGTACCGGCTATATGCACAGTTATATTTTCGATGCAATCTTTGCCGGCATCCACATTTGCTTTAGCGGCTTTTTCGCTGCATACGGCAAGAGCTACATCGGCTTTGCGCACAACGTGCTGGCCGTGGCGCTCATTCGCGTGCCCGGCGCCTGGCTGCTGTCGAATGCCTATTCTGACACGCTGTTCCCCATGGGCATCGCCTCGCCGTGCGGGTCAATTCTGTCGGCGGTCATTTGCGTGATTGCATTTACCGTACTCAACCGCCGCGGGGTTTTTGACAAGCTGGCGGCGTAGCGGGGCGACGCAAAATCGCCCTGATCGACGACATCATCAGCGACGGCCCAGCAACCTACGTGACGCAAGTCACGGTGCCGGTCTCTCTAGGCTAGACCGAGCCTCGCCTCTAACTCGGTCAACGCCTCAAAGGCATCGCGAGATGCACCCGCCGCGCGCTCGCGCTCGGCAACGCAAATTCGCATCATTAAGCGCTCTTTTGCCTGCACTTGGGAATGCCTCGCGCGCCCTTCCACCTGCGAGCAATTGCGATTCTCGATATCCATTACGCCTCCGGCACCTCACCAGTAGCTAAGATCTGCTCGAGTGCGTCCTCGTCCAGCACGGGCACGCCCAGCTGCTCGGCCTTGGCGAGCTTGGAGCCCGCTTTGGGGCCGGCGACCAGATAGCTCGTCTTCTTTGACACACTGCCCGAAACCTTGGCGCCAAGCACCTTGAGCGCCGCGCCCGCCTCGTCGCGGGTGCGGTTGACGAGTGTGCCGGTGAGCACGAAGGTCAGACCCGCGAGTGGCTGTGCGTCGGCAAGCTCGCCTGCCACGCCAGCGTCGGCTGCGGCTTGCGCGTGCGCGGCGCCCAAGTCGACCTCGAGCGACAGGCCCGCCTGGCGCAGGCGTTCCAGCACGGCAAGGTTCTCGGGCACGGCCAGGAACTGCTTGACGCTCGCCGCAA
>CABPDL010000032.1:0-27349 GCA_902406375.1 uncultured Collinsella sp.
GGTTCTACCATTGAACTACGCCCGCAAGATATGGTCGGGACGACAGGATTTGAACCTGCGACATCCTGCTCCCAAAGCAGGCGCGCTACCAAACTGCGCCACGTCCCGAAGGTGTTGAGCAGCTAAGGTCTAAACCTTGCGTGTCCCAAAGCGAAGGAAATTATAGGGGAGACTCCCCGCCTGTGCAAGCGACGATACCCTAGCTCCTCGAATGTGCAACAAACCGGCTGTGGAGCAGGCCGATCACAAACGCCACCACGGCAACCGGCGCCCACGCGGCTCCAATGTCTGCCAGCGGCAGCGCATCGAACGGCAGCCACGCGCCCGTAAAGAACGCATCGCGAACCGAGGTGATCACGCTCTGGACAGCGACAACGCCGCCGACCCAGACCCACACCTGCGGATGCGCGTCGCAGAAACCGTGCACCAGACCCATAAGCACCAGCACGATGGCGACGGGGTACAGGGCGTTGAGCATAGGCACCGAGAACATGAGGATCACGTCGAGACCCACGTTGGAAAGCACGCACGAAAACGCCGCGAACACAAAGGCGAGAATCGCAAAGGGGCGGCGCATGGCCTCCTCGGAAGCCTCCGCTCCCCCTTTGACCACATACGTCTCGCAGAAATAGCGCGAACAGCAGCTGATGAGGCCGATGCACACGTTCATGCAGGCGAGGAAGAAGATCGCAAAGACCACGACCGTGCCGGCAAGGCCAAAATGCATGGAGGCAGAGCGAGCGAGGATGGCGGCGCCATTGGTGGCATCGGGCATCACGGTGCCGAGCTGCATACCGGCAAGTCCCAAGCCGCAGTAGATGATGGCCATGAGCACGCCGGCGATCACGCCGGAGCGCGAAATCTCGAAGGCCACGCGCTTGTCATCGGTAACGCCCAGCTCGTGGATGGTCTCGGCGATGATGATGCCAAAGGCGAGCGACGCGAGCAGGTCCATGGTCTGGTAGCCGGTCAAAAAGCCCTGCACGGCAGCACCGGCATCATAGGGAGCCTGCGGCGCGGCGGCGGGGCCCAGCGGCGAGACCATGGCGGCACCCACGACCAATACGATAAGGGCAATGAGCGCGGGGCCCGTAATGCGGCCGAGCACGCGTGTGATGACGCCCGGGCGCAGCGTGAGCGCAAACGCGACGACGAAGAAGCCGACGGCAAACACCAGGCGCGCCGTGCCGAGCGAGACGCCCTCGGGCAACAGCGGCACCAGCATCTCGAAGGCCGTGGAACTCGTACGCGGAATGGCCAGGCACGGGCCAATGGCCAGATACACCGCCGCGACAAAGAACTCGCCAAACTTGGGGTGCACGCGGCCAGCAAGCTCGCGCGCCGTTCCGGCAAGCGCCACGGCGATAAAGCCCATGACGGGCAGGCCGATGGCGGCAATCAGAAAGCCGAACATGGCGACCGGCGTGGCGGAACCTGCCTGCAGCGCCAGCAGCGGCGGAATAATGAGGTTGCCGGCGCCAAAGAGCATCGAGAACAGAGCGATGCCGACGGTGACGACATGGTCGGAGCGCAGACCGCGCGGAGCGGATGAAGCCATGGGACCACCTTTCGAGTCAAAACAAAAACGGGACGGGCAAAAGACCCGTCCCGCAAGTATATACGCTTTAGCAGACTAAATCGCGCAAAGCTTCAATCTAGCCGCCCCTTTTGAGCCGTTACGCGTCCGAGCGACGGCGACGCAGCAGCTCGAGTCCCAGCGCGACAAGCGCAACGGCGCCTGCAGCGACGGCGACGGCCAATGGCGCACGATCGCCCGTGTCGGCGAGCTGCCGAGCGCTCGACTTGGAAGATTCCTTCTTGCCGGAGTTTTCCGCGCCCGATGCCTTTGCCTTATCAGCTGCGGAGTCATCCGAACTACCGGGTTTTGTCGGATCCTTTGAATCCGGCTGGTCGGAATCGGGCGTTCCGGGCTTTTCCGGCTCTGGCTTGCTCGGGTTGTCAGGCTCAGGCTTATCCGGGTTATCCGGGTCCGGCTTGTCCGGCTGATCAGGCTCCGGTTTGTCGGGCTCAGGCTTGCCCGGATCAGGCTGGTCAGGCTCGGGCTTGTCCGGGTCCGGCTTGTCCGGATCGGGTCCATCGGGCTTGTCCGGATCGGGAACCACCGGGTCCGGGTCGACAGGCTCCTGCTTCTTCTTCACCGTCAGCGTACCGGGTTCAACCGTGACATCAAAGTTCGGGTCGGTGACCGTCGCCTCGATCTGGTACTCGCCCGCCGGGGAACTCTCATCGGCGACGCAGGAGTACTCGACCTTCACGCCCGAGGTATCGGCCGAGCTCTCTAGGCTCGAGGTAAAGGCGGGATTCATCTCTCCCTCGAAGCGTTCAACATCGTCGACTTTTACCTTAAGCCTCGCCGGCGCAATCCTGAACTTGCGCGAGGCGGCGCCGAAATACCCGTTGCTTCGCAGCGTGGCAACGGCGCGATACGTGCCGGCATCGGTCGGGGCCTCACTCGACGAATAGCGCGTGCCGCCCGTCCCGTAATACCTGACCCTCAGGTCACCTTCGCAGGCCTTGGGAACCCCCGTGACCTCGGGCGCCTGGGCGTCACCGTTATAGACGAAGTTGCTGCCCTCAAATGCAAGCTTGACCCGCTTCGCCTGAACGACCAGAACAAAGTGCGCGGTCCCGGTCTCACCCCGAGCGTCCTTGCACGTGATGTCAAAGCTAGACACTCCGGCCTTGGACGGGGTGCCCGAGAGCGTCAGGCCGCCCGCTGTGCGGGTGAGCTTAAACCCGTCGGGGAGCTTAGCTACGTCCCACGTGTACTCATATGGAGCTTCGCCACCCGCGGCACCCGCAATCGTCGCGCGATACGTGCTATGCGCACGTGCGACCGGCAGCAGACCGCCGTTGAACACGAGGGCATCCCGGGGCACAACGGAAACGACGGCACGATCGCTTTCCACCTGCGCCTCGGTACCAAGGTAGCGCTGAGTGACGCGGCAGAAATACTCGCCGGCGCAATCCTCATCGAGACCCTCGATGAGGAGCGTCTCCCCCGTCTCGCCCTCGAGCGCCACGGTCTCGCCGCCCACCATGTGGAACCACTGATAGGAAAGTTCGACATCGGCGGCGGAACCCGTGGACGAGGACGTGTGGTCGAGGACGCCCTTGCCCGCCTCGGCAGCAACCGAGAGCACAACAGCATCGCCCTCGTGGGCACTCGCGTCCTGTGGCTGCGCAATCACCTTCGGAGCGTCCGCTTTCGCGAACTCGAACGTAATCTCGTGCGACGCGGTGACGCCACTCAGCGTGACCTCGTACGCTCCGCCCTCATAGCCGGAAATATCGAGATCGATGGCCTTGTCCGAGCCGGCTTCCGTGACCGTCACCCGCTCGAGGTAGCAGCCCTCGTCGGGCGTCGCCGAGAGCGTCACGTCGCCGCCCGCATCAACGGTGACGGAAGCGTTGTCGACCGAACCGTTGACCGCCTTTGCCGTCACCTCAATGCGCTCGGGCTTGTCCGGGTTATCGGGCTCGGGGTTATCAGGGTCGGGATTATCGGGATCCGGCTTGGGGCCCGGATCAGGATTATCAGGTTCAGGGTTAGGATCCGGGTCGGGGTTGGGACCAGGATCAGGCTGATCGGGATCCGGGTTGTCCGGATCAGGATTGTCCGGGTCCGGAACCACCGGGTCTGGATCGACGGGCTCCTGCTTCTTTTTCACCGTCAGCGTTCCGGGCACGACCTCGACATCGAAGTTCGGGTCGGTGACCGTCGCGCCGATCTGGTACTCGCCAGCAGGAGAGCTCTCATCGGCATCGCAGGAATACTCGACCTTCACACCCGAAGTGTCAACCGCACTCTCCAGGCTCGAGGTAAACGCTGGGTTCGCCTCGCCCTCGAACCGCTCGGCGTCGTCAACCTTCACCTTGAGCTTTGCCGGAGCGATCTCAAACTGGCGGGCGGCGGCACCGATGTAGCCGTGGCCGCGCAGCGTGGCGACAGCGCGGTACGTGCCGGCATCGGTCGGGGCATCCGTCGAGAAATATTGCGTACTTCCGCATCCGTAGTACCAGACCTTAAGGTCGCCCTTGCAGACCTTAGGAGCACCGGAAACTTCGGGCGCCTGCGACGCGCCATTAAAGGTAAAGTCGCTATCCGTGAACGATAGCTTTACGTGCTTTGCCTGGACAACGAGCGCAAAGCGGGCGGTCATGGCCTCGCCACGAGCATCCCTGCACGTGATATCAAAGGCGGAAACGCCCGTCTTGGACGGGATGCCCGAGAGCGTCAGACCGCCCGGTGTACGGGAAAGCTTGAACCCGTCGGGGAGCTTCGTCTCATCCCATGCGTACTCGTACGGAGCCTTGCCGCCCGCGGCCCCGGCAATCGTTGCGAGGTACGTGCCGTGCGCGCTCGCTGCCGGCAGCAGGTCGCCGTTAAACACAAGGGTGTCCCACGGCACGACGGAAACGGCGGCACAATCACTGTCCGCCTGCTTCTCAGTACCAAGGTAGCGTTGAGTGATGCGGCAGAAGTACTCGCCGGCCAGCTCGTCGTCGAGGTTCGCGAGCGAGAGCGTCTCCCCCGTCTCGCCCTCGAGCGCCACGGCCTTGCCATTCACCATGCGGAACCACTGGTAGGAGAGCTCAACCTCGGCAGCGCAACCCGTGGACGAGGCCACGTGATCGGCGACGTTCTTGCCCGCCTCGGCCGCGACCGAGAGCGCGACGGTATCGCCCTCGTGAGCGCTCACGTTCTGCGGCTGGGCAATCACACTCGGAGCGTCCGCCTTCGCAAACTCGAACGCGACCTCCTGCGATGCGGTGACATCGCTCAGCGTGACCTTGTACGCCCCGCCCTTGTAATCAGAAATGTCGAGGTCAATGGTCGCATCTGAGCCGGCCTGCGCGACTGTCACGCGCGAGAGGTAGCAGCCCTCGTCGGGCGTCGCCGAGAGGGTCGCGTCCCCGCCCTCAACGACCGAAACCAAGTCGTTGTCGACCGAACCGTTGACTGCCTTCGCCGTCACCTTGTAGTGTTCGGGCTTCTTCTTGACCGTCAGCGTACCGGGGTCGACCGCGACATCAAAGTTCGGATCGGCAACCGCCGCGTCGATCTGGTACTCACCCGCCGGCGATTTCTTATTCGCCGAGCAGAAGTACGTAACTTTAACGTCCGAGGTGTCGCAACGGCTCACCAAGCTGGAGGTAAACTCGGGATTTTCCTGGCCCTCAAAGCGCTCGGCATCGTCGACCTTCACCAGCAACTGGGCAGGTGCAACGGAAACCGTCAACTCGACGTCCTCGGCGGCAAGATAGTTTCGAGACGCCTTGGCATGGGCGACAACACGTGCCGTACCGGCAGCCTTCACCGTCGCGCAGCGTCCCTTAATCGAAACCGGGCCCCTATCGTCATCGGAATCGACCAGCTCAAAAGTCACGGGAGTCTGGGCAACGTTGTTAAACACAATGGGGTCTCCACCATACACGCCCGAATAGCTTGTCGTTCCCGTAATGACCTGGCTCGCCTTTGTAATCGAGAACTCGGCGGACTCTTTACCCTGATAGTTGGAGTCAGTCACCTTAACCGTGACGCGGTAGTTACCGCTGTCGCACGGCTCCAGCGCCGTCGGACCATAGGACGTTCCATCTATACCGCAATAGGCAACGGAATAGCCAGACGTATCAAGGCCGGCAACCGCAACCGCCGCACCGTGTCGTGCGCCATCGTATGTCACATCAGACGTCTCGATCGAAATATCGACCGGGGCCTTCTCGATCGTGAAGTCACAGGAGGCATTACCGACATATCCCTTGGCGTCGAGCGTCACCACCGCACGATACGTGCCGGCATCCACCGGCGCCTGATCCGACGAGTAATGTGTGTCGCTCGTGCCAACATAGGTCAGTTTGACATCGTCCTCGCAACCCTCGGGCACGCCCGAAAGCTCCGGGGCCTGCGCCGTCGCGTTGTAGGTAAAGGTCTGGCCCTCAAATGTAAGCGGGGCTTCCTTCGCCTTCACGAGCAGCGCGAAGTGCGCATCGCACTTGTTGCCCAGGTCATCAGTGCACCCAATCTTGAAGCTATGCACACCCGTAGCCGCAGGCACGCCCGAGAGTACCAAGGCGCCCGATCCGTCATCTGCCAGCGTCAGCTGCATGCCCTCAGGAACCTCAACATCATCCAAGTTGTACGCATACGGTGCCTTGCCGCCCGTAGCGCCCGCAATCACGACGCGGTACTCATCGTGAGCGGTCGCCACCGGCAGCACGCGCCCGTTAAACACAAGTGCTTCTCGCGGCACGATGGATACCTTCGCATGTTCGGTATCCGTCTTTGTCACCGTGCCCAGGTAGTTCTGCGTAATGCGACAGAAATACTCACCTTCGCCGTCGCTGTCGAGCTGGGTGATCGAAAGCGTCTCCCCCGTCTCGCCCTTCAGCGCCACCGCCTTGCCGCCATCGTCAGACACGCGATACCACTGGTAGCTCAGCTTGACGTCTGCAGCGGATCCAGAAGACACGGCCGCATGGACGCGAACGTTGCGCCCCGCCTCCGCGGCAACCGAAAGTTCAACCGGATCGCCCTCATAAGCACTTGCATCCTGCGGCTGAGCGAGCACCTCCGGAGCCGCAGCCTTTGCGAATTCAAACGTGACCTGCTGCGGAGCACTCACGCCACTCAGCGTGACCTCATACGCCCCACCCTTATAGTCAGAAATATCAAGGTCATAGGCATTGCCGGCCGAACCATCCTCGCCAGCCTCTTCGGCAACGGTCACGCGCGTCAGGTAGCAGCCCTCATCGGGCGCCGCCGAAAGCGTCACCTTGCCATCCGTGGCGACCAAAGCAGACTCCGGATCAACCGATCCGTTGACCGCTCGGGCCGTCACCTTGTACTTAGGCGCCTCCGCAAAGCGCGCCTCGACAGTCATGTTGTCCTCGGGGACAAACGTCCAGGTAGCATCCGTGCTCAGCGGCTCATCGCCCAGCGACCCGTCGTCGTTGCGTGCATACCACCCATCGAACACATAGCCCGCATCGGGAACGGCAGTCAGGGTCGTGGACTCACCGTTCTCGACTTCGTTGGTCACGGCATAGCCCAGAGATTCGTCCTCGGAGGAACCCTCGACGTGTCCGCCCTGACGCGGATCAACCGCCGTCACCGACATCGTCGCCCGTTCATAAACGGCCGTAAAGGTTCGGTTGCCAAACACCACGCGGTTAATGACCGGCGTAAAGCCAACGGGCATGCCGTTCTCATCGACCCAGTATTTAAACTTCCAACCCTTATGCGGCACGGTAAACATAATCGCCGCGGAGTGGTAGGAGCCACCCGTACCGAGCGCTACCATCGAAAAGCCAGCATCCTTAGGATACGTAGCGACCTGAACATCGCAGCCCGTCTCGTAGAACACGGCCGTAAGCTGCCTATTCTCCTTTGCGGTACCGATATAGAACGCGCTGTAGCTCACCGTGACACCCGCATCGTCGACCCAATGCGAGAAGTGGTACTTCTTCCACGGAATCGCGATGGCCATAAACATGTCGCCCCTGTCGTAGGACCTGCTGCCGGCAGGAATGCCGTCGATCAGAAGGGCCGTACCGCGGAAGATGGACGAGCCAGTGACGGTAATGGTCACCTGTCCATCGGATTCGAACTGCGCGTAGTACGTTATGTCTTGCGTGGCGGTCACATCGAGGGTCGTCGCGGTCTCGACAATCGAGGTGCCCTCCTTATCGGTGCTCCAGCCCACAAAGCGATAGCCCATACCGGCAACAGCGGTCAGTTCCACCTGATCGCCCACGGCAAAGCTGCCGCTGCCCGTAACACGGCAGCCCCTGCTCGATGCCTTGTCCTTCACCACGACCTCGCCCGTAACGGTCACCTCGTACGGATCGGCAAACACGGCCTGGAGCTCCAACGTATCGTCCTCGAGCCCCTCGACCATATCCTTGTCGAGCTTAACCCAACAATGGGCGTCGCAGGTCAGCAGCGACTTGTTGCCCTCGGCGTCCAGGACATACCAGCCGACAAAACGTTTGGTTCCCGTAGGCGTAGCGTTGAGTTCGACCGTATCACCGAATTGATAGGAGCCTTCGCCGCTCAGAGTGCCAACGCTATCGTCACTCGCGCTCAAAACGACCTGATAGGACTTAGGCGTAAAGATCGCCGTATAGGTGGCGTCACCCGTGACCTTAACGGTATAGTCGGCGTTCTCGCTGACTGACTCGCCCTTGTCGTCCGTCCAACCCGCAAACGAATACCCGGTGTTGGCGATCGCACGAAGCGTTGCGCGGTCGCCGGCCTCATAGCCACCAAAACCGCTCACGGCTCCGCCCTCGGCAGGCGAAGCAACGGTATGCACGACATACGAACCCGACGCAAAGACGGCATAGAGCGACGTGTCCTCACGCACGGTAAATCGATAGGTTTTCTTGGAGCTCACGCATGTGCCGTTACGGAACCAGCCCACAAAAGCCGTATCCTCGGCGGCGACCGCGCGCACGGTTGCGACCTGCCCGGCGGCATACGCCTCCGCGCCCTCGACCGTGCCCATGCTCTCTTCGCAGGAGACGTCCACCGTATATTGCTTTGCCGAGAACACGGCCAGGAGCGTCGTGTCGGACGTTGGCATCACGTGATAGGTACTGTCACGGCTTACCACGGCGCCCGAAGCATCGGCCCAATACTCAAACGCATAGCCCGAAAGCGCATGCGCGGTCAGCGTGGCGGCATGCCCCGCCTCAACGGTACCCGTGCCCTCGACCCAGCCGGCGACACTCGATTCGACCAGCGAACCGGTGCCGGAATCGACTACCGTCGTGGCGTCGACGTCATAGCTTTTCGCCATAAAGCGAGCGACGTGCACATGGCTGCGCTCCTGGTGGCAGGTGAACTCCGCATCGGCAGACTCAAACGTGCCGTCTGCCGTATACCAACCAGTAAAGACATAACCGGGATTGGGCGTTGCCTTAAGGGCAACCTCCGCGCCGCGGTCCGCAAGAACGCGGCTCGCCTTGACGGTGCCGCCCTCCGCAGGATCAGCGAGGGGCACGCAGACGGTATCGATAGGCACAAAGCCCGCGGTAATAACGCAGTGCCCGGTTTTACCGCGAGCCTTCGCAACCAACGAGGTCTCGTGCTTAAGGCTCTTCAGGCGGCCATTGACGTACCAACCCCAGAACAAAAAGCCAGGATGGGCCTTGGCCGTCAAATGAAGGGTTTCCCCTGATTTAAACTTATCGGTCGTAGGCTTCACCACGGTCCCATTGCACGTCACGGTACCGCCGAGCCATGAATCGGCGGTGACGATGACCTCGGGTTTTGAGTCGGTAAAAATCGCGGTATAGGTATCGCTCTTGGTGACCTTGACGACCAGCTCGGCGGTATCGTACTCCTTACCGGAGCCATCCTTCCAATGGTCAAAACGATAGCCGTCGTTGGCCTTTGCCTTGAGCATCACCGTATCGCCGTAGCCACAGGTAACAGAAGATGCGCCAGGATGCCCCTCGATCTCAACGGCACCGCGCTCAACAAAGGTCTTTTTTGCCTTCGCCGTCACGGTATACGTGTTTTCCTCAAACACCGCACGCACCGTGCATTCCACGTCCTCGGGATAGAACTCAAGGTAGCTGGGATCGGTGCCCAAAAGCAGGTCCGTCTTGGCGTCGTACCAGCCCTTAAAGGTAAATTGTTTGCTCGCCTCGGCCGTGAGCTCAATGCTCAGCGTGGCAGGCTCGCCCTTCATGCAGTAGCCCTCGCCGTGCACCAAATATTTGCCCGCCATGGCCGCGGCCGGCTCAACGACAACGTCCACCTTGCAGGCACGCGTAAACTTTGCCTGGATCACGCAGTCGGTAATGGGCTCAAAGGTATAGGAGCGCTCGCTCGAAACCAGCGTCGAGGTGGCATCCGAGCCGCCGTTGCTCAGATACCAGCCGTCGAAGATATAGCCCTCGGATGTGGTGGCCTCCGCGGTCACGCGCTCGCCTTCGGGAACCTCGAGTACCATGCCAGCAGTCTCACCGCGCTTCAGCGTAACGGTACCGCCCTCGAGCGGGTCGGCCTCGGCACGCACAGTATGCGCATCCCTGCCGTCCATTACAGCCTCGATCCGGGCATTCCCGTTAACGCGGTATTCGCAAACTTCCTGCTTGTTGGCAATCGTGATACCCTGCGCATCGGTTTCTCGCCACTCTACAAACCGGTACGTCTTCTCCGGATTGTCGGGGCGCACCTTGGGCCGCATCGTAAACGTGAGAATGTCCCCATCCTTCGCGCGAACCTTGCCATCCACGACCGGCACACCATCGCACAGCACTTCGGCGCTGTCGAAGGGATCGGTATTCACTAGGATGGTCTTATCCGCCTTGCGGAAGCGTGCAACTAGATGGCGGTCGACCTCGGCCTTAAAGATATACGTACGCTCGGGCGAAACCTCGATGCCGTCCTCAAACCATCCCACAAAGGCATAGTCGGGACCCTCGCTCGCAGTGACCATAGCCTGATCGCCACGCGTAATGCTCTGCTTTACGGGGCTTGCGGTGCAGCCTGTCGAAAAATCGGCCTGAATGCCATCGGCTTCGGCAACTGCCATAATCTCGACTTTTTTCTCGAAAACGGCCGTCATCTTTACAACCTCGGGCGTCAGGTCCGTGATCGTCATCGTCTTGAGAGGAGATGTCGAGACCTCGACGCCGTTCTCTTTCCAACATACGAAGCGATAGCCGGGATTTGCGACAGCCTCGAGCGTGGCGACCGTCCCCTCATAGTGGATACCGCCTCCGGTAACGACGCCGCCCACCTCGGGCTGCGCGGTGGCAATAATTTCGATCTTATGGTCGCCATGAGGCTTGGGCTTCTTGTGGTCGTCGATGATGTCCTTAATCTCCTTGAGCACCTTGGTGCCCACAGCGGCAACATCCTCAATATTGTCGGCCATACCGATCTCGATCACCGCGTCGGCCGCGATGGGGTCGACGATCTCGCCCAAGCCATACATGGTAGCGAGAACGGCCGCAGCCGTAATCGCGGCGATGAGCGCGGCCTTCAGCGCCGCGAGTGACTCGTCGGGGTCAGTCGCCTCGCGGAAATGCGCGGTGTACTGCACATCCCCCTCGAGCACAAACGTGTAGGACGGACCATCGTCGCCGGTAAAGACAACGTTGCCGAGGGCATCGGTCGCGTAGTCAAACACATAGCCAGGCATTGGCACCGCCACGACCGTTACGCGCGATCCGATACCGTACAGACCGGTAGAGAGGAACTGTCCGAGCGGCTGCCCACTCTCATCGACCCCGTCCACACTCAGCACAACGCTCGCCTGCGGAGCACAGTAGCGCGGAGTAATTTCGATCCTAGCGTCAGTTTTGTCCTCGGACACAATCGCGTCCGCCTTGTCCACCGTATAGGTAAAGTCGAGCTGATCGCTCACGGCGTACGCATCATCGCCCTCGCCCAGATACCAGCCCAGGAACAGCGCGTTATCCGTGACGGCGGAAACCTCAACCGTCTCACCGGCATTGCGATAGCAGTTTTGAGCGGTAACACTCAGGTGCGCATAGTCCTGTGACGAATCGGTCGCCTGCGCATCGTTGACACGCACCGCATAGTCCTTGAGCTTAAAGCGAGCCTCGAGGGACAGATCCTTATCCGGCGTAAACGTGTAGGCCGTCTCTTTGGAGATGTACTTGCCGGACTCGGTGTCATACCAACCCTTAAACGTGATGTTGTCGTTGAGCATTCCTAGAGCACCGGCATCGAGCGTGACCTCGTCGCCTGCATCAATCGTCGTCGCGCTGGAAACATCGGGCAGTTCAACGCCGTCCATCAGCTTGCGTTCGCCTTTATCGATCGTTTGGGCATAGGAGATCTGGAACGACGTCGGCTCAGGCTTCTTGAGCTGTAGCGTGCCCTTGGTCTGGGTTTCAAAATGCGAATAGCCGTCGTCATACACGAGCTTTACGGGCTGTCCGTCCATCGACTCATCGAAGACGTCACCGTCGCAGGGGGTGGCCGTAAGGTACTCGCCGAGCTCTTCCTGTATGAGCGCCTCGTAGTTCCAAATCGATACCGTATGCGGGTAATCGAGCTCAACGCTCATGCCCTCGAGCGAAATGGTCTCCCCCGTCTCGTAGGTCATGTTGTTGGGGTCGCATGAGATCTCAACGTTCTCGAGCACCTTGCCCACCGGGACGGGCAGGCAGCCGTTGCACCTCTCCCAAACAGCCTTGGGCTCTCCCTTGCTGTACTTTGGAATCATCTTTGCGGGGACCATGACGGTCATGTTGTATTTGGGGAACGTGTCGGTGTTAATGAGCACCGCATGGTTGCACCCAAAGAACACGGTCTCGAGATTGGTACTGCCAAACGCCTTTTCCGGCAACTCCTCGATCTTGGAGTTATATGGCAGCGTCAGTCCGCCGCTCAAGTCGGTGCCGTAGAAGCAGGTGTGGCCAAGCGTTTCGACCGTTGTGTTGCTCTCGAGCCCTGTGGTAGCAAGGTTCGAGCAAAACCTGAACGCGCAAACGCCAATCGATGTAATGGAGGCATTCTTGTCCAGGCCGGTATCGGTCAGAGCCTTGCAGCCTTCGTAGGCTCTGTCGGGAATCGATGTGAGGCCGACAACCTTGTCGAGCCCCGTGGACACCAGTCCACTCTCGGCAAACGCGGCGTCGCCCATAGAGCCAATAGTGGCAACCTCGTTGATGTTCAAACTCATAAGCGACTTGCAGCCATAGAATGCCTCTTTCCCGATGGTGCCGATGGTCATACCGGAAAGGCTGATATCGGTGAGATTCGGGCAGTTATAGAAGGCGTGCAATCCGATTTTGGAAATGGAAGTGTTCTCAAAGCGCACTGAACGCAGATTGGTAGAGTCGGCGCAGAGCTGTGCGTCGACTTCATCAACCCCGTAATCGACAATCAAATTCGTTACCATTCGACCATCGACAGAGTTCTCGCGCGGGTTGTTTTCATCGATTTCTACCGTAAGATTTCCGTTTGCGTCGCACGGATACAGATAGTAGTTGGGCATGAGCTTGGCATACTCGTAGGCTGCCTGCTGCAGGTTGCCCTTGCTGTACGCGACAAGGCGCGTGTAGCCATCGTCATACACCAGCTGTATGGGTTCTCCGTCCATCGAGCCATCGAAGACGTCGCCGTCGCAAGGAGTTGCCGTAAGGTACTCGCCGAGTTCTTCCTTTATGAGGGCTTCGTAGTCGCTATCCATCGTCGAATGAGGATATTGAAACGTGACGCTCATGCCCTCGAGCGAGATCTTTTCCCCCTGCTGATAGGCCATCTTGTCGGGATCGCGCGAAATCTTTATCTTTTGGAGTACCTTACCCACGGGGACGGGCAGGCTACCATTGCAGCTCTCCCAAACCTCTTTAGGGTGGCCGCTTTCGTATTGCGAAACCATCTTGGCAGGGACCATGACAGTCATGTACTGCTTGGGAAACGTGGTGGAATTAATGAGCACCGCATGGCCGCACCCAAGGTACACGGTTTCGAGCTTAGAGCCATAGAACGCACGGCTCGGCAGTTCCTCGATTTTGGAATAAAGGGGCAGCGTCAGCCCGCCGCTCATATTGGTCCCGGAGAAGCAACCTTCGCGGAGCGTCTTGATCGTCGTATTGCTCTCAAGTCCGGTCGTCGCAAGGCGGGAGCAGTTTTTGAACGCATTAACGCCGATTGACGTGATGGATGTGTTCCTGCCCAGACCGGTATCGGTCAGAGCGCTGCAGGCATTATAAGCGTTCTCAGGAATCGAACAGAGGCCAACGACCTTGTCGAGCCCCGTAGACCGCAGCCCGCTCCAGGCAAACGCGGCATCGCCCATCGTGCCGATGGTAGCAACGTCGTCAATATTTAGGCTCGTAAGCGATCCGCACCCAGAAAAGGCCCCTGTTCCGATACTTCCAATGGTCATACCGGAAAAGCTGATATCGGCGAGATTGGAGCACCCAGAAAAGGCGTGTAGTCCAATTGAAGAAATAGAGCTGTTCTCAAAACGCACCGAACGCAGATTGGAGGAATACTCACAAATATATCCGGGGACCCCATCCACTCCGTAATCAACGATCAGATTGGTTACCAATTTACCGTCGACAGAGCTCCCATACGGGTCGTTTCCATCAATCTCTACCGTAACGCTTCCGCCTGCATCGCACGGATACACATAGCCGTTCGGCATAAGCTTGGCATACTCATAGACCGTTGGATCCTCATACACGAGGGGATCGACTTCGCTGTCATCGGACGAGGACTCTGACGTTGCAGGCGAGCTCTTTGCAGCATCGGAATCAGTCGCAGCACTTGTGAGGTCCTGCGCTAGGCTCGTCCCGGGGGTGTCGGATGCCGCGTTGGATGAGTCGTCCTGCGTATTATTCGTTTGGTCGGAAAACGTGGACGAAGCGTTTTCGTCCGAAGGTGATGATCCATCGACCGCATCGGTATCGGAGCCCGAGTCGGTCTCTTGGGCCTCGCTCTCCACGGCGACCGCCCCGGCATCATCGGCATAGGCCGTGCTGGGCGCAAGGGGTATCGAGGTCAAGACCATCGCGACCGAAAGATAGACGACTAAAAACCTATAGAGGGCAGCAGTGATCCTGTTCATAGGAACCTTCCCGCAATTTGCAAAGATACAGAGTCCCAGTGTGGGCCATCATCTCACAATACCCTGTATAAGCGACAATGCGGGAAGGCTGCGCAAACGGTTTATCTAAGGGCGCAAATGGTTGGTCTAATCGCTGCTTAAATCGCGCAAAGCGTCAATCGCGGTGTCGACTTCCTCGGCCGTGTTGAAGTAACCAAACGAGAACCGAACCACGCCCTGGCGCTCGGTTCCCAGCGCGCGGTGCATGAGTGGGGCGCAATGGGCACCGGGGCGCGTCGCAATCCCCCACCCTTGCATGAGCGCGTCCGAGATCTCGGCAGAGTCGATATCACCCACGTTGAGTGAGACGATCGCCGAGCGCGACGGCTGGTCAAAGGCGCCGTAGAGCTTGATCTCCGGGATTTCGCGCACGCCAGCGAGAAAGCGATCCGCCAGGGCGCGTTCGTGAGCCGCAATCGCTTCAACTCCACCCTGTGCCTCGATAAAATCAAGGCCTGCGGAAAGGCCCGCTATGCCGTGACCGTTGAGCGTGCCCGCCTCGAGCCGCGTGGGCCACTCCATGGGCTGTAACGCATCGAAGCTGTGCACACCCGTGCCGCCCATGGCCCAGGGCGCCACGTCGACGCCCTCCGCCACGGCCAGGCCACCGGTGCCTTGAGGTCCCATGAGCCCCTTGTGGCCGGTAAAGCACACAATGTCGAGCCCCATACCAGCCATATCGATCTTCGCCGAGCCAGCAGACTGCGAGGCGTCGACGATCACGAGCGCGCCGACCGCGTGGGCCACGGTAGCCACGCGTGCGACATCGACCGCATTGCCGGTCACATTAGAGGCATGTGTCACCACCACGGCACGCGTACCGGGCGTGACCAGCCGCTCGAGCTCGTCGTAGTCGAGCACGCCGTTCGCGTCGCAGCCCGCATGCTCAACGGTCACGCCCCGCTCTGCCGCCAGGCGGTTGAGCGGACGCAACACGGAGTTGTGCTCGAGCACCGTTGTGACCACATGGTCGCCGGGGCGCACCACCCCGTTGATGGCGGTGTTGAGCGCCGCCGTGGAGTTGGGCGTAAAGCACACATGGTCCGCCCTCGGGCAACCCAAAAGGCGCGCGAGCTTGGCACGGCAAGCGTGAATCGTACGAGCGGCATCGAGGGCACCCGACGTGGCGCCGCGCCCGGCATTGCCGAGCGAGCACATCGCCTGCGTCACGGCATCGATGACCGTCTGCGGCTTGTGCATGGTCGTCGCCGCGTTATCCAGATAGATCATCGCACGACCTCCCACATATCAATCACGGTATAGCCCTCGGTGGGAATGCCCGCTGCGGCAAGCTCGGCGCGCAGCAGTTCCTCATCGGCAGGCAACGCCTTCCACGCCAGACCGCAGCCGGCAGCGACCTCCCCGGGCACGGGAATCGTTCGCCCGGGAAGGCCGCGCTCGATGCATAGGGTCTCGCACCCCATGGCGGCCGCCGTGGTAGGAAACGTGATGACAAGCGCCGGGCGCTTCTCCCTCATGGCAACTCCAACCAATACGCTACGGGCGCACGACGCGCACGGCCTGCTCCATCTTCTCCACGATCACGTACATGTTGGTGACCTCGCCCACCGCAAGCTGGTCTTTAATGCCAAAGTGGTCCAGGCAGGTACCGCAGGTGAGAATCTCGACGCCCTGCTCGGCCAGGCCCTTCAGGTCGTCGAGCACCGGAGAGCCCTCTACGGTGAGCTTGGCACCGCCGTTGTAGAACAGCATGGTCGCGGGCAGCTCCTCCTGCTGCGTCACGGCAAAGATGAAGGCCTTCATGAGCTTGTGGCCCAGCTCGTCGTCGCCACGGCCCATGCAATCGGTGTAGACGGAAATGACGAGTTTGCCCTTGCCGGCGCTGGCGTCGCAGAAAGCGGCACCGTCCTGCTCGGGGTCCGCAACGGCCACGGCACCCGCGGTCGTGACGGTCACGTGCCACTCGGCGTCCGAGATCTTCTCGACCGAGGCCGTGCAGCCCTTCTCCTGCGCCATCTTGGAGATGTTCTTGACGGCGGTCTCGTTATCGACCGAGGTCACCACGGCACCCTCGCCGTCAAGCTGTTTGAGCGCCTTAAGCGTCTTGACGACGGGCAGCGGACAGGCATCGCCCATGGCATTGACTTCAATCTTAGGTGACATAGCAAATCCTCTCAAAAGGGACCGCCCAGAACAGCAGACGGTCGCATAAACGGTTTTCCTTAATGCACAACGTGAACGGCAGGACCACCCGGCACCGCCTCGCACACGCGGCCGATTGTGGCGGCGATGCGATCCTCGGCATGCAGACGGCGCGCGAGTTCATCCACATCGGCAGCAGGCGCTGCGATGAGCAGGCCGCCCGAGGTCTGCGGGTCGTACAGCGCATCTAGCATGCCCGGCTCCAGGTCATCGTCGGCCGCCACGCGCGGGCCAAAGAAGTCCTGGTTGCGGTAGGAGCCAGCGGGGATAATGCCCAGACGCGCCATGTCGAGCACCTGGTCAAAGAGCGGCACCGCCCCCGACGCAAGCTCAATCTGCACGCCCGAGCCCTCGGCCATCTCGCACGCATGCCCAATCAGGCCAAAGCCCGTAATGTCGGTGCAGCCGTGAAGTTCGAGCCCCTCGGCCAAACGGATCGGGGCCTCGTTGAGGGTGCGCATAGAATCAAACATCTGGCTGGCCTCGTCCTGCTCGATGAGCTCGCCCTTAATGGCCGTGGTGATAATGCCCGAGCCGATCGCCTTGGTCAGCAGTAGGACATCGCCCACGCGCGCACCGCTGTTGGCGAGCATGCGGTCGAGTGGCACAAAACCGCTCACGGACAGGCCGTACTTGGGCTCGTCGTCGTTGATGGTGTGGCCGCCCGCGATGGTGCAGCCAGCCTCGACGCACTTGTCGGCGCCACCCGCCAAAATCTGGCCGGCAACCTCTACGCCCAGGCAGTTAGGTATGCACAGCAGGTTCATGGCATGGCTCGGCCGCCCGCCCATGGCGTAGATGTCCGAAAGCGAGTTGGCCGCGGCGATCTGACCAAACAGAAACGGGTCATCGACCATCGGCGGGAAGAAGTCGATGGACTGCACGAGGCCCAAGTTGTCGCCAACGCGAAAGACGCTCGCATCGTCGGAGGTATCGAACCCCACGAGCAGGTTGTCGTTATGCACATTGGGTAAGTCGCCCAGGACCTGGGCGAGGGCTCCAGGAGCCAACTTAGCGGCTCAACCAGAGGCAGCGGTCATCTGCGTGAGCTTGATGAAATCGTCAGCCATCGATCCCTCCTCTCATAGGTCAATCTTTTCCTCCCAGTATACGCATGAATGCAGGCCCACGGCCGATGCATTAATCGAGCGCCTGTGCGCGAATCGCCGCGCCGATCGCTCCGGCAAAGCGAGCCTGGGGCGAGGTGGTCACCGGCGACCCCAGTAGCTCGCCCAACCGCTCCACCACGAAGGCGTTCTCGCACAGGCCACCGGTCAGGTAGTACGGGGCACCCGCGGCCTGCCCGGCCATGGTCGCCACGCGCGAGACCACGCTGTCGATCACGCCACGCGCAATGTTCTCGCGCGGCTCACCGCGACCGATCAGGCTGATGACCTCGCTTTCGGCAAACACCGTGCACATGCTGCTGATCTTGGTGGGCTCGCCGGAACGCGCCAGGTCGGCCATCTGCTGCTGGGAAATGCCTAGGCGGTCGGCCATGATCTCCAGAAAGCGCCCCGTGCCGGCGGCACACTTGTCGTTCATGGCGAACTTGGCCACGCGGCCGCCCTTGAGTTGGATGACCTTGGTATCCTGGCCGCCCACGTCGATCACCGTGCCCTGCTCGCCAAACAGGCGGACCGCGCCGGCACCATGGCAGGTGATCTCGGTCACCACCTTGTTGGCATAGGGCACCGCGACACGGCCGTAGCCAGTCGCGATCACGCGAACATCGTCGCCCGTCACGTCATAGCCGGCTGCGGCGAGCTCACCGCGTAGGCGCTCGGCCGCATCGACCGACGAATACCCCGTCGGCATGACGCAGGTCCACGCAATGGCGTTGTCCGTCTCCACCACCGCAGCCTTCGCGGCCGTCGAGCCTATGTCGATACCAATGCCAACCACGGCATCCTCCTTCTATGCGGCAAAGCAGCTATCCCTTTGCCGCATTTGTCCTACAGGGTCTCGATAAAGGCAGCGATGCGCGTCTCGATCTGGCCCATGTCACCGTTGCTGTAGTCGGTCTCGATCTTCATATACGGAATACCCGCACCCTCGACAGCCTCCTGCATGCGCGCACTCTCCACGTTAAAGGTGTGGCAGGCCTGTAGCACGCTCTCTACCACGCCATCGACATGATACTTCTCGCACATGGCCAGCGTGTTTTCCATACGACCGTCGTTGGGCGTCATGACCGAGCAGTTGATGTCCAGGTAGCGGTCGGCGATGGCGCGCAGGATATCGGGAGCCTCCGGGTCGATCATCATGGCCGCCGTGCGCTCGCCCGAGCAATCGTCCATGCACACGACCACACCGCCGTTGGACTCGATGGTGCGACCGATCTTGTTGATTACGCCACCCACTGGGCAGCCAGTGATCAGAATGCGCTTGGCATCCGCCGCAACCGGGCGCTCGCCCGCGTCGTAGGTCTCGCGCAGCTTGGCAACCTTTTGCTCCAGCTGCTGCGTATAGGCCTCGATATCAAAGCTAAACGTACCGGCAAACATGGTGCTCATCAGGTCGACGCCGCTCATGGCCGCCGGCTGGTTGGCCTCCAGTGCAAACATCTCGAGCTGGGCCGCACGCAAGCGGTTGCGACGACGGACGGCAGCGCGCAGGTCATCGTCGGTAATCGTGATGCCGTAGAAGCCCTCGAGCTCCTCCTTGAGCAGGCGGCACTCCTCGTACCAGCCTTCACGCTCGTAGGCACGATCGCGACCCTGCGGAAGATGCAGAATGTGCGTGCGCTTGAGCTCGTTGAGTAGCTCGTACATCTTCTTCTTGCCGTCGCAGGTGGTCTCGCCGATGATCATGTCGCTAAAGTACGTAAACGGGCACTTTTGCGAGTAGGCAAAACCGTAGGTCGACTTGATGAGCGGGCACAGGTTTGCCGGCAGCACCTTCTCGGCCTCGGGAATCACCTCGTCGGACGTACCACACAGAGCCACGCTCGAGGCGCCCGCGGCATCGATAATCTCGAGCGGCGTATAGCTGCACAAAAAGCCGACCAGGCGATTACCCGCCTGCTTATAATCCTTGACGCGAATAAACGCCGCCTTGCGTTGCTCGTTGAACTCCTCAAACGTGCGCGGCAACGGCTGCTCAATATTTTCCGACATATAACTCCTTAACAAACCTTTTAACCAACCAAGGAAACGGCTTTCCCAGGTGCCCGAGGTTGCCGTGAAAGAGGAGCGTCGCGTACTTTGGTACGCAAGCGACGGTTTGAACAGCAAGATCGAGTGCCTGGGGAAGCCGCCGGGACGAATAGTCCTAAATGGTTTCCAAGAAAGCCTCAATCCTGGTTTGCAGTTGGCCTACATCCTCGCCGGCGTAGTCGGTCGTGATGTGCATATATGGAATGCCTGCCTCCTCGGCGGCCTTCTCCACGGCAAACGACTCCATCTCGTAGAGCGTGCAGAACTGCAGGGCCACGTCGACGATGCCGTCGGCGTGCAGGTCCTTGGCCATCTGGACAATGTCCTTCATACGCTGGTCGTTGGGCGTAAAGACGGCGCAGTTGATCTTAAAGTAGCGCTCGGCGATGGCATCGAGCATCTTGTCAACCGTCTCACCGGACTCGTCGACCAGGTCCTTGTAATAGCGCGAACCCGTGCAGGACTCCTCGCCTACCACAACGCCGCCGGCCTTCTCGATGAGGTTGAACAGCTTCCAGTTGGGCACGGCCATGGGCGTGCCGGTGTACAGGATGCGCTTGGTCCCCTTGGGCGCCACGCCCTCTCCGGCCTCGACACGCTGCTCACACTCGGCCGCCATATCGTTGATGGCTCCGGTCAGACGCGGCGTGTCGTCCATAAAGGCGGCCTGAACGGTCAGCAGGCTGTCGAGACCGCTAATGGGCGCTGGGTCGGCAGCGCGCGTGGCAGCGAGGCGCTGCAGGGCGCGACGCTTCTCATTGACGGCGCGGATGGCGGCCTTCAGACGCTCAGGCGTAATCGTGACGCCGCACTCTTCCTCAATCTTGGCAGCAAGCTTTTTAACCTCGGCCTTCCAGGTCACGAGCGTCGACTCGTCGTGCACGTTGGGAATATCCATGACGTACATGTTCTTTTGCGTGGCAAAAAACTCGTAGGCCTTCTTCTTGCCATCACAGGTGTTCTCGCCTACCACCAAGTCACTCGACTCGATGTAGGGGCAGACCTCACCCAGCTTAAAGCCGGCAAAGCTCTTGATAAGCGGACAAGTGTTGCGCGGCAAGTGCTCCTCGACCTTGTCCGTTGCCCAATCGGCACCCGAGCACAGACCAACGGGAATGCCGTCACAGGCAAGCACGATCTCCTCAGGCACGTACACGCAGAACGAGCCCACGATTTTGGTGGCCTCGCCAGCCTCCTTCTTGTCGAGCATCTCCTTAATGCGGCCGCTATGGATGTTGGTGGCCACAAAGTCCAAGTAGGACGTGGACTTGGGGCGGTTGTTCTGCGACAGGAACATGTCCCCGTACATCTGGCCCACGGCGCCCAGCAGCATATCGTGGTCGGCAAGATTCATGCCGAGGCTCTCCCACATCGGATGAAAATCGAATTCTTCAGCCATAACGGTTCCCCTCTCGAACCAAAAACGGATAACAGCGGTATCGATGCACGACGGACGGCGATTGCCCGGCCGTGCTCAAACCCGGAATTTTAGGGAACCTGCTTTGCGGTCGATGATTTAGTTGTGCGTCGTCTCTCCCGGAGCCGTGAACATACCTGCTCATATGCGACTCCGAGCCATATGCTGGGCGCGCGCGGCAACGCGGCGAATGTATGTCGTCTGCGGCATGTGCGCACCCTCCTTAACCAGTCGAGGTCAACTATATCAACGGTCATCGCCCCTGCGAACACCGTTGACATTCGTACGACAGCCTCGTGTGCCGTCGTTTAATAAATAATTATCTTGATTGATAAGAGTTTGTCATCCTTCATTCGGCGAACGGCAAGACAAAGCCGCCGAGGCTTATATCCCCGACGGCATTACCCGGCGCTATCGACAAACCAAGTGGATCTTACTCGCATCGAAGTGCATGCGCAGGGTCTCGTCGGCCTGCGGCAGCCCGTCGGCAGCTACGTTCACTTTGTTGACCTTCCACTGCAGGCGCGTCGGCGCATCGACACGTGGCACGTCCAACAGCACCAAGCGCTCAAAACGCGAATCGCTCACGCGAGCCACATGCAGGTCGTAGCTGTTACGACCCCGCTCTGCGCGGTTGTCCATATGGAAGTAGCTCGCACGAATACCGAGGTACGCCACGTTATCGGGAACCTCACGGCCCACGTTGAAGGTCATGCCCCAGTCGAGGGCCTCAACTTCCTCGTCGCCGATCTTACGCGCGCGGCTCGTATTCTTGCAGCCCGTCAGGCGCAGCGCAGCCAAGGTTTGCGGCCGGCGGACCACGTCCTCGACGGAGCCGATCTCCTCCACATGCCCGTTATGCATCACGCAAATGCGCTCGCACAGGCGGCATGCCTCGTCAATATCGTGGCTCACGTAGAGCACGGTACGGTTACAGACGTCGAACAGGTCGAGCATGTTCTGCTCAAGCGCGCTCTTGAGATACGCGTCGAGCGCGCTCATGGGCTCGTCGAACATAAAAATGCCCGGGTGTGCCGCCACCATGCGAGCAAGCGCCACACGCTGCTGCTGGCCGCCCGAGAGGCGCGCGGGATAACGGTCGGCAAAGTCGGCCAGTCCAAAGATACCCAAGTAGCGCTCGGCAAGTTGTCTGCGCGCTGCGGCGTCGCCTGCACCCTCAACGCCGGCACATACGTTATCGGCCACCGTCATGTTTGGAAACAGCTGATAGCTTTGAAACATCAGGGCGCATTTTCGCTCCTGGGGCGAAAGGTTGATGCCCGTCGCAGAGTCAAAAAAGGTCACGCCGTTGACGACGATCTTGCCCTCGTCGGGTGCCTCCACGCCGGCAATGCAGCGCAGCGTGCAGCTCTTGCCGCAACCCGAGGCGCCCAGCAGCGCCACACGCTCCTCGCCGGCATCGAGCTGAATGTCGAGGGTAAAGCCGGGATAGCGCTTTTTGATATCCAGGACAAGCGACATGGTCTATCGACCTCCCTTCGAGACGGCGTCATCGCGCATAAGCTCGGCCAGCGCCTCGCGATCGATACGCAAGGCATCGCCGCCCGCCGGGTCGAGCGAATCGCCCTGTCCGGCGAGATCTTTGGCCTGTTTGCGCTCTGCACGGGAGAGACCACGCTCGCGATACTTTTGCGAATGCGCCGTATACATGTTGATGAACAGAATGACCAGGAAGCTGAACGCAATTACGACCACGACCCAAAAGAGGGCCACCGACGTGTTGCCGCCCATCCACTCAAAGTAGATGGCGATGGGGATGGTCTGGGTAATGCCGGCGTAGTTGCCCGCAAAGAACAGGGTGCAGCCAAACTCGCCCATGGCACGCGCGAAGGCAAGCACCGCGCCGGCGGCAATCGAGGGCCAGCCAAGCGGCATCATAAGCTTGGTAAAGATGCGACGCTCGGACCATCCCAGGGTTCGCGCGGCATCGAGCATCTGCGTGTCAAGGCTCTCAAAGGCTCCGAGCGCCGTGCGGTAGACCAGCGGAAACGACACAACGACGGCCGAAATGACCGCCGCGGGCCAGGTAAAGACGATCGAGATGCCGTGCGCGATGAGCCACTGGCCCACCCCGGTCGAGCGGCCAAACAGCATGAGGAGCAGAAAGCCGCAGACCGTGGGCGGCAGCACCATAGGAATCGTAAAGACTGAATCGAGCAGGCCCTTGATGCGACTCGAGGTACCCATAGTCTTCCACGCGGCAAACAGGCCCAGCGCAAAGGCAATCACCAGGGCAAGGCCACTCGTTTTAATGGACACCCAAAACGGGCGATAGTCGATGTCGCCCAAAAAGGAAGCCAGAGAGGTCAAGGGGCCCTGCTCATCCCGCAATACGACAGACGATGCTTCTACCATTTGAGCGCTATCAAGCCAACGCGCGCCGCCCTTGGCATCACCCGAGGCCGATGCAATCACCACATAGCGGTCCCCATCCGCACCGCGCTCGTCAAAGCCATAGGTATACCCGCCGGCATCAAACGTTGTTTCCGCCGTAACATACCAAGGAAGATCAACGTCTCCTAGCTGCGCACCTCCCATGGAGTTTGCGCTGTCGAGCTCACAGACGAGGGCCTTGAGACCCGATACGCACTCGTTGTCCTGCGGATCCAATCCATACTTCTCGGCCGCCTTGGGCGATATCCACACCACAACGCGATCGGCAGCAGGCGCCACTACAAGGTCCACATCCTCGTCAACGGGAAACCGGTAGCCCTCGGGCTGGCCCTCCATAGCACGAGCGGTCCCCTTGGCCAACCGCTCAAAACCCTCGATCCCATAGGAAAGCCCATGAGCGGTCGCAGCAACCTGGGCCCCGTCCTCAGCGACCCCAGCAAACGCAAATCCCGGCACCCAGCAAAGCGCGAAGGTCAAAGCACAGGCGACAAGCATGCGGAATCTATTAAGCACGAAAAGCTCCAAGCGAATAGAAGGACGGAGTGAAACACAAAACGATGGAATTATCGCGCCAAGCCGCACTACGCGGAAAGCTCAAAGCCGTACTTAGCCCAAATCTTCTGAGCCTTCTTGTTGGTCAGACAGAAGTCGATAAACGCCTTGGCCTCGTCGGCGTGCTCGGAGCTCTCGGCAACGGCGCCCGGGTACACGATGGGCTTGTGCGAATCCTCGGGGCACACGAAGGCCTCCTCGATGCCGTCATAGCGGAAGATATCGGAGCTGTAGACAAAACCGGCCACGCAGTCGCCCGTAGAGACGTAAGACGCAGCGGTACCAACTTTGTCGGCCAGTGCGACCTTGTCGGCGATCTCGGGTGCGTACCCGCCGTCGTCACCCTCGGTACCGGTGTAGAGGCCCACAGAAGCCAGCGCCTGGTTGGCGTACTTGCCGGCAGGAACGGTCTTGGCGTCGCCGATGGCGATCTTGCCGTCCAGATTCGCGACGTCGGCGATGGCCTCGACCTTGGTGTCGGAGCCCTCGGCGCGAATGATCACGAGGTCGTTGACGAACATGTCCTCACGAGTGTCGGTGTCGACGAGCTCGGCGGCCTCGGCGTCGTCCATGGTGCCCTTGGAGGCCGTGATGAGCACGTCGACGGCGGCACCGGCGCGCATCTGCTCAACGAGGTCGCCGGAGGCCTTAAACTGCGAGTCGGCAAACGTGGTACCGGTCTGCTCGGTGTAAAGCTCCTGAACCTCGGGCAGAGCCTTCTCGAGCGAGTTGGCGGCAAAGACCTGCAGCTCGACGGTTTCCTTCTTGGAAGAGGCCTTGGCGGAGCCGGCATCGGAGCCGGTCGCCTCAGGCTCCTTGTTGCCGGAGCAGCCGGCAAGCCCAAGGCCGGCAGCGGCGACAGCAGAAAGCGAGACGAATCCGCGGCGAGAAACCATATCGAACATGTTCAACCCTTTCGGACCTTATGCCCGGGTACCCCACCGCGGGCTTTATTCTGTAATTAGATTATACTTCGGTGCGAATAATGATTATGAGAAATTATTCTCGTCTGAGAATATAGTTTCAGGCATGTCTACAGAATGTCGTCCCCTTGGGCGCAAATAAAAGGTGGAGCAGCCGTTCAGGTCGCTCCACCGCAGGTAAACCCGCTTAGTTGGTATGTCCGCCGCCCGCTGTCATCTGAGCCGCATGCTCCAGCTGGTCCGCTATGGCCTCCCAGCTTTCGCGGGCGGCCTTCGTAGAACCGGGAAAGTTTACGACAAGTGTATGACCTCGTTGCATGCAAATAGCGCGCGAGAGCATGGCGTGACGCGTCTTGGTCATGGAGTACGCACGGATCGCCTCGGCAATACCCGGCACATCGCGGTCGCAGACGGCACGCGTCGCCTCAGGCGTCACATCGCGCATCGAAAGTCCCGTGCCGCCGCAGGTGAGCACGACATTTGCGTGGCACTCATCGGCGGCTTCCACAATGGCATCACCGATCTCGCTGACGTCGTCGCGCACGACCACATGCGAGGCAACCATCCAGCCCTGCGCCTCGATAAGTTCCTCGAGTGCGGCTCCGGCCTCGTCCTGGACAAGATCGCGCGTATCCGAGCACGTCACGATCGATATCTTCAGCTCCATAGCATTCCTCCTACAACACGGCGCCCTCAGGCAGGTCGACACGCACGACATCCACGACATCGCCCGCCTTGAGGTCGCACGGTCCTTCGTCAACACGCAACAGGCAGTTCGCACGTTGCATAGTTCCAAGCAGCGCCGAATTCTGCGTCTTGGCCTCGGTCACCAACAGCTCACCGGTCTCGGGGTCGCGCAAAACCGTGGCGCGATCGAAGAAGCGGCGATGCTGTCGCTTTTTCACGCCGTGCGTGAGCGTCGCCTGCTGCACGGGACGCGTACCCTCGGCAAAGCCGCGCATCTTGCGGATCGCCGGACGCGCAAGCATCTCAAAGCCCACATACGCCGCGGCCGGATTGCCTGAAAGTCCCAGGTAGGGCGCACCCCCAAGCAAGCCAAACGTGATGGCCTTGCCCGGACGCATCGAGATGCGGTCAAACAGCACCTCACCCTCGCGCCGGACGAGCGCCGTCACGTAGTCGTAGTCGCCTGCCGAGGCGCCACCGCTCGTAATGACAAAATCGCACTCCAGCACGGCGCGATGCACCAGCTCGGCAATTGCCTGCTCATCATCGGGCGCAATGCCGTAGAACACGGGCTCGGCTCCTGCATCGAGCGCTTCGGCCATCAACGCCGACGAGTTGGAGTCGCGAATCTGCCCGCGCGCCGGCAGCTCACCCGGCGCGACCAGCTCCGTGCCCAGCGAGATAATGCCCACACGCGGCGCGGCATGCACCTTCACGCTCGCATACCCGGCGCTCGCCAACAAGCCGGCGCCCGCCGGAGCCACGACCTCGCCGGCGTGCATCACAACATCGCCGGCATGGGCCTCCTCGGCGGCAGAGCGAACGTTCTCCCCTACCTTGGCAGGCGCCGAGAACCTCACACGCGAACCCTCGTTGCCGTCACCGACGAGCACATCGACGATCTCATACTTCACCACGGCATCGGCACCTTCGGGTACCGGCGCGCCCGTCATGATGCGGACCGTCTCGCCCGCGCCGATTGTGCCCTCAAACACATGGCCCGCAGCCTCGTGTCCGATAACGTCGAGTGTCACCGGCGCCTCGCCAGATGCCTGCGCCAAGTCCGCCGAGCGCACGGCATATCCGTCCATAGCGCTGTTGGCAAACGGCGAGATGTCGATATCGGCCACCGCATCCTCTGCCAAGGGAAGACCGGCGGCCTGCCACACGGGAATCTCGACGACTTCGGTGCGATTCACGTGCGACAAGACGATCGCCTGCGCGTCCTCCAACGGAATGAGTTTCTCAGCCATATACACCTCTAGCATGCTGCGGCGCGCAACAAAAGCGCCGATTCTTTATGTTTCTCTCAGTATAATCCCTCGCCGCCTGCTCAAGACCTGGCCCGCGGCCGCGAATATGAAACCTATGCTAAAGGTTCTCAGGATATTTTCTCTTATG
>CABPDL010000033.1:0-26479 GCA_902406375.1 uncultured Collinsella sp.
CCCGTGGGTTATACCCTAAGAGCAAACCACCCTTTTTAAGGGTGGTTCTGATTTGGCATGTTGTGGAGGTCCGAATCCGGTCGCTTTAGTTCCTGGCGACGCTGTCGAGAATGCTGCGCATGATGGATACCAGGATGCTGCCCATAAAGGCCGATCCAAAGCTGGCAATGGAGATACCCGCGCCCAGCAGATTGACCGACAGGTAGCTGGCCAGCTCGAGCATAAAGCTGTTGACCACAAGCTGAAAAATACCAAGCGTGATAATAGTGAGCGGCAGCGAGATGACCGTCAGGAACGGCTTTACGAGCGAGTCGACTATGTTGAGGAACAGTCCCACGAAGGCAAAACACACCCAGGCGTCGGCCATGCCGAAGGGCTGAATGCCGGGGACGAGAAACGTTGCGATCGCGATGGCGATTGAGGTAAAGAGCCAGTTAAGCATAAAGCGCATGGTGTGAATCCTTTCTTGCGCAAGACGTGGCAAAGAGGCGTGAGAGGCACATGCCTTTGCAACTCGGATAGATGCGCGGGCACGGCCCTGTTTGGGCGCCCATTGTCTCAGATATTCGTGGAGCTTGCGTGCGTATTCGGTTTCAAAACGGCGTTCGTCCTAGAAAACGCGCCGCTGGCAGAGAGTCTTGTCGCTTTAGTTTGGTGGTGTGCTACACTGCTACGGGCAAAAGCCACAGGCGTTGCCCTATTGCATATTACGGGTGAACGATGCCCGATGTCAGTATCAACTTCGATGCCTTTTGGCGGGTTTGGCGGTGATCGATGAATATCGAGAACATGTTTGACAAGCCTGATGTCAAGCAGCTGGTCCACGCATTTAGCCTTTTGGACGACGAGAAAGATATCCAAGCGTTTTTGACCGATATCTGCACGCCGCGTGAGATTTGCGATCTATCGCAGCGTTTGCAAGTCGCGCGTTACCTGGACGAGGGCGAGCCCTATGTCGAGGTTCAGGCGCGTACCGGCGCTTCGTCCACCACGGTGAGCCGTGTGTCCAAGGCGCTCAACGGCGAGTACGGTGGCTACCGCAAGATCCTCATCAAGCTGGAGGATGGCGAGTAGGCCGCGCCAAAAACGAATTGTGCAAAACCGCTCCTCCGGGGGCGGTTTTTTGATCCCATGGGGACGGAGGAAATCTGTTGGCGTGGGGCAAATCTGTCCGCTTGGGCGGGTAGGATGGATACATTGATTATTGCGAACAGTTTGAGCGGAGGACCATGCCTGTTCGAATCTATACCACCAATACCGGCACGGATTTGAGCGATGCCGAGTCGGCGTTGCTTGCCGACCTTATTGCCCGCCACGGACGTGCCGTGCTGCTGGCGCCTACGTTTGCCGAGCTCGACCTGTGCCGTCATGATGCGGCAGAAGCCGGGGTTTCACTAGGTATCGACTACAAGACGCCTACATCGTGGCTTCGCTCGCTTTGGGAGCTTTTGGGCGACGGACGCGGTTTCGTGGACAACCTGCAACGCCAAATGCTGTTTTCGGACATGGTAACGCGTCTCGACGATGCCGATTTGCAGCCGCTTTCGCGCAGTCAGGGCACGGTGCGCATGCTCGCGCGCATGGCCCGCGACGTGCTGCCGGGTGTGGCGGGGACGACGGCCGAGCGATGCCGTGGAAACAATTGCCAGCCTGAGCCAAAAAGCGATGCCGAGGCTCGTGTGTTCGAGCTTTTGCGCGCATATGCGGACGGTTTGGACCGTCGAGATATGGTCGAGCCCTGCGAGGCGGCCGACATTATGGCCGGTGTCCTGGCCGATAGCCTGCCGGCGTGCACCCGCGCCGTATGCGTGCGCGGTATCACGTCGTTTACGTACGCACTGCTCGAGCTACTGTCTGCCGTGGCGAACAATGGGGGAGAGGTCGTCGTGCTGCTTGCCCGCGAGCAGGCGGCGATGCGCGAGGAGCTTGCCGTGGCATTTGATGCCCGCGGTGTGCTGTTTGAGGTCGCGCCGCTGGGGGAGGACGCCGTCGCGTCTGATGCCGCTTGCGGGACCGCCGCTCAGCCTGCCTTTATTGAGGTCGCCGGCCCCCATGCCCGTGCTCATGTCTATACGGACGCCATCGATAAGTTGGTGAAAGCGTACAAGGAGTCCAAGGCCGATAAAGCTACTGCAACGCCCGCCGACCCCGTGCGCGTGCTCGTTGTTTCTGCCCGGGCACCCCAGCTGTTCGGTGAGCTCGCCTCTCGTCTGGCGGCTCGTCATATCGCCGCCGAGACAGCTGAGTTCACGGCGTTTTCCCAATCCATTGCGGGCAGGCAGTTTGCGGCGCTTGCCGGTCTGATCGAGCGTATGAAGGCCGCCGATGAGGGCATGGCGTCAAAGACCGAGTGGTGGCCCGCGCCGGAGCTTACCGACTGGATCTACAGTCCGCTTTCGGGCGCTGATGCCGTCAATGCCCGTACCTTCGATAAGAATATGCGTCTCTCGCGCAGCAAGACTACCGCGGGCGTTAAGAGCCTGCTGCAGAGTGTCCAAGGCCAGGTGAGGGGCGCGCGCAAGGCGGCGAGCGACGATAACTGGTTTAAGAACGTACCGTGTGTGGTCTCGGACGTGTTCCAGGCTCTGTGGCGTGACAAGCCCGTGACGGCGCTCAAGGCCATGCTTGCCGTTGCCGAGGCGTTGCCCGATCGCGCCCTTGGAGGCCTTGACGGTCAGGCTCGTCGCCAGGCGGAGGTGGCCTTGCTGCGCCACGCCATCGACATCCTTATGAATGGCGCCCGCGTGCTCGACGTGTCGCAGGCCGCGACCGTGCCCGTGCTCGATGGCATTCGCACCAAGGTGGACAAGCGTAGCACCGCCTACGATTACGAGACCTACGAGGTTGACCGTGCGCCACGTGCTCAGGTTCGTTTTGCTTCGCTTGCCGATGCGGCAGCTCTGCGCCCCGGCAGCTACGATGCCGTACTGTTTGCCGATGTCGATCTGGACAGCTATCCGCTCTCGCACGAGGAGGGGCCGCTGGCCACGCTGACGGCGAGCCTTGGTCGCGAGGGCGTGACGCTTGAGCCCGCGGCCTTGCTGCGCGCGCGCTTTGGCCACGCGATGCAGGCGTCACGCGGCCCGGTTACGCTCGCCCGTGTGACCCACGATCGCCAGGCGCGCGAGTGCTATCCGGCTGCCGTGTGGACCGAGTTGCGGGCGCATGCCGAGGCTGACGGCGCTAAGATCGCTGACGACGCTAAGACCGCTGGTGACGCTAAAGCCGCTGGCGCCGACAAGGCGAAGTGCGTGGGTGAGGGTGATATCGTAAGGGACTTCGATCCCGCGGCAGGCGAAGGTCTCAAGCGCGAGCGCGTGACCTGTGAAGCCCCTCAGCATCTGAGTGCCGAGGCCGTGCCGTATTTGGTCCTGCGTCGTCGCGATGGCGAGGGCGAGGACGCGCCGCTCGTGCCGCGCCTGACGTCCGCCTCGCAGATCGAGGCCTATTCCACCTGCCCGCTGTGCTGGTTCGTCTCGTATCGCGTCAAACCTCAGTCCATCGATGCGGGCTTTGGCAACATGGAGAAGGGCAACTTTGTCCATGACGTGCTGGAGCACTTGCATGCACGTCTTCCGCAGGAGGGCATGGAGCGCGTGACGCCCATGAATCTGCCGCGCGCGAAGGAGCTGCTGCACGAGGTCTTTGCCGAGACCCTGGCCGAGCACGCCGGCAAGCGCGGTACCGAGGGCCCGCTGGTGCCGCTCTCTCCAGTGGAGGAGCGCCAGGCGGCCGAGATCTTGCCGCAACTGGAGGGCGTGCTCGCCTACGAGTCCGAGGCGCTCGCGCCCTTCGCGCCGCGCTACCTGGAGTTTGCGTTCAACGAGCTCCAGGTCGAGTATGCCGGCTGGCCGCTCGGCGGGCGCATCGACCGCGTGGATGTGGACGCCGAGAACCGCGCTGTGGTGATTGACTACAAGCATCGTTCGGGTGTCGAGGAGTTTAAGCTCGCCGACCCCACGGTGCGCGACGAGGAGTCGGGCGAGGCCCCCATCGACGATCCGCGCTGGCTGCCGCCCCATACCCAGACACTCATCTACGCGCAGGCCATGCGCCGGGCGCTGGGTCTAGATGCCCGTGCGGCGCTCTATTTTTCGACCAAGGGCGGCAAGCCCGCACTGCGTGGTGCCGCAAGTGCCGAGTTGCTCGAGGAAGAGCGCGGCGACGGTCGCATCCCGGGCCTTAAGAAGGGCTTTCCGGGCGAGGGCGGCAACATGGACTTCGATGCGCTGCTCGACCGCGTGGAGACCGGCATTGCCGAGCGCCTGCGCGAGCTCGAGGCGGGCGACGTCGCCGCTGTCGATCCGACGTCGGCGCAGGCCGCGCATGCGCGCTGCTCGTATAACCACGAAGGAACGTTTGTAAGGAGGGACGTGTAGACCATGGATCTTTCGACTTTGATGCCGCAACAGCTGCAAGTCGTCAAAACGCTCGACCGCCCGCTGTTTGTCTCGGCAGGTGCCGGCTCGGGCAAGACCTTTACCCTTACGCGCCGCATCGTCTACGCGCTCTCGCCCGAATCCGGTCCGTTTGTCGAGCATCTGGACCAGGTGCTCGCCATTACCTTTACTAAAGACGCCGCGGCCGAGATTCGCGACCGCGTGCGCCGCGCGCTTATCGAAGAGGGGATGGACGAGGAGGCCCTAACCGTCGACGACGCTTGGATCTCGACCATCCACGGCATGTGCTCGCGTATCCTGCGCGCGCACGCGCTGGAGCTGGGCATCGATCCCGAGTTCACGGTGCTCACCGATACCGACGAGCTTATGGATCAGGCTGTTGAGCATGTGCTGGGGCGCGCGACGGCGCCCGACGCCGCGCCCGAGCTCACCGCTTCGCTTAAGGCCCTCTACGCTTGGTATCCCATGGCGGGCGAGGGCGGGACGTTTGGCGCCGGTACCACCATCAAAGGCCTGGTGCGCGACCTGCTGGAGCTATCGAGCCAGCTGCCGGGCGGCATGGACGATGTGTGCGTGGCGCGCGGCCAGGCCGACACCTCGGCGCTTGCCGATGCCTATCGTGCGGCGCTGGGCGCAAGCAAGGCCACGACCGAGAAAGCGCAGGTGGCACTCGACGCCATCGACGCGTTTGAGGCGAGCGGCAAAACCATGGAGGATGCGGCGCGACTCATGATGTCGTGCAGTATGCCTCGGGCGAGCAAGGCGTTTCCTAAGGAGCAGGTGGAGCTACTCAAGGCCGAGGCCGCCGATGCGTTTATCAATATCGTGCTTGCCTGCGGCGGCCCGGCGCTCGATGCGCTGGTGGGGCTTGCCCGTGCCGTAGAGGCGGAGTACCGTGCGCTCAAGGCCGACCAGTCGGCGCTCGATAACAATGACCTGCTGCGCATGGCGTACGAGGCGCTGCGCGACTACCCGGCTATTCGAGCCGCCTACGAGGGCCGCTTTAAGATGGTCATGATCGATGAGTTCCAGGATACCGATCAGATGCAGGTCGATTTGATTCGCTATCTGACGGGCGCGGGGGAGCGCGCGCTGTGCACCGTGGGCGATGCGCAGCAGTCGATCTACCGCTTCCGTGGCGCCGAGGTTGAGGTGTTTCGCCGCCAGGAGCGCAAGGTGGGCTCCTCTGCTGCGCCCGTGACGGCTGTCGCATCCGATGCCCCCGCCGGCGAGCTCGTCAAACTCGTGCGCAACTTCCGCAGCCACGACGAGGTGCTGCGCTATGTGGCGCGCGTCTTTGACGGCGACACCGGTGGTTTGATGCAGGGGTTCTTGGATCTTGAACCGAGCGACAAACGCAAGGACAAGCTCAAGGCAAAGGCTTCGCGCCGCCAGGCGCTGTTCGTTGCCGGTGGCAGCACGCAGGAGCGAACGCAGGCGAAAGCTCGTGCGATTGCGGAGCGGTTCCAAGCGCTCGTCAAAGCGGGGCAGCCCCAGGGCGGCATGGTGCTGCTGCTGGGCCGCATGACCAACGCCGATATCTATGCGCAGGCCTTCCGCGACCAAGGGCTCGACTGCGTGATCGCAGGCGGCTCGGTCTTTGCCCAGGCAGCCGAGGTGCAGACGGTGCGTGCCCTGGTCTGCGCGCTTGCCAATCCGGCCGATACGGCGCAGGGTCTTATGCCGCTGCTGGCCTCGCCGATGTTTGCGCTCGGCGCCCAGGAGTTCCTGGCGCTGGCGACCAAGCTCGACGAGCAGACGGGCGAGACGTCGCGCCGCAACATCGATGCGGGCATCATGAGCGATTCCGATGTGCCGGGTTTGCAGAACCTGCCGCTCGTGACGCGTGCCCGCGAGGTGCTGCGCTACGCGCTTCGTCGCGTGGGACGCGATTCGTTCGCCGCCATCGCGCGCGACGCGGTCAATGCCTCCGGCTGGTTCGTGCGCCTGGCGCAGCGCGGCCCCGAGGGCAAGGCCATCGCCGCCAACGTGCTCAAGGCGCTCGACGCCGTGGCTGAGGCGGAGGCCGAGCTCGGCAACTCGCCGCGTTCCATCGCACTCGCTTTCGACCGCTTCTTGGCGGGCAAGGAGGCCCCGGGTGCGCTCAACGAGGAGGGTGACGGCGCGGTGCGCATCATGACGGTGCACGCATCCAAGGGCCTGGAATATCCGGTCGTGGCGGTTGCGGAGTGCTTTGGCGTGCGCAAATCGTCCGGTGCGGCACAGATGGGTCGCGTCGACGGTGGGGCGCAAGTCGTGGCGCTGCCGGCGCGCTTCGATGGCGTTAAGCTTGCCGACGGGACCTTCGTGAAGGGCGACGACGTCAAAAAGCAGTTTGAACACGCGTTTAAGGGCAAGGGTACGTCGCTGTGGCTGCCGCCGGAGCTCATGGAGGACGTCTGTGCGACGGGTTCTCCCGCCGAGGCATTTGCTCGCCTGCGCAACGACGACCTGCAGCTTTCGCTCGAGGAGCGGGCCCGCTTGCTCTATGTTGCCATGACGCGAGCGGGCGAGCTGGTGATCTTGGCGATGGATGCCGGTGTGAGCCGCGGCAAGGTGATGGCGCCGACCTTCGATGTCGAGACGGATCTGACCTACGACGTGCTGCGCCGCATCCTGCCGACCGATAGTCTGGACATGCCGCAGCTCGATAGCGACCGTCTGGTGTTCGACAACTCCCAGCCGGGCGACTACGAGCTCATCTCGCTGGCGGACTTTACGTTTGGTGAGCAGGCGTTTGAGGCTAACGCTTCGCTGGATGCCGAGGGCAGGCTCGTTCGCGGCGATGTCGATGTCGCTGATAATGCTGCGCGCTCAACTGTGCCCGGTCCTGCCGACCCCAAGCCCGATGCGTTTGAGCTCGTGTATCCCCAGGCAGTGGGCGTGCGCATGGGCATCTGTCCGTTCCCGGTGCGTGACTCGTATAGCTACTCGTCAATTGCCGTGGCGCTGCATGCCGAGTCCGAGGACCGTGCCGCCGAGGCGCTTGTTCCCATGGACGAGTCCGGCGATGATGCGGAGTCGGATGGCTCGGAGATGGCCGATGCGGACGTGGCTGCTGTCGAGCCCGCCGGCAACCCCATGGCGCTGGGCTCGGCCTTCCACGCCGCTTGCCAGTGGCTCATCGAGATGGGTGCCGATGCGCTGCCCGTTGAGCGTGCCGACGCCCTGGCTCGCTTGTGGCGCCTGACGCCGGAACAGCGCGAGCGCTTCGATGTCGCTCTGGATCGCTGGCTCAAGTCGTCGGTTCGTGCCGAGCTGCTCGCGTGGCCGTGCATCCGTGCCGAGGTGCCGTTCTTCTCGCTGGGCTGCGAGGACGAGGATATCGCCCGCTACGGCGCCTATGCCGAGGGCGCCATCGATGCCTTGGCAACCGACCCGGCGGATCCGTCGCGCGCACTGGTCATCGACTACAAGACGGGCGGCACGCCGGATGAGACGCCGGAGCAGCTGCTCGAGAAACACGCCTTGCAGGCGCGCGTTTACGCCGACGTTCTGCACAAGGCGGGCTTTGAGGTCGTGACCGTCAAGTTCGTTCGCGTGGAGCGGGCGAATCCAACCATCTTCGTCAATCCCGCCGAACCTCAAGTGGTCACCTACAACCTCTAGTCCTCAGATAACTTGCGGTGGAATACGGACTGTTTTGGTCAAAAAAGCCGCCAAACAGTCCGCATTTCACCGCAACTGCAAGAGGAGCCGTGTGGGTTTGGGCTAGGTTCGGGTGCCGTCCGCGCTGTGCGGTAGAATCGTAACCCTAAGATCACGAACCCGCATCGGAGCTCATTACATGGCATTCGTCCATCTGCACAATCACACTGTTTTCTCCATGCTCGACGGCGCAACCCGTATCCAGGATATGGTCAACCGTGCCGTTGAGCTGGGCATGCCCGCCGTCGCCATTACCGACCACGGCTACATGTATGGCGTGCCCGACCTGGCGCTGGCCTGCGACGCCGTTAACCACAACACGCCCGAGTACAAAACCTGGAGTCACGACAAGGCCTTCTTGGAAAAGGACCGCCGCGACGAGCTGGTGGAGCCCGATCCCGAGGAAAGCCCGCGCGAGCATGCCCAGTATGTGAAGGACATGGCCATGTGGGACGAGAAGGGCAACATCGACGAGCTCAAGCCGCCCCTGGTCATCAAACCCATCTTTGGCTGCGAGGTCTACTTTACGCCGGACGAGACGCTCGCCCGCGACCATAAGCCCGAGCTCTACCACATGATTCTTCTGGCCAAGGACCAGGAGGGCTACGTCAACCTGATGCAGACGGTCTCCGAGGCCGCTGTGCAGGGCTTTTACTACAAGCCGCGCGTGACGCTCGACAACCTGCGTCGCCATGCCAAGGGCATGATCTGCACGAGCGCCTGCATCGCGGGCATCATTCCCAAATACATCGACCGCGGTGACATGGAGGGCGCCATCAAGTGGGCCGAGACCTTCCGCGACACCTTCGACCCTGGCGACTTTTACATCGAGATCCAGGAACACGGCATTACCACCGACAACGGCCTGACCGACGAGCAGATGGACCGCACGCTCATCGACATTGCCAAACAGGTGGGTGTCAAGGTCATCGCCACCAACGACTTCCACTACCTGCGCCGCGAGGACGCGCCCGTACAGGACGTCATCATGTGCATCGGCATGAACGCCAAGGTCGACGACCCCAACCGCATGCGCATGACCGGCTCGGAGTTTTACATGAAGACCGAGGAGGAGATGCGGGCGATGTTCCCGTATTGCCCCGAGGCCTGCGACAACACGCTCGAGATCGCCGACAAGTGCTACGTGGAGCTGGACTGGGACTCCATCATCCTGCCGCGCTTCCCGTTGCTCGACCCCGGCGAGACGCACGAGAGCCAGTTCCGCCGCGAGTGCGAGAAGGGCCTGCGCCAACACTATGGCGATGACTGGGCCACACGCGAAATCGGTGGCGTCAACATCAAAGAGCGCTTTGAGTACGAATACAAGGTCATCTGCGACAAGGGCTTTGCTGCCTACTTCTTGATAGTTGCCGAGTACGTGCAATGGGCCAAGGACAACGGCATCGGCGTCGGCCCCGGCCGTGGCTCGGCCGCCGGCGCTATCGTCGCCTACGCCATGAACATCACCGCGTTCGACCCGCTCGAGAACGGCCTGATGTTCGAGAGGTTCCTGTCCCCGCAGCGTACCGAGATGCCCGATATCGATATGGACTTCGACGATGAGCGGCGCCTCGAGGTCGTGGAGCACGTTCGCCAGCTCTACGGCCCCGAGAAGGTCACCCACGTTATCACCTACTCGACCATCAAGGCCAAGCAGGCCATCAACGATGCCGCGCGCGTTCTGGACTACCCGGTCTACATGGGCCAGCGCCTGTCCAAGATGGTCTCGAGCGACCCCAAGGTCAAGCTCAAGCAGGTACTCGAAAAACAACCCGGCAAAGAGGATCTGTTTAACCCCGACTTTGCCGAGGCCTATAAAAAGGACGACGACGCCCGCCGCATCATCGACACGGCGCTCTCGATTGAGGGCCTCACCCGTGGCGAGGGCGTGCACGCGTGCGCCGTTCTGATCTGCCGCGACCCCGTCAACGAGCATGTGCCCACCAAGCTCGATACCAAGGGCGGCGTTGAGATTACCCAGTACGAGGGCCATACCGTTGCCGACATGGGCCTGCTCAAGATGGACTTCTTGGGCCTGCGCACGCTGACGGTTATCTCCAAGGCTAAGGCAAACATCAAAAAGAATTTCGGCATCGACATCAAAGAGGAAGAGATTCCCTTTGACGACCCCGAGATCTTTAAGCTCATGGGCTCCGGTCACACCGCCGGCGTCTTCCAGGTCGAGTCCGCCGGCATGACGGCCACGATCAAGAACATGAAGCCCACCGAGTACAAGCACGTCGTGGCATTGATCGCTCTATACCGCCCGGGCCCGCTGGGCGCCGGCATGGTTTCGTCCTACATCAACCGTATGAACGGCAAGGAGCCGGCCGTCTCCTACGACGACCGCCTGGACGACATCCTGGGCGAAACCTACGGCACCATGGTCTACCAGGAGCAGGTTATGCTTATCTCCGTTGAGATGTGCGGCTTCTCCAAGGGCGAATCGGACTCGCGTATCCGTAAGCCCGTGGCTAAGAAAAAGATCAAGCTGCTCACGTCGACGGTGCTCCACTGGGAGGATGGCTCGGACGAGACCACCTACGACCACTGGATGAACGGCGCTATCAAGAACAACTACACGCGCGAGGTCGCCCAGAAGATTTGGGACGATGTTCTCGAGTTCGCGTCCTACGCCTTTAACAAGTCGCACTCCGCCGGCTACGCCATCCTGGTTATGCAGACGGCATGGCTCAAGGCGCACTATCCGCACGAGTACATGGCGGCCGTTCTGACGTCCTATACGGGCAAGACCGACAAGATCGTTCACTACGTCTCGGCGTGCCGTCACGACGGCATTCCCGTACTGTCGCCAGATGTCAACGAGTCCGGTACCGAGTTCACGGCTACCAAGGAAGGCGTGCGCTTTGGTCTGGCCGGTATCCGCGGCGTGGGCACCGGCGTGGCGCAGGCGATTATCGCCGAGCGCGAGGCGGGCGGCCCGTTTAAGACGCTGCACGACTTTGTTGAGCGCGTGGACTCGAGCCAGGCAAACCGCCGCGTGATCGAATCGCTCATCAAGGCAGGCGCCTTTGACTCCACGGGGTATCCGCGTCGCCAGATGATGCACTTTGTGGACAAGAACAACCCCGAGAACATCATCGATGCCGCGGTAAAGCGCCAGAAAGATCGCGCGAGCGGCCAGACGTCGTTCTTCGATATGTTTGGCGACGTTGAGGGCTCGGGCTTTGAGGTGAGCGTGCCCGATCCGGATGGCCAGGAGTGGGATCGTCACCTTAAGCTGAGCCAGGAGAAGGAGGTTCTGGGCATCTACGTCTCGGACCACCCGCTGCGCCCGTTTGAGTATGCGCTAGCCAAGGCGCGCGACTTCTCGTTCTCGCAGATCGACACCGGCTATGAGGTGCAAAACCCCACGGGCGGCACCATCAACCAGGAGATTCCCGAGGGCAAGGCGCTGTGGTGGGCCGGTATGGTCTCGAGCGTGTCCAAGCGCGTGACCAAAAACGGCGACCCCATGGGCATCGTGCAGCTCGAGGACATGGAAGGCGAGGCCACGGTCGTGGTATTCCCCAAGACCTACAAGGAGGCCGAGGGGTACCTGTACGGCGAGGTCGATCCCGAGACCGGTGCGCAGCTGTCCGATGCGTTTGTGCGCATTAAGGGCAAGCTCGAGCGTTCGGACCGCGGCGACCAGATCATCGCGCAGGAGATCGTGCCGCTTGAGCTTAACGAGGAGAACAACAAGCCCAAGGTGTTTGAGGTCATGGTGCCCAACAGCCGCTTTAGCCAGGGCAATATGGCGCGTCTTGCCACGGTGCTTACCGCCAACCCGGGCGGCGACCGCGTGGAGATCTTTATCGAGCAGGTGGACGGGCGCGTACTGCGTGCCGAGGTACCGGCCAAGGTCAACGCACGCTCGATTCCGCTGTTGGCAGAGGCAAAGGCCATCGTGGGTAACCAAGGCCGCGTGACGGTGATCTAAAATGATTTTTCTGGGACGGGGATTAAAAAATCATTTTGGGTGACGTGTGGCGGAAGACCAGTCTTTCTGGGACGGGAATGATTTTTTCATCCCCGTCCCAGAAAAATCATTTGGCATGCGAGATTGGAGGAAGTGATGGCGCAGGGGACGTTTGTGCAGGCGCTTCGTAAGGAGGCGGCGCTCAGCAGTACCTTTATGAAGGGGCGTTCGCTCATGCTCAACGGCGCCGTGCTGTCGTTTGAGGACTCCGGCTCGCGCTTCTCCAAAAACGTGAACATCGAGGGCACGGTGCGTGGCTCGCGCGGCGACCTGTACAAGACGCACGTGGCGCTCGATATGGACGAGCACGAGGTTATCGACTACGACTGCGATTGTCCCGCCGCCTTCCGCTATTCCGGCATGTGCAAGCACGCCATCGCCACGGCGCTGGCGTATCTGGATGCCAGCGGCGCCGAGCCCGTCGAGGGCTTGCGTACGCCGGTCCGCACGTTTACGGTACCGACCGCACAGTCCAAGCAGCCCATGCGCTCCGCGCCCACCGCACCGACGGTCAACCCCAACTTTCCCTTCCCGGCGCCCGTCCCCACGAGCCCGAGCCTTGTGGCGGCGCTTTCCGACCTTTCGGACGCGCGCATGGACGAGCTCGTGGCCATGCGCCGCAAGCTCGCCAGCACCATTGACCCCGATGCGCCCAAAGCGGTGCTGGAGCCCTCGCTGGTGCCGTACTACAACCCGCTGTTTGCCGATCGCTTTAACTGGGCGCTCGAGTTTCGCATTCGCTGCGGTTCGGTGTCCTACGTGGTTAAGGATCTCGACGGCATGGCCGATGCCTATGTGCGCGGCGGTACGTTCTCCTATGGCAAGAAGCTTACGTTTGTCCATGTGCCCGAGGCTTTCGATGACGTGTCGACAAAGCTGCTCGACTTTGTCGCAATGACGGTCGCCTACCTAGGCGATATTACGAGCTCGCGCTCGGCGTCGTATGACTTTGTCCGCAACGGTTTTGTCGCCGAGCGTCAGTTGCCGGTATCCGAGCATTCCGTCGTGTCCGTGCTGGACTTGCTGCGTGGCAGGACTATGTCCTTTGAGCCTGCTTGGTCGCGGGGGACGACGACGCATCGCTCCTACGAGGTGGCCGTCGAGCCGTCGCCGCAGGGGGAGGGCGAAGTCCCGGCTAAGCGCCCGCCGCTCCTTGCCGCCAAGATTGCACCGGCGGCGGGAGGCAGCTATGACTTGCGCCTTCCGGCCGATATGTACTGTTTTGTCGCTGGTGACGCAGCCTATCTGGTCGATACGCGCCGCGCGCGCCGTACCGACACGGCGTTTGCCCAACATGCGGCGCCGTTCCTTTCGCACTTGTTGCCCTGCCGCACACCGGTCCATATCGCCGCCGACCAGGTGGGCGAGTTCTGCCGCATGGCGCTGCCTATCTTGCGCGACTACACCGACCTGACCGCCCCCGCCGCACTCGATGCCGTGGCGCCCGAGCCGAGTTTTGCCGTGGCGATTGGCGTCGACGATGGCCTTGTGACCTGCAAGATTACGGTATCCTACGGTGATTGGTCGGCAGATCTCTTTAGTCTTGGTGCTCCGGGTAGTCCTTTCGAAGAGCAACGCCCCGGCGTTCCGCCCCGCGATACGGTGGCGGAGTTTCGCGTTATGGACACGGCGGCCCTGTACTTCGATTTCTACGAGGGCGGCCTGGCGTTTGAGGAGCGCGACGACGCCCGCCTGTTTCACTTGCTGACCGAGGGCCTGTCTGCCCTGTCCGAGCTGGGCGAGGTCATGCTCAGCGACCGCCTGCGCCAGATCTCGGTCCGTCCTGCGCCCAAGCTCTCGGTGCGCGCCACCGTCAAGAGCAACTTGCTCGACGTCGAGCTGGGTGCGAGCGGGCTTTCGGCGGCAGACCTTGCCATCTACCTTGACTCCTACAAGCGTCACCAGACGTTTGCACGTCTCACGTCGGGTGACATCGTTCGCCTGGATGAAGGTGCCCGCGCTGCGTTTGGCCTTGCCGAGGACCTGGGCGTCGATGCCGTCGACCTGTTCGACGGCGTGTCGCTTCCCGCGTCGAGCACCCTTTTTGTCGATAGCATGCTCGCGCGCACGCCGACGCTCGAGGCCGATCGCGACGCCGCGTTCCGCCGTACCGTCGAGCGCCTGGACACGCTCGGCAAGATGGACTTTACGGTACCCGCCTCGCTCAAGGCCACGCTGCGTGGCTACCAGGTCGACGGCTACCAGTGGCTCGGCTCGCTTGAGCATCTGGGCCTCGGCGGCATCTTGGCCGACGATATGGGCCTGGGCAAAACGCTGCAGATGATCGCGCACATTCTGGCGCGCGTGGAGGCGGGGGACACCAAGCCCACGCTCGTGGTATGCCCCGCGTCGCTCGTGTACAACTGGGCTGCCGAGTTGGAGCGCTTTGCCCCCTCGCTTGATGTGTGCGCCATCGTGGGCGCCAAGGCCCAGCGTCGCGTGCAAATTGCCGGTGCCGCCGAGCATAACGTGGTCGTGACGTCGTATGACCTCATGCGCCGCGACATCGACGAATACGTCGAGCAGGACTTTGCTCGCGTGGTGCTCGACGAGGCCCAGTACATTAAAAACCCGCTCACCCAGGTGGCCCGTGCTGCCAAGCGCCTGCCGGCCGGCGTGCGCTTTGCCTTGACGGGAACGCCCATCGAGAACCGCCTGTCCGAGCTCTGGAGTATCTTCGACTTTTTGATGCCGGGTCTTCTGGGCACGCGTGACTCATTTGCCAAGCGCTTTGAGAGTCCCGTCGAGCATGCCGAGGGTGACAGCGCCGCTCGTCTGCAGGCGCTCGTGTCGCCGTTTGTGCTGCGTCGCGTCAAGGAAGATGTGGTGGCCGACCTGCCCGAGAAGATCGAGGATACGGTGATGGCTCAGCTCACCGGCGAACAGCGCAAGCTCTACCTGGCCAACCAGGACCGCATCGCCCAGCAGGTGCAGCATCGCGAGGCCGGGGAGTTTAAGAAAGATAAGCTCAAGGTGCTTGCCGAGCTCACCAAGCTGCGCCAGATCTGTTGCGACCCGCATTTGCACTATGCGGACTACAAGGCGGGAAGCGCTAAGCTCGATACGTGTATGGAGCTCGTTCACGGCGCGCTCGACGGCGGTCATCGCATCTTGCTGTTCAGCCAGTTTACGGGCATGCTCGATATCATCGGCAAGCGCCTGGCCAAGGAGGATATCGCCTTCCTTAAACTCACGGGCGCATCGTCCAAGGAGGGCCGTGCCAAGATGGTTGCGCAGTTCCAAGCGGGCGAGGTGCCGGTCTTTTTGATTTCGCTCAAGGCGGGCGGCGTGGGCCTTAACCTGACGGCTGCCGACGTGGTCATTCACTACGACCCGTGGTGGAACGTGGCCGCGCAGGACCAGGCGACTGACCGCGCCCACCGCATTGGCCAGCAGCACACCGTGACCGTGTACAAACTCATCGCCAAGGACACGATCGAGGAACGCATTATGCAGATGCAGGAGTCCAAGCGCGATCTGGTCAACAGCGTGCTCGGCGGCGACGGCATCTCATCGGCACTGTTTACGCGCGAGGATGTTCTGGCACTGCTCGGTGGCGACGGTCGCTAGCTGCGCGCGGGATGGGGCTGCCGAGTCGGACCAGGTCACCGGTTCGTCCTGGCCCGACCGCTTGCCGCGCCCGTTATGTGTTCATTTGCCATGCCGTGGATGGTTCGCCTGCCTTTGGGCATAAGAAGCATCAGGAATATTGGCACATCAGCAAAGGAGAACATCATGGCGAAATTCTTTAAGGATTCCAATGGCAAGCTCGTTGCCGCCCTTGGCGACGGCGTTGCGACCCCTGCCGGCTGCACGGAGCTGACGGCAAACACCGAGGATGCGGCGCACGAGAAGCACGTGCCTGTTGTCGAGATCGAGCGCGACGGCCACGTTATTCGTGCGCGCGTGGGCTCGACGGAGCACCCCATGCTGCCCGAGCACTACATCGAGTGGATCGCGCTTGAGGCCGAGGGCCGCCTGGAGATCCATTACCTTGAGCCCGGCATGAAGCCCACGACGTTTTTCGCTGGCGGCTCCAAGACCGGTACCGTCTATGCCTACTGCAATCTGCATGGGCTGTGGTCCGCGACGTTCTAGGAGTGCGCCCCCGCTCGGGGTATCATAGCTAGCATATGCACATGCGAGCGCCGGCTGCATTATGCGGCCGGCGCTTTTACTACGACAACGACGATTTACGACGGAAAGGGCTGGGCCATGAAGCTCGCACTTGCACAGATCGATATGCGCCTGGGTGACATCGAAGGCATTTGTGGTCGCATCGAGGACCAGGCTCGCCTGGCTCATGAGCGCGGCACGCGCGTGCTGTGCGTTCCGGCCCCGCTCTTTATGGGCGCCATGCCGGGCAGCCTGGTGGGCGCTGCCGATTTTGAGCACGATATGCTGACGGGCCTGACGGGCGTTGCCGAGCGCATCCAAGAGCTCGACATGATCTGCATCGTGCCCGCTGCGGTTTCGTTTGAGGGCCAGCCCCTGCTTGACTATATGATGCTTAAGGATGGTCGCGTGGTGCCTGCGCGCGCAAGCATTGCCCTGCAGCGTGGCGAGAGCAACGATGCGCGTTGGGCACCTCCGGTGTTTGATGTGGACGGCGTGCGCATCGCTGTGGTGTTTGACCTGGACCGCGAGCTCGAAATGCTGCCGACCGGCGTCGACCTCATTGCCTATTTCCAGTTTAATGCGTTTGACATGACCGATCGCGAGACCGCCGCCGTCGCCGCCGTGCGCAGCGGTGCCTACCGCAAGATCGCCTCCAAGCGCAGCGTATGGTTTGCCTGCATGGCGCCGGTCGGCGCCTATGACGAGTCGGTGTATACCGGCGGGTCGTTTGTGCTCGACGATTGCGGTCGCGTGGTGGCCCAGGCGCCGTGTTTTGAGGAGAGCCTGCTGGTTCAGGAGATTCAACGCGGCGTGATGCTCGATGCCCTGGAGGACCATGAGCTGCCCCAGTTTCGCTCCGAGGAGTGGCTGTGGCAGGCGCTGGTGCTTGCCGTGCGCGACAATGCCCGCGCCCGCGGTGCGTCGCGTGCCGTGGTGGCGCTCGAGGGCGATTTGCCGTCGTCCCTGTTGGCAGCGCTTGCCGTCGATGCCTTGGGTCCTCGTAACGTAATTGGCTTAGCGCTGGGACGCAACCGCATCTTTACGCCGGCGCAGGAGGAGGCCGAGGCCGCCCGCTGTTCTGCTGTTCGCTCAATCGCCGAACGCTTGCACATTCGCACCGTCGAGCGCGATGCGCCGGATGCGGAGCGCGTGCTCGACCGCGACGTGTCGGCGGGCGATGCCGAGCGCCTGCGTTCGCGCGCGCTGGGCCTGATGCTCGAGGATACGGCGCTCGAGCTGGGCGCTACGGCGCTGAGCCCGCTTTCCAAGACCGAGTACGCGCTGGCGGCGCCCGCGCTGTCCGGTGGCTACCAGGGCGACTTTGCGCCCTTTGGCGATGTGTATCTGTCGACGCTCGAGTTTGTGGCACGCGTGCGCAACCGCGCCTCGGCCGTGGTGCCCCAAGAGCTCGTGACGCTCAACGCGGTGGAGGATTGCATGGATCGCGTGCTGGCGCAGGCGCTCTCGACGCTCGCCGGTCCGGTTGATATGCTCGATCGCGCGGCGCAGCTGCTTGGCGGGCTTGAGCCGGGCGAGGTCGATGGTGCGCTCGAGTCGCACGTGGACCGCAACCGTCCCTTTGACGACATCCCGATGGCCGCCGCCAAGCCCGAGGCCTGCTCGCTGCTGCTGATGCTCGTGCGCCAGGGTGAGGCTGCCCGTCGCATGCTACCGACGGCGCCGATCGTTTCGGCCCGTTCGTTTGCCGAGCGCGCCTGGCCGTACATGCTTGCGTGGTCCGATCTTGGCCTTAGCGGTAAAGAGCGCATGACGGTTGATTCGCTGGCGCGCGCCGAGGTGCGTCGCTTTGCCGACGACGATACGAGTGACCGTATGCGCGGCGAGATGATGGGCATATTGGGCGAGCTGTTGGGTATTTCGCCCGAGCAGATGGAAGAGCTGCGCTCCGAGGACGGTCAGCGTCGTCTGCATGAGGGCATGAAAAAGTTTGAGGGCGAGGTCCAGGACGCCATTGATAAGATGATGGGCGGTCAGGGCGGACCGCAGGGTGGGTCCCAGGGAGGTCCGATGCCGCATCCGCCGGTTGATCCCCGACAGTTTCCGTTCTTCAGCCAGAACTAACTATGGGATGGGATTCGCTCCCAACCCCGATACTTCAACTAAGCGTCTTGGCCCCGTTGTGTTATTCTAGAACAGACGTTCGTGAATGATGCGCGGGGCCTTGCCTTGCGCTGTGCTTGTGACGAGGGGAGGTCGGCTTGGTTATCTTGGGTATCGACCCTGGTTTGGCCCATACGGGCTGGGGGATTATCGAGGAGCGACGTGGCGAGGTTCGCTGCCGTGCCTACGGCTGTATCGAGACCAGTGCGGGCAGCCCGCTCGCGGTGCGCCTGTCGCATATCGCCCGCGACCTCAAGGGCGTCGTCGAACGCTATCGCCCCGATACCGCGGCTATCGAGAGCATCTACTTTGGCGCTAACGTTCGTTCGGCTATCCCAACGGCGCATGCCCGCGGTGCTGCGCTCGTGGCGCTTTCGGAGTGCGCGCTCGAGATTGGCGAATACACGCCCATGCAGATCAAACAGGCCGTGGTGGGCACGGGCGCTGCAGATAAACGGCAGGTTGCCTACATGGTGCGCACGCTCACGCAGCTCGATCACGACCCGCATCCCGACCATGCCGCCGATGCTCTGGCCTGCGCCATCTGCCACGTTAACCTCAGCCGCACCCGGGCGCTTACCGGCGGCGAGTTCTATCAACAGAGAGGAACCGGATACTGATGATCTCCCAGCTCCATGGAACGCTTGTCGAGGCCACGATGAGCTCGGCCGTCGTCGATGTATCGGGCGTGGGCTTTGAGCTCGGTATTTCGGGCAGCACTGCCGCCACGCTGCCTACGCCCGGCGGTGAGGTTCGCCTTTATACCCGTATGCAGGTGCGCGAGGACGCCATGACGCTCTTTGGCTTTGCCTCCAAGGACGAGCGCACGATGTTCGATCGGCTCGTTTCTGTCTCGGGCGTCGGTCCGCGCCTGGCGCTTGCCGTGCTTTCCACCTATACCGTGGGACAGCTGTATTCCCTGGTAATGGCCGAGGATGACAAGGGCATGGCCAAGGTGCCCGGTGTGGGTAAAAAGACTGCGCAGCGTCTGATCCTGGAGCTTAAGAGTACCTTTGCCAAGGACAAGGGCTTTGTTCCGGTCGACGTAATTCCCGGTCAGGTTGCGATGCCGGTTCCCGCTGCAGCTCCCTCGGCGATCGATGACGCCCGCGCGGCGCTCCTTTCCATGGGCTTTAGCCCGCAGGAGACCGAGGTTGCCCTGAGCGGGTATGATGGGCAGGATATGCGTGTCGAGGATTTGCTCGGCGCGGCGCTTAAGCGACTCGGAATGGATGCGTGATGTGGGAAGCCGATGACTCTCAGGACCTGTGGGCGACGCCCGGCAACTCGCCGGCGGCATCCATGGCGCACGGTGAGCGCATGGTGGGCTCGGAGCTAACGCCCGAAGACCTCGATGTCGACCGTACCCTGCGTCCCCAGCGCCTGGACGACTACTGCGGTCAGGAGCATATCAAGCAGAGCCTTCGCGTGCTGATCGAGGCGGCTCAGAGCCGTGGCGAGACGCTCGACCACGTGATCTTCTCGGGCCCTCCAGGTCTGGGCAAGACCACGCTGGCCACCGTTATCGCCAACGAGCTGGGCGCTCAGATCAAGACGACGAGCGGCCCCGCTATTGCGCGTACCGGTGACCTGGCAGCCATCCTGACTAACTTGCAGCCGGGTGACGTGCTGTTTATCGATGAGATCCACCGCCTTAACCGGTCGGTCGAGGAAGTCCTATATCCCGCTATGGAGGACTTTGCGCTCGATATCGTGATCGGTAAAGGTCCGGCCGCACGTTCGATTCGCCTGGATATCCCTAAGTTCACGCTGGTGGCGGCAACGACTCGCTCGGGCATGCTGACCGGCCCGCTGCGCGACCGCTTTGGCATTTCGTATCGCCTGGATTACTACACGGTCGAGGAGCTTGCCCAGATCGTGACCCGCTCGGCGACCATCTTGGGCGTGACGATAGACCATCCGAGTGCGCTCGAGATCGGCTCGCGTTCGCGTGGCACGCCGCGCCTGGCCAACCGTCTGCTCAAACGCGTGCGCGACTATGCGCAGGTGCGCGGCAACGGTCCTATTGAGCTTGATATTTGCCGCCAGGCACTCGAGTTCTTCGAGATTGATGAGCTTGGTCTGGACTGGATGGATATTCGCATCTTGGAGACGCTCGCCAAGACGTTCTCCGGCCGTGCCGTGGGCCTGACGACCCTTGCCAGCGCGGTGGGCGAGGACCCGGGTACGCTCGAGGATGTCTATGAGCCCTATCTGCTGCAGTGCGGCTTGATGATTCGCACGCCCCAGGGCCGTCAGGCAACGCTTCGCACCTTTGAGCATTTGGGTATCGAGCCAGCCGTTTAGAGTCGGGTTTGTTTTGGCTAGTCTGTAGGCTATCGCTGAGCATTGGATAAACATATCGCCATTCATCGGTTACGGGTGTTTTACTATTGCGCGCCCGTGCTATGCTGAATTGGTCTTTTTCTCATCCGGTAACGAAAGGACCGCCCATGCCTACTGACATCGAAATCGCACGTTCCGTCACGCCGCTGCCCATTACCGAGGTGGCTAAGAACGCCGGCGTCGACGTAAAGCACCTGATTCCGTACGGCTTCGACAAGGCTAAGGTCGACTATTCGCTGCTCAACGAGCCGACCGATCACCAGGCCAAGCTCGTCCTCGTGACCGCCATCAACCCCACGCCCGCTGGCGAGGGCAAGACCACCACGACCATCGGTCTGGCCGATGGCCTGCGCCGTCGCGGTGTCAAGAGCGCTGTGGCCCTGCGCGAGCCCTCGCTCGGCCCCGTCTTTGGCGTCAAGGGCGGCGCCGCCGGCGGCGGTTGGGCCCAGGTCATCCCCATGGAAGACATCAACCTGCACTTTACCGGCGACTTCCACGCTATCGGTGCCGCCAATAACCTGCTGGCCGCCATGCTCGACAACCATATTCAGCAGGGCAACCAGCTCGGTATCGACGTCAAGCGCATCACCTGGAAGCGCGTCGTCGACATGAACGACCGCCAGCTGCGCCATGTTATCGACGGCATCGGCGGCAAGGCTCAGGGCGTGCCGCGCGAGGACGGCTTCGATATCACCGTTGCCTCCGAGGTCATGGCGATCCTGTGCTTATCCACGAGCATCAACGACCTCAAGGAGCGCCTGGGCGAGATTGTCGTCGGCTACAGTTATGCCGGCGAGCCCGTCCGCGCCCGCGACCTTAAGGCTCAGGGCGCCATGGCCGCGCTGCTTAAGGATGCGCTCAAGCCCAATTTGGTGCAGACGCTCGAGGGCACGCCCGCATTTGTCCACGGCGGTCCCTTCGCCAATATCGCCCACGGCTGCAACTCCATCATGGCCACGCGTATGGCCATGCGCTTTGGTGATGTCGCCATTACCGAGGCAGGCTTTGGCGCCGATCTGGGTGCCGAGAAGTTCCTCGACATCAAGTGTCGCATGACGGGCGTTCGTCCCAGCGCCGTCGTGATTGTCGCCACCGCCCGTGCGCTTAAGTACAACGGCGGCGTTGCCAAGGCCGACCTTAACGACGAGAACCTCGATGCCCTCAAGGCCGGCATGCCCAACCTGCTGCGCCACGTTGACAATATCCAGAGCGTCTATGGTCTTCCCTGTGTGGTTGCCATCAACCGCTTCCCGACGGACACCGAGGCAGAGCTTGCGCTCATCGAGTCCGAGTGCCAGAAGCTCGGCGTCAACGTTAAGCTTTCCGAGGTCTGGGCCAAGGGCGGCGAGGGCGCCCTCGAGCTGGCCGATGAGGTCATGCGCCTGATTGAGCAGCCGAGCGAGCTCAAGTTTGCCTACGAGGACGGTGCCGATGTTGCCGATGCTCTGGAGGCCGTCGCCACCAAGGTCTACCGCGCCGACGGCGTCGACTTTACGCCGGCTGCCAAGCGTCAGCTCGCCGAGCTGCGCGAGAACGGCTTTGGCAACCTGCCGGTGTGCGTCGCCAAGACCCAGTACAGCTTTAGCGACAACGCCAAGGCGCTGGGCGCCCCCGAGGGCTTCCGCATCACCGTGCGCGAGCTCAAGGTTTCCGCCGGTGCTCACTTTGTGGTCGCGCTGACTGGCAGCGTCCTGACCATGCCGGGCCTGCCCAAGGTTCCCGCGGCCGAGAACATCGACGTCGACAACGACGGCAATATCACCGGCCTGTTCTAAGCCTGCTGCTTATAGCCGCTTGCCCGCCCCGCCGCGCCCACCAAGGCCCGGCGGGGCTTTTTGATCCTTAGGCACGCGCATGTCTTGTAGATACCGACGGCCTTTGCCCATCATAGGCTTTTGCGCGGGTAGAATGCATGGATAACTTGATGCTTACAGGCGACGGAAAGGAAACGTTGCATGGACCAGGACAAGACGACCGTGATGGGCGGATATGGTTCCGCGCAGGCTGACGATAGCGCCGATGCGACCCGCGTTGTGTCGAACCCCGGCAATGCTGCCCCCGATGCGACGCAGGCGTCCGCCGAACCCACACGAGTTATGGGCTATGGCGATACACCGCGGGATCCGTTTGATTATGCACCGCAGGACCCGTATGGCAATGCGACGCCGGACCCGTATGGCAATGCGGCGGCAGGCGCTTATAATAACCTGCCGCAAAATCCCATTCCGCAGCCTCAGCAGACGACGTATATGCCGCGCACGGCACAGTCCCAGCCTCGTTATGAGTCGCGCGATCCGTATGCGCGCCAGCCTTATCGTGAGTACCCCAAGTCGATTCCGCAGTATGGTGAGGACGAGGAAGAGGCGCCGTCGCGTTCGTCGAGTGTGATCAAGAAGATCCTCATTGTGCTGGCGATCTTTTTTGCGCTGTCGGTTGTATTCGCCATTGTGTCGGGCATGCTCAACAAACGGGGGAGTTCAACGGCCGATACCACTGCCGAGCAAACCGAGTCCGCCTCATCTAACACCGTCGATCTGAGCGATATCCCGGGGCAGTACTGGTCCAACGCCAAGAAGCTCCTCAAGTCGCGCGGGGCCGATCTTTCGAATGCTGTGATTCTGACTGACGACGGCTCGACGCCTGTTGTCGATGCCAACTGGGTCGTCACATCTGCCTACTACAACGCTGACGGCAACCTGGAGGTCCAGCTTACGCGCAAGGACGGCTCGTCGGGCAATGCGTCCGGCGATCAAGGCACCACGGACAGCTCGAGCTCCAACACGCTGGAGGACCTGAGCAACAAGGCCCAGGAGCTTGGAGATAAGGCTCAAGAGCTGGGCGACACGGCTCAGAACCTCGACGATACCGCGCAGAACCTGGGCGATATGGCTACCAATGCTTGGGACGCGCTGCAAAACGGCATTTCGGGCGCACAGGGAAACTAGCGGCTGAGCGGGGCGGGGCTACAACTGCTCTGCCGGACGCTCGGGCGAGCTAAAGCCGGAGTCAAACGTGACGACGCATGATGCATCGGGCCTGCGCTCGTGCACGATGCGCGTGACGAGCTCCAGCAGCTCCTCGTCGGATATGTCAAAGCCGTCGGGACGCACCAGGTCAAACGAAACAAAGCCGTCGTGCTCGTGCAAGTCGTGGATGGAAAGCGCGGGGTCGATCTGCGCTACGCCGCGCTTGACCCAGCCGCGCAAGTCATCGCCGGTTGTTGCAATGGGGTCGCAGTGCAACGTGATGGCGATGCCCATCTGGCGTTTGATATCGTGTTCGATGGTGTCCAGAATCTCGTGGTGCTCAAAGGCATCGCCCTCGCCGGGCATTTCCACGTGTGCACTGGCAAACTGGCGGCCGGGGCCGTAGTCGTGCACCATGAGGTCATGAGTGCCCAGGACCTGGGGGTACGACATGATCCTGTCGCGGATTTCCTGGACGAGCTTGGGGTCGGGCGCTTGCCCAAGCAACGGGCTGATGGCGTCGCGCACCAGGCCCAGGCCGCTGATGCAGATGAAGATGCCCACGCCCAGGCCCGCCCAACCATCGAGGTCAAAGCCGGTCGTCTGCGAAATAAGCGCCGCCACCAAGACCGAGCCCGAGGTGATGACGTCGTTTTTGGAGTCCTGCGCCGTGGCGATAAGCGTCTCCGAGTCGATGCGATCGCCCAGCGTGCGGTTGAACGCGGCCATCCAGAACTTAACGAGCATGGATGTAGCCAGTGCCGCAAGGGAAACGAGCGTGTAAGCGGTGGGGGAGGGCTTGATAATCTTGGTAACGGATTCGAGCACCAGGTTGATGCCGACGGCACAAACGAGGACGGCGACAAACAGGCCGGCGAGGTATTCGTAGCGGCCGTGGCCATAGGGGTGACCTTCGTCAGCCGGGCGACTGGCGAGTCGGAATCCGAGCAGGCTCACAATGTTGCTCGACGCATCGGAGAGGTTGTTGAAGGCGTCGGCGATAAGCGAGACGGAGCCGGCGAGCAGACCCGCGATGCCCTTGGCTAGGCACAGGGTAATGTTGAGGCCAATGCAGATGAGACTTGCGGCAAAGCCTGCGTTGGTACGGCAAGCCGTATCGACCGGCTCGTCCTTGCTGCCGGGAACAAGCGTATGTACCAGCCGATTTACAAATAGCATGGCAATCGTCCTCACAATCATGGTTAAGGGGATAGTGTAGCTCGCATGGGCGCACCGTGCGCCGATGCTCAGAAAATGCAGCAATGGTCTGCTGGAGCTAACGAGCGGCCCTTCTTGTCCGACCAGGTGCTCCATTTTGGGCCACATGGGTATGGTCATGTGCTTGCCTGCCCGACATACTTAATGTCGACAGCCCCTGCGCAAAGGAGGATGTATCCATGGACGAGATGTTTGCCATTAAATGCCAAAACTGCGGCGGCCCTATGTACTCAAACCAGGCTAAACGCAGTTTTGAGTGCGCCTATTGCGGCACGGTCGTTCCGTGGCAGGCCGATGCGGGGGAGCCCAAGAGCGCCCTGGGCATTCGCCATACGCCGCTGACGGTTGTCGATGGGCTGCTTAAGCTCACCCATGTGTCGCAACTCGAGCGCCCGGAGGACCCGGACTGGTATTTCTTTAATTCACACTGGCGCAATCAGTCGGTTCTGGAGCATCTGCTGTGGGAGGACCGCGGCACGGCGCAGGAGTTCCAAGAAGCCACGCACGTGAGCATTCCCTGCCCCTTCTGTGGAGCGTCCTTTGAGGGCGAGTCAACGCAGCGTGTGTTTGAGTGCCCGTCCTGCGGCAACAAGATCGGCATTGCCGACCTGCTCAAGCCGGGGACGTTTAGCAAGCGCCTGACCTTGGGCGTTGGTGCGGAGTATGTACCTGGGCAGGGTATTCCCTGCGAAATCTCGCCGCAGCAGGCACGTGCCAACGCACTGCAGCTGGTGCGCCAGTACCCCGACGCCTTTGCCGGGCACGACGTGGAAGATGCGATCCAAAACGACATGATGCTCTTCTACTTCCCCATGGCGCTCGCGGATTTGCGCATGATGGCGTCCTTCCCGGGCAAGGGCATGAGCAAGGAGACCTTGGTGTACTACGAGGTGCTTGACTGGGCATATCCGCGGGCAAACTACCTGGACGTTCGCCTCATGGGCATTTTGGAACCGTGGGACTTTGCCAAGGTCGGCCCGTTCGATCCCGCCATGCAGGAAGGCGACTTCCGCGTTGTCTCCGTCGATGCGTCTACCAAGGACCAGGTGGTCATTGATAAGCTGGCGCTCGACATTGCCGGCAACGATGCCGAGGCGGTGCTGGGGCTCAATAAAAAGAGCATCCGCACCTGGGCGCGCAAGGCTCGCAAGCATAAGGACGGCCTGGTGATGGTACCGGTCTACTTTGTCGATCGCCCAGCGACGGACAGCCGCGATGGCGAGCAGGTGCGCATTGCCGTAAACGGCCAGACGGGCCGCGCGGCCGCGGTGGTGTTTGGCAACAAGCGCGAAACGCATATCGTGGCGCCGCTCAACCCGAGTCTGCATCTGTCCGGAGAAAGCACCGTGCACGCCACGCCCATCGAGGTCAAATACGTTAAATCGCCCTTCCTCTACCAGATCGTGCGTAAGGGAGGCGGCGAGCAGCCGCGTCAGGTGGCAGCGGTTGCCGAGGGTTCCTACCGAGAAGAAAAGCCCAAACGCAAGGGGCTGCTTGCAGCGATCTTTGGGAAGTAGGGGAACGGTACGGGACAGTGCGCAGTAGTGCGAGCTGTCCGTCGTGGTAGATCTAAATAAACGGTGGGACGGCTGCAAAAGAGCCGCCCCACCGGGCAAAATCAAGGTGTGCCGCGGAACCCGCTCCTCAGTCGGTCAACTTTGGAAGCGCGGGCAACGCAG
>CABPDL010000034.1:0-26297 GCA_902406375.1 uncultured Collinsella sp.
AGCATCGGTCTCCAAAACCGAGTGTTGAGGGTTCGAGTCCTTCCTGGCGTGCCAGTCATTATTCCGTAAGCTCCCAATTGGGGGCTTACGGTTTACTCATGTATAAGCGCATTGCGCGGAGGTAACCCAAATGGCCAACAAGAAGAACAAGAAGAAGGCTCAGCAGCCGGCACCTGCCAACAACGCTGCCGCCAACTCCAAGGTTGAGGCCAAGAAGGCCGTTGCCAAGAAGAACGAGAAGACTGCGAAGTCCAAGAAGAATGAGAAGCCTGGTTTCTTCGCCCGCACCAAGAAGTATTTCGCTTCGGTGAAGTCCGAGATGAAGCGTGTCACGTGGCCCGATAAGAAGGAGCTCGTGAACTACTCGGTCGTCGTTTGCGCTTCTCTGATCGTCGTCGGCGTCGTCATCGCTCTGCTCGATGCTGGCTTTGGCGAGGCTCTTGCTCTGTTCTCTGGATTGAGGGGCTAAACCATGTCTAAGCGTTGGTACGTCGTTCACACTTACTCTGGATACGAGAACCGCGTTAAGTCCGATCTCGAGCATCGCATCGAGACCATGGGCATGCAGGACCGTATCTTTGATATCGAGATTCCTATGGAGCGCGTCACCGAGATTAAAGAGGGTGGCAAGCGTGAGACTAAGGATTCCAAGATCTTCCCGGGTTATGTCCTGGTCCGCATGGAGATGGATGACGATGCTTGGACGTGCGTTCGTAACACGCCCGGCGTCACCGGTTTCCTGGGCGGCAACGGCAAGCCCGCTCCGCTTTCCCGCGACGAGTACAACAAGATGACTCGTCGTCCCGGTAAGGGCGATTCGCCCAAGCGCACCTCGGTTGATATTCAGGTCGGCACGTCCGTCCGCGTCACCGATGGCCCGCTTACCGACTTTGATGGCAAGGTCTCCGAGGTTAACACCGAGGCTGGCAAGCTCAAGGTCACGCTGATGATCTTTGGCCGCGAGACGCCGGTCGAGCTCGACTTTAACCAGGTCGCTGTCATCGCTTAAGTTTTCGTCCGTTCGCGCGAGCGTGCTTCTTCTGTGACTGCTCATCTCAGGAGTGCTTCTAACACGTGCGTGCTTACGATATAGCAAGTACTTCACACTCGTGATTCGAAAGGAATGACCATGGCTGAGAAGAAGGTTGCCAACGTCATTAAGCTCCAGATTCCTGCTGGTGCAGCTAACCCCGCTCCTCCCGTCGGCCCCGCCCTGGGCGCTGCTGGCGTGAACATCATGCAGTTCTGCCAGGCCTTTAACGCCGAGACGCAGGACAAGAAGGGCGACATCATCCCCGTTGAGATCTCTGTCTACGAGGACAAGTCCTTCTCCTTCATCACCAAGACCCCGCCGGCGGCTCACCTCATCAAGAAGGAGCTGAACCTCAAGTCTGGTTCCGCTAAGCCCCAGGCCGACAAGGTTGGTCAGCTCTCTCAGGAGCAGCTCACCAAGATCGCCGAGATTAAGATGCCGGACCTCAATGCCAACGACATTGACGCCGCCAAGAAGATCATCGCCGGTACCGCCCGTTCCATGGGCGTCACCATCGCTGAGTAGCGATTTCTTTAGGTAATGACGGGTGCTCCGACCGGGGCGCCCGTTATATGTGTGCAATAGGGCACACGATACGATGTGGGAGGGCTCACGCCCGTTTAACCACAGGAGGTAATGCACATGGCTAAGCATGGTAAGAGCTATAACGCCGCTGCCGAGAAGATCGACCGCGCCACGCTCTACACCCCCCTTCAGGCTGCCAAGCTCATCAAGGAGCTCGACACCGCCAAGTTCGACGAGACCGTCGAGGCCCACTTCCGTCTGGGCATCGATACTCGTAAGGCTGACCAGAACATCCGTGGTTCCATCTCCCTGCCTCACGGCACCGGCAAGACCGTTCGTGTTGCTGTCTTCGCCGAGGGCGAGAAGGCCCGCGAGGCCGAGGCTGCCGGCGCCGACATCATCGGTTCCGACGAGCTCGTCGCCCAGATCCAGAAGGGCGAGATCAACTTCGACGCTGCTATCGCTACGCCGAACATGATGGCCAAGGTTGGCCGCATTGGTAAGATCCTCGGTCCCCGTGGCCTCATGCCGAACCCCAAGCTCGGCACCGTGACCATGGACGTCGCCAAGATGGTCTCCGAGCTCAAGGCTGGCCGCGTTGAGTACCGCGCCGACCGTTACGGCATCTGCCACGTGCCCCTGGGCAAGAAGTCCTTCTCTGAGCAGCAGCTTGTTGAGAACTACGCTGCCCTGTACACCGAGATCCTGCGCGTCAAGCCCTCTTCTGCTAAGGGCAAGTACGTCAAGTCCATCTCCGTGTCTTCCACCATGGGCCCTGGCGTCAAGGTCGATCCCGCTGTCCAGCGCGACTTCCTGGCTGAGTAACTTTTAGTTACTGCCTGAGCAAAGCAAGCATTGCTAAAGAAACCCGGTTCTGCCTCGTGCAGGACCGGGTTTCTTGCTTTTGAGTCAACGAAACCACCACGAAGGGGACAGGCACCCTTGTGGTGGTTTTACTTGTGTTGTACTTTAGCGCGATGTAGTACTACCCGAGGCCGAAGGGAGCCCAACATGTTTAAGAACACGCAACAGCTCCTAGGCCTAGCGCTACTAGATTGGATAGCGCGCTAGGGTTGTAATCTCGCTATAACGATTTGTTGTACCCGGGTGCGCTATCGTCTGCCGCTTTCAGGCGTGATGAGCGACACGGGTATTTTTCTATCTCTAGGCCTTCTCTCTCTCCTGAAAGCCATCTGTCATAAAACGGTCAATCAGGAGGAACATATAAGCCGCAAAATCACAATCTTTGACGCCACCCTGTGCGACGGTGAGCAGTCGCCGGGCGCCAGCATGAATACCGAGGAAAAGCTCTTCATCGCCCGCCAGCTGGTGCGCATGAACGTGGACGTTATCGAGGCGGGCTTTCCCATCTCGAGTCCTGGTGACTTTCGCTCCGTACAGGAGATTGGCAAGATTGCGGGCGACCGATGCACGGTATGCGGCCTGACGCGCGCTGTCGACAGGGATATCGAAGTGGCTGCAGAGGCGCTCAAAACGGCCCAGAGGCCCCGTATCCATACAGGGCTGGGTGTGAGCACCAGTCACCTGCGCGACAAGCTCCATATGACTGAGGAAAGGGCAATTGAGTGAGCGATCCATGCCGTCAAACATGCTCGCAAGTTCGTTGACGATGTTGAGTTTTATGCCGAGGATGCCGGCCGCTCCGATCAGGAGTTTCTGGTGCGCATTATCGAGGCGGCCGTAAAGGCCGGTGCCACGGTCGTGAACATCCCCGATACGATGGGCTACAACATGCCGTGGGACTTTGGCGCCCGCATCCGTGACCTGCGCGGGCGCTGCGGGTGCGGCCGGTCAGCGTGCGGTCGACGTGATGGAGTATCGCGAGTACGAGATTGAGCGCATTGCGCGCCAGGCATTTGAGGCGGCGCGCAAACGTCGCGGCAAGGTGACGAGCGTTGATAAGCGCAACGTGCTGGAGACGAGCCGCATGTGGCGCGAGATCGTGCATCGCGTGCAAGACGAGGAGTACTCCGACGTGGAGCTTGAGGACCTGCTCGTCGACAACGCCGCCATGCAGCTCATCAGTCGACCGGCAGACTTTGACGTCGTGGTGACGGAGAACATGTTCGGCGACATCCTGTCCGATGAGGCGGCTCAGATTACCGGATCGCTCGGTATGCTTGCCTCTGCCTCGCTGGATGATGGCGTATCGCTGTTTGGGCCGAGCGCTGGCAGCGCTCCTGACATCGCGGGGCTCGGCGTGGCCAATCCGCTGGCTCAAATCTTGTCGGTGGCGATGCTGCTGACCTACGCGCTCGACATGGGCGAGCAAGCCGCGTGGATCGAGAGCGCCGTGGCGCGCGTGCTCGACGAGGGCTGGCGCACCCGTGACATCGCCGATGTCAACACCCCGGCAGATAAGATCCTCGGCACCACGACGATGGGCGACAAGGTCGTCGCCGCGCTGTAGGCGATGCCGATTCAAGCTGTCAAATATCTCAATCTGTAACATCTAAGGGGCAAAATCGTTCCTACCTGTTACAGATTGAGATTTTCGGCCGAGCATCCGTGGTCTGTCTCGATCTGTAACAGCTAACCGATTATTTGGGCCCTACCTGTTACAGATTGAGACAAACCGTTGGGACAGGTCGGACGAGTCAGCAAAACCACCACAAAGGTGCCGGTCCCCTTCGTGGTGGTTTTTAGCGCAACGAGGTGTTCCCAGCCGACCATACGGGCGGCCTTGCGCTCACGCTGCTCGATGACAGCGCATCTTTAGACGCGAAGTGCGGAACCGGGTGCATATACGAGCCGCGTAGCGTTACGAATTCATGGGAATGACCGTATCGCCAATTTGTACGCTTGCAATCTTGTCTGTGTCACAAACTTGCGAGAACGGCCAGGTCTTGTGGACATCAGTGGTGCCGTTATCCAGTTTATTTGCGAAATAGCCGCTGTGGCTGGTTGCGTCCTCAACATGACCGTCTTTGAACGTCACGATGAGGGGTATGTTGCCAACGGCATCCATAGACTCCTCCATGTTTTGAGACATCTTGCCGCTGTTGTTGTCGTGTTCGATGGAACGATCTATGTTGTAGCGGACTGAAACGCCAACGCAGGATACGGTGGCCTCTTGAATCGTCGCCTTGGTGCCGTTAAAGTTGACCGATTTGGGCGCGGGAATCGTAACGGATGTATCTTCGTAATTCAGCTGGAACTTAAGATCCCATGGGCCCGTAAGTATTTTCTTATACTCGGGAAGCTCTTTGCCAGCACGTGGCACAACGAGAGAGTTGATATGCGTGCGGACGGTCCTGCCCATAAGGCCGGGTGATTCAACGCTGAACTGTGCAAAGTATTGAATGCTGGAGTCATTGGGGTTCTTGTCAATGAGCCATGATTGGCCTTGGCCGCCATGCTCGCCATCAACGTATACGTTTCCATCGACACTTCCGGCGATAGTTCCGTTCTCGCCCGGCTCGGAAAGCTTTTTCAGGGCAGCGGGATCGTCGAACGTAAGCGTATAGGCGATGGTAACCATATCCTTGTCGCCCATGATGGCGTCGGCGGTCACGGTGACTCCGTTGTTGGAGCAGCTAGCACCGACGGGCCGGCCAATACGGTCGATGATCTCGGTTTGAGAAGCAGGTCCGTCAAAGATGTCGGAAAGCATGTCAGAAGGAAGCGGCAGGACGCCTGTTGCCATAGCCGTGCCAGCGCCTCCAATGACGATAGCGAGGACTGCCGTTACAGCGGCAATGCGAGCGACTGTTCTTACGGGATGGCGGGCGATGCGCGGCTTGCGTCGCGTGCCATTAAAGTTGCTTTGAGCGGTCGCCGCATCGCTCGAGGCGACGGACTGAGCAATCGAGTTTGCCATGTGCTGCTTCGCATTATCGGTAAACGAAATGTGCTCCAGGGCGTGGCGATAGTCATTCGAATTCGTAGTCATTGTGGTCTCCTTTCAAGGAAAGCCGAAGTGACGCACGTCCGCGGCTAAGGTGCTGGGCGGTTGCAGCTGGCGTCGCGTGAACGGCGTCTGCGATTTCCCTGATGCTCATGCCTGCGTAGTAGTGCAAAAAGATGGCGATGCGCTGTGCTTGAGGCAGGGCCGTGACAGCGGAAAGAATGGCGCAGTCGCGTTGCGCGAATTCTTGCTCGGTATGTGTTACGGGTGCGCAGAAATCGGGGAGCGAATCGAGGTCGACAACCGGGTGATTCGCGTGCGTACGGCCGATATCGCGACATGCGTTCAGTGCGACTCGGATCACCCAAGCACGTTCGTGTTCGAGCGAGTCGAACGGTTGAGTGCGTTGGAGAATCTTGATCAGCGTGTCCTGGCAGATGTCTTGAGCGTCGTCAGCGGATCCAAGGGCCGAATAGCACAATCGAAGGATGAGGTCGGAATACGTGTCGACCAAGCGCTTTGCTTCCCGCTCGATCTGATCGGCATCGCATCGGAGCGTGCTATTGCGGTTACGGCGTGCAGGCATAGTGTCACCTCCAATTGGTCGTGGTGGATATAGGGAAGGCGTCTCGCGAGGTCCCTCTACATACAACACGGTCGAGACTGCATAAGTTGACAAAAAAAGACGGCACGTGAGCGCCGTCCTTACAAAACAATGAGTGTTCTCGTTAATTACACAAGCACCGTGATGGACAGGTCGGACGAGTCAGCAAAACCACCATAAAGGTGCCTATCCCCTTCGTGGTGGTTGTTGGCAGTTACCAGGGGGTTCTGGCGGTTGAAGACTCGATTGCTTCGTGGCGTTTGAGCTCGCGGCGCATGGTTTGCGAGTTGAGCCAAGCGGCCTTCCAACCGCGCGTGGGGTAGCGCGCCTCGTCAATTTCGATCTTGGTATAGCCGCAGGCGTTGACAATCTTCGTTCCGCATGGGTGTTGGCGCTCGCGTTGAAAGTTGGGGCCGTAGCTTTGGTGCACATGCCCGTGAATCATATAGTCGGGACCCCAAGACTCAAGCGCCGTGTTAAAGCACTCAAACCCTCGATGCGGCAGATCGTCCAGATCACCCATACCGGCGGCGGGTGCATGGGTAAGCAGAATGTCGCACCCGCCGACCATCCTAACCTTACGCGACAGCTTACGCATGCGCTTGGACATCTCGCGTTCGGTGTACATGTTGGCGCCGTCGCGATAACGCATGGACCCGCCAAGGCCCGCAATGCGAATCCCTCGGTACGTGTACACGCTGTCTTCCACGCAGATACATCCGCCCGGTGCATGACGTGTGTAGCGGTCATCGTGATTGCCGCGCACGTAGATGAGCGGTTTGTTGATGACCGTAACCAAAAACTCAAGATAGTCCGGGTCAAGATCGCCGGCGGACAAAATCAGGTCGACTCCCTCAAAGCGTTCCTTGCGAAAGCACTCCCAAAGGCATCGTTCTTCGGTATCGGCTATGGCAAGGATTTTCATAGGGCAGGGACTTTCGGCTCATCGTCGAGCTGCGGAATGGTGCCTACCACGTTGTCCGCCAGCCAATTCATCTCGACAATCTGCGTGCTCGGCAGCGGAGGGAAGCCTTCGATCTGTACCACGCCGTTCTGGCTGTGGAGCTCGCCGCCAAAGGGGTTGATGGATCCCTCAACAATGCCGTTGCGGAGCAACTGCACGAGTTTGCGCGTCTGGTAGGGTAGGCCCGGAGCGTAACGGATGTCGATAACGCCGGAGCTCATGCCGTACCAGTAGTTGACGGCGCGCACTTGGTTGTCGTCGCTGGTCTCGTCCCACGTGCCGTGCAGAAGGCTGCGAACGATGAGCTCGTAGTAACGGCCCCAGTTCCATACGGGCATGGCGATGCCGGTGACTTTGCCGTCGACCAAGCGGTGAAGTCCGTAGGCCGTAGGGTCTACGAGCGACTTTGACATGTCAGCGCCGGTCATGACGCTTACACCTTCGCGACACATGGCTTCGGCAAGACCTCCAGCGGGCACATCGCCCCAGGTCAGGATAATTTGCGCACGGGGGTCGAGCAGCGAGGCGCCAATCGCAAAGGCGTTGATCTCGCTGAGTGCGCCCGAGGCGAAGACCGACGCGTGGTAGCCAATACGGTGGTTGTCCGCCATGCTGGCGGCAAGGGCGCCCAGGAGGAACTTGGCCTCGTACATCTTGCCAAAGTACGAACGGACGCTTTGGTGGGGAAGGCCGATAGAGCAGTTAAGGAACCGCACCTGGGGATACTCAACGGCAGCTCTGAGCGTGTATTCCATCAGGCGGTGCGAGGTCGAAAAGATGACGTTAGCTCCATGTTTGACAGCCGTTTCCACGGCGGCGTAGAACACATCCGGATTATGACAGTCCTCGAACGCCTCGGTGCGCACGATACCGCCAAAGTGCTCATCGAGATACTGACGCCCTTGGTCGTGCAGGCTGTCCCAGCTCGACGTCGCACAGGGGAACTCATGGATAAAGGCGATGCGCAGGGGGCTGGCCGCCGAGTAGACGGTCTTGCCCATAAAGAAGTTGAGCACGCCGGAGGTGGACTTGGCGGGCGCCTCTTCCTCATCGACACTCGGTGCCTCGACAAGATCGACCTTCTCCTCATCACTTTTGCCGGCAATGACCAACTCGCGCCAAATCTTGCACAGGCGGTTTACGACGATATCCGTCGGCGTATCCAGCAGGCGGTCCTGGTTGTACACATTGAGGTAGACGAGCATAGCGTCGGCGGGCGTAATGTCCAGATGGTCGCCGCCGGCGCGCAGGTAGGCGCGCTTAAAGAGCAGGAAGGTGTGGCGCAGGTAGTCGACCTTTTTCTGCGGCCATTTTTCGATAAGGTTCTGACCGAGCATCTTGGCGAGCGTTTCGTAGCTTCCCTCACGCGAGAACTCGATCTCGTATAGGGGGCAGACGCGCCAAAACGCGCAGAACTCGCCATAGAGGCGGCTTTCGACGGAATCCCATTTTCCGGGGTAGAGGCGGGTGACCTTGGCCGAAACCGTCGGGGCGTCCAGGAATTTGAGGACGCTGACGCGCTTGTTGCCCTCTTGGACGTAGAACCGATGCATGAACTCGGTGACGATGATGGGGTCGCGATAGCCCTCGGTCACCTGGATGTCGTAGAGGTTGGACCACTTGCGGGCGAACTCGGTGCTAAATGGCAACAGGGGCATAAAGTTGCACGAAAAGGCAGACTGACGGCCCTTGGTAACCGTGCCGACGACCATTTCGAGCGGAATGTCCCTTAGGCCGACGCTCTCTCGCTGACCTAAGGGGAGCTGGGCAACGAGGCTATCGAGGTCCGTAAGGTACGGGTGCTCGCTTTGGCTGATGGCGCGACGGCGTCCCTGCTCGCCGCGCTTGCGTGCTTGACGATAGGCCTCTTCCATGGTGTCTACTCCCTTAGTCGTTTAAACAACGATATGAACCATGGTACCACGATGCGAAACCACCACAATGGTGCCTGTCCCCTTTGCGGTGGTTTTAGGCGATGATGGGGGCGATGGCGCGGATGCAAGCGTCGGCTGCCGTGAAAGTGGTGCTGTCGTCGCTGACGATAAAGATGATTTTGCCCTTGACGCCAAAGTCGCCGATCTCGCTAAAGAGCACGTACGGCTCCTTGTCAAAGCCAGAGATGGGAAGCACCGCGGCCTTGGTGGCGTCGGTAAGCTCATCTGCCAGCGCGTCCAACGAGGCCCACTTGGACGTGTCCTTTACGGCAACGGGCACGGCAACGCGCCCAAAGGGCATGAGGTGCACGAGCGTGTTCTTGGAGATATTTGAGTTGGGGACGATGATGGTCTGCCCGCAGGCGTCCTCGATGGTCGTATGGCGCCAGGTGATATCTTGGACCACGCCCGTCACGCCGCCGACCTCGATATTGTCGCCGGGTTTGATGATGCCCATAAAGGTCACCTGCATGCCACCGATAAGGTTTGACAGCGTGTCCTGAAAGCCGAGCGAGATGGCGATGCCGCCGACGCCAAGAGCGGCGACGAGGGCGTTTGCGTTAATGCCAAAGCAGTTGTCGAGGATAAAGCTGCCGCCGATCATCCAAATGACGGCGCGCGCGATGTTGATGAAGATGCTCGATGAAGGGAGTGGGTTATCGTCGCGGTTGAGCAGGTGGTACAGGGTCTTGGACGCGACCTTGGCGGCAACGGCGGTGCCGATGGCCAAGATACCTGCCCAGATGATGTTGTGGACCCATCGTTGTGCAAAGAAATGAAGAATCGGCTCAAACAATTCCATGTAGAGAAACCTCCTAATGATCGTCCAACCATGATACCCATCAAGAAGCCCGTCCGATCACATCGTACGGGCTTCTGTGCTCGATATGGGGGTTAGCGAAAACCGCCGCAAGGGCGTCTGTCCCTTTGCGGCGGTTTTGATGTTTGCGCAGATAAAACCTGCCAAAATAAACCTGTCCCTTTTTGGCATGTCCCTTTTTGGCAGGTTTTAGCTCAGCAGCATGCGGTCGTTGGCGAGCTCGCCGCCCGAGACCTCCTCGAACTTCTGCAGCAGGTCGGCCACGGTGAGCGACTTCTTCTCGTCGCCCGCCACGTCGTAGATCACGTGGCCCTCGTGCATCATGATCAGACGGTTGCCCAGACGGATGGCGTCGTTCATGTTATGCGTGACCATGAGCGTGGTCAGGTGGTTCTCGTCGACGATCTCCTCGGTCAGGTTGAGCACCTTTGATGCCGTCTTGGGGTCGAGGGCCGCCGTGTGCTCGTCGAGCAGCAACAGGCGCGGCTTGGTGAGCGTGGCCATCAGCAGGGTGAGTGCCTGGCGCTGGCCGCCCGAGAGCAGGCCGACCTTAGCGTTAAGGCGCGTATCCAGACCAAGGTCCAGACGCTTGAGCAGCTCAACGTACTCGTCCTTTTCGGCCTTGGTGACGCCCCACGAAAGACCTCGACACTGGCCGCGGCGCTTGGCGAGGGCTAGATTCTCGGCGATCTGCATGTCGGCTGCAGTGCCGCGCATGGGGTCCTGGAAAACACGGCCCAGGTACTTGGCGCGCTGCGACTCGCTCAGACGCGAGATATCGTTGGCGTCGAGCTCAATAACGCCCGAATCGAGCGGATACACGCCGGCGATCATATTGAGCAGCGTGGACTTGCCGGCGCCGTTGCCGCCAATCACGGTTACAAAGTCGCCGTCGTTAAGGGTGAGGTCGACGCCGGTGAGTGCGCGCTTCTCGGTGACGGTGCCCTTGTTAAAGGTCTTTTTGACGTGCGAGAGCTTAAGCATCTGCCTCATCCCCCTTCGTGTAGGAGCTGCGGAGCTTATAGCGCTCCCAAACCACGGGCACGCACAGGGCCACGGCAACGATCACGGCGGAGAGCAGCTTCATGTCGTTGGCGTCCATGCCCAGCTGCAGCACGATGGCGCGAATGAGGAAGTACACCACGGAGCCAAAGACGGCAGAGGCAAGACGGACGCTAAACTGCGTCAGACCGCCGGGCAGCAGACGGCCGAGCACCTCGCCGATGACGATGGCGGCAAGACCGATAACGATGGCGCCGGTGCCCATGCCAATGTCGGCGTACTTTTGGCTCTGGCAGATGAGTGCACCCGAAAGGCCGATAAGGGCGTTGGAGAGCACGAGGGCGATCATCTTGGTGGAGTTGGTGTTGACGCCCAGGGCGCGGATCATGTACTCGTTGTTGCCGGTGGCACGCAGCGCCGAGCCGATCTCGGTGCCAAAGAACCAGTACAGGATGGCGACGATGGCCACGGCCAGCACAATGCCCAGGATGATGGCAACGGTGGACTGCGGCAGGCCCGTCATGTGGCTGACGGATGAGAAGATGGTGCCCTTGGCAAGGATGGGCGTGTTGGATTTGCCCATGATGCGCAGGTTGATGGACCACAGACTGATCTGTGTAAGGATTCCGGCGAGGATTGCAGGAATCTCAAAAACGGTGGTCAAGATGCCCGTGACAGCGCCCGCGATGGCGCCGGCGCACATGCCGGCAAGCACGGCGAGCAGCGGGTCGACGTTGTTATTGACGATGAGCACGGCGCAAACACAGCCGCCGAGGGCAAAGCTGCCGTCGCAGGTCATATCGGGGATGTCGAGCAGGCGGAACGTGATAAACACGCCAAGCACCATAATGCCCCAGAGGACGCCCTGCGAAACGGCGCCCTGCAATGCAATGAGCATGCTTCATACCTCCTAGGATAGGGTGGACACGTGATTTTCCATAATAGCGGTACCAATGCATAAAAGAGCGGCGGACAGACGTTTTGTTTTACCTGAAACAAGCAGGGCGAACGCCGGCCTTTAGCGTTCGCCCCAATGACTCAGATATTGAATAACGCAGCCGTGGCGCGCGTGCGGGCCCTAGACGCGTTATTCGTCCAGAGCGGAAAGGTCGATACCCAGAGCCTCGGCCATCTCGTCGTTCTTGACGACGACCAGGTCCTTGCTCGAGAGGTGCTTGATCGGCATATCCTCGGGCTTGGCCTCGCCCTTCAGGATCTTAACGGCCATCTCGCCCGCGGCGTAGCCCAGGTCCTTATAGTTGATGGAGAGGGTGAACAGGCCGCCGGCCATGCACATGCCTTCCTCGCCGGTCACGAAGGGGAGCTTGTTCTCCTTGCAAATCTGGCCGACCTGCGAAGCGCCCGCGGCGATGGTGTTGTCGGTGGGGGAGTAGAGTGCGTCGACCTTGCCCACGGCAGACTCGACGACGGACTGGATCTCGTTGGAGCTCGAGACGGTGAAGTCGGTGTGCTCCAGGCCCAGCTTGTCGAGCTCCTTCTTGGCGGCCTTGATCTGGACGTCGGAGTTGGACTCGGCGGTGCAGAAGAGCAGGCCGACCTTCTTTACGTCGGGCAAGACCTTCTGCATCATCTCGAGCTGCTCGGCGACCGGGGTAAGGTCGGAGGCGCCGGTGACGTTGGTGCCGGGCTTATCGTTGTCCTGAACCAGGCCGGAGGCGGCGTAGTCGGTGATGGCGCAGCCCACGATGGGGATATCGGCCGTGGCGCCGGCAGCTGCCTGTGCGGCGGGCGTGGCGATGGCATAGATCAGGTCGACGTTGTCGCCCACGAACTTGTCGGCGATGGACTTACACGTGGACTGGTCGTTCTGGGCGTTCTTCTGGTCGATCTTGACCTTAAGGCCGCTCTCCTTGATGGCCTTGACAAAGCCGTCGTTGGCGGCATCGAGTGCGGAGTGCTCGGTGAGTTGCAGAACGCCGATGGTGTAGTCGGAACCGGCGGCAGCAGAGCCGGAACCAGAGTTGCCGCCGCATCCGGCGAGCGGGGCGAGCGCGAGCAGACCGGCGGAGACCAGAAGGCTCCTGCGGCTGATGGTGATGTCCTTCATATCATTACCCCCAGTATAAAAATGGCTGGAAACACTGCACTGGGACAAAGTGCAAGTGGAACTATAGTAGCGCTGATGTCCATTTTTACAACAGCCTGGCGGGTTTTTTAATACAGAATCGGATGGGCGGTACGGGTAGTCGAATGGGCGGCGGAGGGTCTTATGCGGCGGAGGAGGCATCGTCCTCGTCCAGGGCGGCGAAGAGCTTCTTGCCGTCGAGGAGACGTGTGGTGACGTTTCTCATTCGGCCGATCTCTACGGTACGCAACGTGTCATCGGCGCCTCGCGCGTCATAGACCGTTCCCAGCAAATACGAGATGCCGTCTCGTTGCTTGATGGCAAAGGGACGGAGTGTCATCCGTGCCACTTCGACCTCTCCGCGTGCCGTGACACTCGAAATATCAAAACTCACCGTGGTTCCGTGGTCGATGGCCTGCTCGATGAGCTCGCAGGCATCGATGCGCTTGACGGGCGTGCGCGGGGCCTTGGTGGATTTGCCGCCTGCGCTTGGAGCAGGCTCGGGTGCATCGAGGTAGCCGCGAACGTCGGCACTCGCCATGGCGACCAGGTGCTGCGCCATGCTTTTTCGAATGGCGATGGGCGTAGAGCGGTTGCGCATGACCATGCCGTGGAGTCGGATGATCTCTTCGTCGGTGAGCGGACGGGTCAAGAGCCGATACCCCACGCCGCGCTTGTACTCAATTTCGTATCCGGCATGGCGAAGTGCGGAGATGGCGGTGTAGATGCTGCGCCGCGCCGCCGAGATGGGCATGCGGGCGGGGTCGCCGGGATGGGCGAGGCGCCGGATCAACTCATCGGAAAGCATGGCCTTGTCCTCACCGGTGTTTTCGCTTAATAGTTGCAGGATGCGAACGGCGCGATAGGCTGCCATCGAGGCGGCGCCCCTCGTCGTGGTCTCGTAAGTTTCAACAGCGGTTTCGGTCATGGCGCCCACGTCCTTTCCGTTTTGGGTGGCGACGGTATGGAGCCTAGGACGCGGGGCTTTCCCAGGGGTGCAGGACGCCCTGGGCGGTCGGTAGCCGTCGGCAAGCGGCGGGTCGAGTTTTCAACAGCCCTGCCCAACTGACCAAAAACTTGCCAAAAGCTTGACGGATGCTGTTGAAAAAAGCGCCCCTCGGCTTGCCGAGAGGCGCTGGCGTGATGCGCTGGAACGCGTTTGGTGGCGCTGTGGCGATTAGAAGTCGGCGTTGCCCACGGTGCGCGGGTGCGGCAGGACGTCGCGGATGTTGCCCACGCCGGTCAGATACATGACCAAGCGCTCGAAGCCCAGACCGTAGCCGGCGTGCTTGCAGGAACCGTAGCGGCGCAGGTCAAGGTAGTACTTGTACTGCTCGGGATTCATGCCCAGGTCCTTGATACGGGCCTCGAGCAGATCCAGGCGCTCCTCGCGCTGGGAGCCGCCGATAATCTCGCCGATACCGGGAACCAGGCAGTCGGCGGCGGCGACGGTCTTGCCGTCCTCGTTCATGCGCATGTAGAACGCCTTGATCTCGGCCGGGTAGTCGGTTACGAAGGTCGGTCGCTTAAAGTGCTCCTCGGTCAGGAAGCGCTCGTGCTCGGTCTGCAGGTCGATGCCCCAGCTGACGGGGTAATCAAACTGGTGGCCAGCAGCGACTGCCTGCTCCAGGATCTCGACGGCCTCGGTGTAGGTAACGCGGGCAAAGTCGGAGTTTGCCACGTGGTCCAAACGCTCGATCAGGCCCTTGTCCACAAACTTGTTGAGCATGTTGAGCTCGTCGGGGCAGGTGGCCATAACGTCCTTAAGGACGTACTTGAGCATGGCCTCGGCGTTATCCATGTAGTCGTTAAGGTCGGCAAAGGCCATCTCGGGCTCGATCATCCAAAACTCGGCGGCGTGGCGCGTGGTGTTGGAGTTTTCGGCGCGGAAGGTGGGGCCAAAGGTGTACACGTCGCCAAAGGCCATGGCAAAATTCTCGGCATTGAGCTGGCCGGATACAGTAAGGCTCGCGTGCTTGCCAAAGAAGTCCTGGCTCCAGTCGACCTCGCCGGACTCGGTGAGGGGCGGATTTTTGGGGTCGAGCGTGGTTACGCGGAACATTTCGCCGGCGCCCTCGCAGTCACTCGTGGTGATGATGGGGGTGTTGACGTAGACAAAGCCCTGCTCCTGGAAGAAGCGGTGGATGGCGGCAGCCGCGACAGAACGGATGCGGAACACGGCGCGGAACAGGTTGGTGCGCGGGCGCAGGTGCTGCTGGGTGCGCAGGAACTCGACGGTTGCGCGCTTCTTCTGCAGCGGGTAATCCGGAGCGCTGACGCCCTCGACCTCGATGGAGGTGGCAGAAAGCTCGAAAGGCTGGGGCGCATCGGGGGTCAGCTTGACGGTGCCGGTGCAAATGAGTGCGGCCGAGACGTTTTGATGGGCGATCTCGTCGTAGTTGTCGAGCGCCTCGCGGTTCATGACGACCTGCAGGTCGCGGAAGCAGCTGCCGTCGTTGAGCGTGACAAAGCCAAAGTTCTTCATGTCGCGGACGGACTTGACCCAGCCGGCGACGGTGACGGTCTGGCCGCCGAGCGACTCGGCATCGGCATAGAGCTGCGCGATTTTGGTGCGGTTCACGTATCCTCCCATAACGGTTGAATGATAGTTATCCATACAGTTCGATATTCTAGCAGCTCGGCTCATTTGGGCTATACAGATAAGGCATTGGCGGGATGGTTTTTCAAACGAAAAGCGCCCGCGGCCAAATGGTCGCGGGCGCTTGACGAGGTGCCTTTTGGCTGTGTGGCGCGGGGCCTGGCTACTTGGTCTTGGCAACCAGCAGCGGATCGCCAAGCTTGACGAGCGGATTGCCGCCGATAAGCGTGCCAGACTCGCCGACGTGGTCGATGCTCTTGAGGCGGTCGAGCTCAGAGATGATGACGGTCACGATGTCCTCGTGACCGGCGGCCTTGATGGCCTCGCGATCGAAGCTGATGAGCGGCTGGCCGGCCTTGACCGTGTCGCCCATCTCGACAAAGCGGGCAAAACCCTTGCCGTTCATTTCCACGGTGCCCAGGCCAACATGGATGAACACGCGAAGACCGTCCTCGGTGATCATGCCGATGGAGTGGTTGGTGACGGTGGTGGCGCCGATGCGGCCGTTGGCGGGCGCATAGATGGTGTCGGTAATGGGCTCGATGCCGTAGCCCTGGCCGAGCATGCCCGAGGCGATGGTCTCGTCGGGAACCTCACTCAGATTGACGAGCACGCCGTTGACGGGAGCGTAGATGACGCCTTCGCGGGTGGCGAAGCTTGCTGCGGGCGGAACGGACGCCTCGCCCGACGAAGTGAACGTGGACTTGAGCGAATCGAGCAGACCCATAGATGCCTCCAACGTATCAGGCGTGCATGTTGCACGCGTGTGGTTTGCCGGAAACGTTTCGTACGTGTTTCCCAGCATGGTCAGCGCTCCTATTTTACGCTGCTTAACGATGCCTCTGAACAGCGATTTTGTGATATATCAGTTGAAGGCCAACTTATTGCGGGGGTGTTTCTGCGCCGCGGGCTCAAGTGGGGTACGCTAAGGTGCGAAAAACGAGTGCGCACGAATCGCACGGAGGGAGCACCTATGATTATTGAGAACCATGCGCTGTGGGGCGAGGAGCCGACCGAGGATTATCCGGCGACGTTTACGTATCTGGGTGCCGAGCCGCTGCCCGACAAGCCCAATGGCCGCCGCCCCGCGGTGATCATCTGCGGCGGAGGCGGGTTTACGCATATCGCTCCGCACGAGCAGGACCCGGTGGCGTTTGCGTTTTTGGACCGCGGCTACCAGGCCTTTGTGCTCAACTATGTGACGAGCGCCACGGGCGACGTGAGCTTTCCGCACCCGCAGGCGGACCTCGCCAAGATGGTCGCTACCGTGCGCGCCAACGCCGACGAGTGGCATGTCGATCCCAAGCGCGTGTGCATCGTGGGTTTCTCGGCGGGCGGCATGATCTGCGCCTCGTTGGCAACGCAGTGGAAGACCGGACCTTTCGCGGGCCTTGCCGGGGCTCGTCCGGAGGATATTCGTCCCGACGCCGTGGTGCTGGGCTATCCGTTGCTCGACCTTGCCTATGTGCGCGATATGCAGACGCGCGACCCGCGCATCGACCTGCGCGTGCCCAAGACGGGTGGCAAGACGGGGCGCGATTTGCTCAACGACTATCTGTCGATGGTGACGGGCGGCGAGGCGACCGATGAGCACCTGGCCGACATTTGCCCTACCACGCACGTTTCGCGCCAGATGCCTCCGACCTTTGTGTGGGGCGTTTCGGACGACAAGACGGCGCCGATTGCGCAGGTCTATCCGTTTGCGCAGCGCATGGCCGAGGAAGGGGTCGCATGCGAGATGCACGTCTTTGACCAGGGTGGCCACGGCCTTTCGCTCGGCAACGCCAATACCGCGGTCGACAACGAGGACAAGCAGGTTTCGGTCCGTCCTTGGATCCGCCTAGCCTTCCGCTTCCTGGAGCGCCACGGTTTCTAGTTACGCGGTTTTACCAAACCGCGTAACAGCTCGACGCTGCAAGCCCGCCAGAGCGGCAATCTGCCTTTCAACTTCGGCGGCATGACCAGAAAGGTCAATGCCGCCTCGTTTCAAGGCACCTTGCTCGCTCTGGCGGGCTTTCGCTGTCCGCGCCAAAGCATCGGCGTTGTCTTGGCTGCCAGAAGAATGATCCCTCGGGGACGGAGGAAAGCGGATTAGTTTGGGCGGTGCTGTCGCCAAGGTTTAAGACCGACGTCGTCCCTTGTTGCTTTCCTACCAGACGGTGAACTGGGCGTTTTCTGTGTTCCAATGGACATCGCGAACGTAGTCGCGCACGCCCGTCGCATCTCGTGCTTCGAACAACTCAAGAATATGAGCATGTTCGTTGTTGGCTTTATTGAGCAGTTCGCACGCCGTCTCCTGGTCGACAGTCTCGTAATCGCGCTTGATAAAGCAGCGCTCGAGTTGCGAAATCATGTCGCGCAGACGGTCGTTGCCGCAGCGGTTGAAGTACGTGAGGTGAAAGTCCCGCTGAATGTCGTCGTACTTTCGGATAAGACCGCCTTGGATCGCAAGGTCCATGGACCCAACCAAAAACTTCAGCTGCATGATGTCCTCGTCGGTTAGGAGAGGGCAGGCGAGGTATGCCGCCTGCCCGTCGAGAGGCCCCATAATCTCAAAGACTTCAACGGCGTTTTGCTGATCGAACCCTCGGACGCGGAATCCGCGGCGGGGGAGATTGTCCAGATAGCCGTCGCTTGCCAGCTGGATGAGCGCCTCGCGAACCGGCGTGCGCGACACGCCCATGGCATCGCAGATCGCCTGCTCGCTCACGCGGTCGCCGGCCGAAAGCTCGCCGGCGTCTATGCGACTCGAAATATAGTCGTATACATGATCCTTCAAGGGTCTTCGGAGCGTTTCCATGAGCTTATATTCCTCAACTGTATATTTTCAAAAATAAATACGTTTCGCCTCAATAGGCTAATTGAATTATAGAACGACCAGTTAAATCGCGCTACCAAACCAGAAGAAGCAATAATACGCTTACCGACAAATATCTACCGTTCAGGATTGTATACAATATACAAAACAGTAAAGACACCCTAAGATAAAGCCATCGGAAGGAAGGCGGACGCAAGGAAGTCCGCTCAGTACTATGAGATCCAAGGAGGATCATCATGACTAAGTTCAGCCACGTCATCATCCGTCGTCCCGGCAAGTCCCTGAGCAATGGCATCACGAGCGCTCCCGAGCTTGGCCAGCCCATCTACGAGCGCGCTATCGAGGAGCACTACGATTACGAGCATGCACTCGAGCAGTGTGGCGTTGACGTGTCGGTGCTGCCGGCGCTTGAGCAGTATCCCGACAGCTGCTTTGTCGAGGATCCGGCCGTTATCACTCGCTGCGGCGCCATCATTACCAACCCCGGCGCCGACAGTCGTAATGGCGAGAAGGACGAAATCGAGCCGGTCGTCCGTCGCTTCTTTGACGACGAGCATGTCAAGCACATCGTTTCCCCCGGCACGCTCGACGGCGGCGACGTCATGATGGTCGGCGACCACTTCTACGTCGGTCGCTCTGCTCGCACCAACGAAGAGGGTATCCGCCAGTTCTGCGAGATTCTCGAGGGCTGGGGCCTCGAGGGCTCCGAGGTGCCTCTGGAGGAGGTCCTGCACCTCAAGACGGGCGTCAACTACATCGAGGACAACAACATGCTCGTCTCCGGTGAGTTCATCGATAAGCCCGACTTTGCCCAGTACAACAAGATCGTCGTGCCCGAGGACGAGGCTTACGGCGCCAACTGCATCTGGGTCAACGGTACGGTCATCGTTGCCGAGGGCTATCCGACCGTGCTCAAGGCCGTGCAGGATCTGGGCTACAAGACGCTCGTTGTCGACACCTCCGAGTATCGCAAGGTCGACGGAGGCCTCTCCTGCCTGTCACTGCGCTTCTAATGCGGCCGCTTTACTAGCTTAATGATCGCTTGACCGATGGCCCGGCACCCGATTCGGGACGTCCGGGCCATCTTCATACGGTCGCTTGACTGAGGGGGTGCACATATATGGCCTCTAAAACTTGCAACGACGAGATAATCGACCCCAATGGTCTGGATCTCTTTCGTCTGACCATGATGGTCATCACTGCGAGCATTTGCGGCGGTATCTTCTCTCTTGCCGGCGATATGGCGGCGGGCGGAGCCAATACCGGCGCGGTTATCGTCTCGTGGGGAATTTGCTTTATTGGCGTCTTTGCGCTGATGATGGTGTTCAACGGTTTGTCTCAGGCTCGTCCCGACCTGACCGGCGGTATCTATGCATACGCCGCCGCCGGTTTTGGCGATTATGTTGGATTCAACTCCGCTTGGGGCTACTGGATCAGCGCATGCCTTTCCAACGTGAGCTTTGCACTTTTGCTGTTTAGCGCGCTTGGCTATTTCTTCCCTGCATTCGGCACGGGCAACAATCTGCTTTCCATCATCTGTGCCAGCGTGTTTCTGTGGTTCCTTACCGCTCTCGTGCTTCGTGGCGTTAAGGAAGCTGCGGGCATTAACACGATCGTCACCTTGGCGAAGTTGGTGCCGCTGGGACTCTTTGTGCTGAGCATTGTGCTCCTGGGTAAGTTCGACGTCGATATCTTTATGGACAACTTCTGGGGAGAACCGGCTGGCCCCGGCTTTGGCGAGCAGGTTGTCTCGACCATGATTGCCCTTGTCTGGGTCTTCACGGGCATCGAGGGCGCTGTCGTCATCTCGGGCCGTGCAAAGTATGTGCGCGATGTCGGTCGCTCGACGGCGCTTGGATTTGCAGCCGTGTTCACGCTGTATCTGATCATCTCGATGCTGTCGCTCGGCATTATGCCGCGTGAGGAAATGGCACAGCTCGCAACGCCCTCCATGGCGGGAATTCTCGAGTGCGCAATCGGTCCGGTAGGAGCTGCCATCGTAAACCTTGGCGTTATTCTCTCGCTGGTCGGCGCGATGCTGGGCTACGTCATCATTGCATCCGAGACGCCGTTTGAGGCGGCGCGTCAGGGCTCCTTCCCGCTGGCGTTTGCTAAGACGAACAAGCACGATGCCCCGGTGGTAACGGTTCTCGTGAGCTCCGGCATCACGCAACTCTTCTTGATTGTGTCGTATGTGGCGGCGAGCACCTACCAGTTCTTCTATAGCTGCGCGGTCAACACGATTCTGGTTCCGTATGTCTGCTCGGCTGCCTATTACATGGTGATCGGCTGGAAGAACGAGCATTTGGACGGGCCGCACGCGCCGAGTGTCGGCAAAGCACGCTTCTTTGGTACGCTCGGCTTTATCTACACGCTGTTCCTGGTGTGGTCGACGGGCCTCCAGGGCGTCATGATCACGACGATCCTTTTTGCCCCAGCCATCCCCGTCTATATTCTGGGCGAGCGCGGCCGCGGCAAGCAGGTGCTTCCGCATCTGCACGACAAGCTGATCGCAGCAGTGGTCATTGTCGTGGCAGTTATCTCGCTGTATCTGCACTTTGCCGGCATCGCGCCGATCGTCTAAGGCTACGGCGAGCTTCGTTGCTTGGTAGGCCGGCGGGCATCGCGTATCGATGCTGCTTGGCATTCCATAACTGATGTGGGTCTCTATTACGTGCCTTTGTGAGCGCCCACCAAGCCTGCGCAGGTGACATTTGTTGCCAGCGCAGGCTTTTGCAGTTGCGGTGGAATAGTTCCTGTTTTACTGGTTAAAGCTTCAAATAGGAACTATTCCACCGCAACTTCGTTTTGATTCGCTGGGGGACGGAGGAAGCGACGATCCGGAATCCACCTGCACGGTCGTCGCTCCGCATCCCGTCCGTTGGCGCAAATGGTGTCAAAAGTAATCTGTCCCCCTTGCACGCTTGCTTCCCTTGCAGCAATCTGTTGATTGAACGTCATTGTGTGCTCGCGGTTTCTGGGCAAGCCGTCTCGCAGCAAAGTAGACTAGATGGCCATTTCAAAAAGTCTGCTTAGAGGAGGAGCCATGCTTGAGGGTACGTATGTGGTTTTGGCCCAGACGCCGGTGGGGAGCAAGCGCGGCGAGGTGACGTTTTCACATGGGGTGAACGGCGCGCTCAGGGCAGTACTAAACGTCAGGGGTCTCAATATCGCTCTTTCGAGTGCCCGCGCTGAGGGCGATTTCTTTGAGCTCTCGGGTACTATCTCCCACGTCTTGATGGGCAAGGCGCCCTTTACATGCACGGGGTCGGTTGAGGGTGATCGACTCACTGCTACCGCGCGGTCGGGTTCCATTTCGATCTCGCTGAGCGGTATGCGCAAAGAGCTTTCGGGGCGCATCGCATAAAGTTTGCGCAGGTAAACATCGGTATTTGACTTTATAAAATAGTTCAGAGCGCTATCATTTGTCGTTGCGAGTTGGTTAGCCCCGGTAAACGGTTAACCGCGTCTAACGAAAGGATGAGCGCGTGAAGCTCGATACACTCGAGATTGGAAAGGACGCCGTTGTCGCATCGGTGACATCCGATGATCAGGCGCTCCGACAGCATATTTTGGACATGGGCCTAACGCCGGGCACCGAAGTCACCATGATGAAATACGCCCCTATGGGAGATCCGCTCGAGATTCGCCTGCGCGGCTACGAGTTGACGCTGCGCAAGGACGATGCCGCACGCATTGAGCTCGTGGATGTGCACGACACCGATACCGGCCCGCGCGTTAACGCCGCAATCGGCACGACAGATCACCCGGCCCTGGGCGAGGGGACGTATTCGCCTCGTGCTGCCAAGACGGCCGTGCCCGAGGGCGCGCCGCTGCACTTTGCCCTCGCCGGCAACCAAAACTGCGGCAAGACCACGCTGTTCAACCAGCTTACGGGCTCCAACCAGCACGTCGGTAACTTTCCCGGCGTGACGGTCGACCGCAAGGACGGCACTATCCGTAACCACCCCGAGGCGAGTGTTACCGACCTGCCCGGCATTTACTCCCTGTCGCCGTACACGGGCGAGGAGATTGTGAGCCGCCAGTTTATCCTTGACGAGCATCCCGATGCCATCATCGATATCATCGACGCCACCAATATCGAGCGCAACCTGTACCTGACGCTGCAGCTTATGGAGCTCGACTGCCCCATGGTCATCGCGCTCAACATGATGGACGAGGTGACGGCCAACGGCGGCGCCGTGGACGTCAACCTGCTCGAGAGCCTGTTGGGCGTGCCTGTTGTCCCCATTAGCGCTGCCCGCAACGAGGGCATCGGCGAGCTGGTGGATCATGCCTTGCACGTGGCACGGTTCCGCGAGCGCCCCGGTCGCCTGGACTTCTGTGCGCCCAATGGCTCGGACGGCGGTGCACTGCATCGCTGCATCCACGGCATTGCCAACCTTATCGAGGACCATGCCGTGACGGCGCACATTCCGGTGCGTTTTGCGGCGACCAAGCTGGTTGAAGGCGACGAGCTGGTGACCGAGGCGCTTCACTTGGATCGCAATGAGCTCGACGCTATCGAGCACATCATTACCCAGATGGAGGGCGAAGCCGGCACCGACCGCCTGTCCGCGCTGGCCGATATGCGCTTTAGCTTTATCGGCGACGTGTGCGGGCGCTGCGTCGTCAAGCCGCACGAGAGCCGCGAGCACGTGCGCTCCGTCAAGATCGACCGCATCCTGACGGGTCGCTACACGGCCATTCCGGCGTTCCTGGTGATCATGGGCCTCGTCTTTTGGCTGACGTTTGGCGTGATCGGCGCGGCGTTGCAGGGACTCATGGAGGACGGCATCGCTGCCATCATCGCCTCGGCCGATGCGGGTCTCAAGGCGTTCGGCACCAATGACGTAGTGCGCTCGCTGGCTGTCGACGGCGTGCTTACGGGCGTGGGCAGCGTGCTGACCTTCCTGCCGATTATCGTCGTGCTCTTTTTGTTCCTCTCCATTCTGGAAGACTCCGGCTACATGGCGCGTGTGGCCTTTGTCATGGATAAAGTGCTGCGTCGCTTTGGCCTGTCGGGCCGCAGCTTCGTGCCTATGCTCGTCGGTTTTGGCTGCACCGTGCCGGCTATCATGTCGACCCGTACGCTCCCATCCGAGCACGACCGCAAGATGACGGTCATGCTCACGCCGTTCATGAGCTGTTCGGCCAAGTTGCCGGTCTACGGTCTGCTGTGCGGGGCATTCTTCCCGCAGGCGACAGTTCCCGCCATGGTCTCGCTCTATCTGATTGGTATCGTGGTCGGCTGCATTGCCGCCCTGGTGCTCAACCGCACGGCATTTAAGGGCGACCCGGTGCCGTTTATCATGGAGCTTCCCAATTACCGCCTGCCGAGCGTCAAGACGACGGTGATGCTGGCATGGGATAAGGCCAAGGACTTTATTACCAAGGCCTTTACCATTATCTTTGCCGCCACCGTGGTCATCTGGTTCCTCCAGACGTTCGATATCCGCTTTAATGTGGTCGCCGATCAGTCGCAGAGTCTGCTTGCCGGTCTGGGTAGCATCATCGCGCCGGTGTTGGCCCCACTCGGTTTTGGCGACTGGCGTGCGTCGACGGCGCTCGTCACCGGACTCATTGCCAAGGAGAGCGTCATCTCGACGCTCACGGTGCTTTTGGGCGCAACGTCGCCCGCGGCGCTGTCGACCATGTTTTCGCCGTTTACCGCCTACGTGTTCCTGGTCTTTACGCTGCTGTACCCGCCCTGCGTAGCGGCAATCGGCGCCGTCAAGAGCGAGTTGGGCGCGCGCTATGCCGTGGCCGTGTTCGCGTTTCAGGTGACGGTCGCCTGGATCGTGGCGTTTGTCGTGCATTCGGCGGGCATATTGCTGGGGCTGGCTTAGTTATTTATTGATGGCGCAACCTCTGTGTATTGAGTTGATTACGGCCCCGCATCTGTTGCTGACGGATGCGGGGCCGTTGCTATATAATCGCCCATCGCTCAAGACAATCGGAGGGGGTTCCTACATGACTCAGGCAAGACAAGATGGCATCTCGCTCAAGCAGTGGCTCCCGCTTATCGGGCTTGCCTGCTGTTCGTTCGTGTTCAACACATCAGAGTTCATGCCCATTGGCCTTCTGACTGATATTGCCGCATCGTTCTCGCTCACCGAGGCCCAGGCAGGCATCATGATTTCGGTCTACGCCTGGGGTGTCATGCTGCTGTCGCTGCCACTCATGGTGTTTGCCTCGCGCTTTGAGTTCAAGCGGATGCTGCTGGGCGTTTTGGCCGTGTTTTCGCTCGGCCAGTTCTTGTCCGCCTTGGCGCCCACCTATCCTATTTTGGTTTGCGCGCGTCTGGTGGTCGCCTGCGCGCATGCCGTGTTCTGGTCGGTCGCCTCGATCATGGCTTCGCGCCTGGTCGACACCCGCCATGGGGCGCTCGCCATCAGCATAATCGCCACGGGCTCGTCCATCGCGCAGATTTTTGGCCTGCCGATCGGCCGCGCCATCGGGCTGGCCGTGGGCTGGCGCATGACATTCGCCGTGGTCGGTGCCTTCTCTGCCGCCGCGGTGGTGTACCAAGCCGCGGTGTTTCCGGCTATGCCGGCGGGTGAGCGCTTTACCGTCAAACAGCTGCCCGTGCTGCTCAAGAACCCGTTCCTGATCGCGCTCTACGCGGTCACGGTCTTTATGGCAACCGGCTATTATGCGGGTTACAGCTATATCGAGCCGTTCCTGGCGCAGGTCGCGCACGTCGACGCAAGCGCTATTACCATGACGCTGACGGCGTTCGGCTGCTCTGGTCTGCTCGGAAGCTGGCTGTTCGGCCGTCTGTTCGATGGGCATCGCTTCCCGTTCTTGGCTATCACGCTCTCCGGCGTGCCGGTGGCTCTGCTGCTCATGGGTCCGGTTGCACCGTCGCTCGTCGCCGTTCTCGCTGTTTGCGCGCTATGGGGCTGCTGCGCCACGGCCTTTAACGTGGCGTTTCAGGCCGAGCTCATCAAGTACACACCGGCGGATTCGTCGGCCGTCGCCATGTCGATCTTCTCGGGCCTGTTCAATCTGGGTATCGGCACGGGCACCGCAATCGGTGGCGCCGTGGTTTCGGGTCCCGGTATCGCTTGGATTGGCTTCGCGGGCGGGGCGATTACCGTCGTGGGCGTCATCCTCGCCATCACGGTGCTGTTCCCGGCCATACGCCGCGCAAAGCCCGTCGCCTAATCACGTCCCCTCATCAGCTGCGGTGGAATAGCTCCTGTTTAAGGCCTCTGAAGGCCCAAGCAGGAATTATTTCACCGCAACTTATTTTGGGGGAGGGGATACGCGGCGGGCATACAATGGATGTCGTTGTGTTGAGCTTACCGGGAGGTTGCTATGTGGGCATACGAGACGACGTTCTATCAGATCTATCCGCTGGGCTTTTGCGGAGCTCCGCGCGAAAACGCCGCGCCCGTTGCCGAAGATGAGCTCGCCCAGGCTGCCAACGCAGCGCCCAACCCCGATGCGCCCATCATGAAGATCGCCCAATGGGCCGACTACCTGCAAGAGCTCGGCATCGGTGCTGTGCTCATTAACCCGCCGCTCGAATCCGACAGCCATGGCTACGACACGCGCAGCCTGCGCCATATCGACCGTCGCCTGGGTGGGGATGCCGATTTTGCCGCCGTGTGCGAGACGCTGCACGCCCATGGCATCCGCGTGGTGCTCGATGCGGTCTTCAACCATGTGGGCCGTGGCTTTTGGGCCTTCCGCGATGTGCAGGAGCGCAAGTGGGACTCGCCCTACAAGGATTGGTTCCACATCAGCTTTGACGGCGACTCCTGCTATGGCGATGGCTTTTGGTACGAGGGCTGGGAAGGCCATTTTGAGCTCGTGAAGCTCAACCTGCAAAACCCCGCCGTGGTCGATTACCTGCTCGAGTCCGTGCGCCGTTGGGCCGACGTCTTTGGCGTCGACGGCCTGCGCCTGGACGTTGCCTATATGCTCGACCGCGACTTTATGCGCCGCCTGCACGCCTTTGCCCGTGAGCTCAAGCCCGACTTTGTGCTGATCGGCGAGACGCTCCACGGCGACTACAACCAGATCGTCAACGACG
>CABPDL010000035.1:0-25388 GCA_902406375.1 uncultured Collinsella sp.
TGCATAAACAGCGGGAGAGTCGATAACTGGATGAATATCATACCAATGTGGATTTACTTCTTTCGGCGGTGAATCACGTTGATGGCGTAACCGACGAGCATGGCCAAGACGATGACAATAAAGCCGATCAGGGGATTGTCGTTCATAGGGTCCTCCTATTTTCCGAGCGGGGAGAATTCGTCGACGATGAGGTCGAGGCATTGCGGAAGCGCGCGGGCTCCAAAGACGCCCGAATTGCTGGAGATAATCTCGCCATCGAACTGCATGCCCAGTGACGGGGTGCAGGTGATCTTGGCTTCCTTGGTCTGGATGATCTTGAACTGTGGGCGCCCGAGTACCTTGCCGGCGGGGTCAAGCGCAGCGGTGATCACGGTAGGCAGCAGCTGCACGGTGCGCACGGGTTCGATGACCGCAATGTCGACCATGCCGTCGTTCATGCGGCAGTTGGGGAACAGGTTGATGTCGTTTTGGATGACCGAGGTGTTGCCGGCCATGCAGCAGATGCCATCGAGCTCCTCGACAATGCCGTCATGCTCGATGGTAAAGTGCGCCACCGTGGGGTTGGGCGTGGCGAGCGCGGAGAGGAAGTAGGCGATCTCGCCGATGTCGTTTTTGGTAGGGGCGGCCTTCATCATGATCTCGGCGTCGAAGCCCGAGCCGGCGATGATGATGAAGCCGTGGCGCTTTTCGTTGCCGTTCTCGTCGAGCCAAAAGAGCTCGCCCATGTCCACTTTGACCGTGCGACCGGCACGGCAGGCCTTGGCAAGTGCCGCTGCCTCGGGGGCATTACCGATGTTGTTAAAGAACAGGCAGGCTGTGCCGGAGGGGAAGACGAGCGTGGGGACGCCGCATCCGCGCATTTGGTCGAGTACGTTGGAGACGGTGCCGTCGCCGCCCGAAATCACCACGCGATCAAACTCGCGCACGTCTGCCACGGCGTCTTCGGGTTCCATGCCATCGCCGATAAAACGCATCACTACCTCGTCGCCGCCCTGCGCGAGGGCGTGCGTGAATGCGTAGATTTCATCTGAGCTGGGGCCCGATGCCGGGTTGTGGATGATAAGGCAGCGCATACTTACGTTCCCGTTCTGTGACTAACCGAGTATAGTTGTAAGGCAATGCCGATATCCTACCCGTGTTTTTCGGGCCTAACCTTATTCGATGGGTTGATATGTACATTTCCACACATCAGGCTCTACTCGACTTTTGTCAGCGCGCCCGTGAGTTTGACGCGATTGCCGTCGATACCGAGTTTTTGCGCGAGCGCACGTTCCATCCGCGCCTGTGCCTGGTCCAGATTGCCACTCCTGCCGAGAGCGTCGCGGTTGATCCGCTGGTGATCGACGACCTGTCTCCCTTGGCCGAACTCATGGCCGACGAGAGCGTGACCAAGGTGTTCCATGCTTGCTCGCAGGACATGGAAGTTATGCTTCATACCGTAGGCGTGTTGCCGCGTCCGATTTTTGACACGCAGGTGGCCGCCGCCTTTTTAGGCGAGCGCCAGCAGATTTCCTACGGCGCGCTCGTGCAGACGTTTTGCGGCGTCTCGCTGCCCAAGACTGAGTCGCTGACCGACTGGTCGCGTCGCCCGCTGACCGATAAGCAGATTGAGTACGCGATCGATGACGTCAAGTACCTGATCGTCGCCTATACCGAGATGATGAGCCGTCTGCGCGAGCTGGGCCGCGTGGACTGGGTACTCGACGAGTTGCGCCCGCTGGCTGACGAGTCGCACTATCGCGCCGATCGCCACGAGGCGTTCCGCAAGGTCAAGCGCATCAATTCGTGCAGCCGTCACCAGCTGGGTATCGCGCGCGAGCTCGCCGCCTGGCGCGAGGACCGCGCCGAGCGCCGTAACATCCCGCGCAAGTGGGTCATGTCCGACGACACGCTGCTTGCGCTCGTTAAGCGCAATCCCGTCCGCGTTGAGGAGTTCCGTAGCATTCGCGGTACCGACCAGCTGGGGGAGCGCGACGTGGACGGTGCGCTCATGGCCATCAAGCGCGGCGCGAGCTGCCCGCACGATCGCCTGCCGCTCATGGTGCGCGGACACCGTCAGATCTCGCCGGAGCTGGAGAGCGTGACGGACCTGATGTATGCGCTCATCCGCCTGGTTGCCGAGCGCTCGGGGGTGGCGACCTCGGTCATTGCCTCGCGCGATGACCTGGCCGATTACATCGAGCATCCTGAGCAAAGCCCCCTGCGCGAAGGCTGGCGTTTTGAGCTTGTGGGTTCGCGCCTGGACGATCTGCTTTCCGGCAATATGGGGCTCACCGTGAAGGACGGAAAGATTGAGTTGTTATAGGGAAGCCTAGTCTGCTGAGTGGGTAGAATGCCTCCAACGTGTAACTCGATTTGGAGGAATTCGCATGCCCTATTACTATGGATATGGCTTTGGCATCGACCCGCTGTACCTGCTGGTTGTTCTTGTCTGCACGGTGCTTGGCCTTGCTGCGCAGAGCTATATCAATTCGACGTACAAGACGTGGTCCAAGGTTCGCTCGGACGGCGACACGGGTGCCACGGTCGCTCGCCGCATGCTCGACGCCAACGGTTGCAACGCCGTGGGTATCAAGGGCGTCGCCGGTGAGCTCACCGACCATTACAACCCGCAGGACAATAACCTGTATCTGTCGGATTCCAACCGTTCGGGCGGCTCGGTCGCAAGCGTTGCTGTCGCTTGTCACGAGGCAGGCCATGCCGCGCAGCGTCAAAGCGGCTATGCCATGATGAAGGTACGCACCGCCCTCGTGCCGGTCGTCAACTTTACCCAGAACACTTGGACCATCGTGCTGCTCATGGGCCTGTTTATGAACATCGCGGGACTCACGACCCTCGCACTGATCTTCTTCTCGTTTAGCGTGCTGTTCCAACTGGTTACGCTACCGGTCGAGATTGATGCTAGTCGGCGCGCCGTGGCGTATATTGAGCAGTCGGGTATGAGCTCCCAGCAGGTCAACGGTGCCAAGAAGGTGCTGACGGCCGCCGCGCTTACCTATGTGGCTGCGGCGCTCACCTCGATTATTCAGCTGCTCTATCTTATGGCTCGATACAACAGAAACTCCAACCGATAACAAATTGGGTCGCTGGGCGCCGCGGGGATTCGTGTCCTCGCGGCGCTGTACTATGTGTTGGACTTGAATTTGCGCAGGGCCGAAGCCCTTGTGCACGATGACGAAAGGAGGCTGCGTGGCAGGCTGGAATCTAACCGGCAATGCCGTTTCCGCCGAGTTCGACGGTTCGGACGAGCAGGAGCGTAAGGAGCTCAGCGTGAGCCAGGCGGTAGAGATCGCCGCCGGTGCGCTCGATGCCATTCCGCAGCTGAGTGTCCTGGGCGAGGTCACGGGTTTCCGTGGTCCCAATGCCCGAAGCGGCCACTGCTACTTCCAGATTAAAGACGACTCGGCCGCCGTCGACTGCATCATCTGGAAGGGCGCCTATCTCAAGCGTACCTTCGATCTGCGTGACGGCATGCAGGTGAGCTTTAAGGGCAGCTTCAATCTCTATAAGGCCACGGGCCGCATGAGCTTTGTCGCTCGCTCGTTTTCGCTGGCGGGGGAGGGTCTGCTGCGTCAACAGGTGGCGCAGTTGGCCGAAAAGCTACGCCGCGAGGGACTGATGGACGAGTCCCGCAAACGCCGCATCCCGGTGTTTTGCTCACGCGTGGCGGTCGTCACCTCGCTTTCCGGTGCGGTAATCGACGACGTCAAGCGTACGCTGCGCCGTCGCAACCCGCTCGTCGAGCTTGTCTGCGTGGGCGCCAAGGTTCAAGGCGAGGGTGCGCCGGCCGAGCTCATTGATGGCTTGTGCCGCGCCGCTTCCATTACGCCGGCGCCCGACTGTATTTTGCTGGTGCGCGGCGGCGGCTCCTTTGAGGACCTCATGACCTTTAATGACGAGGAGCTTGCCCGCGCGGTGGCGGCTTGTCCTGTGCCCGTGGTGACCGGCATTGGCCATGAGCCCGATACCTCGATTTGCGACATGGTGAGCGACCGACGCGCCTCCACGCCCACGGCGGCGGCAGAATCGGTGGCGCCGGCTATGACGGAGTTGGCCGATGTGCTCGAGGCGCGCCATCAGCGTCTGGGTGCCGCGATGGCATCGATGATTGGGTCGGCCCAGGTCGACCTGGAGATGCTCGATCAGCGCGGTCGCCGTGCCTGGGATACCTATACGGCTCGCTTGGGTGATGCGCTCGATGCCGCTGCGTGTCGCCCGTGCCTCAACGACCCCACATTTATGGTCGAGCGTCGCGAATCGGAGCTTGCGCTGACTGCCGATCGCCTGTCGGGCGCCATAGTACGCTCGGTCGGGACATTCCGCTCCAACTTTGAGCGCTTGCCCGAGCGTCTGATTACAAGCACCTCGGGGCTCGATGGTAAGCGCCATGCGCTCACGCTTGCGAGTTCCCGCCTAGAGCATCAAGGGCGCACGATGCTCAGCAAGCCAGCGTCCGACCTGAGCCGTGCGGCAGCGTCGCTCGATGCCCTGTCGCCGCTCAAAGTGCTTGCTCGCGGCTATTCCATCGCGTACAGCGATGATGGTGTGGCTACGAGTGCCAAGACCTTTAAGCCTGGCGACGCCATTCGCGTGCGCATGGCAGACGGCAACGTGGCAGCAACGGTCGATACGGTCGAGTAGACCGCGTTTCGCAGTGATAGACCCTTAGGAAAGGAAACAGATATGGCAGAGAAGACCCCGGTCGAGCAGCTTACGTACAAGCAGGCCTCGCAGGAGCTGGAGCTCATCATCCGCAGCCTGGAGTCGGGCGATATGGAGCTTGAGGAGTCGCTCGAGAGCTACACCCGCGGCGTCGAGCTCCTCAAAAGCCTGCGCACCCGCCTGTCCGATGCCGAGCAGAAGGTCTCGGTGCTCCTTAAGGACGTCGACGGCAACGATGTGCTCGCCGACGGCGAGGCCGCCAACACCGATGATAACCTTTCGTTCTAAGCATCTCGACCAAATATAATTACCTTGGTCTGTAAGAAAGGAACCAGCTATGTGCGATTGCATCTTCTGTAAAATTGCCAACCACGAGATCCCCTCGACCGTTGTCTATGAGGACGACCAGGTCATCGCCTTCGACGACCTCAACCCGCAGGCGCCGGTCCACACGCTCGTGATCCCTAAGAAGCACTACAGCGACATCGCCGACAACGTACCCGCCGAGACCATGGGCGCCATAGCTCACGCCATCCAGGAGGTCGCCAAGGCCAAGGGTCTGGAGGACGGTTTCCGCGTCATCTCCAACAAGGGCGTCAACGCCGGCCAGACCGTCATGCACTTCCACATGCACGTCCTCGGCGGCAAAAACCTGGGCGAGAACCTCATCTGAGGGCGCTTGGCCCGTCGACTTGGCTGCCTTTGGAGTAATCTATGCAGCTTTCTCAACTCGAATACCTTCAAGCGGTAGCGAACTATGGCGGCGTGCGCAAAGCAGCTCGCGCCGTTCATGTGAGTCCGCAGGCCGTTTCGTCGGCAATCAAAAAGTTGGAATCTGAGTATCAGATTGTTTTGCTCGACCGATCGGCGGGGGAGGCTGTTTTGTCTCCGGCGGGCAGAGAGCTCGCACGTCGCGCACGTATGATCCTGGCACAAGTCGACGATCTCAAAAAGTACGTTCAATCGAGGGGCGGCGGCGTTTCGCCCGATGGCCACTTTCGTCTTTACGCCCCCTGCCTTCATGGGCGGGGGCGCCTTTTTGCCGAAAGCTGGTATGACTCGTTTGAACGCTCGCACCCTCAGATTCACCTTGATGTGTGGCATCAGCCAACGGCTACATGCTTTGAATCACTTGTGCTTGGCATTTCGGATGCGGCTATCTCATTCGAGGAACCACGGGACAGCGTCCTTTCTTCAAAATATTTGGGTGAAAAGGAGCTCAAGGTTCTTTCATGCCCAGCGGGTCATCAATCTGTGGGCGCCATGACCATTCGCGAGTTACTGGGCGGCAGGCTCGCTGTTCCCATTAATTTGTCACCCTGTCTCAATGCAATCAATCAATGTCCCGAAGCCCAGCTCGTCAATTTTCGCTTCCGTGATGTTGAATACGGAAACAGGGCGCAGACTGAGTTTCTTCAAGCCGGGGGATTGATATTGAGTTTTTCTGGCTCTTCTCTCGCATCAGATGTATTGGAAGTGAGCGAGTGCTCCATTGAAGGTTCGCGTGATGTAACCTTGCCTATCTACTTTTGCTATCGGCAAAATTCCTGGACTGATCGACACCAGACGGTTTTTCTGCACCTATTGCGTCATCTTGCTTCGTGAGATTAATTGGCTTCGAGGCATCAAGTGATTATTGACGCCTTGTAACACATAGCTGACAGCTTTGCCCTCATGCTTTTCCAAGATTCCGATTTAGATTGCTGACTCTTGGAGGGCGGAGCATGAAAAACCGTACGGTTTTGCTTTATATGACGTTCGTTTTTCTGTCGAACTTTAGCACCATTTTGTATTTTCTGACGGTTTACCTTGAATTCGTCGGATTCTCGATGGTGGCGATTTCTAGCATGATGATTGCATATCAAGTGAGCAAGTTCATCCTTGAAGTTCCCACTGGCTATATTGCTGATAGGTTTGGACGAAAGACAAGCGGTCTCGTTGGCGTCGTGGGAATGCTTGGATACTACGCCGCCCTGCTTCTCGTCCGTTCTCCCCTGCTTTTAATCGGTGCGTTCGCTCTCAAGGGTTTTGCCGTTGCGTGTGTGAGCGGATCCATCGAAGCGATTTACATTGACAGCGTCTCTCAGGACCAGCTCGTAAGACTTAATGTCGTTGAGCGATTTGTTTTCTATGACTCTTATGCCATCTCCGCTTGCGTGGGCGGTTTCATTTCGTCCGTCGGTGCATATCTCATTGGTCTTTCGGCAGATATCATCGCAATGGTGTTGACGTTGGTTGTCGTTGTCTGCATTCCTGAAATGCGAAGAGGAGGCACTGCGACGACACCTGAACATGGGATTAGCCCGAAGATGATCGGTACCGCTATTGCGGGTAATGGCATTCTTCGTTCAGCGTTCATCATGGACTGTTCTCAGGCATTTGCTTTTGTCGCCCTGGAAGACTTTTTCTCACTGCTGCTTGCGTGTCGCGGAATGAATGCCGTCGCTTCGGGTGTGACCATTGCGGTCCAGCTCCTTGCCTCGGCCTCCATGGGACTTATTGTGCCCTGTGCGATTGCTCATGTCGACAAGGGCCGCTTTGCGCGTATTTGCGGCATCGTTCGCTTAGTATTGACAGCTTTGTTTTTGATCCCCCTTACTCCGGCTAATTTGCTGCCCGTGTTCTATGTGCTGCAGACGGTTGCGTACTCGTTATTTGCTCCAATTAAATACTCAATTTTTCAAAAGGCAGCCGATTCTTCGATGCGCTGTTCACTGATTTCGGTTCAAAGCCAGATGGTGGCGGTGGGTGCCGTTCTTTTCTATCTGCTCAACGCTGTGTTGAGTAGCGTTGCGGGCATTCGAGTCGTATTGCTTGTCGCGCTCGGGATTTCTTCCCTTGTGTATATCCCCGCGCTATTTCGTCTTACAAGCCAAAGGTCATGAGTATTTGGGCACCGATAACTTATATATCAACGCAATAAACCCGAGCGCGAGGGCGTTTGGGTTTATTATTGAAGCGTATGTAACCTGGCGGCGCCACACCGCCTGTTAGTAGGGAGACACATGAACGTTCTGGTCGTCAACGCAGGATCTTCGACCCTTAAGTATCAGGTCATCGATACCAAGTCCCACAAGGTGTCCGCAAAGGGCTCCTGCGAGCGCGTCTGTTTTACCGGCGGTACCTTCACCCACGCTGCCAACGGCTCCAAGAAGGTGACCGAGAACATCGAGTTCCCCGACCACAAGGTCGCCATCGAGGTCGTCCTGAAGGACCTCGAGGCCAACGGCGTCAAGATCGAGGGTATCGGCCACCGTATCGTTCAGGGCGGTTGGTACTTCGGTGATTCCTCCCTCGTCGACGAGGACGTCCTCGCCAAGATCCGCGAGGTTGCTCCGCTCGCCCCGCTGCACAATAACCCCGAGGCCAACGTTATCGAGTACTGCCTGGAGCAGTATCCCGACCTGCCCAACGTCACGGTCTATGACACCGCTTTCCACTTCAACATGCCCGAGGTCGCCAAGACTTACGCTCTGCCCAAGGATGTTTGCGACAAGCTGCACATTCGTAAGTACGGCGCCCACGGCACCAGCTACCGCTACATCTCCAAGAAGGTCGCCGAGATGACCAACGGCGGGGCCCGCAAGGTCGTCGTGTGCCACATCGGTTCCGGTGCCTCCCTGTGCGCCATCGAGGACGGCAAGTGCATGGACACCACCATGGGTCTCACCCCGCTTGACGGCGTCATGATGGGCACCCGCTGTGGCTCCATCGACCCGGCTACCGTGTGCTACCTGCAGCGCGAGGGCGGCTACACCTTCGACGAGGTTGACGAGATGATGAACAAGAAGTCCGGCCTTTTGGCTGTGACCGGTGGCAAGACCAACGACTGCCGCAATGTCGAGGAGCTCGCTGCCGCTGGCGACCCCGAGGCTCAGCTCGCCTTCGATATGTTCGTCTACAAGATTGCCGCCAAGGCTGCCGAGATGGCCACTTCTATGTGCGGTATGGACACCCTGGTCTTTACCGCCGGCATCGGCGAGCACGCTCCGGCCGTCCGCGCCGGCGTTGCCGACCGCCTGGCCTTTATGGGCGTCAAGATGGATCATGCCCGCAACGCCCTGCGTGGTGACGGCGCTTGGTGCCTGTCTGCCAAGGATTCCAAGGTCAAGATTTTCGTCATCCCCACGGACGAGGAGTTCATGATCGCTTCCGACGTCGAGCGCATCGTCAACGGCAAGTAATTGCAAGAGGGGAGGGGCTGGACGACCGAGCGCCGTTCAGCCCCTCTTTTGTCTCGTTGAGCGATATGCCTGATAGCTATTTATCAAGTTGTGATAACTTCTTATTAACATGCGGCCGCCTTAAGGGGTCTGCGCCGACCGTATCGCACTGCAAAGGAGTCTCATGAACGTACTTGTTGTCAACGCCGGCAGCTCGAGCCTTAAATATCAGCTTTTGGATACCGATACCCGCGAGGTTTTCGCCAAGGGCAACTGCGAGCGTATCGGCTCGGACATGGGCATCTTTGGCCACTCCGAGAACGGTGGTGCCAAGCAGACCGAGGAGATTCCTTTTCCCGATCATCGCTGCGCCATTGCGCGCGTGCTCGAGGAGCTCGAGAAGACCGACTTTACGATCGATGGCATCGGCCACCGTATCGTTCAGGGTGGCTGGCACTTCGATGATTCCGCGGTCGTCGACGATGAGGTCATGGCTAAGATCCTCGAGGTTGCTCCGCTCGCCCCGCTGCACAATTACGGCGAGGCCGCGGCAATCGAATATTGCCGCGAGAAGTATCCGGAGCTGCCCAACGTGGCCGTCTTCGACACCTCGTTCCACATGACCATGCCCGAGGTCGCCTACACCTACGCGCTGCCCAAGGACGTGTGCGACAAGTACCACGTGCGCAAGTACGGTGCCCACGGCACGAGTCACCGCTATGAGTGGATGATGGCCAAGGAGATCCTGGGCTCGCGCTGCCACCGCCTGCTCTCGTGCCATTTGGGCAACGGCGCCTCGCTTGCCGCCATCGAGGACGGTGTATGCCGCGATACCACGATGGGCCTCACGCCGCTCGACGGCCTGATGATGGGCACCCGTTGTGGTTCCATTGACCCGGCTACCGTGTGCTACCTGCAGCGCGAGGGCGGCTACAGCTACCAGGAAGTCGATGACATGATGAACAAGCAGTCTGGTCTGCTTGCCATCTCGGGCATCTCCAACGACGCCCGTGACATCCGTACGCGCGCCTCCGAGGGCGACGAGCGCTGCCTGCTCGCCTTCGATATGTTCGCCTACAAGGCCATGCAGCAGGCCGGCTCCATGATCGCTTCCATGGCGGGCGTGGACACCATTACCTTTACCGCCGGCATCGGCGAGAATGACTGGTCGATCCGCAAGGCCTTCTGCGACTGCTTCGAGTGGCTGGGCGTGCGCATCGACAACAACAAGAACCGCGAGGCCGTGGGCAACGGTCCGCAGGTCATCAGCGCCGCCGGTTCCGCCGTCACGGTCATGGTCATCCCCACCGACGAGGAATACATGATCGCCCACGACGTCGAGCGTCTGACCGCGAATAACTAGTGCGTTCGCTTGCGATTGAACGAAAGGCCTCCTGAGCAGCAGCTCAGGAGGCCTTTTTGCTAGCAGGCGGAAATTCCAGTCCCAAAGTGATCATCACCAGTAACGCCTGCGCTCCCAGCAACGACACCCATCCATTCAGATCCTCAGCCCCAGCTCGTAGCCAAGCCGCCGTCCACTCCAGATGCTCTGAATGCTTCGTAGCAGTAGAAGGCCGTACGGGCTAACCCCTGAAAACATTCCGCAGACCAGAAACGCCCCCGTTCGTAGCTCCGAAGGAGCAGAACGGGGGCGTTTCATTGGTCGAGGACGTTTTCAGGGGTTAGCCCGTACGGCCTTCGGGCGAGTGCGTCCGCTACTCAGCCATCTGAGCCTGGACGGCGGTGATGGCTACGACACCCACGATGTCGTCGGCAGAGCAGCCGCGCGAAAGGTCGTTAACCGGCTTGGCGATGCCCTGCAGGATGGGGCCGTAAGCGTCGGCGCCAGCGAAGCGCTGAACCAGCTTGTAGCCGATGTTGCCGGCCTCGAGGTCGGGGAACACGAGCACGTTGGCCTTGCCGGCAACGGAGGAGCCGGGAGCCTTGAGCTGGGCGACGGTGGGGACGATAGCGGCATCGAGCTGCAGGTCGCCGTCGATGGCGAGCTCGGGAGCCTTCTCCTTGCAGAACTTAACGGCCTCTTGGACCTTCTTGGCGACCTCGCCGCCGGCAGAGCCCATGGTGGAGTAGGAGAGCATGGCCACGTGCGGCTCAACGTTGCCCATGAAGGTGGACCAGGAGTGAGCGGAGGCGATGGCGATCTCGGAGAGCTCGTCGGAGGACGGGTTGATGTTGAGGCCGCAGTCGGCGAAGATCAGCGTGCCGTCGGTGCCGAACTGCGGGGTGTCGGTGCACATCACGAAGAAGGCCGAGACCAGCTTGGTGCCTGGGGCGGTCTTGAGAATCTGCAGCGCGGGGCGCAGGGTATCGGCGGTGGAGTGGCAGGCGCCGGAGACCAGGCCGTCGGCGTCGCCCATCTTGACCATCATAGTGCCAAAGTAGGTGGCGTCCATCACCTGGGCGCGAGCCTGCTCGATGGTGACGCCCTTCTTGGCGCGGAGCTCGGCAAACTTCTGTGCGTACTCCTCGTGCTTCTCGGCGTTGCGCGGATCGATGACGGTGGCGCCGGGGACGTTGATCTCGTTGGGATCGCCCAGGATGACGATGTTGGCCAGGCCTTCCTCGATGATCTTGTTGGCCGCGACGATGGTGCGCGGGTCCTCGCCCTCGGGCAGGACGATGGTCTTAAGGTCGGCCTTGGCGGCAGACTTCATACGGTTTAGGAAATCGCTCATGTTACTCCTTGCAAGCGTTTCGCTAAGCTCCAGGCGCCCGGCTGTTCACGAATAAACCCGCTGCTAGCGGGTTTACCTTTCAATAATGTACGCCGCGGTGCTTGAGCTTTCCTTGTGTGGCAAGCTCATTATAGGACGCATTAGCGCTATAATCGCTCTGATAAATATGTCTCGAAGAATGTTCGAGAAAAGCCCAGCTAACGAGCCCGTGGCTTTTGACAAGGAGTATCGATGCAGATTACCTCAGGCCTGCCTGAAGGCTTTAACGCCGGCGCGTACGACATGATTGTCGTCGGTGCTGGATATGCCGGTGCCGTTTGCGCCCGCCGTCTTGCCGAGACCATCGGCTATCGTGTTGCCGTTTTGGAGCGCCGTAGCCACATTGCGGGCAATGCCTATGACTGCACTGACGAGGCCGGAATCCTGATCCACGAGTACGGTCCGCATATCTATCACACTTTTAACGAGCGCGTGCACAATTTCCTCTCGCGCTTTACCAAGTGGACGGACTACCAGCACAAGGTGCTCGCCAACATCAACGGTACCCTTATGCCCGTGCCCTTCAACCATGCGAGTCTCAAGCTAGCCTTTGGTGATGAGCGCGGCGAGGAGCTGTATCAGAAGCTCGTGGAGACCTTTGGCAAGGATGTCAAAGTGCCCATTATGGAGCTGCGTAAGAAGAACGACCCCGACTTGGCCGAGGTCGCCGATTACGTCTACGAGAACGTCTTTTTGCATTACACCATGAAGCAGTGGGGCCAGACGCCCGACCAGATCGACCCCTCGATCACCGGCCGCGTTCCCGTCTTTGTGGGCGATGACGATCGCTACTTCCCGCAGGCTCCTTTCCAGGGCATGCCGCAGGACGGCTATACCGCGCTGTTCGAGCATATGCTCGATCACGATCTGATCGACGTATTCTGTGACGTAGACGCCCGTGACCTCTTTGAAATCGACGAGACCACCGTCAAGATCGACGGCAAGGTCTATGGTGGCGAGATCGTCTACACCGGTCCGCTCGACGAGCTGTTTAACCTCGACCTGGGCGCGCTGCCGTACCGCACGCTCGATATGAAGTTCGTGACGCTCGATATGGACCAGTTCCAGCCCGTGGGCACCGTCAACTACACCACGAGCGAGGACTATACGCGCATCACCGAGTTCAAGAACATGACCGGTCAGGTTTTGCCCGGCAAGACCACCATCATGAAGGAGTATTCCAAGGCATATACGCCCGGCTCGGGCGAGACGCCGTACTACGCCATCCTGGAGCCTGAGAACCGTGAGCTCTACGAGCGCTACCTTGAGCGCGTCCAGAACCTGACGAACTTCCACCCAGTGGGTCGTCTGGCCGAGTATCGTTACTACGATATGGACGCCGTGACCAATTCTGCCCTCGATCTTTCGGATGAGATTATCGCCTGCCATGCATAAAGTCATAACATTCGGTATTCCCTCGTATAACGCCGCCAAGGATATGGACCATTGCATCACCTCCATCTTGGAGGGGAGCAATTACGCCACCGATATCGAGATTATCGTGGTGGACGACGGCTCCAAGGACGAGACGGCCGCCAAGGCCGACGAGTGGGAGGCCCGTTATCCTGGAATCATCCGCGCGGTGCACCAGGAGAATGGCGGCCACGGTATCGCCGTCCTCTCGGGCCTGCGTGAGGCGCATGGTACGTACTATAAGGTCGTTGACTCGGACGACTGGCTCGACGGTGCGGCGCTTTCGACCATGCTGTCGATTCTGCGTGGCTTTGAGGAGCGCGACCAGCGCGTCGACCTGTTTATCTCGAACTACGTGTACGAGAAGGTTTACGAGGGCACGCATACCGCTATTGGCTACAAGTTTGCCCTGCCGCGCAAAAAGATTTTCTCTTGGGACCAGATCGGACACTTCCGTCCCGATCAGAACCTGCTTATGCACAGCCTGTGCTATCGCACCGATGTGCTGCGTGAGTCCAATCTGCCTATGCCGGCACACACGTTCTACGTGGATAATATCTACGCATACGTGCCGCTGCCGCGCTGCAAGACCATGTACTACGCCGACATCGACCTCTATCGCTACTTTATCGGTCGCGAGGGCCAGAGCGTCAATGAGGCCACGATGGTCAAGCACCTGGGCCAGCAGTTCCGCGTAACGCGCATCATGATGGAATCGTTCCACCTGTACCAGGACGTTGAGTCCTCGCGTCTGCGTTCGTACATGATGGGCTACTTCACCATGATGATGGCTATTTGCTCGGTGCTCACCAAGCTTTCCGAGGAAGATTGTGCCGATGAGCGCCTGAAGACGCTGTGGAAGGACCTGAAGGAGTACGACGAGCGCATGTATCGTCGCGCTCGCTACGGCGTGGTCGGATTCTTTACCAACCTGCATGGACGGGCCGGAGACAAAACCACACTCGGCCTATACCATCTTGCCTCAAAGATCTTCAAATTCAACTAGCTGCTGAGTAATCGCTGCTGATAGGTTGACTGGGCCCCTTGGCCTTTAGTTTGCTACTGCGAACAGTCCTGCTCGCACGGAAAGCACATTAAGTGCTTTCCGGCTCGTGCGGAACTTGTATCAAACTAAAGGCCAAGGGGCCTCTGCTATAAGTATCGATTCTGGGATTGTTTGAATTTGAAGATCTTGGACGCGCGGTACACAGGGGCCTGGGCTGAAAGGGATCTTGTTGAGTAGGTTGCCCGGTGGAGCTTGGTTATGTTTGTCGCGAGTTCCGCACGAGCCGAAGAGCACTTAATGTGCTCTTCGCGCGAGCCAGGACTGTAGAGCAGCAAACATAACCAAGCCCCACCGGGCAACCGGTCAGGTTAGGCTACTTCGCGGCGCCGGGGATGCCGTGGGAGGTTTTGGCGGTTTTGGCTCCGTTTACGATGGCGGTCTGTAGGGCCCTTACGGCGAGCATGCCCAGCAGGTCTAGGGGAACGGTGGCGCTTGTCTGAGCGTCTAGTTTGCCGCTGGCGAGGGTGTAGATGGTGTCGCCGTCGTTGGTGGTGTGCGTGGGGCGGATGGCGTGCGCATAGGCGTCTGCGGCCATTTGGGACACCTTGGTGGCCTGAGCCTTGGTGAGCTCAACGTTGGTGACGATGCAGCTGATGGTGGTGTTGGTGCGGTCGAGCGGCATTTGCATGGAGCCGGCGGCGGCAAAGGCTGCGAGCTCCATGTCGACGATCTGGTCGCTATCTGCTGCGGCGCGCATACCAGCGACCCATTCGCCGGTGAAGGGGTCGACGACATTGCCGCAGGCGTTGACCGAGACCACGGCACCCACCTTAACAGGGCCGAGTGCCACGGCGGCAGCGCCCAGGCCGGCCTTCATGCAGGTGGCGGGGCCCATGAGCTTGCCCACGGTGGCACCGGTGCCGGCACCTACATTGCCCTGCTCGAGCGTGGTGGGGGTGTTGTCGAGCGCCTCGCGCACGGCGGCGATGCCAGCCTCAATGTCGGGGCGTACGGCGGGGTCGCCAAAGGCGAGGTCGAAGATACAGCTGGAGCACACGATAGGCACCTGCGTGGGGCCGACGGGAAGGCCGATGCCGCGACTCTCAAGCTCGCGAGCGACGCCGCTTGCGGCCTCCAGGCCAAAGGCCGATCCGCCCGAAAGGCAGACGGCGTGGACCTTGTCCACGGTGTTCTCGGGACGCAGCAGGTCGGTCTCGCGCGATGCCGGGGCGCCTCCGCGAACGTCAACACCGCCGGCGGCGCCTTCTGGTGCCACGATTACGGTGCAACCGGTGCCGGCCTCCTCGTCCGTATAGTTGCCAAAGCAAAAGCCATCGACATCGCAAACGTCAATGGCCTCAAGCAGTGTATCCATGTTTTACTCCTATCGGTTTTCCGCCGGGCCTTATGCCCGGTCGGGATCCGTACGGTACGCCGAAATTGTAGGCGCTGGGGGATACCCAGCGCCAGATGCAATTACGATAGTTTTTGAATCGCACGCGCGACGCGAGCGATGGGCAGGCCAACCACGTTGTAGAAGTCGCCCGAAATATCATGCACGAGCATGCGCCCGCCGACGCCCTGGATGCCGTAGGCGCCGGCTTTGTCCATGGGCTCGCCCGAGGCGACGTAGCGCTCAATCTGCTCGTCGGTGAGCTCATAGAACGTCACGTCGGTCACATCGACAAACGACAGGCTCTCGGCGGCGTGCGGGGCTGTGGCGTCTCCGGCTCTAACGATGCAGACGCCGGTTGCGACCTGATGCGTGCGCCCGGAGAGCTCGTGGAGCATGGTACGGGCTTCGTCCTCGTTTGCCGGCTTACCCAAAATCTTGCCATCGAAGGTGACGATGGTGTCGGCCGCGATGGTCAGCTCACTGGGATCGGCGTGCTCGGCGGCAACGGCGGCAGCCTTAGCGCGAGCCAAGCGCTCGACAAGCGTAAGCGGGGCCTCGTCATCAAAAGGAGTCTCGTCGATGTCAGCGGGAATGACGCGGATGTCGTAGCCTGCTTCGCGCATCAACTCGATGCGGCGCGGTGATTGCGAAGCCAAAATCATAGCTGAATGCCCTCGGCAACCTTCTCGACAGCCTTGTCTCCAGCGAGCGTACGCAGCAGCTCAAGCGCAAAGGGGAGTGACTGGGCCATGCCGCTGGCGGTGATGATGTTGCCGTCGTGCGTGACCTTGTCGCCGGTATAGGCGCCCTCGGGGAAGCTCTTCTCAAAGCCGGGGAAGCACGTGGCATGGCGTCCCTCGAGCAGGTCAAGCTCGCCCAGGATAAACGGGGCGGCGCAGATGGCGGCAACATGCTTGGTCGCGGCGAACTCGCAGACTACGTCGCAGACGCGCTGATCGGCGCGCAGGTTGGTGGCGCCGGGCAGACCGCCGGGCAGCACGACGCAGTCATACTCGTTAAAGTTAATCTCGTCAAAGAGTGCGTCGCAGGTTACGGGAATCTGCAGCGAGCTTACGACCTCACGCGTAGGCATAATCGAGACGAGCGTGGCGCGCACGCCGCCGCGACGCATGACATCGACCATGGTCAGGCATTCAATCGTTTCAAAGCCATCGGCGGCAAGAACGGCAACGCTGGGCATAAGGGTTCCTTTCAAAAAACGGCATACAATTAGCCGTCTTATACCCCGAAGACCTCCGCTTGCCACGCTCGATTTCCCAATGATTTTTCTGAGCAATGATTAAGTGACTAGTTGCGCCTAAGGTGGACGACGGTCTCGCAGTGGAAGGTTTGTGGGAACAGGTCGACTGGCGTGATCTTTACGGGGGAGAAGGTGCCTTCTTCGACAAAGCGTTTGAGATCGCGCGCCAGGGTGGCCGGGTCGCAGCTCACGTAGGCGACATCGCGAGCACTCGTGCTGGCGATAAGGTCGATCGCCTCGGGGGCGAGGCCTGCGCGCGGCGGGTCGACCACCAAGACGTCGGCATCCTGGTCGGGGAACTCGCGCACCGCGTCTCCGCCAATGACGTCGACGTTATCGAGCTTGTTGATCTCCAAGTTACGGCGTAGATCGCGCACGGCGGGGCCGTAGGCCTCGACGGCGGCGACAAAGTCGCAGCGGCGGGCGAGCGGCAGGGTAAAGGTGCCGGCACCGCAGTACAGGTCCACGGCAAGCTCGTCTTCCTGCGGGTCGAGCGCTTCCATGACAAGCTCGATCAAAATCTCGGCGCCCTTGGTGTTGACCTGGAAAAAAGACGGGGCAGACAAGCGCATCTGACCCTCGGCGATATTCTCGGTCCATGAGCCCTCTCCGGCGAGCATTTCGACCTTGGAGACACGGCGGGCCTTCTTTTCGCCCTTGCTCATCACGCGCACGATGCTCGTGGGATGAGCGGCGTCCGCCAGCACGTGGGAGACCTGCGAGCGCGGAAAAGAGCCTGTGGGCGTCCAGAGTGCGACCTCGAGTGCCTTGGTACGGCGCGATGCACGAATGCCCACGCGTTCGAGTCCCAAGTCATGGCTGCCGCTTAGATAGTTGAGTGCGCCGACGACCGATTTGAGCGCCTTCGGGAAGCGCTTATCGAACAGCGGGCACGCATCGACGGTCACGATTTTGCTGGGGTCGACACCGTGCATGCCAAGGCGCACGCGACCGTTGACGACGGTCGGTTCGAGCTCGATTTTATTGCGGTAGCCCCAGTCGTCCTTGGTGTGGCAGATGGGCTGTACCAACTCATCGACCTGCTCAGGAGCGAACTTGCCGATGCGCTCGAGCGTGGAGCGCAGGTTTTGCTCCTTGGCGGCGAGCTGTGCCGTGCGTGAGAGATTGCCCCACGAACAACCGCCGCAGATGCCAACGAAGGGGCAGGGGGGCTGAATGCGATCGGGGCTCGGCTCCAGAATCTCGGTCGTGCGGGCGCGCATGAACGACTTGCCGTCCTGTACGACCTCGGCCTCGACGGTGTCGCCTGCCACGGCGCCCTGCACAAAGACGGCCTTGCCGTTGTCGGCGTGCGCCAGCCCGTCGGTGCCGTAGGTCATCGATTCTATAGTGAGCTTCATATCCCTGCCTGTCATTCGTGTTGTTGCTCGCACCATGGTAGCAGGGAAAAGCGCCCCGCATCCGAGGCTTTCCTCGAATGCGGGGCGCTTCTACAAACTGCTTCTACAAACGACTATTTCGTCTTGCCGGTAATGAGCGTCTTAAGACCCAGGCCGATCAGGCCCAGGCCCATGCGCACACGACCGGGGCGATGGCGCTCGATGGCCTTGGTCTTGCCGGCGGGCTTATCGCGACGGGCGCTCGTCTCGGGTGCGGGCTTGGTGACCTGCGGCTCGGGCTGAGGTACAGGTGCGGGCTCGGGCTCAATGACGGTCGCCTGGACCTTTTGGACCTTGGGTGTGGCCGGCTGCGGTTCAGGAGTAGGGGCGGGTTTTGCCTCAATGACGGGCTCGGGCGCGGCCTCGGCGTTGCGATAGGCACGCTCCAGCAGGGCTTCCTGCGAGTTGAAGGGTTTCTCGCCCTCTGCACGCTCCACGGGGACCCAAGTGCCGTCGCTCGTGAGGCTGCGGGCCTTCACGTTGTCGCGCAGCTGCATGCCCATGTACTCGTGCACCAGGGCGCGGCAGGTGGGGTCGAGCACGGGGAAGGCGATCTCCACGCGGTGCTCGGTGTTGCGTGTCATCATGTCGGCCGAGCTCAGATAGATCATGTCCGAGTCCACGCCAAAGGCGTAAACGCGCGCATGCTCCAAAAAGCGTCCGACGATAGAACGGACATGCACGTTCTCGGTCTTGCCAAGAACGCCCGGCTTGAGGCACGAGATGCCGCGGATGATCATGTCCACGCGGACTCCTGCGCACGATGCCTCGGCGATCTTGTCGATGACCTCGCGGTCAGTGAGCGAGTTGAGTTTAAAGAACACGCGGGCGGGCTCGCCGGCGAGGGCGCGCTGGATCTCGCGGTCCAGGCCGCGCATGATGAGCGGCTTGAGACCGACCGGCGCCACGCCCAGGAAGCGGTAATCGCCGCGCAGATTGCCCAGCGACAGGTTGCGGAAGAACAGGTTGGCGTCCTCGCCGATACCGGGGTGGGCGGTCATGAGCATAAAGTCGCTGTAGAGTTTGGCCGTCTTCTCGTTAAAGTTGCCGGTGCCCAGCAGCGTTAGGCGCGTTAGCGCCATGCCCTCGCGATAGGTGAGCTGGCAGATCTTGGAGTGGCACTTAAAGCCCTCGGAGCCGTAGATGACGGTGCAGCCGGCCTCTTCCAGGCGCTCGGCCCACTCGATGTTGTTCTGCTCGTCAAAGCGCGCGCGGAGCTCCATGAGCACCGTGACCTCTTTGCCGTTCTCGGCGGCATCGATCAGCGACTCGCACAGGCGGCTCTGCTTGGCCACGCGGTAGAGCGTGATGCGCAGCGAGATGCACTCGGGGTCGTAGGCTGCTTCGTGCACCAGGTCCAAGAACGGATTCATGGCCTCGTAAGGGTAAAAGAGCAGCTTGTCGTGCTGCAGCACCTGCTCGCGGATGGAACGGGACATGTCGATGGTGGGGTTGGGCTGCGGCTTAAACGGCGTAAAGAGCAGCTCGTTGCGCAGGTGCTCGGGAATCTTGCCCTCAATGCCGAAGACGTAGCCCAGGTCGAGCGGGATATCGCAGGTAAAGACCGAGCGGTGAGAAAGCTCGAGCGCCTTGCGGATGGTCTTGAGCGTCGCCTTCTCGAGCGACCCCGAGACCGCGAGCACTACCGGCTGCAGACGCAGGCGCTTCTTGAGGATGCGCTTCATGTGCTGACGGTAATCCTCTTCCTCCTCGACGCCCTCGCCGTCCGGGTCGATGTCGGCGTTGCGGGTGACGCGGATGAGCGCGCGGTCGAGCGGCTTATAGGAGCCAAAGCAGCTGTCCAGGCAGGCGAGGATGACGTCCTCGAGCAAGATGTAGGAGTAGGTGCCGGTGGACGAGGGGACCTCGACCACGCGGTTCATCGAGGTGGGAATCTCGATAAGGCCCAGCAGACTCTCCTCGTCGGTGACGCCGTCCAGGCCGCAGGCCAGGTAGAGTGCGCCGTTGCGCAGGTTGGGGAAGGGGTGGCGCGGGTCAATCACCAGCGGTGAGATGACCGGCGACACGTAGGCCTGGAAGTAGCGGGTGACAAAGGTGCGCTCCTCGGGCGTAAGCGAATCGATGCGGGCGCGGTGAACGCCCAGGGTGTCGAGCTTGCCCTCGATGCTCTTAAAGATGGACTCCCATCGGGTAAGGAGCCCGGGCATTTCGGCCATGACAGCATCGACCTGTTCGGAGGCGGTCATATTGCTCTTGTTGTCGACAGGCTGTTTTTTGAGCCCTGCCAGATCGGACAGGCCGCCCACGCGCACCATGAGAAACTCATCGAGGTTAGACTCGAAAATCGACACGAACTTTAGCCGCTCGAACAGCGGAACGGTCTCGTCGAAGGCTTCGTCAAGCACACGGTTGTCAAAGCGCAGCCAGCTGAGCTCTCGGTTCTGCGTGTACGAGAAGTCGCGCGGCGGCTTACGCAGCTTTGCAGCGGCTTGCTTTTTTTCGATTTTGCTCGGCATATGCATCTGTCCGTTCAGTCCCCGTGGGGGACGGTTGCCTAACACTATTCACTATTGTCTCAATTTAGTCGACCTATGGCACGGACGTATCGCGTGAACGGTATCTTTACCTACTTCTTACGCTGACAAGCCATAGAGCTGACGCCCTTCGCGTTGTGAAAAACGGTCTATATCCTCACTCAACTGGTGAGTATGTGTGAATAAGAATGATAGGTAGCTGAATATCATCGAATACAGACAGAAACACGAACAAGCGTCATTTATATACATAAAACCGTTTTAGATATGCAATTCTTAATCGAAAGATTGGAGTTGTAATTGCGAATGATTTTTAAGAAAAAAGAGCGTTTACCTTTGAAAAGGTACTTTAGAGCGCCGAAGTGCATCATGGGGGAATCACATGCGATATACCGTTCATCGCACTTTGTTGACCGTTCGGGGGTGAGGTGGAAGTATGGGCTGATTTTGGATATAAATATGTCGTCAGCAATAACGCCTCACACGGAGGGGCGCTAACGAATCGGCCCTGACAAGGGCCCGAAAGAAAGGTAGGAGGCCATGACGAAAGGTCTGCACGTGCCTTCCGAGATCGGCAAGCTCAGGAAGGTCTGCCTGCACCGTCCCGGCGACGAGCTCCTCAACCTGCCGCCCGACGAGCTCGAGCGACTCCTGTTCGACGACGTCCCGTTCCTTGAGGTCGCGCAGCAGGAGCACGACACCTTCGCCCAGATCCTGAGGGACCAGGGCGTGGAGGTGCTCTACCTCGAGAACCTCGTCGCAGAGGTGTTCGACCAGGTCCCCGGCGCCCGCGCCGAGTTCACCGACCAGTACATCGCCGAGGCAGGCATCCGCGGCCAGCACATGCCGCAGATCGTCCGCGAGAAGCTGGACTCCATCGAGGACAACCTCGAGTTCGTCAAGAAGACCATGGCCGGCATGACCAAGGCCGAGATCGACATGCCCCTCACGGCGTCCACGACCCTCGACTCCCTGGTCAACTCCGAGTCCGAGTCCGACCTGATCATCGACCCGATGCCCAACCTCTACTTCACCCGCGACCCGTTCGCGGTCGTCGGCGAGGGCGTCAACCTCAACCGCATGTACTCGGTCACCCGCAACCGCGAGACCCTGTACGGCAAGTACGTCTTCAAGTACCACCCCGACTACAAGGACGTCTCCCTGTACTTCCGCCGCGACTGCCAGTTCCACACCGAGGGCGGCGACGTGCTGAACATCAACGAGAAGACCCTCGCCGTCGGCATCTCCCAGCGCACCCAGGCAGCCGCCATCGACGTCATGGCCCAGAACATCTTCTGGAACTCCGACTCCAAGGTCGAGCGCATCCTGGCCTTCGACATCCCCGTCTCGCGCGCCTTCATGCACCTCGACACGGTCTTCACCCAGATCGACGTCGATAAGTTCACGATCCACCCCGCCATCATGGGCACCCTGCGCGTCTACGAGCTGACCGCCGGCAAGAACCCGGGCGAGGTCAACATCCGCCTGATCGAGGACACCCTCGAGCACGTCCTGGAGGACGCCACCGGCGTCGACCAGGTCAAGCTGATCCCCTGCGGCGGCGGCGACCCGATCGCGGCCTCCCGCGAGCAGTGGAACGACGGCTCCAACACCCTGTGCGTCGAGCCCGGCAAGATCTGCGTCTACGCCCGCAACACCGTCACCAACGACGTGCTGTACAAGGAGGGCCTGGACCTTCTCGTCGTGCCCTCCGCCGAGCTCTCCCGCGGCCGTGGCGGCCCGCGCTGCATGAGCATGCCCTTCTGGCGCGAGGACCTCTAAGGTTTTCAAAGACCCGTACAGGTCTTACTACAAACATCTAGCTGCCATTAGATGTCTCCCATTGGGGCGGTGCGGATCTTTCGCACCGCCCCATTCATGTTTAATGACGCTAAATGAAGATCAGATAAGGTGGCCATGGATATCAAGACAATCGGTGTTGAGGAATGGCTCAACGTTTGGGAGAAGAGTGCTACCTGGGATATCGCTCAGTCGACGATCTCGTCGCTGACCATGGGCGAGCTTCGCGCACTGGACGAGCAGGACGGCGCCACGTTCTACGAGCGCCTGGATCGCGAGAAGATGAACTACGGCTGGATCGAGGGATCGCCGGAATTTAAGGCCGAGGTCGCCAAGCTGTATCGTCGCGATGTCAATCCCGATCACATTCTGCAGACCAATGGCTGCACGGGCGCCAACCTCAACGCCATCATGGCCGTTGTGGAGCCCGGCGATCACGTGATTGCCGAGTGGCCTACCTATGCGCCGCTCTACGAGATTCCGCGTACGCTGGGTGCCGAGGTCGAGTATTGGGAGCTCCGCGAGGAGCTCGGCTGGAAGCCCGATATCGATGAGCTCAAGCGCTTGGTGCGTCCCAATACCAAGCTCATCTGCATCAACAACGCATCGAACCCCATCGGTACGGTGCTCGATGCCGATATGCTCGGCCAGATTGCCGAGATCGCCCGTTCGGCTGGCGCCTATGTGCTGTGCGACGAGGTGTACCTGCCGCTTGAGAACACCAAGGCCTTTATGTCGATGGCCGACATGTACGAGAAGGCCATTGTCACCAACTCGGTGTCCAAGACCTATTCGACGCCTGCGGCCCGCGTGGGCTGGGTCGTGGCCGACGAAGAGGTGTCCAACCGCATCCGCACCTACCGCGACTACACCATGATCTGCGGCGGCGTGTTCAACGACGCCCTGGCGACCTACGTGCTCGAGCACAAGGATAAGATCCTTGAGCGCAACCGTAAGATCGTGTTTGGCAACCGTGATATCGCTCAGGCATGGATCGATGCGCAGAGCCGCGTCTCTTGGACGGCGCCGCAGGGCGTATCCACCTCGTTTATCCAGCTGGATATTCCCGAGGACGATGAGGAGTTCTGCAAGCGCCTGTTGGCCGAGAGGGGAGTGCTGCTGGTTCCCGGCAGCCGCTTTGAGCTTCCCTGCGGCGCGCGTCTGGGCTACTGCGCGAGCGAAGACGTTCTTCGCGAGGGCCTGAGGCTTCTGGGCGAGGCGCTGACCGAGTTCGATCGCTAGGATTCCGACGGCTCTCAAAGCCACTCAAATCTGTCTACGATTATCGATAACAGACCCGTTTCCCATGAGGGGAGCGGGTCTGTTTTTCTATACCGAGAAGTCAAGTTGTTACAAATGAGGCCGTAAGGCGAGCCGGTGTTCGTTGGGCCTTATACTGAACTTCCGGTGAACGGTACCAAGCGTCTGGTAAACGGTAATATGCATACCAGAAATGAATAGGACAAACTTTTTTCTGAATAAAAATGAAAATGGTTGAGACGCGGTATGAATCGCTAATTCTATTCATAGCTTTATTAGAAATATGCAATTTGAGGGTGGTTTAATAAAGTTAAGTTCCATTTGCTATTTGGTTAGAAAAAGCATTTAAGCACGTAAATAAACTTTATTAAATCAAAGTGTGCCATGCGTGAAGTATATGTGTATGCCGTTCACCCCCTATAAAAAACCGTTCGGGGGCAAGGTGGAAGTATGGGCTGATTTTGGATATAAATATGTCGTCAGCAATAACGCCTCACACGGAGGGGCGCTAACGAATCGGCCCTGACAAGGGCCCGAAAGAAAGGTAGGAGGCCATGACGAAAGGTCTGCACGTGCCTTCCGAGATCGGCAAGCTCAGGAAGGTCTGCCTGCACCGTCCCGGCGACGAGCTCCTCAACCTGCCGCCCGACGAGCTCGAGCGACTCCTGTTCGACGACGTCCCGTTCCTTGAGGTCGCGCAGCAGGAGCACGACACCTTCGCCCAGATCCTGAGGGACCAGGGCGTGGAGGTGCTCTACCTCGAGAACCTCGTCGCAGAGGTGTTCGACCAGGTCCCCGGCGCCCGCGCCGAGTTCACCGACCAGTACATCGCCGAGGCAGGCATCCGCGGCCAGCACATGCCGCAGATCGTCCGCGAGAAGCTGGACTCCATCGAGGACAACCTCGAGTTCGTCAAGAAGACCATGGCCGGCATGACCAAGGCCGAGATCGACATGCCCCTCACGGCGTCCACGACCCTCGACTCCCTGGTCAACTCCGAGTCCGAGTCCGACCTGATCATCGACCCGATGCCCAACCTCTACTTCACCCGCGACCCGTTCGCGGTCGTCGGCGAGGGCGTCAACCTCAACCGCATGTACTCGGTCACCCGCAACCGCGAGACCCTGTACGGCAAGTACGTCTTCAAGTACCACCCCGACTACAAGGACGTCTCCCTGTACTTCCGCCGCGACTGCCAGTTCCACACCGAGGGCGGCGACGTGCTGAACATCAACGAGAAGACCCTCGCCGTCGGCATCTCCCAGCGCACCCAGGCAGCCGCCATCGACGTCATGGCCCAGAACATCTTCTGGAACTCCGACTCCAAGGTCGAGCGCATCCTGGCCTTCGACATCCCCGTCTCGCGCGCCTTCATGCACCTCGACACGGTCTTCACCCAGATCGACGTCGATAAGTTCACGATCCACCCCGCCATCATGGGCACCCTGCGCGTCTACGAGCTGACCGCCGGCAAGAACCCGGGCGAGGTCAACATCCGCCTGATCGAGGACACCCTCGAGCACGTCCTGGAGGACGCCACCGGCGTCGACCAGGTCAAGCTGATCCCCTGCGGCGGCGGCGACCCGATCGCGGCCTCCCGCGAGCAGTGGAACGACGGCTCCAACACCCTGTGCGTCGAGCCCGGCAAGATCTGCGTCTACGCCCGCAACACCGTCACCAACGACGTGCTGTACAAGGAGGGCCTGGACCTTCTCGTCGTGCCCTCCGCCGAGCTCTCCCGCGGCCGTGGCGGCCCGCGCTGCATGAGCATGCCCTTCTGGCGCGAGGACCTCTAAG